>NZ_JBBCKO010000009.1:0-232265 GCF_037153335.1 Pseudoxanthomonas sp. USHLN014
GGCCGCTTTTCCCTCAATCAGAGCATCGTGCCCTGATTCGGGCGCTCGGCGTCCTGCCTCGCTAGGCGCGGCCCCCGCCCGCCGGACCGCTGCCTCGTGCGTCAGGTCGCGAGGCTGCGGTTTGCGGAGAGCGTTAGACCACCTTCCCTCGCGCATAACGCGATCAGTGACGGGAAATGATCGACTTGAGGCCCCCTCCCTTGCGCGCAGCGCAGGGGAGGGATGGGGAGGGGTCGGGGCTTTACCCGGCAAGCCACCGAAGCAAGAGCAAGAGCAACAGCACCCCACCCCGGCCCTCCCCTTCGCCTTCGGCGAAAGGGAGGGGGCAGAGCGCCTGCTCAATGCCTCCGGGTCGAGCGGAGTCCTATCTCTTCGCTGTAGAGCCTCAACCAAGCAGGGTCGAGGTTGGTAAACGAAGCGAGCTCACCGGCCGCAAGCGCATCAACAGGTCCGCGTCGCCGCACGCCGGCCAGGCGACTTTCCGATCTTCCTGCGCGCGCGCGCGATATGCGATGTGCAAAACCTGTTGACGTGCGCCCCGCCCTGACCGCAGAATGCGCGCCCCGTTGCCCAGGTGGCGGAATTGGTAGACGCACTAGTTTCAGGTACTAGCGGGTAAAACCGTGGAGGTTCGAGTCCTCTCCTGGGCACCAACGGATCGGCAGGCCACTGCCACACATCAAACCCCGCCAGCGCGGGGTTTTTTGTTGCCACCGCGGCGCGGCGCTTCAGGTCCAGGCGCCTACACCGTGCGCGTGGAAGCCCGGGCTTAAGCTGGCGCGCGCCCTTCCCGGAGCCATCGCGTGTCACTGGAACCTCAGCAGCTGCTCTTCCTGGTCATCCTGGCGGTGACGCTGGCGCTGTTCGTCAGCGAGAAGCTGCGCGTGGATCTGGTGGCGATGCTGGCGATGCTGGCCCTGACGCTGACCGGCATCCTTAACCCGCGCGAGGCGCTGTCGGGCTTCTCCAGCGAGCCGGCGATCATCGTGGCCGCGGTGTTCGTGCTCTCGGCGGGCCTGGCCGCCACCGGCATCACCGACCGCATCGGCCAGGCCATCGGCCGGGCCGCCGGTGGCAGCGAGTGGCGCACCATCGCGGTGGTAATGCCGGCCACCGCGGCGCTGGCCGCGTTCTCGCACCATCTGATGGTCACCGCGATGATGCTGCCGATCCTGATGCGGCTGGCGCGCGAGCAGAAGCTGGCGGCCTCGCGCCTGCTGATGCCGATGTCGCTGGCCGCCTCGCTGGGCACTACGCTGACTCTGATCAGCGCGCCGGCCTTCCTGCTGGCCAACGATCTGCTCAAGCGCTCGGGCCAGGACGGGCTGGGGTTCTTCGCCATCACCCCGATCGGCGCGGTGCTGGTGCTGCTGGGCACCGTCTACATGCTGCTGGGCCGCTGGCTGGTGCCCAAGCGCAGCGGCGAGTCCAGCAGCGACAGCTACATGCGCCTGGAGCGCTACTACACCGAGCTGGTGGTGGACGAGGACTCGCCGTGGATCGGCCAGACCTACGAGGCCTTCCGCACGCACTTCGGCGAGCGCCTGCAGGTGGTGAACTGGCTGCGCCACGGCGTGCGCCGGCCCCGGCAGCGCGCCGACAGCCCGCTGCAGCGCGGCGACGTGCTGCTGGTGCGCGCCTCGCCCGACGAGATCGCCTCGATCAAGGACGAGCCCGGGCTGTCGCTGCACGCGGTGGTCAAGTACGGCGAGCAGCCGCGCGAGGATGCGCGCAAGACCGAGCTGCTGGGCGAGGAACAGCTGGTGCAGGCGGTGGTGGCGCCGCATTCGGAGTTCGTCGGCCGCAGCGTGGCCAGCATCGACTTCCTGCATACCCTGGGCGTGGTGGTGGTCGGCCTGTGGCGCAAGGAGGGCTGGCTGCACGGCGAGCTGTCCGAGGTGGTGCTCGAGGAAGGCGACCTGCTGGTGCTGTGGGGCCGGCAGAACATCTTCGGCAAGCTGGCCCAGCACCATGGCTTCCTGATGCTGATGCCGTTCGAGGCGCACCAGCGCAGCCGCCGGCGCGCGCCGCTGGCCCTGGCGATCATGGTGGCCTCGGTGGCCGCCGCGGCCACCGGCTGGCTCACCCCGCAGATCGCCTTCCTGTCCGGCGCGGTGGCCATGATCATCACCCGCTGCGTGGGCGTGGAACGCGCCTACGAGGAAATCGACGTGCGCATCTACGTGATGATCGCCGGCGTGATTCCGCTGGGCATGGCGATGGAGAAGACCGGCACGGCCGCCTGGTTCGCCGACATCCTCGGCCGCCATGCCGCGCACTGGAGCGCGCTGACCCTGCTGCTGGTGATGTTCGCCAGTGCCGCGCTGCTGACCCAGATCCTCTCCGATGCGGCCACCACCGTGCTGCTCACGCCCATCGCCCTGGCCATGGCCCAGGCGCTGGGCGAGCCGCCGACCCCGTTCGTGATCTGCATCGCCATGGGCGCGGTGGCCTCGTTCCTGACCCCGATCGGCCACCACGGCAACCTGCTGATCCTCAACCCGGGCCAGTACACCTTCGGCGACTTCCTGCGCGTGGGCGCGCCCCTGACCGCGCTGATCGCCCTGGCCACGGCGTGGATGGCGCGCTGGATGTGGCTGGGCGGGCCGCTGCTGCCGTTCGGCTGGGGCGGCTGACGCTAGGGCCCGCCGTGTCGCGGGCACTGCGACGGGCGGGGGGCTAAAATCGGCGGGTTCACCTCAACCGCAGTGCCGCATGACCGACGACGCCATCCGCCCCACCTTCCACGGATTCGAACAGATCCCGCTGCGCGAGTACGCCGAACGCGCCTACCTGGACTACTCGATGTACGTGGTCCTGGACCGTGCCCTGCCCTTCATCGGCGACGGGCTCAAGCCGGTCCAGCGCCGCATCATCTATTCGATGAGCGAGCTCGGCCTGGGCGCCGCCGCCAAGCCGAAGAAGTCGGCGCGCACCGTCGGCGATGTCATCGGCAAGTACCACCCGCACGGCGACTCGGCCTGCTACGAGGCGTTGGTGCTGATGGCCCAGCCGTTCTCCTACCGCTATCCGCTGATCGATGGCCAGGGCAACTTCGGCTCGTCCGACGATCCCAAGTCGTTCGCGGCCATGCGCTACACCGAGTCCAAGCTCACCCCGATCGCCGAAGTGCTGCTGGGCGAGCTGGGCCAAGGGACCACCGACTGGTCGCCCAACTTCGACGGCACCCTGGAGGAGCCGACCTGGCTGCCGGCGCGCCTGCCGCACCTGCTGCTCAACGGCACCACCGGCATCGCCGTGGGCATGGCCACCGACGTGCCGCCGCACAACCTGGGCGAGATCGTCAGCGCGCTGATCCGCCTGATCGACGACCCGGACGCGACCGTGGCCGACCTGTGCGAGCACGTGCGCGGCCCGGACTACCCGACCACCGCCGAGATCATCACCGCGCCGGCCGACCTGCGCGCGATGTACGAGACCGGCAACGGCAGCGTGCGCGCCCGGGCGACCTTCACCCGCGAGCACGCCAACATCGTGGTGACCGCCCTGCCCTACCAGGTCTCCCCGTCCAAGGTGATCGAGCAGATCGCCGCGCAGATGCGCGCCAAGAAGCTGCCCTGGCTGGAGGACATCCGCGACGAGTCCGACCACGAGAACCCGGTGCGCGTGGTGCTGATCCCGCGCTCCAACCGCGTCGATGCCGACCAGCTGATGGGCCATCTGTTCGCCACCACCGACCTGGAGAAGAGCTATCGGGTCAACCTCAACATCATCGGCCTGGACGGTCGCCCGCAGGTCAAGAACCTCAAGTCGCTGCTGAGCGAATGGCTGGGCTTCCGCTACGACACGGTCACCCGCCGCCTCAAGCACCGCCTGGAGAAGGTCGAGCGCCGCCTGCACCTGTTGCAAGGCCTGCTGACCGCCTTCCTCAACCTGGATGAGGTCATCCGCATCATCCGCAGCGAGGACGAGCCCAAGCCGGCGCTGATCCAGCGCTTCGCGCTGTCAGAGGAACAGGCCGACTACATCCTGGAGACCCGCCTGCGCCAGCTGGCCCGCCTGGAGGAGATGAAGATCCGCGGCGAGCAGGACGAGCTGGCCAAGGAGCGCGAGAAGCTGCTGGCCACGCTGGATTCCAAGACCAAGCTCAGGAAGCTGGTCAAGGACGAGCTGCTGGCCGACGCCAAGAAGTTCGGCGACGAGCGCCGCTCGCCGCTGATCGCCCGCCAGGCCGCGCAGGCGCTGGACGAGACCGAGCTGGTCGCCAGCGAGGCGATGACGGTGGTGGTCTCGGAGAAGGGCTGGGTGCGCGCGGCCAAGGGCGGCGACATCGACACCGCCAAGCTGTCCTATCGCGATGGCGATGGCCTGCTGGCGGCGGTGCGCGCGCGCAGCAACCACCAGGTGGCGTTCCTGGATTCGACCGGGCGCGCGTATTCGACCGCGGTGCACACCCTGCCCTCTGCGCGCGGCAACGGCGAACCGCTGACCGGGCGCTTCTCGCCGGCGGCCGGCGCCTCGTTCCAGGCGCTGGCCTCGGGCGAGAACGACACCCGCTTCGTGCTGGCCTCCTCGCACGGCTACGGCTTCGTCACCCGCTTCGAGAACCTCACCAGCCGCAACAAGGCGGGCAAGGCGATGTTCAACCTCACGCCCAACGCCAAGGTGCTGCAGCCGGCGCTGGTGGCCAACCCGGCCACCGACCGTATCGTCGCGGTGACCAGCGCCGGCAACCTGCTGGCGATCGCCGCCAGCGACCTGCCCGAGCTGGACAAGGGCAAGGGCAACAAGCTGATCGACATCCCCAAGGCCAAGCTGGCCACCGAGCGCGTGGTCGCCATCGCCGCCATCGGTCCCGGCGGCACGCTGGCCGTGCACAGCGGCGCGCGCACCATGACCCTGTCGTTCAAGGATCTGGATCTCTACACGGGGACGCGTGCTACTCGGGGGATGCTGCTGCCGCGCGGTTGGCAGAAGGTTGATGGGCTGGATGTCCAGTAGTTCACCTTCCCCGCGCGCAGCGGCGCGTTCGTCCTCGCTGCGACTGATACTGGCATCGTTGCGGCAGAACGTGGACGTGGCCTGATGTCGTCGGTACCCGAGGAGCCGAGCGAGCGCTACCAGGAAATCGTCAGTTGTCAGGCTCGTGCTGAAGAAGGCCTGATCTTCATCAAGGTCGGCGCGACCCCTTGGCTCAGCGCGGTGGAATTCGATGTCGCGCAAGCGCGACACTTCGCGGAGCAGATTTTGTCGGCTGTCGCGGAAGTCGAGGCAGGCTGGATTGGCCATGTGAATCCATCCGGCGAGGAAGCAGAACGCGAATAGACTTCCTGAGTGCTCAAGCGAAAAGGAACGTGAATGCAACCGGACTTCTGGCTTCAGAAATGGCAGGACAACCAGATCCCCTTCCACCAGCACAAGGTGATGCCGCTGCTGGAAAAGCACTGGCCGGCACTGCAGCTGCCCGCCGGCAGCCAGGTGTTCGTGCCGCTGTGCGGCAAGTCGCTGGACCTGGCCTGGCTGGCCGCGCAGGGTCACCGCGTGCTCGGTCTGGAGCTGTCGCCGCTGGCGGTCGCGCAGTTCTTCGCCGAGCACGGGCTGACGCCGCAGACCCGCGTCACCCGCTACGGCACCCATTACACGGCCGGCGCCATCGAGCTGATCTGCGGTGACGTGTTCGATGTCGATGCCGAACTGCTGGCCGACTGCGCCGGCGTCTACGACCGCGCCGCGCTGATCGCCCTGCCCGAACCGCTGCGGGCCCGCTACGTGGACGAGGTCTACGGACGCCTGCCGGCGCACTGCCGGGCGCTGCTGATCACGCTGGAATACGCCCAGCACGAGCGCGCCGGCCCGCCGTTCTCGGTCGATGCGGACGAGGTCCAGGCCCGCTATGCCGCGCACTGGACCATCGCGCCGCTGGAGCGGCGCGAGATCCTGGCCGATGAGCCGCGCTTCGCCGCCGACGGCATGACCGCGCTGCACACCACGGTCTATCGGCTGCAGCGGCGCTGATTCGCCGGCCGCGCGCGTCATGCGGCGCGCGCGGCCAAACCGCCTGGGGCCTTCAGCCCAGCAGCATCTCCAGCACGGCCATGCGGATGGCCACGCCGTTGCCGACCTGGCGCAGGACCAGCGACTGCGGGCCGTCGGCCACCTCGTCGGTGATCTCCACGCCGCGGTTGATCGGGCCCGGATGCAGCACCACCGCCTCGGGCGCGGCGCGCTTCAGGCGCGCGGCGGTCAGGCCGTAGTCGCGGTGGTAATCCTCCAGCGAGGTCACCAGGCCTTCCTCCATGCGCTCGCGCTGCAGGCGCAGCATCATCAGCACGTCGGCGCCCTCCAGGGCGGCATCGAAATCGCCGGTGGTGCGGCAGCCGTCGCACACCTCGCCGCCGGGCAGCAGCGTGTCCGGCGCGCACAGGGTGATGTCGGTGGCACCGAGCGTGCGCAGCGCATGCAGGTCCGAGCGCGCCACGCGCGAATGCTTGATGTCGCCGACCATCACGATCTTGAGTTTGGAGAAATCCGGGCCCTTGGCCTGGCGGATGGTCAGCACGTCCAGCAGGCCCTGGGTGGGATGCGCGGCGCGGCCGTCGCCGGCGTTGATCACCGTGGTGCCCTCGTGCGCGTGCGCGGCCAGCATCTGCGCGGCGCCGTCGTCGGGATGGCGTACCACGAAGCCGCGCACGCCCATCGCCTCCAGGTTGCGCAAGGTGTCCAGCGCGGTCTCGCCCTTGCGCGCCGAGGAGGTCGAGGCGTCGAAGTTCACCACGTCCGCGCCCAGGCGCTGGGCGGCGATCTGGAACGAGCTGCGCGTGCGCGTGGAGGGCTCGAAGAACAGCGTGCACACCGTGCGCCCGACCAGCGTGTCGCGCTTGTGCGTGCGGCCCAGCGCGGTGTCGCGGATCATGCCGGCGCGGTCGAGGATGCGGCACAGCGTATCCTTCGGCAGGCCCTCCAGGGTCAGCAGGTGCAGCAGGCGTCCGTTGGAATCCAGTTGGCTCATGGTGTGCTCGTGGTGAGGCGAAGGAGCCGCGCGCGCGGCGCGCGGCGGGAAGGAATCAGGCGTTCGGCACCGCGCCTGCCCGGGCGCGGGCGCTCATGGCACATGCGTGGCGTCCTGCGGGGCGGCCAGCCAGCGCTCGACGATGACCGCCGCGGCCACCGCATCCAGCGCCGCGGCGTCGCGCTTGCGCTTGCGCCCCTGGGCGCGGTCGACCGCGAAACGCTGCGCGGCCTCGACCGAACTGGAGCGCTCGTCGACCAGCACCACCGGCATCTGGTAGCGCTGGCGCAGTTCGCGGGCGAAGGCATGGGCGCGCTTGCGGATCGGCTGGTCGCCGCCGTCCAGGGTCATCGGGTCGCCGACCACGAAGCCGTCGGGGCGCCATTCGCCGCGCAGCTTGTCGATGGCGGCCCAGTCCGGCCCGCCCGGATGCACATCGACCACGGCCAGCGCGCGCGCGCCGGTACCGAAGGCGCTGGCCACGGCCACGCCGATGCGGCGTGCGCCCACGTCGAAGCCCAGGACGGTGCCGTCCAGCTTCATCGGCGCTCCGGGATCGAAAAGTGCGGCGCCGCCGGTCTCGGACGGCGCCCTGCGGCACGGTGTCCGGCCGCCGTCATCATGCGTGTCCGCTGTAATCCGTCATGCGGGTCATGTCCACGCCGATGCGGCCGCCGGCGGCCTGCCAGCGCTGATCCAGCGGCAGGTCGAACAGCAGCTCGCCATCGGCCGGCGCGGTCAGCCAGCTGTTCTCGCCCAGTTCGAACTCCAGCTGCCCGGCGCCCCAGCCGGCGCAGCCCAGCGCGACCACGGCATGGGCCGGGCCGTCGCCGCGGGCCATGGCCTCCAGGATGTCGCGCGAGGTGGTCAGGTACAGGCCGGCGCCGATCTGCATGGTCGAATCCCAGTCCTCGCCGCCATCGTGCAGGACGAAGCCGCGCTCGGGATGCACCGGGCCGCCGTACAGCACCACGCGGTTGCGCAGCGCCTCGTCGCTGGTGTGCAGGTTCATCTGCTGCAGGACCTCGCCCAGCGTGTATTCCGAGGCGCGGTTGACGACCACGCCCATGGCGCCCTCGTCGTCGTGCTGGCAGATCAGCGCCACGCTGCGCGCGAAATGCGGATCGTCCAGCGCCGGGAGCGCGATCAGCAGCTGATTGGCCAGGGTGTCGGTCTGCAGGGGCATGCGGCCATTCTAGGGCATCGCCTGTCGGGCGCACGCCGCCGCGGCGCGGGCCGGTCACTTGCGTGCCTGCATGGCCCTGCCACACTCGGCCTCCAACCTTATGACGGAGCGCAGGCGGCAATGGGCACGATCGCGGTGGTGATGGTCGATGGCGTGGCGGACTGGGAGATCGGCGTGGTCCTGCCGGCGGCACGGGCGTGGTTCGGCGATACCGTGCTCAGCGCCAGCATCGACGGCAAGCCGGTGACCAGCATCGGTGGCCTGCAGATCGTCCCGCAATTCGCCCTGTCCGACCTGGCGCCGCTGGAGGCAGACCTGTGGATCCTGCCCGGTTCGGACCAGTGGCAGGCCGGCGAGATCCCCGGCCTGAGCGGCCTGCTGCGCGAGCGCGTGGCCGCCCAGCGCCCGGTCGCGGCGATCTGCGGGGCCACCCTGGCCCTGGCCTACGCCGGGCTGCTGGACGCGCGGCCGCACACCAGCAATGCGCTGGCCTTCCTGACCGAGCGCCTGGGCCCGGTCTATGCCGGGCAGGCCCATTACCGCCAGGAGAAGGTGGTCAGCGCCGACGGCGTGGTCACAGCGCCGGGCACCAGCCCGGTCAACTTCGCCACGGCCTGCCTGCGCCTGCTGCATCCCGAGCGCGAGGAGGACATCGCCGGCGTGGAGGCGATGTTCGCCGCGGAGTTCGCCGACTGACCTGATCGACAGGCTCAGCGCGGCCCCAAATCAGCCGACCGCGAAGGTCAGCGCGTGGTCCAGCATGAACATCGCCAGGACCACGAGAAACGGGCTGCGCAGCAACGGCCGCCCATAGGCGAAGCGGGCATGCAGCCAGAAGACGATGACCGCCAGATACAGCGCGATCATCGTGTAGATCACGCCCGCGAAGCCGCCGGCCAGGTGGATCCCCAGCCGCGCCAGACCAGGCTGGGCCACCATCAGCGCGGCAGCGACCACGAAGGCGGCGTGCCGGAAGAAGCGGCGCCGGTACAGCAGCGCGAGCGCGTAGAACGCCACGAAGAACGCCGGATCGAACAGGAGGCCCGGTGAAAACCGTCGCCACTGCAGCCAGCCCACGCTGCCCGCGAACAGGACCACCAGCGCGATGGAGGCCCAGCCCAGCCAACGGTGCACGCGCGGCCTGCCCGCCTCGATCAGGAACGGCTGCACGATCAGCAGCGCAAACCAGGCGACGCAGACGAGCGCGTGGAAGTGGACCGCGGCCGGCACGCCCGCGAAGTCCGGCGCGCGACCGAGATAGCCGAAGAACGGCGTGTCCGGGATACGCGGCGTGAAGCCGGCCAGGACCAGTGCCAGCAAGCCCAGGAAGAAGAAGCCGAGGTGGCGGTACGGGCGGCGCGCGGTCATGACGGACAACTCGGGGGCTCGATGACACCAACGCCGCCTCAAGGCGGAGCAGGTCAGCCCCGGTTGAGCCGCGTCACCGGCATGGGCGGCCGATGACGCGCACGCGATCCGGCCAGCGGACCGATCAGGCCTCCAGGCCGATCGGGCAGCTCACGCCGGTGCCGCCCAGGCCGCAATAGCCGGCCGGGTTCTTGGCCAGGTACTGCTGGTGGTAGTCCTCGGCGTAGTAGAACGGCGGCGCCGGGTAGACGATCTCGGTGGTGATCTGGCCGTAGCCGGCCTCGCCCAGGCGTTGCTGGTAGGCGTCGCGGCTGGCCAGCGCGGCGTCGTACTGGGACTGGGTTTCGCAGTAGATCGCCGAGCGGTACTCGGTGCCGCGGTCGTTGCCCTGACGCATGCCCTGGGTGGGGTCGTGGTTTTCCCAGAAGGTGCGCAGCACCTCGTCCAGCGACACCCTCGCCGGGTCGAACACCACCCGCACGACCTCGGCGTGGCCGGTCATGCCAGTGCAGCTTTCCTCGTAGGTCGGGTTGGGCGTGAAGCCGCCCTGATAGCCCACCGCCGTGGTGACCACGCCCGGCAGCTGCCAGAACTTGCGTTCGGCGCCCCAGAAGCAGCCCATGCCGAAACCGATCGTCTCCATGCCCGGGAACTCGCCCTTGAGCGGCTGGCCGTTGACGAAATGCACATTGCGCAGCGGCAGCGGCGTCTGACGGCCCGGCAGGGCTTCTTCCGCGCGCGGCAGGCGCTGCTTGAACGCGCCGATGCCAAGGCGGCTGGTGAGGGACTCGAGCATGGGAAACCTCCTTGCGACGATGTGAGGGGCGGGCGGCCCAGTGCCTGTCTTCGCGCTCCGGGGGGCGCCTGGACGCCGCGCGGATGGCCGGCGCTAGGCCGGCAGCAGGTCGGGAGCGTCCAGATCCCCACAGATGGGGTCGGACGGGGGGTCGAGCAAGCCCGCCGCCTGCAGCGCATCGCGGGCCTGCGGCAGGGCCACGTCGGGCACGCACACGCGCAGCACGCCGAACAGCGGCAGTTCGCCGCCGGCGCCCAGCAGCGATTCGCCGAAGACGAAGGCCGGGATGCCCGCGTCCTCCAGCGCATGCCGCGCCAGATGGGCATCGAACAGGTTGTCGGCGCGATAGGCCACTTGCATGCGGACCTCCAGCAAGGCGGGATTGGCCGCGAGCATACGCCCGGCGCGGCGGCTGGCCTGTCGATGTGCCGCTCTGTCTCCTCAAACCTCGCAGCGGCCTGCCTGTAGAGCGGAGCTTGCTCCGCTGGGGCCGTCCCCACGAACCGAAGGAAGAGCAGCGGAGCAAGCTCCGCTCTACAGGTAGGAGGTAGGAGCCGCCATGGCGGCGATGGGGCCTTACCGGGAGTCCCCAAGCCGTCTGGGTAGAGCCTCATCGCCGCCATGGCGGCTCCCACCGAGCGGCCACCGAGCCTCCACCAAGCTCCCGCAGGGCTCAAACAAGACTGCGGCTGTAGCGCCCACAGCGCGCGCAGCGCGAGACTTCGGGCAGAGGGCCCGCGGCCGCTTGGGCTAGACTTGGCGTTTGGATCTCGTCTTGCCGCTGCCCATGTCCGATACGCCTGCCGCTTCCGCCGATTCCGCGCCCGAAACCCGCGCCCCCGACGCCCAGGCGCCGGTAGAGAAGCGCGATTTCATCCGCCAGATCGTGCGCGAGGACCTGGCCCAGGGCCGCCACCAGGGCGTGCGCACGCGCTTTCCGCCCGAGCCCAACGGCTATCTGCACATCGGCCACGCCAAGGCGATCTGCCTGGACTTCGGCGTGGCGGCCGAGTTCGGCGGGGCGTGCAACCTGCGCCTGGACGACACCAATCCGGCCAAGGAAGACCCCGAGTTCGTCGCCGCCATCCAGGACGACGTGCGCTGGCTGGGCTTCGACTGGGCCAACCTGCGCCATGCCTCGGACTACTTCGACGTGCTCTACCTGGCCGCCGAGAAGCTGGTCCAGCAGGGCGATGCGTTCGTCTGCGACCTCAGCGCCGAGCAGGTGCGTGAGTACCGCGGCACGCTGACCGAACCGGGCCGCAACTCGCCCTGGCGCGAGCGCAGCGTGGAGGAGAACCTGGACCTGCTGCGCCGCATGCGCGCCGGCGAGTTCCCCGATGGCGCGCGCACGCTGCGCGCCAAGATCGACATGGCCAGCGGCAACATCAACCTGCGCGACCCGGCGCTGTACCGGATCAAGCACGTCGAGCACCAGAACACCGGCAACGCCTGGCCGATCTACCCCATGTACGACTTCGCCCATTCGCTCAGCGATGCGGTGGAAGGCATCACCCATTCGCTGTGCACGCTGGAGTTCGAGGACCATCGCCCGCTGTACGACTGGTGCGTGGAGAAGGTCGACCTGGTCGGCCACCCCGAGCTGCTGCAGCCGCTGCTGGACAAGGGCTTCCCCAACGAAGCCGACCGGCCGCGCCAGATCGAGTTCTCGCGCCTGAACATCAACTACACGGTGATGAGCAAGCGCAAGCTGACTACGCTGGTCACCGAGGGCCTGGTCGAAGGCTGGGACGATCCGCGCATGTACACGCTGCAGGGCCTGCGCCGCCGCGGCTACACCCCGGCGAGCCTGCGCCTGCTGGTCGATCGGGTCGGCATCTCCAAGCAGAACTCGGTGATCGATTTCTCGGTGCTGGAAGGCTGCCTGCGCGACGACCTGGACGCCAGCGCGCCGCGGCGCATGGCGGTGATCGACCCGCTCAAGCTGGTGCTGACCAACCTGCCCGAGGACCACGCCGAGTCGCTGACCTTCGCCAACCACCCCAAGGACGAGGCGGCCGGCACGCGCCAGGTGCCGTTCTCGCGCGAGCTGTGGATCGAGCGCGAGGATTTCGCCGAGGTGCCGCCCAAGGGCTGGAAGCGCTTGGTGCCCGGCGGCGAAGTGCGCCTGCGCGGCGCCGGCATCATCAAGTGCGAAGAGGTGATCAAGGACGGCGATGGCCGGATCGTCGCGCTGCACGGCACGCTCGATCCCGAGTCGCGCCCGGGCATGGAAGGCGCCAACCGCAAGATCAAGGGCACGATCCACTGGGTCGATGCCAGGGCGGGCGTGGCGGCGGAGATCCGGCTGTTCGATCGCCTGTTCTCGGTGGCCAAGCCGGACGATGAGAGCGAGGGCAAGACCTACCGCGACTACCTCAACCCGGAGTCCAAGCGCGTGGTCGCCGGCTTCGTCGAGCCGGCCGCGGCCCAGGCCGCGCCGGAGCAGTCTTTCCAGTTCGAGCGCACCGGCTACTTCGTCGCCGACCGCCGCGACCACACCGCGGACAAGCCGGTGTTCAACCGCAGCGTGACCCTGCGCGACACCTGGGCGGCGCAGGCGTGATGCGTTCCTGGCGCGCCCTGCTCGCCCCGCTGCTGGCCGCCGTGCTGCTGGCCGGCTGCGCCGCGCCGGCCAACACCCAGGCCGTGCCGGCCAACCCCGCCCCGGCGCCGGCTCCCAGCGCGCAGAGCGGCTCGAACGCCACGCCCGCGCCCTCGCGCCCCCCCAGCACGCCGGCCAAGGTCCAGACCCAGTGCACCAGCGATGCGCAGTGCGTGGTCAAGAACATCGGCAGCTGCTGCGGCGAACTGCCGGCCTGCGTCAATGTGGACAGCCCCACCGACCCGGCCGCGGTCCAGGCGCAGTGCCAGGCCAGCGGCCGCATGGGCATCTGCGGCTTCCGCCCGATCAGCGCCTGCCAGTGCCAGGCCGGCACCTGCCAGCCGGCGGGCGACGGCGCCGGCAGCCTGAATTCTCCCGCCCCCGCACCGCTGCAGATCCGCTGATGCTTTACGCCCAGGTCCATCTCACCCTGCCCGCCTGGGTCCACGACGCCGTGGACCTGGGTCGCGCCTACGCCAGCGATGCCGACAAGGTGGCGCTGGCCATCACCCTGTCGCGGCTGAACGTCGAGCACGCCAGCGGCGGCCCGTTCGGCGCGGTGGTGTTCGACGGCGACCGCATCGTCGCGGCCGGCGTCAACCGCGTGGTGCCGCACAACACCTCGCTGGCGCATGCCGAGAACATGGCCTACATGCTGGCCCAGCAGCGCACGCAGAGCTTCCGCCTCAACGCGGTGCTGTCCGGCCCGGTCGCGCTGGCCACCTCGGCCCAGCCCTGCTGCCAGTGCTTCGGCGCCACGGTGTGGGCCGGCATCGACCGGCTGCTGATCGGCGCGCGCGCCGAGGACGTCGAATCGCTGACCGACTTCGACGAAGGCCCGCTGCCGGCCGACTGGGTCGGCGAGCTGGGCAAGCGCGGCATCGAGGTCGTGCGCGACCTGCACCGCGACGACGCCCGCGCGGTGCTGGCCCACTACGGCCAGCACGGCCCGCAGTACTGAAGACCATCGCTTCGATGTCCGCGAACACAGCCGCCGCCCGCGTCCGCTCGGCCGTGACGATCCGCCCCCTGACCGTGGCCGATGCGGCCGCGCTGAAGGCGTGCCGCGTGGCCGGGCTGCAGGAAACGCCCGAGGCCTTCCTGTCGACGGCCGCCGAGATCGAGGCCACGCCGGTGGCGCAGTTCGAGGCCGAACTGGCCGACGCCGACATCCGCTATGCCGGCGCCTTCGACGGCGAGCGGCTGGTGGGCTTCATGCGCACCGTGCGTTTCCCGCGGCGGGCGCGGCGCCACGTCGCCGAGGTCCGCAGCGTGGTGGTGCGCGCGTCGCATCGCCGCCAGGGCATCGCCGGCCGCCTGCTCTCGCAGCTGATCGCGCAGGCGCGCGACAGCGGCATCGAGACGCTGCTGCTGACCGTGGTCGCCGGCAACCTGCCGGCCCGCCGCCTGTACGAGCAGGCCGGCTTCGCTGTCTACGGGATCGAACCGTGCGCCGTGCGCCGGGACGGCGTGGATGAGGACCAGCTCCTGATGCGGCTGGCGCTGCAGGCGCCGGGCCGATGAGCAGCCACGCAACGGCCGGTGCGCAACCGTACGCACGCCGGAGGCAGGCATGAAGACCATCGGCCTGCTGTGCTATTGCCGCCAGGGCTTCGAGCCGGAGCTGGCGGCCGAGCTGACCCAGCGCGCGGCCGAGGCCGGGCTGGCCGGCTACGCCCGCACCCAGCGCAACGATGGCTATGCGGTCTTCGCCTGCGAGGACGCGGGGCTGGCCGAGGCCCTGCCCTGGCGCACGCTGGTGTTCGCGCGCCAGAAGCTGGCGCTGATCGCCGAGCTGCGCGGGCTGGACCCGGCCGACCGCATCACGCCGATGCTGGCCGCGCTGGACGGCCTGCCCCGGCTCGGCGATGTGTGGGTGGAGCACCCGGATTCGGACACGGCCAAGCCGCTGGCCGGGCTGGCGCGCAGCTTCGGCAATGCGCTGCGCCCGGCGCTGCGCAAGGCCGGCCTGCTCAGCCCCAAGGAAGACCCGCGGCTGCCGCGCCTGCACGTGCTGTTCGTCGCCGGCGATCACGCGCTGCTGGGCCTGGCCCAGCCAGGCGATGCCGCGCCCTGGCCGCTGGGCATCCCGCGCCTGCGCCTGCTGCCCGAGGCGCCGTCGCGCTCGGCGCTGAAGCTGGAGGAAGCCTTCCTGGCCCTGCTCGATGACGAGCGCGCCGCGCTGCTGCGCGCCGGCATGCGCGCGGCCGACCTGGGCGCCGCCCCGGGCGGCTGGACCTGGGTGCTCACCCGCCAGCAGCTGCAGGTCACCAGCATCGACAACGGCCCGCTGCGCCAGCACGTGCTCGACACCGGCCTGGTCACCCATCTGCGCGCCGACGGCTTCCACTGGAAGCCCGCCCAGCCGCTGGACTGGATGGTCTGCGACATGGTCGAGCAGCCGCGCCGCGTGGCCGAGCGCATGGCCACCTGGCTGCGCGAGGGCTGGTGCCGGCACAGCGTGTTCAACCTCAAGCTGCCGATGAAGAAGCGCTGGGACGAGACGGTGCTGTGCCTGGAGATCCTGCGCACCCAGTCCGGCGGCCTGCGCACCCTGCGCGCCAAGCAGCTGTATCACGACCGTGAGGAGATCACGGTGTTCGCCTCCAAGGGCGAGAAGTGAGCGCAGCGCGGTAGCAGCAGGCGACGACGCTTGGGCGCGTGGCTTGACGCACTGCCCACTTCGCGCAACCCGTGATCGCCAGCCCTGACGGTCTCAGACGCTGCAATCGCCCCATGCGATGCTGACCTCCGTCAAAGGGAGGGCCTTGCCATGCAACCGATCCAGCTCAAGGACCCGGCCGGGTTCGCCGAGGAGTTCCTGCGCCTGTCGCTGATGCAGGGCTTCGGGTCGCTGAACAAGCGCGACCTGGAACTGCTGACCTTCGTGCTGCTCGAGCGCGATGGCGCGATCCCGCGCGACAGTTCCAACGCCGCCGCCGCGCTGCAGCTGCGCATCACCGCCACGCGGGTCAAGAGCCTGCGCCGCGACGGCTATGCGCGCTGGCGCGCCCTGGTGCCCGAGGAACCCGACGCGGCCCTGCAGCGGATCGTGGCCACGGTGCTGACCGAGGACAACCTGCGCTCGGGCGCCAAGCACGTCAGTGAGCGCGCCAAGAAGGAGGGCTTCCTCGCCATCCGCGTCGAGCATCCCGACGATGCGCAGCAGTTCGAACAGGCCATCCTCGAGGTCGGCGCGCTGCCGGTGTACGAGCGCAACCGCGAGGTGGTCGCGGTGCGCTTCGACACGCTGCTGAAGATCGCCGAGAAATGGGGTTATCTGCAGCCGGATCCGGCCGCGATCACGCGCGAGCTGAAGAAGCTGCAGCCGACCGCGGCCGAGGTGGCCGACCTGCTGCAGAAGGACGTCACCAAGCTGCGCTGGGTCGATGCCCGCAACGCGCTCAACAGCCTGGGCGCCAAGGCCATCGCCTCCACCGCCGAGGGCGGGTTGAAGGGGCTGCTGAAGCTGGTGTTCCCGTTCCTGCCGTAATTGCAGCGGACGGCAGATGCCAACGCCTGTAGAGCGGAGCTCGCTCCGCTGAGGCTCTCCAAGCGACCTGGCCGAAGAACAGCGGAGCAAGCTCCGCTCTACCAACAGCAACGCCGCGTCAGAGCCCCGCCGCGCCCCGCAACGCGCTCAACAGTCTCGGCGCCAAGGCCATCGCCCCCACCGCCGAGGGCGGGTTGAAGGGACTGCCTGTAGAGCGGAGCTTGCTCCGCTGAGGCTTTCCAAGCGACCTGGCCGAAGAACAGCGGAGCAAGCTCCGCTCTACCAACAGCAGCGCCGCGTCAGAGCCCCGCCGCGCGACGCCACAGCAGGTCGGTCAGCGGCGGCAGCCTGCCGGCCAGGCCGAGCAGCGGGCCGCGCGCCAGGGTGGTATGCAGCTCGTCGGTGGAGAACAGGCGGTTGATGCCGTCGAAGGTGTAGGCGGCCACGGCGTTCTCGCTCAGGCGGGTGCGCGCCCAGCGCTGCAGCCGGTGCGCGCCGTCCCACGGCGCCTGCCGCGCCTGGGCCTGGGCCACGTTATCCAGCAGCCCGGCCACGTCACGCAGGCCCAGGTTTACGCCCTGCCCGGCCAGCGGATGCACCGCGTGCGCGGCGTCGCCGACCAGCAGCAGGCGGCCCTCGACGTACTGACGCGCCAGCTGCAGCCGCAGCGGGAAGGCCGCGCGCGGCGAGTCGATGACCATCTCGCCCAGCCGCCCGGCGAAGGCCTGGGTGAGCTCGCGCGAGAACGCGTCCTCCTCCAGCGCCAGCACGCGCGCGGCCTCTGCCTGCGGCAAGGTCCACACGATCGAACTGCGTCCCTTGGTGCAGGGCAGCACGGCCAGCGGCCCGGTCGGCAGGAAGCGCTGCCAGGCGGTGTCCTCGTGCGGGCGTTCGGTGCGGATGTAGCCGACTACGCCGCGCTGGCGATAGTCGTGGCCCTGCGTGCCCAGTCCGGCCAGCTCACGCAGGGTGGAGGCCGCGCCGTCGGCGGCGATCACCAGCCGGGCCTCCAGCCGCGCGCCGTCGTCCAGGGTCAGGCGCACGCCGGCCGCGTCCTGTTCCATCGCCTCCACCCGCGCCGGGCAGCGCAGCTGCACGCCGGCCGCGGGCAGCGCGGCCCACAGGCGATCGGCCAGCAGGCCGTGTTCGATCAGCCAGCCCAGCTCGCGTCGACCCAGGCGGTCGGCGTCGAACATCAGCTCGCCGCCGCCAGCCGCATCCCACACCCGCATGCGGCGGTAAGGCTGGGCACGCGCGCGGCGCACCGCGTCCCAGACGCCCAGGCGCTGCAGCAGCGCCGCGTTGTCCGGCGCGAAGGCGTAGACGCGCAGGTCCGGCGCCTGCGCCGACCAGGGGGTCGGCGCCTGGCCCTCGATCAGCACCACGTCCAGCCCGCGCTGGGCCAGGCCCAACGCGCAGGCCGCGCCGACCACGCCGCCGCCGACCACGATCACATCGCTGCGCGCGCGCCGACTCATGGCGCCGCCTCCCGACACAGCGCCGGCACGTCGCCGGCGAAGCCCATCGCCCCGCCGACCAGCATCGACTGCAGGCTCGGCATCCGGTCGATGGCCAGCAGCCCGGCGCTGCGCAGGGGCCGCAGCAGCGGCGCCGCATTGCTGGTCAGCCGCGCCAGGCCATCGGAGAAGCGCAGCGTGCGCTCGCGGTCCGGACCGCGCCGCGCGGCGTAGTCGGCCAGCAGCGCGTCCTCGCCCGGATCGTCGCCGGCGGCGATCAGCTCGGCCAGGGTCAGCGCATCGCGCAGGCCCAGGTTGAAGCCCTGCGCGCCGAGCGGATGGATGGTCTGCGCGGCATTGCCCAGCAGCACGGCGCGCGGCGCGACGATGCGCTGGGCCAGCACGCGCACGATCGGATAGCCGCTGCGCGGCCCGCTGGCCATGAAGCGCCCGGCGCGCCAGCCGAACACCGCCTGCACTCGCGCCAGCCACGCCGCCTCGTCCAGCGCGGCGACCGCCTCGGCGTCGTCTTCGCGCACCGCATGGATCAGCCCGTAATGGCGATCGCCGCGCGGCAGCAGCGCGGTCGGGCCGTCCTCGGTCAGCCGCTCCCAGGCGCTGCCGTCCGGGGCGCGGCTGGTGCGCACGCGCGCCACGAACAGGCGCTGCCCGTAATCGTGGCGCTGCGCCTCGATGCCCAGCGCGTCGCGCACGCTGCTGGCACTGCCATCGGCACCGACCAGCAGCGGCGTGCGCAACTCCTGCTCGCCCGCGTCGGTGGCGATGCGCAGCCGGCGCAGGCCGTCGGCCAGGCCGGCCAGCGCGACGAAGCGCGCCGGCCGGTAGCGGGTCACATGCGAACAGGCGTCCAGCGTCTCTTCCAGCGCCTGGCCGAAGTCGCGCGCGACCACCACCTGGCCGAAGGCCTCGCGCCCGTAATCGGCCGCCTCCAGCAGCACCCGGCCGAAATCGCCGCGGCGGCTGACGTGGATGCGCCGGATCGCGCCGGTGGGCGCGTGCAGCCGGGACATCACGCCCAGCGCCGTCAGCGCATTGACCGTGGCCGCGGCGAAGCTGAGATTGCGCTCGTCGAACACCGCCGGCATCTGTCCCGACGGCGTCGCCTCGATCAGGGCGACATCGCGCCCCAGCCGGTCCAGCGCGATCGCCAGACTGGCCCCGACCAGGCCGCCGCCGACGATCACCACATCATGTCGTGCACTCATGTCGCCATGATACGACCTGACCCATCCGGGCTTGTGGTGAACCGTTTACCAGCAGTTGGCGACGGTGTCGCCGGAGGCGGTCTTGACGTTGGCCTGGTTGATGCTCAGCGCGCCACAGCTGTCCGCCGCCTGGACCGGCGTGGGCGTGGCGGTGAGCGTGAAGGTGCTGGCGCCCTGACCTGACAACACCAGGGTATAGCGCGGGCTGGTGGCCTCGCGCGGCGAAGCGTTGTTCGGCAGGGCGAAGCCGAGATAGGTGTTGTTGGCGGTATGGAAGCGCTCGGCCAGGCTGGCATACTCGGCCAGATCCGCCTTGGCCTGCGCCCGGTAGCTGCGCAGCACGTAGCGCGTATAGGACGGATAGGCGATCGCCGCCAGGATGGCGACCACCGCCACCACGATCATCAGCTCCACCAGGGTGAAGCCGCGCACGCCGTCGTGCTTGCTGGACATCGTTGCGCCTCTCTTCCCAGGTTATTTCAGCTGACGCCAGGACTGGCGCCCGCACGGCACGCTGCCGTACAGGCCGGTGACGCTGCCGTTGGCGATGCCGGCGACGGTGCACTGGCCGGTCTGCTGCGTGCCCGCGCTTTCCACGCCGCGCAGCCAGCCCAGCGACAGCACCGGCGCGGTCGAGGTGGCCGTGGCCGAGGTGTTGGAGGACGCGCTGGCGCTGACCGCGCCGCAGCTGGCGGTGCAGATCGCGTTGCCGTTGGCATCGGTCAGTCCCGACATCGCGCCGCCGCCGGTCAGCACGCCCAGCCCGTACAGCCAGTTCTCGCCGCCGCCCGAGCAGTTGTTGCCCACCGTGGGCGTATAGGTGGCGAAATACACCACGCCGCTGAGCAGATAAGGCGCGCCGATGAAGCGCTCGCCCTGCGCATCCGAGCCGACCTCCAGGTCCACATACCAGCCGCGGCTGTTGGCGTAGTTGACCGGGTTGCTCGACACCGCGCGCGCGGCGTAGTTGGACGAGGGCGAGCTGGTCGCGGTGACGCTCTGCCCGACCAGCGCCGAGCGGCCGCCGACCGGCGTGCTCAGGTTGTCCTGGATGCCGTACAGGCTCTGCACGCTGACGCTGGATGCATCGCCGTTGACGAAGTAGCGGCCGGTGCCGAAGTACACCATGACCCCGCCGGCGCCGGAGGCGGCCTCCTTCAGCAGCAGATGGCCGGTGATCGGCTGCTCGTTGCCCTGCGCGTCGACGGCGCTGAACAGCGGTTTGCCGCCGAACCCCACCGACCAGGCGGTCGGGTCGGTGGCACTGAGATCGAACTTCCACACGTTGCCGCGCAGGTCGCCGGCATAGACGGTGTCGGCCAGGCCCTGGCCGTTGCCCAGCGCGGCCACCGCCACGTTGACGATGCCGTTCTTGCCCAGGTACGCGCCCGCGGTCGGGGCCAGCCTGCTGATCACTTGGCCGGTGCCGACATCGACCACGTACAGCACCGGGTTGCCGTTCACCGAATTGGCGCCGTTGCCGAAGATGGCCACGAAGCGCACGCCGCTGCTGGTCTTGACCGGCACCACCACGGCCGACCCGAGCACCTGGCCCAGGTTGGCATCGTTTTGGCCGGACAGCTCCCACAGCACGCTGGCCGCGCTGACCGCCGTGGGATCGGTGACGTCCAGCGCGAACACCGAGCCCTGCGGCAGCGTGCCGGCGTTGGTCTCACTGGCACCGCCCGCGCCGGTGGACCCGATCGCCACGGTGCGCCAGGCGCCGCCGTAGTAGGCATCGCCCACCGACACCGGGCCGTCCACGTAATAGCGATGCTGGAAGCCGCTGGTGGCGTTGGTGGTGCTGGTCACCGGGTCGGCCAGTTCGCCCAGATGCTGGCGTGCGCTGTAGGGCACGAAGCCGAACAGCTCATTGCCGCCGTTGCCGGTGCTGGCGTCGAAGCCGTGCAGCATGCCGTCGTTGGCCCCCACGTAAACGGCCGGCGTGCGGCCGGCCTTCCTGGTCAGGAAGGCCTTGTAGCTGGTGGCCAGGCCGGTCAGCCCCGTGGCCGAGCCCCAGGCCGCGCCATAGCCGTAGTCGTCGGTCGGCAGCGAGACCACCGGGCCGGAATTGACGATGTCGCCCAGCCGCGAGGAACGCGTGCGCAGCGTGCTGTTGCTCTGCCCCTTCAGATACGCCAGCAGGCTGTCGACCGTGGTGCTGCCCAGCCAGGCCTGGGTATCGCTGTCGCCGGTGTTCAGACCCAGGGCCGCCATCTGCGCGGTCCGCGAGCCGCCGGGGATGTTGGTCGAGACCAGCGCGCCGGTCTTGACCGCCATGCTGACGCTGCCATCGCTCCGGATCAGGGTCGGCGCGATCGCGGTGAAGAGGTTGCGGCTGGTGTCCGGGCTGGCGACGGCGTCGAGCTTGTTGGCCGCCGACCACAGCCGGGCCTTGGTCTGCAGCGAGGTGGCGATGACATCGCCGGTCCAGTCGTTGTCGCTGCCCGCCGCGAACGAGGCGTAGACCGAAAACGCGCTGCTGTCGATGCTGCTGCTGGACGAATTGCCGGACACCGCCACCGCGCTGCTGGCGGCCGAATCGAAGATCTGCTGCAGGCGCGTCTTGAGCTTGGTCGGATCGCGCGCCAGGAAGTAACCATCCGGCGTGCCGCTGGTGGCGCTGTCCCATTCGCCCGCGTCGGGCTTGCCGTTGCCGTTGCGGTCGGTGAAGTTGCCGTACTTGGCCGCGAACCACAGCGGGTTCTGCAGCACGCCGGTATTGCCGCTGCCGGTATTGAACAGATAGACCTTGGGCCGGCTCCACCGGCCGTACTGCGCGCTGGTGGCGGTCAGGTAGGAGCCATCGTTGCTGCCCGGGCGCAGCAGATCGCGGTAGGTGCCATCGGCCCCGGAGCCGGTCACGGTGAAGCCGGAGAGCAGCGCGTTGCCCGCATAGGCCGACAGCAGCTCGACGCGCAGCATCATCTGGCCACCACCGACCGCCGGCTTGTCGCCGCTGCCCGTGCACAGGGCCGAATCCGAGCGCCAGCAGATGTCGTAGCCGGCATAGGTCGCATCGTTGACGCCGCCGGTGCTGGTGCAGGCGCTGCCCACGCAGAAGCTGAGCATGGTGACCACGTCGTTGTCGTGGTCGTTACCCCACAGCGAGTCCTCCCACACGATCTTGTAGCTGCCGGCGACCAGATTGCCGCTGCCGTCGTACTGCAGGTCGCGGCCATAGACATAGCGCGGCGAGACCTGTGAGGCGGTCTTGCCGGCGCCGATGTTGCCCAGCGTGCAGGTGCGCCAGCCGCTGCTGGTCGCGGTAGCCGAGCCATTGTTGTTGGCCTGGCACACCGGCGAGATGGTGATGAAGGAGCCACCGACCGGAATCCTGAAGGTGGGCAGGCTCTCGGCCATCTGCACCGCATAGGTGCGTACCACGTTCTTGTAGCTGGCGGTCTTGCCGTTGCTGCCCACCAGGTCCGGGCGCAGGTCGGTGGTGGCCGCCTTGAAGGCCAGGCCGGCGATGCGGTAGCTGCCTTCTGTGGAAGGCGCATCCGGGCACAGGCCCAGCACCTTGCCCAGGCTGGTCACCGTCTGCGACTGGCAGTAGTCGGCATAGGTGTCCGCGGGCGCGCCCACCGCCAGCGTATTGGTGATGCGGCCGGCGAAATAGCTGCCGCCGGTGATGCCCTCGTCATCGCCCACGGTCTTGGTCGCCGAGTCCGCATCCAGGCTGAGGCTGCTGCTCCTGCCGGTGACGGTGGGGATCTCGTCGCTGTCGAACGAAGGCACCCCGGAGGACAGCACCAGGATGCTGCAGCTGGAACAGTAGGAATAGCCCAGCCCGTTGCCGGAGGCCGCGCCGTAGGGATCCTTCCAGGTCAGCCCCACCGGAATGCTGCGCGCGCTGTCGGCGCTGCTGTTGGTGCCGAAGGCCGCGGTCTTGCTGCCGCCGGCGATGTACTTGAGCGCCTCGCCGTACATCTCCGCCAGCGGATTGCCCCAGGCGCTGCAGGCGTAGCCGGAACTGTTGCCCGGGTCGTTCAGATAGCCGTTGCCGGCGCCGGCGGGATAGCCGTTGCGGTTGAGGATGCCGTAGGTGCCGCAGTCGTTCCAGACCGAGCCGGTCCAGCCGACCGTGCTGGCGCCGTTCTTGTAGCTGATCGTGAAGTTGTCCACCGCCTTGACGATGCCCTCGTCGCCGGCGGCGGTGCTGATCAGATAGCAGAAGCGCCCGTTCTGGGTGTTGACCTCATCGCCGGTGGCGCAGGCGCTGGTACCGTTGCCGGCGAAGCGCCCGATGTTCCGGCGCAGCACGCCGCCGGCGCGCGGCTGGTCGTAGGTGCCGCTGATCAGGCCGAAGCGCAGCTTGCCACTCTCGCCGTACTGCTGCAGCAGCCCGGCAGGCCGGTAGTAGGTGTAGGTGCCGTCGCTGTAACTGCGGCAGAACGACTCGCGCAGGCTGGCATCGCTGTTGTCGCACACGTCCACGCGGACGCTGAAATCCTGCTTCACGCTGCTCGGGTCGTCGGTGGTCGAGCCCACCGTGCACTGGCTGTTCGAGGTGGCCGCCCATTCGGTATAGCTGCCGGCGGCCGCGCGCATCAGCGGCGCCCCGCCGACCGACAGCGAGGCGTTGCAGAAGGACATGGTGGAGGTGTATGGCGTGTACTGGCCGATGTCGCTGCCCGAATACACCTTCACCCAGGCATGCAGATCGTTAGGCACGTAAGACCTCTCGAGGATGGTCTGGTAGGCCCCCTTGCTGCCGACCGTGTCGGTGCTGCGCTTGCCGCCGTACAGCACATAGCGCAGCAGGTCCAGCCGGCTCATCGTGGCCCAGTTGAGGAAGTTGCCCGACCAGGTCCCCGCGCACTGGTGCGCATTGGCCCCGCTGGCCGCGGCGGACGCCTTGAACACCGAGCCGGTGTAGGCGTAGCAGAGATTGGGGTCGAAGTAGCCGGAATAGCTGAAGGTGTCGGTATAGGTGGTGTCGATCCGCCCGTCGCCATCCAGGTCGGTGTAATCCGAGTAGGCGCGGTTGAACAGCTGCTCGTCGCGCGACATCACCATCATCATCAGCGGCGGCTCGCTGTCGCCCAGATACATCGGGCTCTGCGACATGGCGAAGTCGCTGGTGGACGCCAGCAGCGGCATGAACACCATCAGCAGCAGCGCGATCGCGGCCACGGCGCGCAACAGCCGCAGCGGAGCGCGGGCGGGCAGGTCCGGGGAGGTCATGGGATGTAGATCGTCTGGACGACCGCGGTCGCGGCCGGGCTGGAGGGCGTGTCGACGGCCAGCGAAGTGATCTCGTAGGCACTGCCGACCGAGCTTGCGTCGAGCGTGGCCCCCAGGTTGCTCGAGGTGCCGGTGGTGGCGTCGCAGACCAGGCGACGCACGTACACCGCATTGGCGGCGCCCTGCGTCCGCGACCACGCCAGGGCATCGAAGGTGCAGGCCGTGCTGTCCTTGGTCACGGAGAGGGCCGAGGCCTTCAGCGCGGCCTCCTTCTGCCTGGCCTGCGCCTCGGCGTTCTGGAAGGCCAGATCGGACTGGCGGTAGTTGGAGGCCATCTTTTCCTGCATCGAGGCCACCGTCATGCCGCTCAGCCCCAGCAGGGCCAGCAGCAACAGCATGACCAGAGCGACATACAGGATCGCGCCGGCCTGCCGGCCCGGCGTGCGCGGCGCACGGAGCTTGCGCTCAGTTTCCATAGAGGCGGTTCCGCAACGTGACGGTGGACTGGTAGACCGAGCGCGCGCGCGCATCGTCCGGCGTGATGAAGGTGACGCCCTGGGTGGTCAGGCGGTTGTCGGCCGTGGCCTGGGTGGCCGACGCAGGTTCCGGGCTGGCCATCACCAGCCCGATCTGCACACTGACCACCCGGCGCCAGGCCTTCTCCGGATCGCCCATCGAGGCATCGACCTGGGCGGCGGTCAGCAGCTGGGTCACCGCGCCGCTGGGCGTGGTGCCGGAGGCCTGCTCCTGACCGTAGAGCAGCTGCATGTTCTCCACGCCTTCGACCAGTTCCTCGGACTGGGTGGTCAGCACGCCGCCCGGCGCGGCCGTGAAGCGCACCCGATACAGCGAGGGACGCTGGGTCTGGCTGTTGAGGCCGACGTAGTACACCTCGCTCTCGGCGCGATACAGCTCGGCCCCCTGCGGGAACTTGAAGTTCACGTTGGCCAGGCCGGCATTGAGCGCCGTCGCCCCGACCGACACGCTCGCCGCCGGAGACACGGCGGCGGCCTGGAAGACGATGGCGTTGTCGCAGGTGGTGATGCCGAACAGGCCGGGCGCTGCGATGCCGCCCTTGAACAGCGTCCAGTCCGCGGCGCTGGGCGAGATGGCGAACGTGGGGGTTGCGCCGTTGACCGCCGTGGCGATGGGCAGGCCCTGCCCTTCCAGATAGCGCAGCACCAGGATGTCGCTGCCGGCGACGCGGTTGGTCAAGGCGGCGGCGATCTGCGCGGGCAGCGCCGGGGTGAAGCTGCCGCCCACGGTGGGGGTGCTGCTCAGGGTCACCGTGGTCCCCGGCGTGGTCCCGTTCGCCCCATAGCCGCGCACGGCGAAGTTGAACTGCAGCGCGGCGTCAGCGCCGGCGCCGAAGGTAGTGCGCGTGGTCAGCAGCGAGGATCCGTCGCGGGTCAGGATGGTGTCGCTGCTGCAGCCCATGTGCCCGGCCATGCGCAGGTCCCGGCTCAGGTAGTCCATGGCGAAGCGCCCGCCCTCCTGCAGGCGCGCCTGTGCCTTGGCCAGGCGATAGGCGTTGCTGGAGGCCGAGAAGACCTGCACCACGCCCAGCAGCAGCAGCAAGCCGATCAGCAGGGCGATCATCAGCTCGATCAGCGACAGGCCCGCCTGCCTGAAACGGGATGCCCGGCGAAGGCGGCTCATAGCGTCGTGCTCGTGCTGAAGACCTGCTGGCCAGTCGAGGCGGCGTTGCCGCGATCGTCGGTCCAGCTGATCGACACCGTCAGCGTCGTCGCATCGCCGCTGGGCGTCTGGGTGACGGTGGCCGAGGCATCGGCCCCGAGCGCGCGACCCAGCTGGCATTGCCAGAGCGTCTTGAAGGTCGCCGCGGTCATCGCGCCGGTCGCCAGCGCGCAGGCGCTGGCGTCGGCGGTCCCGGTATACGTGGTGGCGTAGGCCGCGACGGACTTGCGATCCGCGCGCACCTGGTCCAGCAAGGTGTCGGCCAGCTGCGTGGCCTTGGTGCGGTAGTTGGCGCTCTCGGTGTAGCGCACGTTGACCACCTGCAGCATCGCGAAGCCGAGCAGCCCGACCGCCAGCACCAGCAGGGCGATCAGGACCTCCAGCAGGGTGAAGCCGCCCTGGTTTCGAGCGCGGGCACTCACCGGAAAGGTCACGACCTTCACGAGCAGGCTCCCGAGACCACCTTCACCGAGCCGGTCGCGGCCACGGCGATGTCGCGGCGCAGTCCCGCCGCGCCGCTCGCGCAGTCCACCGGCTGCAGGCTCAGCACCTGATCCACGCCGGAGGCACGGCGCCCGCGCGAATCGAAGTTCACCACCGCCCCGCCGGTCCCGCTCAGCTGCAGCCGGTCGTTGCCGGCCTCGTAGCGCACCACCGGCTCGCCCGCGCTCAGGACGCCGTCGCCATTGGTGTCGTCCCACACCAGCCAGCCGCCGGACCAGCTGGCCGCGCAGCTGCTGCCGTCGGTGCTGGGACACAGCCCGGACGCCTGGATCGTGCGGATGGCCTCGGACCGGGCCAGGGCCAGCCCCGCCACCAGCGAATTGGCCTGGGTCGTCAGCTGGGTCTGCTGGATGACCGACTTGAAGCTGGGAAAGGCGATGGCCGCCAGGATGGCGAGCACCACCACCACGACCATCAGCTCGAGCAGGGTGAAGCCCGCGCTCCCACCGCGCCATCCTCCGGCGCGCCAGGCCCTGGCCCCTCTTCCGAACCGTTCGCAAGCATCCACCGGCATGCCCCCCCCTGCGCACGAGCCGGGCACCTCCACGGCTTGGCGAGCGCGGGCGCACGCTAATCCCGGCCAAGCCGCGGCCGATGTCCATCTTTTGCGCCATGTGTCGCCGGCACGCAGCGCGGGCAAGCAACGGCAGGAGCGTGCCCGCGACACCGATGAGCGGTCGGCGGCGCGCCGTGAACGGATGGCGCCCCCACGCCTGGGGACGCGCACGGTAGAATCGCCGTTCATGCACCAGACTGCCACCATGACCCCGCTCCCCACCCGTACCGGCCCGCGCGCGGCCATCCTGGCCTTGCTGGCCGCCGTGATGATCGCCACCCGCCTGCACCTGCCGGCGCTGTCCACGCACATCGGCGCGCTGCCCGACGCCTCCTGGGCGGTGTTCTTCATGGCCGGGTTCTACCTGCGCGGCTGGTCGCGCTGGGCCTTCCCGCTGTTCATGGCGCTGGCGGTGGGCGTGGACTACGCCGTCATCACCGGCCAGGGCCTGGAGTTCTGGAAGCACTACTGCGTCTCGCCGGCCTACTGGTGCCTGGTGCCGGCCTACCTGGCCCTGTGGCTCGGCGGCAGCCTGACCGCGCGCGCCGCCGTCCGCCTGCGCCAGGAGCGCACCCTCGGCGCGGCCGTGGTCGCGCTGGTGGCCTCGGTGGCGGTCTGCCACCTGATCAGCCAGGGCAGCTTCTACTGGCTCAGCGACAGCGTGCCGCAGCCGGCGACGCTGGCCGGTTGGTGGAAGAACTACTCCGACTGGTTCCTGCCCTTCCTGCGCAGCACCGCCATCTACGTCGGCCTGGGCGTGATCGTCCATGTGGGCGTGCAGCAGGTCGTGCGCCTGGCCCGACCGCAGGACCGCACCGCCGGCTGAAGCCGGCGCGCCGCGCATGGGACACCGCCTGTCGCGCATCTATACGCGGACCGGAGACGACGGCACCACCGGCCTGGGCGACGGCAGCCGCACCGGCAAGGATTCGGCCCGGGTGAGTGCCTACGGCACCGTGGACGAGGCCAACTCGGCCATCGGCGTGGTGCTGGCCGCGCCCGGCGTGGCCGACGACATCCAGGCCCTGCTGACCACGGTCCAGCACCAGCTGTTCGACCTGGGCGGCGAGCTGTGCATCCCGGGCCATGCGGCCATCACCGCGGCCGACGTGGACGCGCTGGAGCGCCAGCTGGACGGTTACAACGAGCACCTGCCGCCGCTGAAGGACTTCATCCTGCCGGCCGGCGGTGAGGCGGCCGCGCGCTGCCACCTGGCCCGCACCATCGTGCGCCGGGCCGAACGCGAGACCGTGGCGCTGTCGCGCCTGGAGCCGGTGCGGCCGGAGGCGATCGGCTATCTCAACCGGCTCTCGGACCTGCTGTTCGTGCTGGCCCGCGTGCTGGCCCGCGCCGATGGCGCCGGCGAAGTGCTGTGGGACCACCGGCGCCGGCTCGCCGCGCCGTGATCATCCTGACCCACCCGGCCTGCCTGGGCCACGACCCCGGCCCCGAGCATCCCGAACGCCAGGCCAGGCTGGAGGTCGTGCTCGAGGCGCTGCGCCGCGACCACGGCGACCTGGACTGGCGGGAGGCGCCCTCGGCCAAGCTCGGCGACCTGCGCCGGGTCCACACGCCCGAGCACATCCAGGCGGTGATGGAACACGATTTCAGCGGGCATGTGATGCTCGACCCGGACACGGTGGTCAGCCCGGGCTCGCGCGCCGCGGCGCTGCGCGCGGCCGGGGCGGTGATCGCCGCGGTCGATGCGGTGATGGACGGGCGCGACCCGGTCGCCTTCTGCGCCGTGCGCCCGCCCGGCCACCACGCCACGGCCAGCACGGCGATGGGCTTCTGCCTGCTCAACAACATCGCCATCGGCGCGGCCTATGCCTGCGAGCACCACCGGCTGGAGCGCGTGGCGGTGGTGGATTTCGATGTGCACCACGGCAACGGCACCCAGGCCATCTTCCAGGACGACCCGCGGGTGGCCTACTTCAGCAGCCACGAGTCGGGGCTGTTCCCCTACAGCGGGGCCCCGTCCGAACGCGGCGTCGGCAACGTGCTCAACGCCCTGCTGCCGCCGGGCAGCGGCAGCTTCGCCTTCCGCAACCTGTGGGAGGACCGGATGCTGCCGGCGATCGAGGCCTTCCGCCCGCAGCTGGTGATGATCTCGGCCGGGTTCGACGCCCATATGCGCGATCCGCTGGCCGACCTGATGCTGGACACCGAGGATTTCGACTGGATCACCCGGCGCCTACGCCAGATCGCGCAGACCCACGCCGGCGGCCGCATTGTCTCGGCGCTGGAGGGCGGCTACGACCTGGACGCCCTGCGCGAGTGCGCCAGCGCGCACGTGGCGGCGCTGCGCTGACGGCCGCCGGGCCTGCCCTGAACCCGAGCCGGCCGTTGTCGGCGCGTCTTCATTGCCCCGTCCATCCCGATACGGCAAGCTAACGGCCGTTTTTCGTCCGGATTCCCCAACGCGTGCGCCGAGCCTTTCGCCTGCTGCCCATTCCGTTCAGCATTGCCCTGGCCCTGCCGGCCATGGCCGCGGATGAAAAACCCGTCAGCTACGCGCTGTGCCCGGTCCAAGATGCGATCCCCGCCTTCGACGGGGCGCCTGCGGCCGTCGCGCCGAAGGATCAGGCCGCCCAGCGCCAGCAGAGCCAGCTGCTGCCCACCGATGTAACCGGCGACACGCTCAACGGCAACAACATCGACGGCACCGCCAACTACCAAGGCAATGTGCGCCTGATCCGTGGCGATCAGTTCCTCAATGCCGACAACCTCTTCCTCAACCAGGAAGAAGGCACCTACACCGCCGACGGCAATGTGCGCTACCAGGACTCGGGCATCCGCGTCATCGCCAAGCGCGCCAGCGGCAACCAGAACGACGACTCGCATCACATCGAGGACGTGCAGTACCAGCTGATCTCCCGCCGCGGCAACGGCGTGGCCGACACGATCAACATGGTCGGCCCGCAGGGCGAGCTGATGGGCTCGACCTATACCACCTGCGACCCGGAAGACCCGGCCTGGCAGCGCTGGTACCTGCGCTCGCGCGAGATCGACGTCAACACCGACGAAGGCTTCGCCACCGCGCACCACGCGGTGGTGCGCATCGGCAGCGTGCCGATCCTGTACGCGCCCTGGTTCAAGTTCCCGATCGACGACCGCCGCCAGACCGGCCTGCTGTTCCCGCGCGTGGGCCTGTCGGGCAAGAACGGCCTGAGCTACGAGCAGCCGATCTACCTCAACCTGGCGCCCAACTACGACTCCACGCTGTATCCGCGCTACATGAGCGACCGAGGCGTGGTGTTCGGCGGCGAGTTCCGCTACCTCTACCACGGCGGCGAAGGCAAGCTGGAAGGCGCCTGGATGCCCAGCGACGACCTGGTGCGCCGCCGCGCCCGCGACTACGCCAACGCCCTGCCCGGCAGCGGCGACGAGAACATCTACAACGATCCGCTGCAGGACAAGAACCGCGGCTTCTTCCGTTTCCGCGGCCATCACGACCTCAGCAGCACCTGGCAGGCCCGCGCCGACTTCTCCTGGATCAGCGACTCGCGCTATCTGGAGGACAACGGCGGCATCTCCAACGGCACCAACGGCGGCTACGGCTATGCCACCTCGGCCCTGACCAGCACCGTGGGCATCTATGGGCGCTCCCAGTACTGGAACGCCGGCGCCGAGACGATCACCTACACCTCGGCCGACTACACCGTCGACAAGGCCACCCTGCCCTACAACAGCCTGCCGCGGCTGTTCTTCAACTACGACCGGCCGGTGCTGGACTGGCTGACCGTGGGCTTCAAGAGCGACCTGAGCCGCTTCGACCACAGCGAGAAGGACGGCGGCAGCCGCCTGGACCTCAAGCCCTATGTGTCGCTGCCGCTGCGCGGCGCGGCATGGTTCATCGAGCCGGGCCTGGCCTATCGCTACACCGCCTATCACCTGGAGCAGGGGCTGGCCGACCAGCTCGGCGGCGACCGCTCGCCGACCCGCTCCACGCCCATCGCCACGGTGGACGCCGGGCTGTTCTTCGACCGCGACACGCAGTGGGGCGACACGCCCTACCTGCAGACGCTGGAGCCGCGGCTGTACTACCTCAACGTGCCCTACCGCAACCAGAACAACCTGCCGCTGTTCGACACCGGCGACATGACCTATAGCTGGGGCCAGCTGTTCCGCGACAACCGCTTCTCCGGCGCCGACCGCCAGACCGATGCCAACCAGCTGACCCTGGCGCTGACCAGCCGCAGCATCCGCCAGACCGACGGTCTGGAGAAGTTCAACATCAGCCTGGGCCAGATCCTCTATTTCGAGGATTCCAATGTCCTGCTGAACCAGAACTCGCAGCCGATCGAGAAGGGCAAGTCGGCCTGGATCGTCGACTCCAACTACATGCCCACCGACCGCTGGACGCTGGGCGCGTCCTACCAGTACGACGCCAAGAACAGCCGCGCCGACCTGATCAGCTTCCGTTCGCGCTATCTGATCGGCAACGACGGCGTGGTCAACCTGTCCTACCGCTACCGCCGCGACCTGCTCAAGCAGGCCGACCTGTCTTTCCTCTACCCGATCAACCCGGTGTGGAGCGTGGTCGGGCGCTACTACTACTCCTTCCAGGACAACAAGGTGCTGGAAGCGATCGGCGGCGTGCAGTGGGACAGCTGCTGCCTGGCCGTGCGCCTGCTCGGCCGCCATTACGTGCGCAATCGCCAAGGCGATTCGGACAACCAGATCCAGATGGAGTTCGTGCTCAAGGGCCTGTCCTCGCTGGGCCAGAACACGGACAAGACCTTGCGCCGTGGTATTCTCGGCTATTACCGCGACGACCTGTATCTGGTGCCTCCCAGCGTCGCCGCCCCGGATCTCGACGACAACGACGACACCGGTTCCGATCCGTTCTGAAGACATCCATGACCATTCGATCCCTTTTCGTTGCCGGCCTGCTGGCCGCTACCGTCATCGCGCCGCTGCGCGCGCAGGAATCCCAGCCGCTGGACGGCATCGCCGCCGTGGTCAACGAGGACGTGGTGCTGAAGAGCGAGCTGGACCGCGCCGTGGCCAACGTCCAGGCCCAGTACGCCAGCAACCCCGCCCAGCTGCCGCCGCCTGAAGTGCTGCGCCGGCAGGTGCTCGAGCGCCTGGTGCTGGTCAAGCTGCAGGTCGCCCGCGCCCAGGAAAACGGCATCAGCGTCAGCGACGAGGAAGTCAACAGCGCTGTGGCCAGCGTGGCCCAGCAGAACAACACCACGGTCGACGGCCTGCGCCAGCGCCTGGCCGCCGAAGGCCTGTCCTTCGACGAGTTCCGCAGCTCGCTGCGCGACGAGATCACCGTCCAGCGCCTGCGCCAGAGCTACGGCCAGAGCCGCATCCGGGTCAGCGAGGCCGAGGTCGACGCCGCGCTCAAGGCCCAGGCCAACGGCGGCGTGCAGTACCACCTGGCGCACATCCTGATCGGCCTGCCCGAGGGCGCCACCGCCGAGCAGATCGCCACCGGCCAGAAGAAGGCCGAGGGCGTCAAGAGCCTGCTGGACCGCAACGAGATGGACTTCTCGGCCGCAGCCGTGCGCTATTCGGACAGCCCCAACGCGCTGGAAGGCGGCGACCTGGGCTGGCGCAGCCTGGACGAGATCCCGGTGGCCTTCGTCGACACGCTCAAGAGCATGCAGGCCGGCCAGGTGGTCGGCCCGATCCGCGGTCCGTCCGGCTTCCAGCTGCTCAAGCTGGTCGAGACCCGCGACGCCTCGCAGGCGCCCAGCCAGATGACCACCGAGTACCACGCCCGCCACATCCTAGTGCGCGTCACGCCGGTGCAGGACGCCGCGGCGGCCAAGGCCAAGATCGACACCCTGCGCGCCCGCATCGCCGGCGGCGCGGACTTCGCCGAGCTGGCCAAGGCCGACTCCGAGGACGCCAACACCAAGAACGATGGCGGCGACCTGGGCTGGTTCACCGCCGACCAGTTCGGCCCGGACTTCGGCCAGCGCCTGACCGCGCTGAAGGACGGCGAGGTCAGCGAGCCCTTCCGTACCGAGGCCGGCTGGCACATCGTCCAGCGCGAAGGCACCCGCCAGACCGACGTGACCGATCAGAACCGCCGTGCCCAGGTACGCGACACGATCGGCCGGCGCAAGCTGGAAGAGGAATACAACCGCTACCTGCTGGAGCTGCGCGGCGAAGCCTACGTCAGCTTCCGCACCGGCGACCCGGCGATCGACAACGCCACGCCGGATACCGCGATGAGCGCCCCGGGCGCGGCCGAGGAAGCGGCCCGTGCCGGCAAGAAGCAGCGCGGCGGCGACAACAACGACATGCCCGGCTCGGCCTCGTCCAGCCAGATGCCGTAAGGCAGCCAGGGTGATGCGGCCCGACCTGGCGCTCGTCCCCGGCGAGCCGGCCGGGATCGGGCCGGAACTTTGCATCCGGCTGGTCCAGCAGCCGCGCCAGGACTGCCGGCTGGTCGCCTTCGGCGATGCCGACACCCTGCACGCGGCGGCCCAGGCGCTTGCGCTGCCGCTGAACCTGCTGCCCGCCGACGCGCAGCCCCAGGCGCCGGGCGACCTGGCCTTCGTGCCGGTACCCAACGCGGTGCCCAGCCGCTTCGGCAGGACCGATCCGCGCAACGCGGCCGCGGTCATCGACGCCCTGCTCGCCGCGGCCGATGGCTGCATCGCCGGCCGCTTCGCCGGCGTGGTCACCGGCCCCGTGCACAAGGCGGTGATCAACGAAGGCGGCATCGCCTATACCGGCACCACCGAACTGCTGGCCCATCATGCCGGCCGCGCGGTGGTGATGATGCTGGCCAACCAGATCGTGCGCGTGGCGCTGGTCACCACCCACTTGCCGCTGCGCGCGGTGCCCGATGCCATTACCGAGGCCGCCCTGCGCCACGCCGTGCACACGACCGTGCAGGCGCTGCGCGAGGACTTCGGCATCGCCCGTCCGCGCCTGTGCGTGCTCGGCCTGAACCCGCACGCCGGTGAGGAAGGCCACCTGGGCCGCGAGGAGCTGGACCTGATCATCCCGACGCTGGCGAGCTTGCGTGGGGAAGACCTGGAGCTGATCGGCCCGCTGCCGGCCGACACGGCCTTCCTGCCCGACAAGCTGGCCGGCTTCGACGCGGTGCTGGCGATGTATCACGACCAGGGCCTGCCGGTGCTCAAGTACAGCGGCTTCGAGCAGGCCGTGAACCTCACCCTGGGCCTGCCCTACCCGCGCGTGGCGGTCGATCACGGCACCGCGCTGGCGCTGGCCGGCCAGGGCGTGGCTGACCCCTCCAGCCTGTTCGCCGCGGTGCGCACCTGCGCGGCGATGGCCGCGCGCAGGCGCACACGGTGAACTCAGCGGCAAGCCCCCGCCTGGGAGCACCCGCCCCCCTGTAGAGCGGAGCTTGCTCCGCTGGGGCTTTCCCGATGATTCGGCCGGAGAGCAGCGGAGCAAGCTCCGCTCTACAAGGATGCCGGGATACGACAAAGAGGACGGCCTGCCCATGCCGGGTAAACTGTCGCAATGACCGCTACCCCCCACTTCAGTGCACCGGCCAAGAAGTCGCTCGGCCAGCACTTCCTGCACGAGCGGCACTACATCGACCGCATCGTGCAGGCGGTCGATCCCAAGCCGGGCGACACCCTGGTGGAGATCGGCCCAGGCCAGGGCGCGATCACCTTCCCGCTGCTGCGCCGGCACGGTGCGCTGACCGCGATCGAGTTCGACCGCGACCTCATCGCCCCGCTCACCGCCGCCGCGGAGGACGTGGGCGATCTGACCATCCTCCACCGCGATGTGCTCTCGGTCGATTTCACCGAGCTGGCGCAGGGCCGCACGCTGCGCCTGGTCGGCAACCTGCCCTACAACCTGTCCTCGCCGATCCTCTTCCATGCGCTGGACCATGCCGCGGCGATCGCGGACATGCATTTCATGCTGCAGAAGGAAGTGGTCGATCGCATGGCCGCGGGCCCGGGCAGCAAGGTGTACGGACGCCTGAGCGTGATGCTGCAGGCCTACTGCGAGGTGACGCCGCTGTTCGTGGTGCCGCCGGGCGCGTTCAGCCCGCCGCCGAAGGTCGATTCGGCCGTGGTGCGCCTGGTGCCGCGGGATCCGGCGCGTATCGACGTACGCGATCCCAAGCGCCTGGAAGCGGTGGTGCGCGCGGCCTTCGGCCAGCGCCGCAAGACCTTGCGCAATGCGCTGTCCAGCGTGTGCGACGTGGCCCAGATCGAGGCCGCCGGCATCCGCCCGGATGCGCGCGCCGAACAGGTGGCCGTGCGCGACTTCATCGCGCTGGCCAATCTGCCGTACGGCGAGGCGGCCGAACCGGGCTGAGGCTTGAGTACACTGTGCGCATGAGCAGCAACGATTACGCCATCGATGTCGATGTCGCCACCCGGTTCCTGGAAGAACGCTCGGAACCTGCCAGCGGTCATTACGTCTTCGCCTACACCATCGTGATCCGCAACCGCGGCACGCAGCCGGCGCGCCTGCTCGCGCGCCATTGGGAAATCACCGACGGCAACGGCAAGACCGAGCGCGTCGATGGCGAGGGCGTGGTCGGCGAACAGCCGCGCCTGCGTCCGGGCGAGCTGTTCCAGTACACCTCCGGCGCGGTGCTGGAGACCGACCACGGCACCATGCGCGGTCGTTACGACATGGTGGCCGACGACGGCACGCACTTCGATGCCCCGATCGCGCCCTTCGCGCTGTCGGTGCCGCGTACGCTGCACTAAGCGCCATGGCGGTCTGGGCGATTGGCGACCTGCAGGGCTGTTACGACGCCACGGCACGGCTGCTGGAAAAACTCGATTTCGATCCCGCGCGCGACCGGATCTGGTTCTGCGGCGATCTGGTCAACCGCGGCGGGCAGTCGCTGGAGACCCTGCGCCTGGTGCATTCGCTGCGCGACCACTGCGAGGTGGTGCTGGGCAACCACGACCTGTCGCTGCTGGCCATCGGCGCGCGCACCGAAGAGGAGCAGCGCAAGGTCAATCCGGACCTGGGCCGGATCGTGCAGGCGCACGACCGCGACACGCTGCTGGAATGGCTGCGTCACCGCGAGCTGGTGCACGTGGACCGCGAGCTGGGCTGGATGATGGTGCATGCCGGCCTGGCCCCGCGCTGGAACTGCGCCGCAGCCGAGGGCTATGCGCGCGAGGTGGAGAAGCAGCTGCGCGGCCCGGCTTTTCGCAAGCTGATGCGCAGCATGTACGGCGACAAGCCCAACTGGTCCACCGGCCTGGCCGGCCCGGACCGCTGGCGCGCGATCATCAACGTGCTCACCCGCATGCGCTACTGCACGCCGCGCGGGCGCATCGCGATGGAAGAGAAAGGCACGCCGGGCACGCAGGCGCAGGGCCTGTATCCCTGGTTCGCCGTGCCCGGCCACGAGCCGCGCGAACTGAAGATCGTCTGCGGCCACTGGTCCACGCTGGGGCTGATGCTGGGCCTGGGCGTGCACGCCATCGACACCGGCGCGGTCTGGGGCGGCAGGCTCACCGCGCTGCAGCTGGATACCGATGAGCTGCGCGTGGTGCAGGTACCGGGGCGCGATGTCGACCCGGGCACGGCACGGCGCGATTAGCATCAGGTCGTCGTTCCTGCGAAAGCGGGAACCCATGGACGTTGATTCGGGGAAGCCCCAGAGGCGCTGGGTTCCAGCATTCGCGGGAACGGCGGTGGAGGACTTTTGCAGCGGCTTTCGGGCCTGCCTCGATGGCAGCCGCTAGGCCTGCCTGACGTAATCCACGAACTCGAACGCCAGCGCGTGGCGGTCGTCGGCCGCATGCGGCTGGCGCGCCGTGACGCGCCACTGCGCCGGATCGGAGCACGGGAAGAAAGCCTCGGCGCCCTGCACTTCGGTGTCCACGTGGGTCAGATACAGCACGTCGGCCAGCGGCAAGGCCAGCGCATAGACCTGGCCGCCGCCGATGACGCACAGCTCCTCGGCGCCCTGCCCGCTCGCCTGGCGCAGCGCGGCATCGAGCGAATCGACCGCGACCATGCCCTCGAACGGCACCTGCCCACCCCGCGTCAGCACCAGGTTCAATCGACCGGGCAAGGCACGCCCCAACGACTGCGCGGTCTTGCGCCCCATCAGCACCGGCTTGCCCAGGGTCAGCGCCTTGAAGCGCTTGAGGTCATCGGGCAGGCGCCACGGCAGATCGTTGTCGCGGCCGATGGCGTTGTGGCGGTCGAGCGCGGCGATGAGCGAGATGCGGGGCCTGGAAGACGCCGGCGCCTCGGACGAGGCCTGCGTCATACCGCCACCGGCGCCCTGATCGCCGGATGCGGGTCGTAGCCGAGGATCTCGATGTCCTCGAAGGTGAAGCCGAACAGATCGGTCACCTCCGGATTCAGATGCAGCCTGGGCAAGGCACGCGGCGTGCGCGTGAGCTGCTCGCGCGCCTGCTCGAAGTGGTTCGAATACAGATGCGCATCGCCCAGCGTGTGCACGAAATCGCCGACGCCCAGGCCAGTGGCCTGCGCCACCATGTGGGTCAGCAGCGCGTAGCTGGCGATGTTGAACGGCACGCCCAGGAAGATGTCGCCGCTGCGCTGGTAGAGCTGGCAGCTGAGCTTGCCGTCGACCACGTAGAACTGGAACAGGCTGTGGCACGGCATCAGCGCCATCTGCGGCAGCTGCGCCACGTTCCAGGCGCTGATCACCAGCCGGCGCGAATCCGGGTTGCGCTTGATCTCCTGCACCAGCCACTGCATCTGGTCGATGGTCTGGCCGTCGGCGCCCTCCCAGCTGCGCCACTGCTTGCCGTAGACCGGGCCGAGGTTGCCGTCCGCGTCGGCCCATTCGTCCCAGATGCTGACCTTGTTGTCCTTGAGATAGGCGATGTTGGTCTCGCCCTTCAGGAACCACAGCAGCTCATGGATGATCGAGCGCAGGTGCAGCTTCTTGGTGGTGACCAGCGGGAAGCCTTCGCCCAGATCGAAGCGCATCTGCCAGCCGAACACGCTGCGCGTGCCGGTGCCGGTGCGGTCGGACTTCTCCGCGCCGTGCTCCAGCACGTGGCGCAGCAGCTCCAGGTACTGGCGCATCAGTGCGCCTCCGCGGGCGTGGCCTGCGCCGGGGGCACCGGCTGCAGCACCGGCGCGCGGCGCGAGCGCCACAGCAGGAACAGGCCCAGCGCCACCAGCGGCAGGCTCAGCAGCTGGCCCATCGTCACCCAGCCGAAGGCCAGATAGCCCAGCTGCGCGTCCGGCACGCGCACCAGTTCGACCAGGAAGCGCGAGAGGCCGTAGAGCAGCGCGAACAGGCCGGACACCGCGTAGCGATGGCGCGGCCGCATCGAGAACACCCACAGCACCGTGAACATCAGCACGCCCTCGAGCAGCGCCTCGTAGAGCTGCGAAGGATGCCGCGCGTAGCGGTCCAGCGCGCCGGCCGCGTACTGCGCCTGCAGCTGCGCCTGGCTCAGGTGCTGCTCGTAGAGGGCCGGATCGGTGGTCGGGAAGATCACGCCCCAGTTGGTGCCGGTGTACTTGCCCCACAGCTCGCCGTTGACGAAGTTGGCCAGGCGGCCCAGGCCCAGGCCCGCCGGCACCAGCGGCGCCAGGAAGTCCATGGTGTCGAAGAAGTGCAGCCGATGCCGGCGCGACCACAGCCAGGCGGCGGTGAGCACGCCGAGCAGGCCGCCGTGGAAGCTCATGCCGCCCTCCCACACCTTGAACACCTTCAGCGGGTTGTCCAGGTAGACCGGCAGGTCGTAGAACAGGATGTAGCCCAGCCGCCCGCCCAGCACCACGCCGAGCATGGCGTAGAACATCAGGTCGGAGAAATGCTCCAGGTTCACGCCCGGCAGGCGCCCGGCCTGCACGCGACGGCGGCCCAGATACCAGGCGGCGAAGAAGGACAGCGCGTAGGCGATGCCGTACCAGTGCACATCGACCGGGCCGATGGAAAAGGCGATGGGGTCGAGGTGGTGCAGGAAGATCATGCGTGGCCGACGGCGGACGAAACAGCCGACATTCTGACGTACCCGGCTGGCGCGCGCATGCGGCGCGCCGCAACGCGGCGAGCCGCGGCCGCGCTCAGCGCCGCCGGATCAGGGCGCCGAGCCCTCTTCCACCGCCGGCAGCGGCGGGCGCAGGCGGAACAGGCGCAGGCCCGCGGCGTTCAGCGCGGACTGCGCCGGCCCGGCGAGGTCTTCTTCGCCCGCCAGCCAGGATTCGACCAGCGTGCGGTCGCCGCGGCAGGCCAGCAGCAGCTCGTGCGCCGGCACCGACGGGCTGGCCTGGGCGACGTCGTGCAGGAACACCTGACGCAGCCGCAGCGAGCCGCGCAGCGCCAGCACCGTCTGCACCAGCAGGAAGGCGCCGATGCCCCAGGCCGCATCGCCTACGCCGCGCGCCGTGGTCAGCCAGGCGAAGGCCACGCAGGCCAGGGCACGCACCAGGGTGGCGCGGGTGTTCTCGCCCGGCATCTGCCAGCGCTGGTGATGCAGGTATTCGAACCAGGTCAGCACCAGGGCGAAGGCCGCCAGCGCGTTGCAGCCGGCCAGCACCAGCGCGCTGGACGCGGCCACCGCGATGGCCAGGTCGCGGCGGCGCGGGCGCATGGCGGCGGTGTACAGCCCGGGCAGGCGGGTCAGCGTGGCGGTGAGGGCTGGGTGCATGAGGACATCCTGGCGCGGCGGGCGGGGGCGGCGCAGAGGCCGGCGGCGCGCACGGCGCCTGCCTGGATTTCGCTGCACGGACCGTGCCTGGCGGCGAAGCAGGTGCTTGGATGATGCCGCAGTGCGGCAGCCCCGTGAAGGGCGCGTGATGAATATCGGCGAACGGCGGGCATTCCTGTGGTCGAGATCACAGGACGGCATCGGTGGGATGCAGAGGTGGCACGTCGATTCACCCACCTGTAGAGCGGAGCTCGCTCCGCTGCTCTTCGTCCAGTTCGTGGGAGAGCCCCAGCGGAGCAAGCTCAGCTTCTCTTCGTCCGGTTCGTGGGGAAGGCCCCAGCGGAGCGAGCTCCGCTCTACAACGATCAGAGAATCCGCGGCAGATCGGGCAGCTCGTTGTCGCCGCGCTGCCCGGGCACCGCCGGAAACGCGCGGGCCAGCAGTGCCGAGGCGGCCTGCACCCCGGCAATCACCGCCGCTTCGGGATCGCCCTGGCGCATGCCGGCTTCGATCTGCGCGCAGACCTGGTCCCATTCCTCGGTGCTGACCCGGCCTTCCAGGCCGCGGTCGGCGACGATCTCGATCTGGTGATCCGCCAGCAGCAGGTAGATCAGGACCCCGTTGTTGGCGGCCGTGTCCCAGGTGCGCAGCCGGGCGAAGGCCGCATGCGCGGCCGCGCGCCCGTCCACGCCCGCCCAGACCGCGGACGGGTGCAGGCCGGACTCGACCGCAAACATCACCTCGCCGCTGTGCAGGCGCTCGCCTTCGGCGACGGCCTGGGCGATGCGCTGCAGGCGATCGGCCGGGAACAGCCGGTGCGCGGACGGCGCGAACAGGTGCCGAAGCCAGCGCATCACCAGCTCCCCGAGGCGCCACCGCCTCCAGACGAGCCGCCGCCACCGCTCCAGCCACCGCCGCCGCCGAAGCCGCCCCCGCCACCGAATCCACCGCCGCCCCAACCGCCGCCGCCGAGGCCACCGCCCCAGCCGCCGAAGCCGCCCGGCCCGGCGAAGCGTCCGCCCGAACCGCCCAGCAGTCCCATCAGCAGGCCGATCACGCCCGCCAGCCCGCCCACCAGCACGGAGGCCAGCAGCCAGGCCACCGCGCCACCGGCCACGCCGCCGGCCAGCGCACGCAGCGGCCGCGGCAGCGCGCGCAGCACGGTGCGGGCGAAGCCGGCCACGATCAGGCCGGCGATCAGCGCGAACAGCCAGTCGCCGCCGCCTTGGCGACCGCCGGCCGGGTGCGAACTCTCCGGCGCCGGCAGCGGCTCGCCATCGATCAGCTTGACCAGCACCGCCGTGGCGTCGGTCAGGCCGCCGGCGTAGTCGCCCTGGCGAAACTTGGGCGCCAGGTATTCCTGGATGACGCGGTTGGCGATGGCGTCGGGGATGGCGCCTTCCAGCCCGTAACCGGGCTGGATGCGCACGCGCCGGTCGTCCTTGGCCACCACCACCAGCACCGCGTCGTCCACGCCCTTGCGCCCCAGCTTCCACTGGTCGAAGACGCGCTGGGTGTACTGCTCGATCTCTTCGGGCTGGGTGGTCGGCACCATCAGCACCTGCAGCTGGGCGCCCTTGCGCTGCTGCAGGTCCAGCGCCTGCTGGCGCAGCGCGCCGGCCTGCTCGGCCGAGAGCGTGCCGGTCGTGTCGATGACCGGCGAGTCCAGCGTCGGGATGGCCGCCTCCTGCGCCAGCGCCACGGGCGCCAGCAGCAGGACCAGCAGCAGCGCAGCCAGGCGCAGCAGCGGTTTCATCGCGTGTTGCGGCGGCAGCTTACTGGGCCGGGGTCGTGGCCGGCGGCGTCTGCTGCGGCGCCTGCGCCGGCAGGGCCTGCTGCTGCGCCGGCGCGCTCGGCGGCGGCTGGCTGAAGTCCACGGTCGGGGCCTGCGAGATCTGCGCCTCGTTGGCGACCGAGAAGTTGGGCTTCTCCTTGGCGCCGGTCACCTTGGCCGTCAGCGCCTGCGGGAACTGGCGGATGTAGGTGTTGTAGTCCTGCACGGCCTGGATGTAGCGGCCGCGGGCCACGGTGATGCGGTTCTCGGTGCCTTCCAGCTGCGCCTGCAGGTCGCGGAAGTTCTGGTCGGACTGCAGGGTCGGATAGTTCTCGCTGACCACCAGCAGGCGGCTCAGCGCGCTGCCCAGCTGCCCTTGCGCCTGGGAGAACTGCTGCAGCGAGTTCGCGTCATCGGCGTTGACCTGGATCTGGCCGACGCGGGCGCGGGCGTTGGTGACCTCGGTCAGCACCTGGCGCTCCTGCTGGGCGTAGCCCTGCACGGTGCGCACCAGGTTGGGGATCAGGTCGGCGCGGCGCTGGTACTGGTTGAGCACCTCGGACCAGCCGGCCTTCACCGCCTGATCCTTCTGCTGGATGGTGTTGTACCCGCAGCCGGCCAGCAGCGTCAGGGCCGCGAGCATCAGCAGGGAACGGAAGACATGGCGCATGGCGTGACTCTCCTGAGGGGTCGACCGGCGGCGCGAGGTGCGCACGCCGCGCATCATGAACAGGCTTTCATTAAAACGCCGTGGCCGCCTGCCCTCAGGCGTCGACCCCGTGCGCCTGGGCGCGGCGGCGCATCAATAGGTTGAGCACCTCGACCAGCGCCGAGAAGCCCATGGCGAAGTACACGTAGGCCTTGGGCACGTGCACGTCCAGGCCGTCCAGCACCAGCACCACGCCGACCAGCACGATGAAGGCCAGCGCCAGCATCTTCACCGTCGGGTTGGCGTCGATGAAGCGGCCCAGCGGATTGGCCGCCAGCAGCATCACCAGCACCGCCAGCACCACCGCCGCCACCATCACCGGGATGTGGCTGGCGAAGCCGACCGCGGTGATCACCGAGTCCAGCGAGAAGACGATGTCGATGATCGCGATCTGCGCGATCACCATGCCGAACACCGCCGAGGCCTTGGTGGTGTTGGGGTCGCCGTCGTCGCCACCGGTGATCAGCTCGCGGATCTCGCCGATGCCCTTCACCACCAGGAACACGCCGCCCACGATCAGCACCAGATCGCGGATCGAGATGCCCATGCCGCCCACCTCGAACAGATCGCTGCTCATGCGCGACAGATAGGCCAGCGACACCAGCAGCGCGATGCGCGTGATGCAGGCCACCGCGATGCCCAGCTTGCGTGCCTTCGAGCGCTGGCTCTCCGGCAGGCGGCTGACTGCGATCGAGATGAACACCAGATTGTCGATCCCCAGCACGATCTCCAGCGTGCTGAGCGTCAGCAGCGTCAGCCAGGTGTTGGGGTCGGCGAGGAAGTCCAGGTTCATGCGCGGGGGAAACCTTCTAGAGCGAGGGAGAGAACAGCAGCCACAGGCGCGGGCCGGCGATCAGCCCCCAGCACAGCAGCACGTTGAGCATCGTCATCAGCACCGCGGCCGAGCCCATGTCCTTGGCGCGGCCGGCCAGTTCGTGGAACTCGGCGCCGTAGCGCTCGATCACCGCCTCCACGGCGGAATTGAGCAGCTCCACGGCCAGCACCAGCAGCAGCGAGCCGACCAGCAGCGCGCGCTGCACGCCGTCGCCGCCCAGCCACAGGCCCAGCGGCGCCAGCACCACGAACAGCACCACTTCCAGGCGGAAGGAGGATTCGTGCAGCCAAGCCGCGCACAGCCCCTGCCAGGACCAGCGCGCCGCCTTGAGCAGGCGCGCGGGGCCGCGCGGGGTGTGGCCGTACAGGTCGGCCATGGTCAACGCGCGTCCCGCGGGCGGATCGGGGACGACGGAAGCGGCTGGAGCATGGGCCGGGTCGGGAGGGCAGCGGCGGAAAGCGGCGATTTTGCCATAGCCGGCACACGGGCCGGGTTAGCCGCATGCCGGCGGGCCCGTCGTGCGTTTCCGGGCAGGCAGGGCGGCGCGGGCCGTCGGGGTGGACGGCAGGCCTCGGGCTGGTTCACTGTGCGCCGCTGTTCGAAGGTTCCGTGGAGGGTTCTACCGTGTCGATCAAGTCGAGTGCTTCCCTTGTGCTGGCCGCCTGCGTGGCCTTGCTGACCGCCTGTGCGCAGACCCAGCTCGCCACCGCGCCCACCCCGCCGCCCGCGACCGCGCCGGCCGCACCGCCCGAAGTGGCCAGCGGCGCGGTGTCCAACCCGGCCTGGGCCAAGGACATGGACGCCTTCGCCGCGCAGGACGCGGCCAACCCGCCGCCCAGGCACGCCGTGCTGTTCATCGGCAGCTCCTCGATCCGCATGTGGAGCACGCTGGCGCAGGACTTCGCCGGCACGCCGGTAATCAACCGCGGCTTCGGCGGCTCGGAGGTGCGCGACAGCACGTATTACGCCGACCGCATCGTGGTGCCCTACCAGCCGCGCGAGATCGTGTTCTACGCCGGCGACAACGACCTGGCCGCCGGCCGCAGCGTGCAGCAGGTCGTGCAGGACACCTTCGCCTTCATCGCCCGCGTGCGCCGCGACCTGCCCGGCGTGCCGGTGGTCTACCTGTCGATCAAGCCCAGCCCCTCGCGCGCGCAGCTGCTGCCGCAGATCCGCCAGGTCAATGCGCAGATCGCCGCCCGCGCCGCGCAGCTGCAGGGCGTGCACTTCGTCGACGTGTTCACCCCGATGCTGGGCGCCGACGGCCAGCCGCGCAGGGAACTGTTCCGCGAGGACATGCTGCACATGACGCCGGAGGGCTATGCCATCTGGACCCGTGCGCTGAAGCCATACGTGGAAGGCAGCGCGCGCTGAGTGCCTAAGCGGCGAAGATCGCGGTGCCGCGCCGGCCGTCGCGATCGATCCAGCCGCGATACATGCCGGCGGTATTGAACGGCAGCGCCAGCCGGCCCTGCGCATCGACGGCGATCACCCCGCCGTCGCCGCCCAGCGCCGGCAGCGTGCCGAAGATCACCGCGTCGGCCGCCTCGCCCACGCTGACGCCGCCGTAGGCCACGCGCGCGGCGATGTCGTGCGCCGCCGCGCAGCGGATGAAGGCCTCGCCCCAGCCGGTGGCCGAGACGGCGACCCGCGCATCGGCCCAGGTGCCGGCGCCGATCAGCGGCGAGTCGCCCACGCGGCCCCAGCGCTTGTTGGTCATCCCGCCGGTGGACGTGGCCGCGGCCAGGTGGCCGTGCCGGTCCAGCGCCACCGCGCCGACCGTGCCGAAGTAGCGGCCCGCGGCCGCCGCGCCCTCGCGTTCGTCCGCCTGCGCGCCTTGCAGCTGGGCCAGCCGCGCCGGCGTGTCGAACCAGATGTTGTCCACGCGCGCGATCCCGGGCTGGCCATCGGCGAAGCGCTCGGCGCCCGGCCCGACCAGCAGCACGTGCGGGCTGTGCTCCATCACCGCGCGCGCCAGCTGGACCGGGTTGCGCACCGTGCGCACGCCGGCCACCGCGCCGGCGCGGCGGGTGTGGCCTTCCATCAGCGCCGCGTCGAGCTCGTGGTCGCCCTGCGCGGTAAAGACCGCGCCATGGCCGGCGTTGAACCATGGCGCCTCCTCCAGCGCGACCACCGCGGCCTGGACCGCGTCCAGTGCGGCGCCGCCGCGTTGGAGCACCGCGTGGCCGGCGTCGAGCGCCTGCGCCAGGGCCGCGTGGATGGCCTGCTCCTGGTCCGGCGCCAGCGCATCGATCACCCCCGCGCCGCCGTGCACGGCCAGGGCGATGGGCGCATCGGGCGCAGGCATGCCGGGCGGCGCTTAGAAGAACCGCACCGTGGCGGTGGTGCCCTGCCCCAGCACGCTGTCCAGCTCGATCTTCCAGCCGAAGCGCTGGCACAGCCGCGAGACGATCGACAGGCCCAGCCCGGTGCTGTGCTGACGCGTGTCGTCGGCGCGATAGAAGGGCTCGAAGGCGCGCTGCACCGCGTCGGCGGTCATGCCAATGCCGGTGTCGCGCACCACCAGGCGGTCGCTCTCCACGCGCACCTCGATCTGGCCCTCGTCGGTATAGCTGCAGGCGTTGCGCAGCAGATTGCTGACCACCACATGCATCACCCGCGGCGGCGCGTGCAGGCGCGGCCTGGCGTTGCAGACCACGGTCAGGTCGACCGGCTTGCCGATCAGCAGGTCGCGCGCGCTCTCGGCCTCGTCCAGGACCACATCGACCAGTTCGAACTCCTCGCTCTGCGGCTCGACGTCCGCCTCGCGCGCCAGGATCAGGAAGGCGTCGATCACCGCCTCCATCTCCCGCGCCGAACGCTGGATGCGCTGCAGCGAGCGCACCGCGCGCGGCGGCAGCTCGCCGGCCAGGGCCAGGTCGGTGGCCACGCGGATCACGGTCAGCGGCGTGCGCAGCTCGTGGCTGGCGTCGCGGGTGAAGTCGCGTTCGCGGGCGACGTGGGCCTCCACGCGCTGAGACAGGCCGTGCAGGGCCTCGGCCAGGCTGCGCGCCTCGCCCTGCACCTCGCGCGGCAGCTTGTCCGAGGCCAGCGCCGAGGTGTCCGGCGCGCGCGGATCCCATTGCGAGACCTGGCGCGCCAGCCACGAGGTCGGCGATACCAATGGACGGAAGAAGCGATAGGTCAGATAGGACGCGCCATACAGCGCGCCCAGGCACAGCAGCATCGGCAGCGCGCCGGACCAGAAGAACAGGCGCTCGGCCTGGGTGCCCAGCCAGGCCAGGTAGAGCCGCCCTTGTGGGCGCTCGTCGACCAGCACCACCTCGCTGCCGACGGTATGCACGCCGGGCTCGAGCTCGCGCAAGGGCTCGGGCAGGTTGAGCGTGGACTGGCCCGGCAGGACCAGATAGCCGCGCAGATCGTGCGTATTGGGCGGCGGCTGCGCCTTGGAGGTGGCGTACAGGTCCCAATAATGGGCGGCCTCCTCGTGCAGCATCGTCTGCACCAGGCTGCGCTTGATGACCGCCGAGACGATCAGCACCGACGCGATCACCGCCAGGCTGGCCAGGGCCACCCTGAGGATGAACGCGATGCGGATGCTATGGGGAAGTTCCTGGGGCACGACGCGCGATCAGTCTTCAGGAGAACCGCACGCCACCGCGCCGGAAGGCGCCTGTACGCATCAGGCGATGTCGGCGACGCGGTAGCCGGCGCTCTGCACGGTGTGCAGCAGCGGCTTGTCGAACGGCTTGTCGATCACCTTGCGCAGGTTGTACAGGTGGCTGCGCAGGGTGTCCGAATCCGGCAGTCCGTTGCCCCAGATCTCGCGCTCGATCTCCTGGCGGGTGACCACGCGCGGCGATTCGCGCATCAGGATGGTGAGCAGGCGCAGGCCGATCGGCGAGAGCATCAGCTCGGTGCCGCCGCGGGTGACGCGCATGCTGACCGGGTCCAGCACCAGGTCGGCGACCTTGAGCACTTCCGAACCGACCTGACGGCGCTCGCGGCGGATCAGCGCGCGCAGGCGCGCTTCCAGCTCCTGGATCGCGAAGGGCTTGGTCAGGTAGTCATCGGCGCCGGTGCCCAGGCCGCTGAGCTTGTCGTCCAGCGTGTCGCGCGCGGTCAGCATCAGCACCGGGGTGGACTTGCGCGCCTCGCTGCGCAGCCGGCGACAGACTTCCAGGCCATCCATGCGCGGCAGCATCAGGTCCAGCACCAGCACGTCGTAGCTGTTCTCGGTGGCCAGGCGGTAGCCATCCAGGCCGTCGGAGGCGTAATCCACCTCGAAGCCCTTGCCCTCCAGATACTCACCGATCATCTCGGAGATGTTGCGGTTGTCCTCGACGACCAGGACCAGTCCCGAGGTTTCCTGTGCATGACGCATAACGTGATCTCCGAAAAAGTGCCCAAACTTTCAGGTTTGTGAAACTATCGGGCGTGGAGTCGACGATGCGTGAAGGCGGTGTCCCGATCACGTGATCGACCGTGATCGGGTGCAGGCGCAGGCTCGGGCGACTGCGCGACAGATGCGTTTTTGGGAGATTTCGATGCGCGCGTGGCCTGCTAGAGGCGCACCTTGCCGCGCAGGATGTCCACGAACATCACCCAGTCCCCGGCCAGCGAATAGAACGGATGGCGGAAGGTCGCCGGCCGGTTCTTCTCGAAGAAGAAGTGCCCGACCCAGGCGAAGCCGTAGCCGCACACCAGCGCGGCCAGCGCGAAGCCCCAGCGGCCGGTGGCCAGCGCCGCGGCCAGCAGCGCCAGCACGCCGCAGCTGCCCAGGAAGTGCAGCCGCCGCGAGGTGCGGTTGGCGTGCTCGCTCAGATAGAACGGATAGAACGCGCGAAAGGAAGCGAAGCGGCGCATGTCCGGGCGGCACTGGCGAAAGACGCGCGCAGTGTCGCGCCCGTGTCCGCGAAGGTCACGCTGCGACGCGGCGTCAGGCGTGGCGCGGTCCGAACATGATCACGGCCATCCCGCACAGGCAAAGGCCCGCGCCCAGCACGTCCCAGCGCGTCGGGCGCACGCCGTCGACGGCCCACAGCCAGCCCAGCGCCACGGCGATGTAGACCCCGCCGTACGCCGCGTACACGCGACCCGAAGCGGTGGGATGCAGGGTCAGCAACCAGGCGAACAACGCCAGGCTCGCCGCCGCCGGCAACAGCAGCCACGGGCTGCCCCCGTGGCGCAGCCACCGCCATGGCAGATAGCAGCCGACGATCTCGGCCAGCGCGGTGGCGAAGAACAGCAGGACAGTGGTCATGCGCCAGCGCGCTCGTGCCGCTTGATCCGCTGCCAGAGCGCCTCCTGCGCCTCCAGCTCCAGCTCGGCGAAGACCCGGCCCTCGCGCGTGGCTTCGGCCTCCATCGCGCGGAAGCGGCGCTCGAACTTGGCATTGGCATGGCGCAGCGCGCCGCCGGCGTCCACGCCGGCCTTGCGCGCCAGGGTGAGGCAGACGAACAGCACATCGCCGATCTCGTCCTCCAGCCGCGCCGCGCGCTGCGGATCGTCCTCGCCGCGCGCCAGCTCGGCCCGCACCTCGTCGATCTCCTCGTACAGCTTGTCCAGCACCGGCGCCGGGCCCGGCCAGTCGAAGCCGGTCCGCGCCGCGCGCGACTGCAGCTTGGTCGCACGCTGCCATTCGGGCAGGCCGCGCGCGATCCCGGCCAGCGCCGAAGAATCGGTCTGCCCCTTGGCCGCGCGCTCCTGGCGCTTGATGTCCTCCCAGTTGGCGCTGACCGCCGCGCTGCCGTCCACCTGGGTCTGCGCGAATACGTGCGGATGGCGCCGCACCAGCTTGTCGGAGATCGTGCGCGCCACGTCCTCGAAGGCGAACACGCCCTGCTCGGCCGCCATCTGCGCGTGGAACACCACCTGCAGCAGCAGGTCGCCGAGCTCGTCCTTCAGATCGTCCAGGTCGCCGCGGTCGATCGCATCGGCGACCTCGTAGGCCTCCTCGATCGTGTACGGCGCGATGGTGGAGAAGTCCTGCTCCAGATCCCAGGGGCAACCGCCGTCGGGATTGCGCAGCTGCGCCATGATCGACAGCAGGCGTGCGATCTGCGTGCCCGGCTCGGCCATGGGGTCACCTCCTGCGATGTGGGGAAGATCGGCGGCGCGTCAGAGCCAGTCGCGCCACGGCAGCGCAGGGTCGCCCAGCGCCATGAAGTCGCCGTTGAGCAGGCTCTCGCGTCGGTTGTAGCGGAAGGCGCGGCCATCGGGCGCCAGCAGCGCGCCGCCGGCGGCCTCCAGGATGCATTGCCCGGCCGCGGTATCCCATTCGCAGGTCGGACCGAAGCGCGGGTACACGTCCAGCGTGCCCTCGGCGATGCGGCAGAACTTCAGCGACGAGCCCAGCGGCACCGGTTCGGCGCCCGGCAGCTGGTCCAGCACCGCCTGGGTGCGCGGATCGCGGTGCGAGCGGCTGGCGGCCACCCGCAGCGGCGCGCGCGCCGGCTGGCGCGTGCGCAGTTCGCGGTCGGTCTGGCCGTCGCGGCGCAGCGCTACCTGCCCGGCCTGGGCGTGCCACAGCGTGCCGGTGACCGGCGCCATGATCACGCCGAACACCGGCTGGTGCGCCTCGATCAGTGCGATGTTGACGGTGAATTCGCCGTTGCGCTTGACGAACTCGCGCGTGCCGTCGAGCGGATCGACCAGCCAGTAGGCGTGCCAGTCCTGGCGCGCGGCCCACGGCGTCTTGGCGCCCTCCTCGCTCAGCAGCGGCAGGTCCGGCGTCAACCGCGCCAGCCCGTCGGCGATGATCCGGTGCGCGGCCAGGTCGGCGCGCGTGAGCGGGCTGTTGTCGGCCTTGTGCTCGACCTCGAAGTCCTCGGCATAGACCTGCATGATCGCGTCGGAGGCGTCGCGCGCGATGGTCAGCACCGCCTCGTGCAAGTCCGCGGTGATGCGACTCATGCCTGGGCCGCCAGCCACTCGCGGGCGATGAACAGCGCCGCCAGTGATCGGCCTTCGGAAAAGTCCTCGCGCAGCATCAACTGGTCCAATGCATCAAGCTTCCACGGCACCACTTCAAGTTCCTCGGGTTCATCGCCCGGCAATCGCTCGGGATACAGATCGCGCGCGACCACCAGCCAGGACTGGTGGCTCATGTAGGTCGGCGCCAGGGTCAGGGCGCGCAGCACGTCCAGCTGGCGCGCGCCATAGCCGGCCTCTTCCTTGAGCTCGCGGTCGGCGGCCTGCAGCGGCGTCTCGCCGGCGTCGATGCGGCCCTTGACCAGGCCCAGCTCGTAACGGTGCATGCCGGCGGCGTACTCGCGCACCAGCAGCACGGTGTCCTTGTCGATCAACGGCACCACCACCACCGCGCCATGGCCGCTGCTGACCTGGCGGTCGAACACGCGCCGCTCGCCGTTGGAGAATTCCAGGTCCAGCTTCTCCATGCGCAGCGGGCCGACCTGGTGCTCGGTCACGCCATGGATCAGCGGCAACCTGCGGCTCACGCGCCCAGCCTGCTGCCGCGCGCGGCAGCGGTCGATATCATGGGCGCATGCGAGTCGATCATCAGCCGCGAATGCTAGCAGAGCAGAACAGCGCTGCGCCCGTCTTCAGGCGCGAACCATGCGCGTGACGCGCGTGCACGTGGAGGCGGCGCTGGCACCGGGGCACGAGGTCGCCCTGCCCGAGGACGCCGCCGCGCACCTGGCGCGCGTGCTGCGCCTGCGCGAAGGCGATGCCTGCGTGCTGTTCAACGGCGATGGCCACGACTACCCGGCGCGCCTGGTGTCGCTGGACAAGCGTCAGGTGCGCGCCCGCATCGAGGCCGCGCAGCCGCTGCAGAACGAATCGCCGCTGCGCATCGTGCTGCTGCAGGGCATCGCCCGCGGCGAGAAGATGGACCTGATCCTGCAGAAGGCCACCGAACTGGGCGTGGCGCAGATTCTGCCGGTCGACTCCGAGCGCTCGGAGGTCAAGCTGTCCGGCGAGCGCCTGCACAAGCGACTGGCGCACTGGCAGGGCGTGGTCGTGGCCGCCTGCGAACAGTCCGGGCGTGCCCGCGTGCCGGAGGTCGCCTCCCCGCAGGCCCTGATCGCCGCCGCCGCGGCCCTGCCCGACGATGCCCTGCGCCTGCTGCTCGATCCGCAGGGCGCACACGCCCTGAGCACGCTGCAGGCCCCGGCCTCGCAGCGGGTGGTGATCGCCATCGGCCCCGAGGGCGGCTGGTCGCCGCGCGACCGCCAGGCGCTGGAGGCCGCCGGCTTCCAGGGCCTGCGCCTGGGCCCACGCGTGCTGCGCACCGAGACCGCCGGCCTGGCTGCCATCGCCGCGCTGCAGGCGCGGCTGGGGGATCTGTAACGCAGGCCGCGATCGCGTGGTTGTTTCGGGAGGGTGCGTTTCTCGCGCTGTGCGCGAAAGTCCATGGGTTCCCGCGTTCGCGGGAACGACGGTAGAGACGTTTCAGCGGCTTTACGATGAGAACCGCTTCAAAAGACGTTCGCTGACGGCTCGCAGCTCATCCTGCACGCGACACTGACGCGACGCGCTGTTTCAGTGCCATCGCCCCGCGTATGAGGCGTGAATCCGCAGGCACAGGACTTCAGGCCGGCTCGGCGATCACCTGGGCGAGCATCGCCTCGATCGCCTCCAGGTCCGGCAGCAGCGCCGCCTCGTCGCCCAGCAGCACCCGCATGTGCACCCCGTGCGGCAGCGCCTCCTCGCTGGCGTCGGCCAGCAGGCCATCGCGCGGCACCGAGATCAGGCGCGGGAAGGACTGCGTCAGCAGGCCGATGTACGGCATCCCCTCGCCCCCGGTCAGCGTCTTGAGCACCACGAACTTGCTGGCGGCGTTGACGCTCTCGCGCCCCAGCCCGCCCAGCGCGACCATCGAGAACAGCGGCACCTGCCAGCCGTGCCAGTCGATGGTGCCTGGCAGCCAGTGCGGCGCCTCGGCCACCGGCTGGACCGGCACCCGGGCCAGGACCTCGGCCACGGTCGCGTTGGGCAGCAGCACGCGTTCGTCGCCGGTCTGCACCAGCACGCCGCGGATTTCGTCATTGGCTCGGGACATGGCGTCAGATTCCCAGGTGTTGTGCGACGCGGCGGGCGAGTTCCTCCGGCGCGGCGATGTCGCCGCCGCCGGCTTCCAGGGCGCGCGAGGCCGCCCAGTCGTAGCAGCCCTGCAGCGACTGGCCGCCGATCAGGCCGCCGCGCGCGGCCAGCATCAGCGCGGGCTCGGCGTGGGCCGGGTCGGCGCCGCTGAGCAGCAGCACGGCGGTGCGGTACGGCGGCAGCCCGCCCAGTAGCGCGGTGACATCGACGGCTTCGGCGACGAACTCGACCTTGCCTGCGGTGGCGCGCGCCGACAGATCGTCGGGCACCACGTAGACCACGCCGGCGCGGGCGACCATGCCCGCGACCGGGATGCTCACCGGCAGTGGCGAGACGCGCTCGATCTGCCGGACCAGGTTGTCGTAGCGACCGCCATCCAGGCGCAGGTGCACCAGCACGGGCTGCTCGAGCGTGTCGGGCAGCTCGGCCAGCACGCGACGGACCGCGTCGGGCCCGCCGATGCCGGCGAACAGCAGCACCGCGCCGGGCACGATCTCGCCCTTCGGCTGCGGATCGGCCGCCACACCATGCGCCGGGTCCAGCGCCTCGAGCTCAAGGTTCAGATCGCCGAACCCCGGCGGCAGCGGCGGCGGTTCGGCCGGCGCGCGTTTCTCCGGCACCGTGACCTGGAAATCCTCGACCAGCGAGAGCGTGCCGAACGAGGGCCGCGGAGGAGGCGGCGGCGGTTCGACCGCAGCCGGAGGCGCCTCCGCGGCCGGCTCGGCTGGTTCGAGCGGCGCCAGCACGGGCGTGTCGACCAGCGCCTGGCGCGTCGGCGTTTCGGGCGGTGTCCAGTTGTCCAGGTCGATGACGAACGCATCGGCCGGCTGTGCGCCGGCGGCCTCGTCCTCGAGTTCCAGCGGCGGCAGCGTGGCCGGGTCGCGATCGCCGGGCTGCGGATCCGGGACATCCGCCAACGACCAGGACACGGGCGAAGGCGACGCAGTCTGCGCGTCCACGCCAACGGTTTGGTCGACCGACGCCTCGAGCGCGTCCGTCTGCGCGTTCAAGCCCGGATCGACCGGCAGCGCGGCCGACTGCCCGGCGGCCTCGTCCAGATGCAGCTCCAGCCGCGCGCCTTCGTGCAGCTGTTCCGGCGCCGGCGGGCGGCCGGGTTCGGGCGCCTGCGGCGGTTCGATCTCCGCGCCCGGCGGCAGCACGTCGCGGTGGCCATGCAGCTTGGCGCGCAGATGCCTCGCCCAGCGCTGCGCGTCCCAGCCCTCGCGGGCGCTGGCCAGCGCGGCCTCGTCGTAGATCACGGTCAGGGCGGGATCGGCCAGGACCGCCTCCAGCCGGGCCAGCGCGTCCTCGATGGCCGGCTCCAGCGCCACCAGCACCACCTGCGGGCCGCTGGCGGCCAGCGTGTCGGCATCCAGGCTGTTGGGGTCGTCTTCCAGCGCGATCCGCGCGCCGGCGCCGAGCAGCGCGCCGCGCAGCTGCTCGCGGGCCGCGCCCGGGCGCGCCAGCAGCACCACGCGCGGCGCGGACAGGGCGGCCTCAGTCGCGGACACGGGCGATCCCCAGCAGGTCGTACACGTTGCGCATCAGATCCAGCTCCTGGTACGGCTTGCCCATGTAGCGCTGCACGCCGATCTCCAGCGCGCGCTGGCGGTGCTTGTCGCCGGTGCGCGAGGTGATCATCACGATCGGCACGCCGGCAAAGCGCGGATCGGCGCGCATGGCGGTGGCCAGCTCGTAACCGTCCATGCGCGGCATCTCGATGTCCAGCAGCATCAGGTCGGGCACGCGCTCCTCCAGCCGCTCCAGCGCCTCGACGCCGTCGCGCGCGGTGGCCACCTCGAAGTTGTGCCGCTCCAGCACGCGTCCGGTGACCTTGCGCATGGTCAGCGAATCGTCGACCACCATCACCAGCGGCACGTGGCGCTGCTCGACCTGGGCCGAGGCCGGCACGGCCGAGACCGGCTGGGCGATATAGCGGCGCACCAGCGGCGCGGCGTCCAGGATCACCACCACGCTGCCGTCGCCGGTGATGGTGGCGCCGTAGATGCCCGGGATCGAGCCGATCTGCGGGCCCACCGGCTTGACCACGATCTCGCGATTGCCCAGCACCTGGTCCACCGCCACGGCGGCGCGCAGCTCGCCGGCGCGCACCAGCAGCAGCGGAACCTGCGGCTGGCCTTCGGCCTTGGCCGGGGCCTGGCCGACCAGCGTGCCCAGATCGTGCAGGGCGTATTCCTCGCCGCCGTAGACATAGGAGCCGCTGCCGGACTCGTAGCGCTCGCGGCTGATGCGGCCGACGCCGCCCACCGCCGCGACCGGCACGGCGAACTGGGTCTCGCCGATCTGCACGAACACCGCCTGGGTCACCGCCAGGGTCTGCGGCAGGCGCAGGGTGAAGCGCGTGCCCTGCCCGCGGGTCGAGCCGATCTCCAGCGAGCCGCCGAGCTGGCGCACCTCGTTGTGGACCACGTCCATGCCCACGCCGCGTCCGGCCAGCTGGCTGACTTCCTCGGCGGTGGAGAAGCCCGGCTCCAGGATCAGCCGCTCCAGGTCGACGTCGGCGATCTCCGCGCCGGGCTGCAGCATCCCGCGCTGTTCGGCGCGGCGGCGGATGGCGGCATGGTCGATGCCGGCGCCGTCGTCGGCCACCTGCAGCACCATTTCCGAACCTTCGCGGCGCAGCACCACGCGCACCGTGCCCTCTTCCGGCTTGCCCGCCGCGCGGCGCGCCTGCGGAGACTCCAGGCCATGGGCCACGGCGTTGCGCAGCAGGTGTTCCAGCGGCGCGGTCATGCGCTCGAGGACGTTGCGGTCCAGTTCGCCGTGGGCGCCCTCCAGCTGCAGCTGGGCCTGCTTGCCAGTGTCGGCGGCGGCCTGGCGCAGCACCCGGCGCAGCCGCGGCACGCTGCCTTCGAAGGGCACCATGCGCGCGCGCATCAGGCCGTCCTGCAGTTCCGAGCTCACCCGCGACTGCTGGCCGAGCAGGCTGTCGTTCTGCCGCGCCAGGTCGTCCAGCACGCCCTGCAGGCCGCTGATGTCGGCGGCCGATTCGGCCAGCGCGCGGGACAGCTGCTGCAGCGTGGAGAAGCGGTCCAGCTCCAGCGGATCGAAGGCGGTGTCGCGCGTGTCCTGCTCGCGCTGATAGCGGGCGACGATCTGCGCCTCGGTCTCCAGGTCAAGGCGGCGCAGCTGATCGTGCAGACGCGTATTGGTGCGGTCCAGCTCGGCCATGGCCGCGCGGAAGGCGCCCATCTGCTGCTCGAGGCGAGCGCGATAGATCGCCACCTCGCCGGCGTGGTTGACCAGTTGGTCGAGCAGATCGGCGCGTACGCGCACCTGCTCCTGGCCGCTGCCCGACGAGGCCTGCTCGTCCTCGCCCTGGCCGTGCAGGTCCAGCGGAGCCGACAGCGGCGGCAGGTCCGGGATCGGCTGCGGCACCAGCGGCGCGATGGCCACGGGCGCGGGCGCGAGCGACTCGGCGCTCTTCTCCGCGGCGGGCGGTGTCGGCTCGGCGGCGGCCTCGATGGCCCACGGCGTGCGCGGCTCGGCGTCGACGAAGGCCGCGTCGCTGGCCGGTTCGTCCGAAGACATCGCCGCACGCTCGGCCTCGGCCTGGCGGATGGCGCTGGCGTAGGAGGTGCCCAGGGCCACGTCCAGCGCGGCCAGCAGCTCCGCGTCCAGATAGTCGGCCGACGAGGCAGTGGCCGGCTCGGGTTCTACGCTCGCAGGCTCCTCAGCGAAGCCTGGCTGCGAGGAGGGCTGCGTTTCGTCCTGCAGATCCCAGGCCGGCGGCGCGGGATCGCGATGCTCTTCCGTTGATACCGGCTCGTGCGGCGCCTGGCTCGCATCGGCCTCCGGCAGGAAGCCGAAGGCCTCGGCATCCTGGCTGTCCGGCATCGATTCGTCGACGGCGTCCAGCGCCTCGGCCGGTTCGGCCGGCAGCGCGTCCTCGCGCTCTGGCGAGACGGTGAAGGCGAACGGCTCGGCTTGCTGGTCGGCGGCGGGTTCCTGGACGCCCGGCTCCTGCTCGTCCAGGGCTTCCGCATCGGCGTCAGCGCCGGACGGGGCCGCTTCGATCGACGGCGGCGCCTGGTCGAACGACGTCGCCTCAGGCGAGGCCGCCTCGGGCGGTGCCACGTCGTCGAACGACACTTCCTCGATCTGCAGCTCATCGGACGCTGGCGATTCGACCGGCGCGGCGGCACCCTCGTCCGTGGTCACCTCGCCGCGCGCACGCGCGTCGAACTCGGCCACCAGCGCCGGCTGCGGGGCCACGACGCGGTAGGCGGCCGTGCGTCCGAGCATGCCGTGCAGGGCGTCGAAGCCGCGCTCCAGCAGGCCGATCACGCCGCGGTCCACGTCGGTGCGGTGTTCGGCGACCTGCTCCAGCAGCGACTCGATCGCATGGCCGAGGTCGCCGATCGGCTCGATGCCGGCCATGCGCGCGCCGCCCTTGATGGTGTGCAGGTCGCGCTGCAGCCCGATCACCAGGCTGCGGTCGTCCGGCGCCTGGCGCAGGCGCGCCAGCAGGCCGTCGGAGTGGTCGAGCAGGTCGTTACCCTCCTCGACGAAGATATCGACCAGGTCGCGGTCGAGCAAGCTGAAATCCAGCAGGTGCTCGGTCTGATCCGTCACACTGTCGGCCTCCGCGACGCTCGCCGCGGTCGCATGCGCCTCCTCGTGCGCCGGACCATGGCCCGCCGCACCATCCAGGGCCTCGATGTCCTCGGCCTGGTCTTCGGCGAACAGCGCCTCGGGCGCGTAGTCGTCCTGGGCGTCGGCGATGTGCGTCGGCGCGGCCGGCGTGGCGGCGAACGTGGCGTCCGTCGGTTCGGGCAACGGCGCGTCTTCGGCGGTCTCGGCGGCGGCTTCCAGCGCGACCGGGCCGCCCTGCACCACCTCGCTCACCTCGGCGACCGTCGGCTCGCTCGGCTCCGGCGCGGCTGGCGCCTGCGGCGCGAAGGCCTGCGCGTGTTCGTACCAGGCCATGGCCTCGGCCGCCGCTTCCGGCTCGGTCAGGGCGACATCGCCATCGGCCGGTGTCTGCGCCAGCGCCTCCAGCTCGGCCCGCTCCTCCTCGCTGAGCGACTCTTCGTCGTCCAGCGCGCGCACATCGGCGTCGTCGGCGGTCTCGGGCAGATCCTCGAAGGCGAGCAGGTCCGGGTCGATCTGTGGATCGCGCTCGGCGTGGGCCTCCAGCGAGACGTCATCGGCCGCGCCTTCCGGCTGCGGCGCGCCGGTATCGAAAGCGGCCAGTTCCGGCGGCAGCGGCGCCTCGAACGTCGGCACCGGCGGCTCGGCCGTCGCCCTGTTGGGACGCTCGGCCTGATAGTCCAGGCGCAGGTCGAACCAGGTCGCCTGCCCGTCGTCCACCGGCGGGGCGTGCGGCGCCGGCGGCTCGAACGCGTCCAGCGTCGGCACGAATTCCACGTGTCCGTCGACGAAGCGCGAGAGGTCCATCGCGCCGGTGAGCTCCAGATCGACCGGCGTCTCAAGCTTCAATGGCGCCACGGGCGCCAGCCCCGGATAGGTGGCTTGATCCTGATCGTCTACCGAGGCGGTGAACAGGCGCTGGGCCGCGGGCAGGCTGTCGCGCCGCTCCTCCAGCAGCGCACGCAGCACCAGGAACTGCGGGATGCGTGGCTGCGGCTCCTGCAGCGCGGCGATGGTGGCGCGCACGGCCGCGGCCGCCGAGGCCAGTCCCTCGACGCCGGCCGGATCGGCCTGCACCTGGTTGGCCAGCAGCCGCTTGACGTACTGCTCGGCGCGGCCGGTGACCTCGGTGATCTCCGGCACATCCGCCATCGCGAAGGCGCCGTTGATCGTGTGGAAGGCGCGCAGCAGCGGCTCGCTCGCCGCGGCGGACTGGGCGTTGCGCGCCTGCGCCAGCCAGGCATCGATCACCTGCAGGTGGTTGGCGACCTCGGTTTCCAGGATCTCGCGCAGCACGCTGTCCACGGTGGCGGGCGTGCCCTCGTGCGAGGGCGCGGCGGCTTCGGGCTCGTCCTGCGCGGCGGCGGCAGTGGGGACTTCGCTAACCGGGGCGGCGTCGTACCACGCCTCCTCACCGCTGGCCAGGCGCTCGGCGATCGCCTCGATCCCGGCCAGGTCGGCCTGCACGCCGGCGCGGCCGCGCAGGGCCGCATCGAGCTGGGGCAGCGTGTCGGTGGCCTGCTGCAGCAGCGTCTGCACGGCCGCGCTGGGCGGACGCGAACCGTCCAGCACGCGATTGAGCATGTTCTCGATCTTCCAGGAGAACTCGCCGAGCAGGCGCGCGCCGACCAGGCGGCCGCTGCCCTTGAGGGTATGGAAGACGCGCCGGATCGGGCGCAGGCGCTCCAGGTCGTCCGGCTTGGCCAGCCACAGCGGCAGCAGCTGGCGCAGGTTACCGATCTCCTCGTCGAACTCCTCCAGGAAGACGTCGCGGATCTCGTCGTCGATATCGTGGCCGGACACGTCGAAGCCGGCGGCCAGCGCGGGCGCATCGGTCGCAGGCGCCACGCCCTGCGGCGGGAGCGAGGAGACCGGATAGGCGGCGTCCTCTGAGACGGCTGTCGTCGTCGGCGACGGCTGCGCGGGCGCGGCGGCCTCGGGCTCGTAGGCGAAGGCCGGCTGGCCGACCGAAGGCAGCAGCGCTTCCAGCGCGGGATCGGGCCGCAGTGCGTCTTCCGGCGCTCGCTCGGATTCGGGCGAGCGCTCGGAGGGTTGCTCGGTGGCCTCGGTGACGGGCGCCTCGGCGGCGAGATCGAATGCCGTCGCGTCCGTGTCTGCCGCGACGTCTTCGTCGGGCGCGGCCAGGGGCGGCACGTCCACGTCCGGCGCCTCATCGCGCAGCTCAAGCTCCGCCGCACCGGCCAGCGACGGCACCTCGTCGCGTTCACTGGCCACCGGATCGAACACCGAGGCATCGCTGGCCGTCGGTTCGAAGGCCGGCAAAGCGTCGGCATGCTCGAGCGCATCGTGCAGGTCCAGGCGGATCGCCTGCGCGGGCGCATCGTCCTGGCCCTCGAATTCGCTGGCCACCGGGTCGAACGCCGAGGCGCTGCTCGCCTGCGGCTCGAACGCCGGCAGCGCCGGCGCACGTTCGATCTCCAGCGCCTCGCCGGCGGGCACGCTGTCGGCGGCCTCCGGCGTCAGACCGACCGACGCCGGCGCGCTCGAATCGTCAGCATCGTGCGCGCCTTCGGCTTCCGCCTGCCGCGCCTCCGGCACTTGCGGCACCGGCAGCGGCCAGTAGCGCAGCGTCTCCAGGCTGGAGCGGGTGATGCCGAGGATTTCCTCGCGGTTGGGGCGGTGCTCGCGCAGCGCTTCCAGGTAGTACTCCAGGCTGGCCATCGCGTCGGCCAGCGTGTCCAGCTGCGCCCCGCCCGGCACGCGCCGGCGCTCGATCAGCTCGGTACCGATGTAGCGGCGCACGCCTTCGACATAGTCGGCCGGTTCGGCCAGCTCGAGCATGCGCAGCGCGCCGCCGACTTCGCCCAGCAGGCGCGGCATCGCCTCCAGCTGCGCGTGGTCCCAGCCGGTCTCGATGAAGGCCACGAACTGCTGGCGCGCCTCGGCGAAATTGCGCATCGCCTCGCCGGCCAGCGCCTCGACCGTGCGCCGCGACTCGGCGGCCTGGGCGTCCGGCGCGCCGCCGGCATCGCCCAGGTGCGCGACCTGGTCGTCCAGCGAGGCATCGACATAGAGCAGCGCCCCGGCGATATCCAGCAGCGCGCTCTCGTCGGGCGCGCGCCGGCCATCGACCAGTTCGGCCAGGCAATCGCGCTGCTGCAGCACCACGTTGCGCGCCAGGCCCAGGCCCATCATGCCGAGCGTGTCGGCCACGCTGCCCAGCTGCGCCACCTGCGGCGCCAGGCCTGCGATGTCCGCGCCGGTGCGCAGCTGCAGGTCCAGCGCGTCCTTGACGCGCATCAGCTCTTCCTTGACCACACCGCCGACGGTGTCCAGCAGCGCACGGTTGCGCCCGCTCAGGCTGCTGCGGGCGTGGTCGATCTCGGCCTGGCTGGGCGAGGCCGCGGACAGGTCGAAGGCGCGGCGCAGGTCTTCCAGCGCCGGATGTCGCGCATCGCTCTGCGCCACCTGATAAAGCAGCAGCCGGGTGGGCTCCTGCCCGGGCGTGGCGCCGGGGACCAGCCCCTGGCGCAGCTGGCGTAGGGCGCGCAGCACCGCGGCGAAGCCTTGGTGCAGCGCCGGGCTGGGCGTCAGCGCGCCGTCGCGCAGCGCCTCGGCCACGCTGCTGGCCACCCACAGCATGCGCCGGGCGGCAGTGTGCTCGGCCAGGCGCTGCAGCGGGATCAGGGCCGACGCCAGGGCGCCGGCGTCGCCCGGCGTCCCGTCCTCGGGCCAGCCGGCGAAGGTGCGTTCGAGATGATCGCCCGCCTGGGCGAAGCGCGCCTCGCGCGTGCTGGAGGGCAGCGGCTCGGTGGCCGGCACGTCCTGCGGCAGCGGGCGGCTCAGATCCGGGGCGAACAGCACGCTCTCGCTCAGGCCGGCCTCGCCGCGCGCGGCGCGGATCTCGTTGAGCAGCGGCAGCAGCACGATCGGGATGTCGCGATGGCCGCTCTGCAGGCGTTCCAGATAGTCCGGCAGCAGCACGGTGCCGCGCATCAGCGTGGCGCAGCCCTCGGCCGGGTCGGCGACCTGGCCGTCCTGCAGGGCCTGGGCGAGCTTTTCCAGCTCCTCGGCCACCATCGCCGGCGCGTACAGCTCGACCATGTGCAAGGTGCCCTGCACCTGGTGCAGGTAGCCCACGCACAGGTGCATGCGCGAGACATCGGCCGGATGCTCGGCGAAGGACTCGATCTCCCCGCGCACCAGGCGCAGGGTCTGGTCCAGCTCGGGCTTGACCCAGCCGAGCACGGCGTGGCTCATCGCCTCGCGCAGCGCGCTCATGGCGAGCCCCGCATGCCGAAGGCCGGGTGGTGGACGATGCTGGTCATGCGTTCAATGTCCTCAGCCCGGCAGCTTGAAGTCGGCCACGGAGCGACGCAAATCCGATGCCAGCTGGGTCAGGTGTCCGATCGATTCGGCGGTCTGCCCGGCGCCCTGCGAGGTCTGCAGGGTGATGCGGCGGATCACGCCCATGGTCTGGGTGATGTCCAGGGCCGCGGTGGACTGCTGCTGGGCGGCGGCGGAGATGTTCTTGATCAGCTCGTTCAAGTCGCTGGACACCCGCTCGATCTCGCCCAGCGCTGTGCCGGCGTCCTCGGCCAGGCGCGCGCCGGAGACCACTTCGGAGGTGGTCTGCTCCATCGAGCTGACCGCCTCGTTGGTGTCGGCCTGGATCGCCTGGACCAGCGATTCGATGCGCTTGGTCGCACCCGAGGTGCGTTCGGCCAGGCGCTGCACTTCGTCGGCCACCACCGCGAACCCGCGGCCGGCCTCGCCGGCCGAGGCCGCCTGCACCGCCGCGTTGAGCGCCAGGATGTTGGTCTGCTCGGAAATGTCGTTGATCAGTTCCACCACCGAGCCGATCTCCTGCGAGGACTCGCCCAGGCGCTTGATGCGCTTGGAGGTCTCCTGGATCTGGTCGCGGATCTGGTCCATGCCGCGGATGGTCTCGCGCACCACGCCCGCGCCCTCGGTGGCGATCAGCACCGAGCGCTGCGCCACCTCGGCCGAGTCGGTGGAGTTGCGCGAGACCTCCTCGATGCTGACCGCGATCTCGTTGATGCGGTCCGAGGCGGTGGTGATCTGCTCGGCCTGATGGTTGGCCGCCTCGGCCAGCTGCAGCGCGGTGGCCTGGGTCTCCTGGGTCGAGGCGGCCACCTGCACGGAGGTGTCGTTGATCGTGGTCACCAGGTGACGCAGTTCGTCCACCGCATAGTTGATCGCGTCGGCTATCGCCCCCGTCATGTCCTCGGTGACCGAGGCCTTAACTGTCAGGTCGCCCTCGCCCAGCGAGGAGATTTCGTCGAGCAGGCGCATGATCGCCTGCTGGTTGCGGCTGTTGTATTCGACCTGGGTCTGGTAGCGGATTTCCTGCTCGCGCTGGCGCCCGGCGTAGAGGCTGTAGAGCAACGCGATCAGCGAGAGCACCAGGATGGCGCCGCCGACGATGGTGTACCAAAGGTTGGGGAACACGCGCGTGTCGCGCACCGAGCCGAAGGCCGAGAACGCGTCGAACAGCTTCTTGCTGTCCTCCAGCATCTTGCCCGAACCCTCGGTGATCGCACCGGAGGCCGACTGCGCGGCGAACAGGCTGCGCGCGCTGCCCAGGATCGCGTCCAGGTCGCGCTTCATGCCGGTCCACAGCGTCTGCGACTGCTCCAGCGCCTGCACCGCCGCCGGCACGCGCAGCGGGGCGATGCCCAGCTCCTCGTTGCCATTGCGCAGGCCTTCGATCACCTGGCCGAACAGCAGCGCATCGCGCGCCAGCGCGTCGCCGGCCATGGTCGCCGTGCTGCCGCCGGCGCGCATCTCGGTGACGTTGCGGGCCATGCGGCCGGCCACCACCACCTGCTGCAGCGCGCTGTAGACCTGCGAGGACGGTGCGCCGCTGGCGGACATGGCGCGCACCACCTCGTTGAGCTGCGCCTGCAGCTGCGGCACCTGCGCGCCGAAGCGGTTGGCGTTGCCGGCCAGCGCCAGCACGGCCGGTTCGGCGTTGACGATCTGGCCGGCGCTTGCGTCCAGCGGTTTCCAGGTGGTCAGCAGCTGCTGCAGCGCGCCCTGCACGCCCGGCTCCTGGCCGAAGCGCTCCTGCAAGCCACTCAGCGTCTTGTTGATCTGGCCGCGGGTGGCCTTGAACGCGGCGTAGGCCGGGGCGTTGCCGCCGACGGCCTCGTTGGCCTGGTTGGCCAGCTGCTGGGACAGCACCTGCAGATCGGCCGCGCCGGTCGCGGCGCCGGACAAACGGCTGCCCTGATAGGTCGACATGGCCGTATTGGCCGTCACCACCAGGAAGGACAGCACCAGCAGGATCGCCCAGAACGTGGTCCCCATGCCGCCCAGCCTGGCCTTGGGCGTTTCCGCGGCAGTACTCATTGCTTGATCCCCGAAAAGAACATCAGTGAATGCACGCGCGCCGCCACCCCAGCGGCGCTGCGTCTCCGGCGCCGCGCTATTGCGCGGCCTGCCGGAACTCCGGCGTTCGCGCCAGCAGCGATAGCGCGAACACCCCCCAATCCTGGCCGTCGCTGGAAAACGCCTGCGAGACGAAATGTCCGAAGCGGCCATCGGCCAGCGCCCCAGGCGCGGTGACCTGGTCGCGGCCGAAGCTGCGCTGCCCGTACAGCTCGTCGATGGTCAGCGCCACATCGCCACCGGCCTGGCGCATCACCAGCACCCGCTGCCCCTCGTGCAGCACGGTCAGCTCGCCCTGAAGGAACTGCTTCAGGTCGATCACCGGGAACAGGTTGCCGCGCAGATTGCCCACGCCCAGCATCCACGGCTGCGCGCCGGGCACCGGCGTCACCGGCGGGATCGGCACGATCTCCACCACCTCATCGAAACTGGACACCAGCCGGCGCGACCCGATCCGGTAGGCGACCCCGCGCCACTGATCCTCCTCGGCGCGCGCCTGCGGCAGGGCCACCGCGTGGGCCAGGCTGCGGCGCTCGTAGTCGGCCAGGATGTCGAACGGCGTGCGGATCATGCCGACACCTGCGACGGCGCGAGGCCGGAGGCGTGGGCGGCGGGGCGATGGGAAACGGCGTCCATGGCGTTCCCTGCGGCTCAGGCGGCGACGTGGGTGCGGATGGCCTCGAGCAGCTCCTCCCGCGTGAACGGTTTGGTGAGGTACTGCTCGGACCCGACGATGCGCCCGCGCGCCTTGTCGAACAGGCCGTCCTTGGAGGACAGCATGATCACCGGCGTGCTCTTGAAGACCTGGTTGTTCTTGATCAGCGCGCAGGTCTGGTAGCCGTCCAGGCGCGGCATCATGATGTCCACGAAGATGATCTGCGGCTGCTGATCGGCGATCTTGGCCAGCGCCTCGAAGCCGTCGGTGGCGGTCACCACCTCGCAGCCCTCGCGCTTGAGCAGGGTCTCGGCCGTGCGCCGGATGGTTTTCGAATCGTCGATCACCATCACCCGCAGGCCGTCCAATCCACCGGCCTGGCTATCGTTGTCTGTCATGGCGGAGCATTCCCCTGGCGCGCGACGCTTCATCGGCGGCATCGCTGCGAAGCGCCTTATATCCCACCCGTCTACGCGGCCTGTCAAGACGGCGCAGCCGGTGGCGCGCGCTCTGTGACGCCCATTGCAGAACCGTGGGGCGCGGCCGGCGCCTGTTACCATCAAGACCCTGTCGCACCCCCTTCCCGTACGCCTCATGCCTCTCGACGTCATCGTGGTGATGGACCCCATCGGGTCGATCAAGATCGCCAAGGACACCACCTTCGCCATGCTGCTCGAGGCCCAGCGGCGTGGCCACCGGCTGCATTACGTCATTCCGGGCGGGCTGTCGCTGCGCGGCGGTGCGGCCCTGGCGCGCACCGCGCCGCTGGCCGTGGCAGACGACAAGGCCGGCTGGTTCACCCTGGGGGCCGAGACCGAGACCGTGTTCGGCCCGGGCCAGGTCGTGCTGATGCGCAAGGATCCGCCGGTCGATCCGGAATACGTCTACGACACGCAGGTGCTGGAGATCGCCCAGCGCGCCGGCGCGCTGGTGGTCAACAACCCGCAGGGCCTGCGAGACTACAACGAGAAGCTGGCCGCACTGCTGTTCCCGCAGTGCTGCCCGCCCACGCGCGTCAGCCGCAGCGCCGCCGAGCTCAAGGCCTTCGTCCACGAGCACGGCCAGGCGGTGCTCAAGCCGCTGGACGGCATGGGCGGTCGCTCGATCTTCCGCACCGGCACCGGCGATCCCAACCTCAACGTGATCCTGGAAACGCTGACCGACGGCGGCCGCAAACTGGCGCTTGCGCAGAAGTTCATCCCGGACATCAGCGCCGGCGACAAGCGCGTGCTGCTGGTCGATGGCGAGGTGATCGACTACTGCCTGGCGCGCATCCCGCAGGGCGACGAGTTCCGCGGCAACCTGGCCGCCGGCGGCCGCGGCGAGGGCCGCCCGATCAGCGAGCGCGACCGCTGGATCGCCAGCCAGGTCGGCCCGGCGATGAAGGCGCACGGCATGCTGTTCGTCGGCCTGGACGTGATCGGCGACTACCTGACCGAGGTCAACGTCACCAGCCCGACCTGCGTACGCGAGCTGGACGCCCAGTTCGGCCTGAACATCGCCGGCCAGCTGTTCGACGCGATCGAGCGCAAGCTCGCGGTCTGATCCGCGCCATGTCGTCCGCCGCGCTGCCCGCGCCCCCGCTCGACGAGAACGCCCGACTCGGCGCCACCCTGGCGCTGTCGGTGCTGATCCACGGCATCGTGCTGCTCGGGCTGGGCTTCGCGCTGGACGACAACGCGCCGGTGGTGCCGACTCTGGACGTGATCCTCAGCCAGACCAGCACGCCGCTGACGCCCAAGCAGGCCGATTTCCTGGCGGCCGCCAGCCAGCAGGGCGGCGGCGATGCGCAGAAGTCGCGGCGGCCGCGCGAAAGCCAGGCCGGCGTGGTACCGCAGGCCGAGGCCGGCGTCTCGCCGGTGCCGCTGCGCGCGCAGGCGCCCGACGCCGCCCCGCCGCCGCAGACCCGGGTCGTCACCGCCGCCGACTCGGACATCATCGTCCCGCCGCAGGAAGCGCATCCGCGCCCCGACCGGCCGGACCTGCCGCCGGGCGAGCAGAAGATCGAGCACGACATGGAAATGGCGCGCCTGGCCGCCGAGATCCATCTGCGCTCGGACCTGTACGCCAAGCGGCCCAAGCGCAAGTTCGTCTCGGCCAGCACCCAGGAATACGCCTGGGCCAACTATCTGCGCGCCTGGGTCGACCGCGCCGAGCGCGTAGGCAACCTCAACTACCCCGACGAGGCACGCCGCAAGCGCCTGTCCGGGCAGGTGGTGATCTCGGTGGCGGTGCGCCGCAACGGCACGGTCGAACAGAGCCGGATCATCCAGTCCAGCGGCGTGCCGCTGCTGGATTCGGCCGCCCTGCGCGTGGTCGCGCTGGCCGCGCCCTTCCCGCCTCTGCCCGACACCGACGAGCACGTGGACATCCTGCACGTCACCCGGACCTGGGTGTTCCTGCCGGCGGGTGAGCTGCGCGACCAGTAGGTTCACGCAAAACATGGGCGGCAGAGCGGACAGATGAGAGCCGGTGGGCGGTGCCGACGGATCCGCCTCGCCACCGTTGACCACCCCCGTGTAGAGCGGAGCTTGCTCCGCTGCGCTTGTGCAGGATCGTTGGCAAAGCCCCAGCGGAGCAAGCTCCGCTCTACACGGCCGCGAGGTGATGTGAAGAGACAGGTGCTCCCCAGGCACGCGGCGCATCGCATCGTGTGGGCTGCCCTGGCGGCGATCAGGCTTTCCCGAAGAAGCCGCTTCGCACAAGACCCCACATATTCATCCTCCTGTCTTCGCCGCCTTCGCCGCGCGCAGCGCCTGCTGCTCCTCCAGCGTCAGCGCCACGTTGTTGCGCAGGTAGGCCGGTTCGACGGATTCGGGAGACGGGCGCTCACCGCGCGCCCAGGCCTGCAGCGCCAGAGTGGCCACGTCGGCGGCATGCGGCAGCGCGCCTGCTTCCACGGCGATGAGTTGGTCCTGCAGCCGCGCGGCAAGCGCGCCGTCAACCGCGGCGAATCCGGTGCCCACGGCCTGCCACCCGCCTTCACCATCGGCCAGCGCGACCGCCTCGGGCGCGCCCAACGTCTCGGCATCCAGCGCCTCCAGCACCTCGCCCTGGCGGCGATAGCAGGCGGAATACACCTCACCCATGCGCGCGTCGATCGCGGTCACCACGCGGGTAGCCTCGGCAGGGGCACGCAGCGCCAGCGCCTGTAGCGTCGACACCGGCAGCAGCGGCCGGTCCAGGGCCAGCGCCAGGCCCTGGCCCAGCGCGATCGCCAAGCGCACGCCAGTAAACGCGCCGGGCCCGCGCCCCACCGCGATCGCATCGAGCTGAGACTTGGCCACGCCCGCCTGGTCCAGCAGCGCCTGCGCCCACGGCAGCGCCAGTTCGGCATGGCGACGCGGCGCGAGCTCGAAGCGCTCGATCACCTGACCATCGACGGACAGGGCAACCGAACAGGCTTCGGTGGAGGTTTCAAAGGCGAGCAGGCGCATGCGGCGGATCGGAAGCGAAAAGGCAGTGCGCCATTCTGCCCCCTCGCACCGGCGCGGCCAAACGCGCCAGGGTTGCCTGTACCCACAGGCCTCCCCGTCGCTGCCATGCACACGCACGGTGCAGCTCGCGCTTGCTGGGGAAAGTGCTCATTACCGTCGTCCCCGACAAAGCGGGAACCCAGCGACTTTCGCGCGCAGGAGCCAGAGGCACTGGGTTCCCGCTTTCGCGGGAACGACGATAGAAGGTTTGTCGACGGCGCTTCGCCTTCTGCAGCGGGGGCCGAAGCGAGGCGCTTGCCTCATCCTTCACCTCGAGCCGCCGTCGGCCACGCGAAGGCGCCAAAAGCAAAACGGGCCGCCCGAAGGCGACCCGTCGTGTGCAACAAGCAGCTGGCGGCGCGGCTTACTTCACCAGCGCAGCGATCGCGGCACCCAGATCGCCCGGCGAGCGGACGGTCTTGACGCCCGCGGCTTCCATCGCCGCGAACTTGCCTTCGGCCGTGCCCTTGCCGCCCGAGGCGATCGCACCGGCATGGCCCATGCGCTTGCCCGCCGGGGCCGAGGCACCGGCGATGAAGCCGACGACCGGCTTCTTGACGTGCTTGGCGATGTACTCGGCGCCGGCTTCCTCGGCGTCGCCGCCGATCTCGCCAACCATGATGATGCCCTCGGTCTGCGGGTCTTCGTTGAACAGCTTGAGGCAGTCGACGAAGTTCAGGCCGTTGATCGGGTCGCCGCCGATGCCGATGCAGGTGCTCTGACCCAGGCCGACCTCGGTAGTCTGCTTGACCGCTTCATAGGTCAGCGTGCCCGAACGCGAGACGATGCCGATCTTGCCCGGCTTGTGGATGTGGCCCGGCATGATGCCGATCTTACACTCGCCCGGGGTGATCACGCCGGGGCAGTTGGGCCCGATCAGCACGGTGTCCGGGTGGGCGCGGGTGAGCACGTTCTTGACGCGCAGCATGTCCAGCACCGGGATGCCTTCGGTGATGCACACGATGACCTTGATGCCGGCCGCGGCCGCTTCCAGGATCGCGTCGGCCGCGAACGGCGGCGGCACGTAGATGACCGAGGCGTCGGCGCCGGTGGCCTGCACCGCATCGGCCACGGTGTTGAACACCGGCAGCTCGAGGTGGGTGGTGCCGCCCTTGCCGGGGGTCACGCCGCCGACCACCTGGGTGCCGTAATCGAGCATCTGGGTGGCGTGGAAGGTGCCCTGCTGGCCGGTGAAGCCCTGCACGATCACCTTGGTGTTCTTGTTGATAAGGACAGACATTGGATTTCCTTCGGTGTCGTGGATCAGGCGGCGTTCTTGACGGCTTCAACGACCTTCTTGGCGCCGTCGTTGATGTTGTCGGCCGGGATGATGGCCATGCCGCTGTCGCGCAGCAGTTGCTTGCCTTCCTCCACGTTGGTGCCTTCCAGGCGCACGACCACCGGCACCTTGACGCCCACTTCCTTGACCGCGGCGATGATGCCCTCGGCGATCATGTCGCAGCGCACGATGCCGCCAAAGATGTTGACGAAGATGCCCTGCACCTTGTCCGAGGACAGGATGAGCTTGAAGGCCTCGATCACGCGCTGCTTGTTGGCACCGCCGCCCACGTCCAGGAAGTTGGCCGGCTCGCCGCCGTTGAGCTTGATCACGTCCATGGTGGCCATGGCCAGGCCGGCGCCGTTGACCATGCAGCCGATGTTGCCGTCCATGGTCACGTAGTTGATGTCCAGCTCCGAGGCGATCACCTCGGTCGGATCTTCCTGGGTCTTGTCGCGCATCGCGACCAGATCCTTGTGACGGAAGTTGGCGTTGTCGTCGCTGTTGAACTTGCCGTCCAGCGCGTACAGGTTGCCATCGTCCAGGATCGCCAGCGGGTTGATCTCGACCAGCGCCAGGTCCTTGTCGTTGAAGATGCGGTACAGGTTGACCATGATGCTTGCCAGCTGGCCGGCCTGCTTGGCGGTCAGGCCCAGCTTGAAGCCGATGTCGCGGCCGTGGTAGCCCTGCACGCCCTCGACGAAGTCCACGTTGAGCGTGTGGATCTTGTCCGGGGTCTCGGCGGCGACCTGCTCGATCTCCATGCCGCCCTCGGAAGAGGCGATGTAGGTGATGGTCTTGGTGCCACGGTCGACCAGGACCGACAGGTACAGCTCCTTGACGATCTCGCCGGCGGTGGTCACCAGCACCAGGCCGATCGGCAGTTCGACGCCGGCGGTCTGGTAGGTCGCCATCTTGGTGCCGAGCATCTTGGCCGCGGCCGCCTTCACATCGTCGGTCGTCTTGCAGAACTTGACGCCACCCGCCTTGCCGCGGCCACCGGCGTGGATCTGGGCCTTGACCATCCAAGGGCCCTGCCCCAGCGACTTGGCCACTTCAACCGCTTCGTCCGGGGTCGCGGCGACCTTGCCGGCCGGGACCGGGATGCCGTATTCGGCAAGCAGTTGTTTTGCCTGGTATTCGTGGAAATTCATGCGTCACCGTATAGATAAGGTCAGTACGCATCGCGCGCGTCGGCGCGCCCTCCTCAAGACGGGGGCAGCCTGGGCGCCGATGGGCCGCACATTGTCGCCCATGGCGCTGTTGCGACGCAAAAGCGGCGGTTTTGGCGCCGGGCTCCTATACTCGGGTTCGTTCCATCCAGTGGAAGGATTCGTCCAACTTGAGTAACGGGCCCGCCAAGACGCCGACCCTGCCACTGGCCTCGGTTCCGCGGCGCGAGCTGTATTCGCTGGCCCTGTACCGGGTCCTGGAGGCCGGCATTCTCGCCGGCATCCTGTTCAGCCCACTCTCGGACATCCTGAGCAGCGGCGAAGTCCGCTCGCCCTGGCTGGCCACCTGCGCCACGGTGTTCTACCTGCTGTTCTCGGTGGCGATGCTGGTCTTCGGCCGCAACGAAAAACGCCTGCTACCGATCGTGATCGTCGGCGTCTGCGTCGACATCGCAGTGGCCTGCGTGGTGACCTCGGCCCTGCCCGAAGCCGCGCCGGGCGTGGCCATGCTGCTGCTGTTCAACGTGGCCGCCGCCTGCGCCCTGCTGCCGCTGCGCTGGGGCATCGGCGTGGCCGTGTTCGCGACGGCGGCGCACTTCTCGCAATACCTAGTGGCCGCTTTCGCGCTGAACGCACCCCCGCGGCCTGTGGCCGAGGTCGTGATGTTCTGCATCAGCTACCTGGCCGTGGGCCTGCTGTCGGTGCAGGTCGGCCTGCGCGCGCGGCGCAGCCAGCAGCTGGCCGACGAACGGGGGGCCGAGGTCGCCAACCTGGTGGAGGTCAACGAGCTGATCATCCGCCGCATGCGCACCGGCGTGCTGGTGGTCGACGGCGGCGGGCGCATCCGCCTGTCCAACGAAGCGGCGACGGCCCTGATAGGCGCGGTCGCCGAGGTGCCCGAGGCCAGCGAGGGCAATCTGCTGCAGAACGTGTCCCCGGAGCTGGCCCGGCGCATGCAGCGCTGGCGCAACGGTTGGCAGCAGGACGAGACCCCGCTGGCGCTCTCGCCCGACCAGCCGGACATCCAACCGCGCTTCGCCCGCCTGCTGGCCGGCAGCGACCTCTCGCTCGTGTTCCTGGACGACGCCACGGTGGTCTCGCGCCGGGCCGAATCGCTGACCCTGGCGGCGCTGGGACGCTTCTCGGCCAGCCTGGCCCATGAGATCCGCAATCCCCTGGCCGCCATCAACTACGCGGTGCAGCTGCTGGAAGAATCGCGCGAGTTCAATGCCAGCGATCGCCACCTGCTGGGCATCATCCACCAGCAGTGCCAGCGCACCAATGGCATCGTCGAGAGCGTGCTGGGCCTGGCCCGGCGCGAGCGCGCCATCCCCGAGCACACCGACCTCAACCTCTTCGCCCGCCAGTTCGTCGACGAGTACCAGCAGTCGATGTCGATCGAGACCGACAGCCTGGAAGCGGTTACCGGCAGGCATCAGGTCACCGCCCTGGTCGATCCGCGCCACCTGCACCAGGTCTGCACGGTGCTGGTCCACAACGCCTTCAACTACGGCCGCCTGCCAGGCGAGCCGGCGCGCGTGCGCCTGCGCGTGTTCCAGCTCGACAAACGCGCCATGATCGACGTGCTCGATCGCGGACCCGGCATCCCGCCCTCGGTTGCGGCGCAGCTGTTCCGGCCGTTCTTCACCACCTCCGAGCACGGCACCGGGCTGGGCCTGTATATCGCCCAGGAGCTGTGCCGGGCCAACCAGGCGACGCTGGACTATGTCTCGGTGCCCGGAGGCGGCAGCTGTTTCCGCATCGCCATGCCCGGGCCCAACGCCCTGCTGACGAACTGACGCGTGAGGGGTTGCGCCGATTCCGCGGCGCGCCTCTCGCTCGCCGGCCCGTTCAGCCGGTAGACTGGCGGCGAACCACGCGAGACCACGATGAGCGACCCCCGAAGCGCCCTGATCGTCGATGACGAACGCGATATCCGCGAACTGCTGACCCTCACCCTGGGCCGCATGGGCATCCGCATCGACACCGCCGCCAACCTGGGCGAGGCACGCGCGCTACTGGCCCGCAATGCCTACGACCTGTGCTTCACCGACATGCGCCTGCCCGACGGCAACGGCATCGAGCTGGTGGGCGAGATCTCGCGCCAGTTCCCCAAGACGCCGGTGGCGATGATCACCGCGTTCGGCAATGTCGAACTGGCGGTGGAAGCGCTCAAGGCCGGCGCCTTCGATTTCGTCAGCAAGCCGGTGGACATCAACGTCCTGCGCGGCCTGGTCAAGCACGCACTGGAACTCAACAACGTCGAACGCCCCTCGCCGGCGCCCGCGCCGGCCCAGCACGCCATGCGCCTGCTGGGCGAGTCGTCCGCCATGCGCGAGCTGCGCGACACCATCGCCAAGGTCGCGCGCAGCCAGGCGCCGGTCTACATCCTCGGCGAGTCGGGCGTGGGCAAGGAACTGGTAGCCCGTACGATTCATGAGCAGGGCGCGCGCTCGTCCGGCCCCTTCGTGCCGGTCAACTGCGGCGCGATCCCCGCAGAGCTGATGGAAAGCGAGTTCTTTGGCCACAAGAAAGGCAGCTTCACCGGCGCGCACGCCGACAAGCAGGGTCTGTTTCAGGCGGCTAGCGGCGGCACCCTGTTCCTGGACGAGGTGGCCGAACTCCCGCTGCCCATGCAGGTCAAGCTGCTGCGTGCCATCCAGGAGAAGGCCGTGCGCCCGGTCGGCGCCTCGGGAGAGATCCAGGTCGACGTGCGTATCCTGTCGGCCACCCACAAGGACCTGGGCGAACTGGCCCACGACGGCCGCTTCCGCCACGACCTGTACTACCGCATCAACGTCATCGAACTGCGCGTCCCCCCGCTGCGCGAACGCACCGGCGACCTGCCGCAGCTGACCGGCGCCATCCTTAACCGGCTGGCAGGCAGCCAGGGACGCCCGGCCCCGCGCCTGACCCCAGCCGCGGCGGATGCGCTGTCGCAGTACGCGTTCCCTGGCAACGTCCGTGAGCTGGAGAACATCCTCGAGCGCGCCATGGCCATGGCCGACGAGGAGGCCATCGATGCCAGCGATCTGCGCCTGCCGCAGGGTGAGCGCCGATCTGCCGCGGCGCAGCCTCCCGCGCAGTCCCCGCCGCCCCAGGACTATGACCCGTTCCGCTCCGCACCCGCTCCCCAGTTCGGCCAAGGCGTGCCGTCGCAATCCGGCGCCTCGTCCGCGCCAACGGCCAATGAAGCCGAAGGTCCGCTCCCCTCCTACATCGAACAGATGGAGCGCGCCGCCATTCACAAGGCCCTGGAGGACAACCGCTGGAATAAGACCAAGGCTGCGGCCCAGCTCGGCATCACCTTCCGCGCCCTGCGCTACAAGCTCAAGAAGCTCGGCATCGAATGAGGTCGGGCCTGGGAATCGCGAGCGACCTGAAAGTGAGACTTGGTGTGCGACTTGAATTGAGACTTCGGCCCGCTTCTTTCAGTAAATCTTTCTCCATTGACCAGCGACTGACGCGATGCGTCACTTTTTGACGCAACAAGGCAGAAGCGGATCGAGGGTCCGTTGCGCAACCGCCCCAACTGCGGGTGACTTGCCCACCACTGGGCCATGCAGCCATGACGGCGTTGGCACGCTTCGTGCTATACACCACTCGCACGTGGGTATCCACGGCGCCCACGGTCCGCGACATACCAGGGACACGGGGAGACAGTGTCCCTCAACCAGTTCCACCACCCTTCGAAGGAATTGCTCATGAAGAAGAACATGCAGGGCTTCACCCTCATCGAACTGATGATCGTGGTCGCCATCATCGCCATCCTGGCCGCCATCGCGCTGCCGGCTTATCAGGACTATGTCGCTCGCTCGCAGGTGTCCGAGGCCGCCACGCTGGCCTCAGGGGCGAAGACCGCCGTGACCGAGCAGTACGCCAATGTGGGGGATTTCAGCGGTATCACCAACTCGACCGCTGGGCTGGCTCCCGCTGCCAGCATCAGTGGCAAGTATGTTACATCTGTAACCGTTGCTGCCGGCAAGATTACGGCTGCCATGGGTAATTCCGCTAGCGCCAAGGCCGCAGGCAATCTCGTCTACAGCCCGATCGACACCGGCGGTTCGGTCACTTGGTCTTGCAATGCTGCCGCTGGTACCACTATCAATTCCAAGTACCTGCCGAGCGCTTGCCGCTAATTTGAGCAGCAACGCGATATCGAATATGAAGGGCCGCTAGCGCGGCCCTTTTTTTTAGGGACTATCTCATGGCAAGACGTGCCGGAGTGAGCGCGAGGCTGGGTAGCCTACTTATGGCGTTGACGGCTTGCATCTACTTCCCCGGCCTGTCAGGAGGCTTCATCTTTGACGACTTTCCCAACCTTGTCTTCGACGACAGCTGGAGATTCCAGCATCTGTCCTGGGACGAGGTACGGCGCCTATTTCAATCCGGCATTAGCAGTCCCACGGGTCGCCCGCTAGCACTCCTGAGCTTTAATTTGAACTACCTAGCGACGGGGCTCGATCCCTTCGCTCTCAAGCTCACTTCGTTGGCTATGCATCTGGTCAATGCCTTTCTGGTGTGGGCGCTGATAAACCGCCTCCTTGTCCTCGCAGGAACCCGCAAGCCGGCCTCTGAATATGCCGCCTGGACGGTCACGGCCATCTGGATGCTGCATCCCCTGCAAGTTTCGACAGTTCTGTACGTCGTCCAGCGCATGGAAATCGGCGCTGCCACAGGCACGCTTGCCGCCGTGCTTGCCTATGTCGTTGCGCGTCAACGTCAATGCCAGGGCTTGCACGCGTGGCCCGGCTTTATGTTGACGATTCTTTTCATACTACTTGGCACAGGCTTCAAGGAAACGGCGCTTCTTGCGCCCGGCTATTGCTTCCTGATCGAACTATTCGTCCTTCGCTTCCACACGCGTAGCGGCCTGGCGTCCCGCGGATTGATCCTGCTTTACGTGGTGCTGGGCGTTGTAGCGGCGGCCGCCGTCGCCCGTTGGATCGTTCTGCCAACGCTCTCGCTGCCCGTCAATCTTTCGGCTCGGCGCTTTACGCCTTTTGAACGCCTGATGACACAGGGCCCGGTCCTAACCACCTATCTGCAACAGATCATGCTCCCGCGATTGGACAGCCTGACCTTTTATTACGATAACTTCCCCATTTCACGGGGATGGTGGTCACCACCTGCAACCGCAGTGAGCGCTGCGTTCGTGATCATCCTGCTCACCGTCGCAGCGCTTGCCAAGCCTGCGTGGTCATTGACCGGGCTGGGAATAACATGGTTCTTCATGGGGCACGCGCTGACAAGCAATGTCCTGATGCTGGAGCTTGCCTTCCAGCACCGCAATTACTTGCCATTGCTCGGCATTCCGCTGGCGCTTGTTGAGCCAGTTCAATGGGCTCTGAGACGACTCAGCGTTCATGCACGCATTGCCCTCTTGCTTTGCGTCGTCGCTTGGCTCGCAACCCTGTGCGCGCTTGAGGTCCGCACATGGGCTAACCCCGCACGCCTTGACTGGACACTGGAGAATCGCAATCCGGGTTCGATGCGCGCCACCTATGCGCTGGGTGCGCGTCTGCTGCAAAGCGCCCGGGGCGACACCGGCAGTACCAACTGGTCTATGGCCAAGGCAGAGTTCGAGAAGTCCGCATCGGAGGCCGAGCCGTCGCCCCTGCCTCTGCAGGCCATCATTCTGATGGAGAGCCAAGCTAAACAGCCCATACCTGCCTCCCGCTGGAGCCGTCTTGGCGATGCGCTGGTCCGGCGAACTGTCGACCCGGAGACCCTCAACTCCCTCTACGCGATCATCCAATGTCGGATCGAAGGCCGCTGCATTCTCGACGATCGACGGTTGATTGCGACACTGGACCGCGTCTTAGAGCGAAATCCTTCCAGTCCCGAAGTGCTTACACTTCGCGCAAATGCCGCTTGGAACATCTCGCACGATCCCGACGAGGCTATCGCGCTCCAACGCAAGGCCGTGCGTCTGGATCCGGTTTCCGGGGGTTACCGCGTCGCCTTGGCGAAGTTCCTGCTCGCCTCAGGCGCGCATGGCGAGGGCATGGAGATGTTGTCGCAGCTCGAACGCAAACCTGGCAGTGTGTCGTGGGAGGAACTGCGTACGCTGCACATGCTTGCCCGCGCCGCGGCACCAGCAGAGAAAGCGCGATGAACGGAGATAGTGCATTTACCCCGATGGAGCTGTTGAACGTGATGTTCATCACCGACATCCCCGCCGCCATCGGACTGCCGGACTACCTTAACTCCACGATCCGGACGCTGATCGCTGAAGACCTCTTCTCGGCTACGCACTCATTGTCAGATGCAGCCGCATACGACGCCGCAAGCAGTCCGAGCGACAATACCAGCGCGGGCATCGCTCCGGCAGATTCGATCAACGGCAGGTATTTCACTTTCGTCACCTTGCACGCCAAGGGACAAGTTGCAATTGCATATAGGGACTCCGCCAATCTGAAATTTGCAGGCCAGACCCACCGGCTTTCGTTAAAGAATGAAAGCCATAAGCGGCTCTGGAACTGCGCTGGACTCCCACTCCATTACATGCGAACCGCGTGACGTTGATGCGCCGCTCGCATTTCCATGCTTTATTCACTTGTTCGACAGGCGTGCTAAAACGCTTGCGTCCGTGCCTGGGAGGTCTGCTGTTACTAGTGGTACTCGCAATCTCCTTCGCAGTCTATCGACCAGGACTGGCGGGCGGATTTTTATTCGATGACTTCGCTAATCTTCCCGCGTTGGGGCGATACGGCGGAGTACGCGACCTGCATTCGCTCCTCTGGTACCTGACCTCTGGCATCGCCGATCCTGCCGGGCGCCCAGTTGCGCTACTGTCATTCTTGGTCGACGCGCATAACTGGCCCGCTGCGGCATTTTCGTTCAAGCGCACCAATGTTTGCATTCACTTGCTCAACGGCGTTCTGCTCTGGCTGGTATTACGCGTACTTGGGCGGCGGATTCTGCCTGAACGCCAATCGGATTGGGTCGCACTGGGAGGCGCCACACTATGGTTGCTGCATCCGCTATGGGTCTCTACCGTCCTGTACATCATCCAGCGACAGGCAATGCTAGCGGCGACGTTCAGTCTGGTCGGCGTGCTGGCCTGGAACTCCGCGATACATGCGTTCGCACGCGGGCGCACCAAGACTGGCTGGATTCTCGCGATCCTGGCTGTCCCGGTCTGTGGCCTACTGGCTGGCCTGAGCAAGGCAAATGGCTTCCTGCTTCCGTTGCTGCTCTGGACACTTGATACAACCATCATGGCTGCGCAACGCGCGCGCGCGGCTGAGCCCTCTACTTCACCAGCACTTGCGCGCTTGATCATGCTTCATGTTCCTGCCGTGGCCGTGTTGGCGGGAATAATGGTGATGGGAGTCGCTGCGGCTCCGGGCCTGCCTGCAGAACGCGGCTGGACGCTAACACAGCGCCTAATGACCGAACCCAGGGTTTTGCTTGACTACTTCCATCTGCTGCTCATCCCGCGGACCGACACCTCGGGCGTCTTCGCCGATGATGTGCGTGTCTCGACGAAACTGCTGCAACCGTGGACGACGCTGCCGGCAATTATTGGCTTGGTACTGCTTGCATTTTCGGCGTGGCGATATCGCCTACGGTGGCCCATCCCCAGCGCGGCGATTCTGTTTTTCCTCGCTGGTCATGTGATGGAGAGCTCCTTCATCGGACTGGAGTTGTACTTCGAGCACCGAAACTACCTGCCCGCTATGCTGCTGTTCTGGCCCATCGCGCATGTGTGCCTTCGGACCGGTCCATTGCTGATCTACAGGGTGGGAGCACTTTCCATATCGTGCTGCCTGCTCGCCGCGCTGACTCTGCAACTGACGCACGACTGGTCCAACCCGCTCGCTTTGGCGGACCGCTGGGCTGCAGTTAATCCCACCTCAGCCCGAGCACAGAGCTATGCAGCGACTATGGAAATGGTGGCCGGTCACCCAGAGCTCGCCATCCAGCGCCTCGCGCCGCTCTCGAGGCTGGTGCCTGGTGAGATTCAGTACGCCGTTGTGCTTACATCCGCCTACTGTGAGATGGGACATGTGCCAGATCTCGCCCTGCAGTCCACCATTGGCGCGCTGCGGCACAGCGGCCTGCAGGCAGATGTTGCTTATCAGTGGCTGGTCAAGTTGCTTGTGCCAGGCTCAACCGAACCATGCGCGGGACTCCCAACCACGGTACTGCACAACTTTGCGGCCTCATCACTGGTCCGTGAGTTCTCTTTGATCGAACCAAGGTCGCGCGCCTATTACATACGAGGGCTTCTGGCGCTTAAGGAAAAGAAGTGCCCATCCGCGCTGGACGCCTTTAAGAAGCGCCTCGACGTTCAGCGCCGGCCGGAGGCCGCACAAAGCGAGATCGTGCTGCTTGCTACGCACTGTTCGGCACGTGATGGAATTGCGTTGCTCGACCATTATCAGACCTCAGCCCAGCCAATCGCGCCAGCACCGTCGCCCGCCCTGAGACTGCGCGACTGGCTCATTGCACGTGACGGCTACTGGGATACGGAATGGGAGAGACTACGCGACGTTTTGGTCGAGGACGAGAAACATGAGACTGATGACGAGAGAATCCGCACACAATGATCAAACCCCGCATGAGGACTAGAAAGAGCGAGCGACCAGGAGAAGCTATCGCGCAGCAGGATAACGAGCATGCGCCGGCACGCGCATCGCATCCCTCCAAACCTCCTCGCACGGCAATCTCTAACATGACCCAACCCACTTGTGGGCGGGCCGCAGGTGATGGAAACTTGCGCGGGGTGCACTTCAGCGAGCAACAAATGAAACGGGCCTTGATCACCGGCATCACAGGGCAGGATGGTGCCTACCTCGCAGAATTCTTACTCGGGAAAGGTTACGAGGTCCATGGCATCAAGCGACGCTCCTCGTCTTTCAATACGGAGCGCATCGACCATCTTTACCAAGACCCGCACGAGGCCGACCGCAAGTTCACTCTGCACTACGGCGATCTGACCGATGCCACCAACCTGATCCGAATCCTCCAGCAAGTGCAGCCGAGCGAGGTCTACAACCTCGGTGCACAAAGTCATGTGCAGGTGTCGTTCGAGGCGCCGGAGTACACAGCCAATGCTGACGGCATGGGCACCCTTCGCCTGCTGGAGGCAATCCGCATCCTTGGGCTCGACGCGAAGACGCGGTTTTACCAAGCGTCCACGTCCGAGCTTTACGGCAGGGTCGCGGAAATCCCACAGACCGAACGCACGCCGTTCCACCCGCGATCGCCCTACGGTGTCGCCAAGCTCTACGCCTACTGGATCACCGTCAATTATCGCGAGGCGCACGGCTTATATGCCTGTAACGGCATCCTATTCAATCACGAGTCGCCGATTCGTGGGGAGACCTTCGTTACTCGCAAGATCACCCGCGCGCTCACACGTATCCACCTCGGACTGCAGGACTGCCTCTACCTCGGCAACCTCGATGCAAGGCGTGACTGGGGACATGCGCGCGACTACGTGGAGATGCAGTGGCTGATGCTGCAACAACCCGAGCCGGAGGACTACGTCATCGCCACCGGTGTGCAGCACTCCGTGCGGGAGTTCGTAGAACGCGTGGCTGCGCATCTGGGCATCTCTCTTGAATGGCGCGGCGAGGGAGAACGCGAGCACGGCGTCGTCACGGACGCGGCAGACGGGTCGCGAGTCCGGCGTGGCGCATGCATCGTCGCCATCGACCCGCGCTATTACCGCCCAGCCGAAGTAGACACCCTGTTGGGCGACGCCACCAAGGCACGCGAGAAGCTCGGCTGGCAGCCGCGCACCAAATTCGACGACCTGGTTCGCGAGATGGTGCAGGCGGACCTTGCGCTGGCCCGGCGTGACGCGCTGATCGTCCATGCTGGTTATCAAGCGCAGTCACCGCAGGACTGAACCGATGGACATGCGCGCGAGGATCCATGTAGCCGGTCACCGTGGGTTGGTCGGAAGTGCAATCGTGCGACGCCTCCAAGCTGAGGGCGCGGACAATCTACTGCTGAGGACGCGCGAGGAACTTGACCTGACTGACCAAGCCGCCTCTGAGGCGTTCTACGCTTCGGAAAAGCCGGACTATGTGTTTCTTTGCGCTGCTAGGGTAGGTGGAATCCATGCGAACGGCAGTCATCCCGCGCAGTTCATCCGCGACAACCTATCCATCCAAACTAACGTGATCCATTCGGCATGGAAGAACGGGACAAAGAAGCTCCTGTTCTTGGGCTCTTCATGCATTTACCCGAAGTTCGCGGCGCAACCGATCGGCGAGGATGCCCTGCTAACTGGGGCGCTCGAGCCGACAAACCAGGCCTACGCAATTGCCAAGATCGCTGGCCTCGAAATGTGCCGCGCTTACCGCGTCGAACATGGCTTCGACGCGATCGTGGCGATGCCGACCAACCTGTACGGCCCCGGCGATAATTTCCACCCGCAGGACTCGCACGTGGTGCCCGGCCTGATCCGGCGCTTCCACGACGCCAAAGTCGCCGGCATCCCCGAAGTAACGATTTGGGGCACCGGCACTCCGCTGCGGGAGCTGCTGCACGCGGATGACCTTGCGGATGCGCTGGTCTTCCTGATGCGGAACTACAGCGACTCGGAAATGGTCAACATCGGTTCCGGTGAAGAGACGAGCATTGCGGCACTGGCCGAATTGATCGCCGCGGTCGTTGGCTATCGCGGCGTGTTGCGCTTCGACCCTTCGAAACCCGATGGCACGCCGCGCAAGCTACTGGATTCGACGCGAATCGAACGCATGGGCTGGCGAGCGAAGATCAGCCTCCGGGATGGCATACATTCGGCGTTGGCGGACTATGCGGCACGGCACGGGGCAAGATGATGCGCGATCGGCTGCTTCGCCGCCTGCCGGTAGGCGCGCGCGGCGTCGCAGTGCTCCGCACCGGCGCCTATGCGCTCCTCACTAAAGCCTGCGCAGTCGGGAATTTGTTCGTGTCCATGCCCCTCGTGCATGACGCATTAAATCCTTCGGGCTTTGGCGCCTGGGTGACACTGGCGTCCATCGCGACCCTAGGGGCATTCCTCGACTTCGGGCTTGCCAATGGCGCGATGAACCTCGTCGCAGCCGCCCATGCGCGCGAAGACCGCCGTGAAGTCTATAGCCTTGTCCTGGGAGCCTGGCGCATCCTGACCCGGACTGCCGTGCTGCTGTCCCTGGTGGCGCTGGTACTGCTCGCATGCCTGCCATGGAGCGACCTGCTCGGACTTGACAAGGATATGGGCCCGCAGGCACGTGCGGCGGCAGCGGCCACGCTTTTGGCGATGGTCGCGGGTGTGCCCCTCGGGCTGGCGCTTCGAATGCAGTTAGCTATAGGCAGCGCTAAGTCGGGCTACAGGCTCGGCGCAGCCGGGCATGTGTTGGCCTGCATCACCACCATCCTACTTGCGCATCATGGCGCCAGCCTGCCGGTCTTGGTCGCCGCCACGCTCTGGCCGCCGGCCCTCGCGTCGATGGCCAATACGCTGAGGTTCGCACGCCGGTTGAGGGGCTCGACGCCGATCGGCGCGGGCACCAACCAGACGCGGGTGGTGGCAATCCAGCGCGAAGGCTTGCTGTTCTTCGTACTGCAACTGGCCGCGGCGCTCGCCTATGCTTCTGACCTGCCGCTGATTTCCGCACTGGCCGGCGCGGATGAGGCTGGGCGATATGCTGTCGTGCAACGACTTTTCTCGCTGGGACCACTTGCGCTTGGGCTGTTGTGGACACCGCTTTGGCCGGTTTATCGGCAAGCATTTGCACGGCAGGAGTACGCTTGGGCATTCCGCACGCTGCGCCGCTCTGTCGCAGGCGCAATCCTGGCGTCCGCAGGAGTGGCGGCACTGTGCTGGCATTGGTTCGACGCGATTTCCGGCGCGTGGATGCGCGTCTCCGTTTCACCCCGACCAGAGTTGTTGGCCGGCATGGCCGCATGGGCGGTCGCCGACGCGGCGGGAGGCGCCTATGGAACGTTCCTCAACGCAGCCGGAATGTTCCGATTCCTCGTGGTCACCGCCATCCTGTTGTCGGCGGCTACGCTTGCCGCGAAGTTCTGGCTGGTGGCCCATGGCCACATCGCCTTGCTGCCCTGGGCTACGCTAACGTGCTTCTTGCTGATCGATATGATTCCGCTCACCATACTCTGGCCCAGGATGAAGCGGAATCTCCAAGCGAGGGTCTACTGAGATGCGGCATACGTCTATGCGAGCGGCGACTGACGTCGCCATGGCGTTGTTTTCGGCCATCGCCATAAGCTTGCTCCGATCCATCGTGCTCGGGCCCGTCCGTGCACTGGTGAGCCGTTGGGCCTGCCTCCTCAGAACCTTCGAAGGGCCATACCCCGACGGGGCTTCCGTGGCCGTCGCGTCAACCGGTTACGAAAGCCAGAGAGAACTTGAGAGAGTACTATGCGCGAATAGCGCCGTCGTGCGAGGTGACTCCGCGTTCGCGCGCGATTCAGTGCTGTTTCCTGCCACTTCGGAGCCTGCGAGTCAGATCAGTGCGCTGCGCGCATGCAATTCACCGCCCGACGGCCTCCGGATACTCGGCTTCAACCGCGCGTTTGGCAGCTTTTATCACCAAGCCAGACCTTTTCTCAGCGGAATCGATGATGCCCAGGTGATATTCCTCAAACCTAATCCGGCGACGACGGATTCCAGCGAACGGGCCTGCGTGGGGCAGCATGTGTCACGCTCGATTTACCGGGCCCCCTACCCTACATGGTTGTTGCCCGAGGACGATCATTTGGGGACCTCCGCCGGTTCCGACATGGTTTCATCCTGGGAAGTACTGGGCCCACCCTTTATTGTTGTTGGCATTCGCGCGCTTCTGACGGGTGCAACCTTCGCCAGGCGCGCGAAGCGCGGCGGCATCCAGGGAAAAGGGCATGTCTGAAGCGGCCGGGATCGAAAGGATAAGCGACCAAGGGAGGCTTCTTGCGCTGATCATCCGCCGCGAATTTCGCGTCGAGGGGATCGCGTTCTTCACGCCCGGCGACTTTTCCCAGCAACTGGGGTACATGAACCGTCCCAAGAGACACATCATCCCGCCGCACGTGCACAACCCGGTAGCGAGGTCTGTGGAATATACTAAGGAAGTCCTGTTTGTCCGCAGCGGCCGCGTGCGCGTAGACTTCTATAGCGAATCACAGGATTATCTGCGCAGCACCGTGCTCGAAAGCGGCGACGTGATCCTCCTGGCCTTTGGTGGTCACGGCTTCGAGATGTTGGAACCGACCGAGATGATCGAAGTGAAGCAGGGCCCATATTGCGGCGAGCAGGACAAGACACGGTTCGAGCCGGTAAAACCCAGCAATTTGAACTTCGACGGCGGCGAGCCGTGAAACTCCCCCCTGTCCCAGTAAATGAACCATTGCTAGACGGCAATGAACGCCGCTACTTGGTCGAATGCATCGACAGCGGATGGATTTCGTCCGAAGGGCCGTTCGTGCAACGGTTCGAGTCGGAATTCGCAGCGCGCACCGGGCGTAAGCACGGAATTGCGGTGTGCAACGGCACGGCGGCGATAGACGCTGCCATTGATGCGCTCGGGATTGGCCCAGGTGACGAGATCATCCTACCGGCCTTTACCATCATCTCCTGCATCAGCCAGATCGTGCGCGCCGGTGCCACCCCGGTACTGGTCGACAGCGATCCGCTCAGCTGGAACATGGACGCTGCCGCCATCGAGGGCCGTATCACCCCGCGCACCAAGGCCATCATGGTCGTGCATACCTACGGCCTGCCGGTGAACATGGACCCGGTGCTGGATCTCGCTGCGCGCCACGGGCTGAGGGTCATCGAGGACGCCGCCGAAGCGCATGGGCAGACCTATCGAGGACACCCCTGCGGCGGCTTTGGCGACATCAGCACTTTCAGCTTCTACCCGAACAAGCATGTCACCACGGGCGAAGGCGGCATGGTGCTGGTGGACGACGACGCACTCGCCGACACCTGCCGCGAGCTGCGCAATCTTTGTTTCCAGCCCGGACGCCGCTTCGTGCACGAGCGGCTTGGATGGAACATGCGCATGACAAATTTACAGGCGGCGATCGGAGTCGCACAGTTGGAACGACTGGATGACTTCATCCGGCGCAAGATCGCCATGGGCCATCGTTATCGCGAGCTCCTTTCCGGTACGCGCGGACTCCAATTGCCGCTTGCGCGGACAGAATACGCCGAGAACAACTACTGGGTTTTTGGGCTGGTGCTTGATGACGATGTCCCTTTCGATGCCGATGAGGCGATGCGCCGACTCGGGCAGGTGGGGATCGGGACACGCCCGTTCTTCTGCCCAATGCACGAGCAGCCAGTGTTGAGACGAAAGGGCTTGTTCGAACATGACCGCCACCCGGTGGCCGAGAGGCTGTATAGGCGCGGCTTCTACATCCCCAGCGGCCTCGGCTTGGACGCGGAAGAGATCGAACGCGTTGCGGAATGCGTGCGGGATCTACTGCGTTGAGCAAGCCTTTCGACGCTTACGCCGCCTATTACGACCTGCTTTATGCGCAGAAGGACTACGCGGGCGAGGTGGGCTACGTCGACCGCATCATCCGCCAGTACCGGCCAGATGCCCAGTCCCTGCTCGAGCTCGGCTCGGGCACCGGCGGCCACGCCATCCACTTTGCGCAAAAGGGATACGTCGTTCAGGGCATCGACCTCAGCGCTGCGATGATCGCGTTGGCGAAGTCCAAGCGTGTCCCTGCCGGTGCGGCGGCGCCTACCTTCATGGTGGCCGACCTCCGCAGCTTCCGCACCGATCAACGCTTCGATGCGGTGGTGTCGCTCTTCCATGTGATGAGCTACCAAGTCGGGGATGACGATTTGCGCGCAGCGATAGCGACCGCCGCCACTCACCTTGCGCCGGGCGGCGTGTTCGTCTTCGATTGCTGGTACGGGCCTGGCGTCCTTGCCGATCCACCCAGCCAACGTACGCGCAAGCTATCGGGAAACGGCGTCTCCGTCGTGCGCACCGCGCACGCAGACCACTATCCGGACAGGCACCGCGTGGAAGTACGATTCCAGATCGATGTGCGCATCGACAAAACCCATGCCCACATAAACGAATTGCACCCGATGCGTTATTTCTTCGCGAACGAGATCCGGAGCTTCCTCGAAGAGGCCGATCTGCACTGCGTTCGTGCAACTGCATGGGAACGCGAGGATTTCGGCGACGGCCTACCCTGGTACGCCTGCTTCACTGCGATGCGATGAAGCGGATCGGCCTCTATCTTGGTTTCCCGCCGCAAGGGGGGGGCGCATTCCAGTATGCAGCCTCCTTGCTAGTGGCGCTCCGCGCATTGCCCACAGCCGACTATCGCGCAGTGGTAGCGCACGCGCACCCAGCATGGGCCGAAAGACTGCAACGGGACTCCATTGGGATCGAGTCTCATGCGGTCGCGCCAGACCGCCGCGATACCGCTATCCGGCTATTGCTCCGGCTCGGAATGCCCGCGCGTACATGGCGGCGGGCACTTGCCTCACGCATTGGCGGCGTGGAGCGACAATTGACGCGACTGGGGTGCGACATCTGGATTTTCCCGGCGCAGGACTACCTTGCCTATTCGATGCCCGGACCCACGATTGGCACCATTCATGACTTGATGCACCGATACGAACCCAGCTTCCCTGAAGTCTCAGCGCTGGGTCTCTATAGCCGCCGCGAACGGCACTACCTTAATACTTGCAGAAACGCTACTGCAATCCTGGTCGATTCTCAGACAGGAAAGCAGCATGTTCTAGACGCGTACGGCATCGCAGATGACCGAATCCACATATTACCATATGTGGCACCGCCCTACATCCATCAAAGGGACGCCCCGCTCGGATTCGACGAGCGCTATCGCCTGCCCACGCAGTATCTCTTCTATCCGGCCCAGTTCTGGCAGCACAAGAATCATGTCAATCTTATAAGAGCACTTGCGGTTGCCAAGAAAAAATTGCCAGCTCTTTCGCTCGTTCTAGTCGGCTCACCCAAGAACAACAGCAAGGCCATGAAGGAAGAGGTGTATGGCTTAGGAATGTCCAGCGCAGTTACCATTCTCGGATATGTTCCAGACGACGACATGGCCGAACTATACCGGCGCTCCCAGGGCTTGATCATGCCGACCTTTTTCGGCCCCACAAACATTCCTCCCCTGGAAGCGATGGCGACCGGCACTCCAATGGCGCTCTCAGACATCTACGCGATGCGAGAACAATCCAGAGAGGCTGCCATTTACTTCGATCCAGCTTCTGTCGACGCGATCGCTGCAGCGATGATCAAATTGGTGGAGGATGTAAGCACCCGGGGCAGGCTTCTTGCAAATGGCACTGCTCGGAGCGCTGAATTGTCGCAATCCGCTTTCAACGATCGCTTCGCGTCCATCCTCCGAGCGGCCATGCCTCCGTGAAGTTCCTCTTCGTAACTAAGCGCAGCCCACAACAACGCGATCTTTTAGCTCGCCCCTATGGCAGGTTCTATAACTTACCTGTGGAACTTGCACGTCGTGGTCACGAGGTACGCGTGCTACTTTGCAGTCACCATCACCTGCTCTCGGAGCGTCGAGCATTTGAGGGAGTCGAATGTATCAGCCATGACATCCGCTTCCTCGGCCCGATCGGCTTGCGAGACTACCTTTGCAAGGAAGCTCTCGTTTTTGCGCCGGACTGGGTCATCGGCTGTTCTGACGCATGGTACGGGCCGCTAGCGAAACATTTGGCCCGGAAGGTCCATGCGTGCCTCGCCCTTGATGCTTATGACGACTACGAAGCCTATATGCCTTGGAACTGGCCATTGCACCTAGCATGGCGCGATTCGCTTCGAGCGGCTGATCTTGTCACAGCAGCTGGCCCACAGTTGGCGCAGTTGCTCGATCGTCACCGTCACGGCCGCGCACCCACCATCGTTGTGCCCATGGCGGCCGACGCAGTTTTCACTCCCAATGATAAAGCCGAATCCCGCATCGCGCTTGGCCTGCCCGACGGCGCACCATTAGTCGGTTATACGGGGAGCTGGGCTCGCAACCGAGGAACCGATACTTTGCTGGAGGCATTCGAGCTCGTGCGTCAACAACATCCCAGTGTGCGGCTTGTTTTGACAGGAAAGCCACCGAGGTATGCAACCACTCAACCGGGCGTTATTGCGCTGGGCTATGTGGCGGATATGCAGCTACCACTCGTACTTTCTTCGTTGAATGTCGCGTGCGTGATCACCGCAAATTCCAGATTCGGCCGTTTCAGTTATCCGTCAAAGCTTTGCGAAGCTATGGCCTGCAGGATACCTGTAGTTGCAAGTGACTCAGAGCCGGTTCGCTGGATGCTGAAGGATGATGCGCAATCTCTCGTGCCGCAAGGCTCAGCAACCGAGCTCGCAGCTCGGATCGTCGATCAGCTTTCTGAAGGAGCAGCGAACTACCCACCACCTCCCTCGTGGGCCGACAGCGCGGCCATTCTCGAAGAAGCATTGCGCTGCAGTGCGCAATAGGCCCAGCTTCATCATCCGTTAAAAGGCGGCTCCATCCATGACGTGGCGCAACCTAGCGTATAAACTACCAGCAAAATTAGACCACGCGAAGGAGCTCGCGAATTCACGCACACGGTCCGGGCTTGGTTCATCAAGCAAACAACGGCATACAGCCGCAGACAATGCTTTGTAATCCCCTTGCTTCACGACGTATCCGCTAACATGGTCACACACCGCGTCCGTAACCCCTCCAACATCGAATGAAACCGTCGGCAATCCATGTGCGGCGGCCTCGATCGCGACCATACCAAAGCCTTCGACGTCATCCGGGATATGCAGAACAGGGAACACGTGAACGTCAGCTGCCGCATAGGCCTGCGAAAGCGTAATGTCGTTACAGACGCCCAGGCGAATAACATGAGATTCCATACCACTTGATCGAATACTGGCCAACAGTTTTTGAGCTGGGTCAGTGCTGGTTTTCCGCAACGCATTTGGCGCTTCATCGCCGATCAAGATGAGCTTAGTATCGGGATAGACTGAAATGATCGCCGGCAATGCATGAGTGATAAATTCAGCTAACCCCTTGCGTTGAGTCAGTCTTCCGACGCTGAGCAGCAATGGCCCCGCACCAAGTCCGAAACGATCGCGGAAATCTCCGGGGGATATCTCGTCCGGCAGAGCCGTGCCAGGATGCAGCACCGCCACATTACCATGTGCAACCCCGGCGGTGATCGCAAGATTTGCCGTATTAGTACTATTAGCAAGCGCGGCATCGAGTCGCCTCAGAAAAGGCCTCCATATGGCACGGTAGATCGGATGAGATGCCACAATATCTAGACCGTGAACATAAGCAACCGACTTCGCGCCTGCCCTGTGTGCTGCAACTACCACGGCAGGCGCAGTCAGCCCGCTCCCTGCGATCACTACGTCGAATGGTTGAGATGACAGATGCCAAGCAATCTGCAAGGCGCGAAAAAGAAAGATCGACAGGTGTGCAATGGGGACTTCATGCACTGAGATCCTTTCAGGAAGATGCTCGGCGCATCCAAGCGGACCAATCAAGACGAGGTCGAATTCTTCAGCAAGCACTATTGCAAGCTGCTGGTTCAGTCTTTCCATTCCCCCGCGCAAGGGTGGCAGATTGCGCGTGATGAGCAACGCACGCTTTCGACACTTCGAGGTGTCAGTCATTTCGCTTGAACGTCAATGCGGTGATCTGCTCCGAGATCAATCCAATGAGGAATACGATCACCGCGGCACTGAACAACAGCGCGCTCATGTTGGTGAACCTATGCATCGTAGCGAAGGTCCATGCATACCAAGCTAGTCCACCGAACGAGAACGCCAGCGCTATCGGCACGAACAATTTTAACGGCGAGTAGAGTGTGGCGATCTTGAAGATGATCAGCAGAAATCTGATCCCGTCACGCACCGGTTTGATATGACTCTTGCCGATGCGTTTGTGGACCGGGATGGGCTCGTAGGCCACCGCATAGGCGCTGCGGAAGAACGCCATGGTGCTGGTGGTGGGATATGAGAACCCATTGGGAAGCAAGTGCAGGAACTCGCGAAACTTGTCTGCCTTGACGACTCTGAAACCCGACGTCAGATCCATGACTCTGGCGCCGGTCATGCGACTGGCGAGCCAGTTGTAGAAGGTATTCGCCATTCCGCGGTGCACACCGGCCTGTCCGGCCCAATCCCGCGCGCCGACCACCATGTCGTAGCCGTTCTCAAGCCGCGCCAGCAGGCGTGTGATGTGGACCGGGTCGTGCTGGCCGTCCGCGTCCATGAAAACAAGCACATCACCCCGCGCTGCCCGCGTGCCTCGTTTGATCGCGGCCCCATTGCCCATCGAATATGGCGAGCTGACGACTTTTGCACCCGCCTCCAGGGCGAGCTTGGCGGTCTCATCGGTCGAACCGTCGTCGGAGACGATGATTTCCGAGTCCGGCAGCAACGACCGGAGCGCGGCAAGTGTCTTGGGCAAGCCTCCCGCTTCATTCTTGGCGGGAAGGATGACGCTGATCTTCATTCGGGCCCCCTGTCGTCCGCTCAGAGCTTAAAGCATCTACCCACTAAAGCGCCCTCCCCGGGGCGCTCCGGCCTTCGCTGGGGTAAAGTGGAGAAGCTGGCCCGGTTCTTGCAGCTCCACTCATCAATTCACGCAGAATCCTTGTATGAACGCGATCGCGCCCTCCGCCCTGAACGCAAATCTTGTCGGCATCACCGGCATTGCCCGCCGTCTGGTCATGGATGGTGCAATGGAGGAGGGGGCAGCACGGACAGCCATGGCCGAGGCCAGCCAGGCCAGGGTTCCGCTTGCGCAGTGGATCCAGGACAAGAAGCTGGTGAGCCCCGCGCAATTGGCGGCAGCCAACGCCATCGAGTTCGGCATTCCGTTGATGGACGTCTCTGCGTTCGATTCCGCGCAAAATGCCTTGAAGCTGGTCAGCGAGGAGCTGCTGCAAAAGCATCAGGTGCTGCCAATGTTCAAGCGCGGCAACAAGCTGTATGTGGGGGTCTCCGATCCGACGCGCATGCAGGGCTTGGACGAAATCAAGTTCCATACCAACTTGGTGGTCGAGCCCATCCTGGTCGCCGATGACCAGTTGCGTCGCACGCTGGAAACATGGCGAAACGCATCGGACGCTCTGGCTGGCATGGGTGGCGAAGATGAGGACTTCGGCAATTTAGACACCGCAGCGGGCGACGAGGAGAGCGGCGACACCGGCATCGACGCCAAGGGCGAGGACACGCCCGTCGTCAAGTTCGTCAACAAGATGCTGGTCGACGCGATCCGCCGGGGCGCGTCGGACATCCACTTCGAGCCCTACGAGACCGACTACCGCGTGCGCCTGCGCATCGATGGCATCCTCAAGACCGTCGCGCGGGCCCCGCAGAAGCTCAACCAGCGCATCGCCGCGCGCCTGAAGGTCATGTCGCAGCTGGACATCGCCGAAAAGCGCGTTCCGCAGGACGGACGCATCAAGCTCAATCTTTCCAAGACACGTCAGATCGACTTCCGCGTCAGCACCCTGCCGACGCTGTTCGGCGAGAAGATCGTGCTGCGCATCCTGGATGGCAGCGCCGCCAAGCTGGGCATCGACAAGCTGGGCTACGAGGAGGACCAGCAGAAGCTGTTCCTGGATGCCATCCACAAGCCCTACGGCATGGTGCTGGTGACCGGCCCGACCGGCTCCGGCAAAACCGTGTCGCTGTATACAGCGCTGGGAATCCTCAACGACGATACCCGCAACATCTCCACGGCCGAGGACCCGGTCGAAATTCGTCTTCCCGGCGTCAACCAGGTCCAGCAGAACAACAAACGCGGCATGACCTTCGCCGCCGCGCTGCGCTCGTTCCTGCGCCAGGATCCGGACATCATCATGGTCGGCGAAATCCGCGATCTGGAGACGGCCGAGATCGCCGTCAAGGCGGCGCAGACGGGCCACATGGTGCTCTCGACCCTGCACACCAACGATGCACCGCAGACCATTGCGCGCCTGATGAACATGGGCATCGCGCCCTATAACATCACCAGTTCGGTCACCCTGGTCATCGCCCAGCGCCTGGCCCGCCGCCTGTGCACGCGTTGCAAGCGCCCCGCCACCATTCCGGCTAAGGCGCTGCTGGCCGAAGGATTCAGCCAGGCGGAACTGGACGAGGGCCTCAGCGTCTTCGAGGCAGTGGGCTGCGATGAGTGTACCGAGGGTTACAAGGGCCGCGTGGGCATCTACCAGGTCATGCCGATGACCGACGAGATCGCCACGATCATCCTGGAGGGTGGCGGCGCGATCCAGATCGCGGAGGCCGCACAGCGCTCCGGCATCCGCGACCTGCGCCAGTCGGCCCTGTGGAAGGTCAAGCAGGGGCTGACCAGCCTGGCCGAGATCAACCGCGTAACCAAGGACTAGGCGAAGTCCGTCCAGAAGTACGGAGACACTGGACAAATGCCCAGTGGAATCGCGCACTTGCACGTTGTTTTGCCAGCAGAACCCGCTACCATGCGGGTCGAGCTACCCGGCATGGGGATGCCGGCAACTGGGGAACGCACATGGCCGTAAGCCGTTCAGCCGCCAAGAAGTCCGTACCGGTCGCGCGCGACACCAAGCAGCTGATCACCTTCGTTTGGCAAGGGACCGACAAGCGCGGCGTCAAGATGAAGGGCGAACAGGAGGCGCGCAACGCCAACCTGCTTCGTGCCGAGTTGCGCGGCAAGGGCATCACCCCGTCGGTCCTCAAGCCCAAGCCGAAGCCTCTGTTCGGCGCTGCCGGCAAGCCCATCAAGCCGGGCGATATCGCCTTCTTCAGCCGTCAGATGGCAACCATGATGAAATCGGGCGTCCCGATCATCACCTCGCTGGAGATCATCAGCGGCGGCCATAAAAATCCTCGCATGAAGAAGATGCTCGAGGGCATCCGCACGGACATCGAGGGAGGCTCATCGATGACGGAAGCGATCAGCAAGTACCCCGTTCAGTTCGACGAGTTGTACCGCAACCTGGTCCGCGCCGGCGAGGGCGCTGGTGTGCTTGAGACTGTGCTCGACACGGTCGCCACCTACAAGGAGAACCTCGAATCCTTGAAGGGAAAGATCAAGAAGGCGCTCTTCTATCCCGCCATGACCATCGCGGTCGCCTTGATCGTCAGCGCGATCCTGCTGATTTTCGTCGTCCCCCAGTTCCAAGCGGTGTTCGAAAGCTTCGGTGCCGATCTGCCAGCCTTCACGAAGATGATTGTGGCCGCCTCCGACGTGGCCATCTCCTATTGGTGGCTCGCCGTCCTGGTGATCGGCGGAGGGATCTTTGCCTTCATCTTTTTCATGAAGCGATCCTTGAAGTTCCAGCATTTTGTCGATCGTTCTTTGCTCAAGGTGCCCGTCATGGGCAAGATCCTGCATAACAGCGCGATCGCCCGTTTTTCCCGTACCTTGGCGGTGACGTTCAAGGCCGGCGTTCCACTGGTTGAGGCCCTGGATACCGTCGCAGGCGCAACCGGCAACACGCTCTACGAGCAGGCGGTACACCGGATCCGCGATGACGTTGCCGTGGGTTATCCGGTAAACATGGCGATGAAGCAGACCAACCTGTTTCCGCACATGGTGATCCAGATGACGGCCATCGGCGAGGAGGCGGGTGCGCTCGATACGATGCTGTTCAAGGTTGCTGAATACTTCGAACAAGAGGTCAACAACGCGGTCGATGCGCTGAGCAGCCTGATCGAGCCGATGATCATGGTGATTCTTGGTGTCCTGGTCGGCGGCATGGTCATCGGCATGTACTTGCCGATCTTCAAGTTGGGCGCGGCGATCTAAAGCATGGCGTTTCTCGATCAACACCCCGAGCTGGGGTATCCGGTGGTGGGCGCGCTCGGCCTGATGGTCGGCAGCTTCCTCAATGTGGTGATCCTGCGGCTGCCGCGGCGCCTGGAGTGGCAGTGGCGGCGCGATGCCACCGAGATCCTGGAGCAGCCCGATCTGTACGACCCGCCGCCGCCCGGGATCGTGGTCGAGCCTTCGCATTGCCCGCACTGCAAGCACAAGCTGGCCTGGTTTGAGAACATTCCGCTGTTCAGCTGGCTGGCGCTGCGCGGCAAGTGCCGGTACTGCCATACGCCGATTTCGGTGCAGTACCCGGCGGTCGAGCTGCTGGTCGGGCTGCTAGCGGTGCTCTGCGTATGGCGCTTCGGCTTCGGCTGGCAGGGCTTTGGCGCGGCGGTGTTGAGTTGTTTCCTGGTGGCGCTGTCGGGGATCGATCTGCGCACGCGGCTGTTGCCCGATACCTTGACGCTGCCGCTGATGTGGCTGGGGCTGGTCGCCAGCCTGGAGCATCTCTATCTGCCGCCCAAGCCCGCGTTGCTGGGGGCGATGGCGGGCTATGTGTCGCTCTGGTCGGTGTGGTGGCTGTTCAAGCAGCTCACCGGCAAGGAAGGCATGGGCCACGGCGACTTCAAGCTGTTGGCCGCGATCGGCGCATGGGTCGGGTTGCGCGGGATCCTGCCGGTGATCCTGTTCTCCTCGCTGATCGGCGCGGTGGTGGGTGCGGCGTGGCTGGCGACGAAGGGGCGCGACCGCTCGACGCAGATCCCGTTCGGGCCTTATCTGGCCGTGGCCGGATGGGTGGTGTTCTTCTGGGGCGACCAGATCATCGACGGATATCTGCGGCTGTCGGGGCTGCGGTAACGCGGGGCCGATTCGACCCTTGATGATGAAACGCCGGCTCGAAGCCGGCGTTTTTCGTTAGGTGCGCTCAAGTGAGTATGGAGCCCAGGGAGAGCCGCTGGATCCCCGCCTGCGCGGAGATGACGAGCTCACTTTCTGCGCCCCCGGCCGCCATACCGCGCAAAGGCCATCCTCAACGGCAACACAAGGTTCCGCCTCAGCGCAGATCCGCCGACCCTCAACGCCGCAAGCCCGCGCCCTACCCCTTCCACTTCCCCAGCGCCGCCAGCCCGTTCTCCTTCGCGCGCTCCAGCACGATGGCCTGGGCCTTGGCGAAGTTGCCGACCGGATCCTTGGCCCAGTGGGCCAGCGCGGCCTGCTGCATGGCGCGGCCGTAAGAGAAACTCAAAGGCCATGGCAGGTTGCCGAGGCGGTTCATCGCATCCAGGTGCGCGGTGGCGTCCGCGTCGGACTGGCCGCCGGAGAGGAAGACGATGCCCGGCAGGATCGCCGGCACGGTGCTCTTGAGGCACATCACGGTCGACTCGGCGACTTCCTCGATGTCGGCCCGCTCCTCGCAGTCCTGGCCCGGCACGACCATCGAGGCCTTGAGCAGCGTGCCCTCCAGCAGCACGCCCTGATCGTGCAGCGCGCCGAACAGCGAGCGCAGCATCGCCTCGGTGACCTCGTAGCAGACCTGGATATCGTGGTCGCCGTCCATCAGCACTTCCGGCTCGACGATGGCGACCAGGCCCTGCTCCTGGCACAGCGCCGCGTAGCGGGCCAGGGCGTGGGCGTTGACCTCGATGCAGGTGCCGGAGGGGATGTCCTCGCCGATGGTGATCACCGCGCGCCACTTGGCGAAGCGCGCGCCCAGGGCGTAGTAGGCCTTGAGCCGGTCGCGCAGGCCGTCCAGGCCCTCGGTCACCCGTTCACCCGGGCAGCCGGCCAGGGGCGAGGTGCCCTTGTCGACCTTAATGCCGGGGATGACGCCGTGGCTGGCCATGTACTTGGGGAACGGCGTGCCATCCTCGGTGCTCTGGCGCAGGGTCTCCTCGAACAGGATCGCGCCGGAGATGTGATCGCTCAGCCGGGGCGTGGTCAGCAGCAGCTCGCGGTAGCGGCGGCGATGCGCCTCGGTGTTCTCGATGCCGACCGCGGCGAAGCGCTTGCCGATGGTGGCCGTGGATTCGTCGATGGCGATGATGCCCTTGCCGGGGGCGACCAACGCCTGCGCGGTTTCGGCGAGCGATTCGATGCTCATTGGAGCTCCTGGAGAACGCACTGCGAGGGGGCCGCAGTATAGCGGCGCCCCCTCACAGCCCAGGTGCGCTTTAAAGCTCGCCCAGCCCGCTGGCGCGCCCGTCTTCGCCCACTTCCAGCAGGCGCAGGGTGTTGGTGGCGCCGTGGGTCTCCATGTGCTCGCCGCTGGTGAACACCACGCGGTCGCCCGGGCCCAGCGCGCCGGCCTTGACCAGCATCTGGATGCTGGCGCGCGCGGCCTCGCGCGGGACCATGCCGCGGCTGTCGAAGGCGATGGGATGGACGCCGCGCATCAGGGCCATGCGCCGGCGCGCGCCGCCATGGCGCGAGAACGCATAGACCGGCACGGTGGAGCGGAAGCGCGACAGGAAGCCCGCCGTGCCGCCGGATTCGCTCAAGGCCACCACGCCGCCCAGCTTGATGTGCTCGGACAGGAACATCGTGGCCATCGCGATGGCGTGGTCGGCGCGCTGCAGGTTGCGCTGGGCCGCCTCGAAATCGGTGTCCATCGAGAACGAGCGCTCGGCGCCGACGCAGATGCGCGCCATCGCCTCGACCGCGCGCACCGGATAGGTGCCGGCGGCGGTCTCGGCCGAGAGCATCACCGCATCGGTGCCGTCGATGACCGCGTTGGCCACGTCCATGACCTCGGCGCGGGTGGGCAGCGGGCTCTCGACCATCGACTGCAGCATCTGGGTCGCGGTAATGACGACCTTGTTCTGCTCGATCGACTCGCGAATGATCTGCTTCTGCAGGCCAGGCAGCTCGGCATCGCCGATTTCCACGCCCAGGTCGCCGCGCGCGACCATCACCACGTCGCTGGCGCCGACGATCTCCTTCAGGTTCTCGATGGCCTCGGTGCGCTCGATCTTGGACACCAGGAAGGCGTCGCTGCCGTGCTTGCGCGCCAGGCTGCGCGCCTCCTCCATGTCGGCCGCGTTGCGGCAGAAGGAGACGGCGATGAAGTCCACGCCGATGTCGGCGACGATGGCGATCAGCTCGCGGTCGCGGTCGCTGAGCGCACCCAGCGACAGCCCGCCGCCCTGCTTGTTCAGGCCCTTGCGGTCGGACAGCACGCCGTCGTTGAGCACCTGGGTGACGATGCGCTCGCCTTCCACGGCGGTGACGCGCAGCTGCATCATGCCGTCGTCCAGCAGCAGCACATCGCCCGGCGCCACGTCGCCCGGCAGGTCGAGGTAGCTCACGCCGACCTGGGTCTCATCGCCGGCCGGCACGCCTTCGCGCGCGATCAGGTCGAAGCGCGCGCCGGTCTTCAGCTGCACCTTGCCCTGAGCGAAGCGCTCGATGCGGATCTTGGGACCGGGCAGGTCGGCCAGGATGCCCACTTCCAGGCCGAGCTTGTTGGCGGCGCTGCGCACGGCCTCGGCGCGATCGCGCTGGGCCGACGGGTCGCCATGGGAAAAGTTGAGCCGCACCACGTTCACGCCGGCGCGCAGCAGGTCCTCCAGCACGCCGGGCGGGTCGGTGGCAGGGCCGAGGGTGGCCAGGATCTTGGTGCGGCGGGCGTTGGATTGGGTCATGGCGAGGGTCTCCGTCTTGCCGTAAACGCTACCACAGGACTGGTGGTGGTCCGCTTCTGCACTGCAGCATGGAACGGTGTGTCAGCGCTCCACAACACCCATTCCTGGCCAACTCCTTGATGCGAAAGGGTCTTGGCGTCACGAACCTCACGGCGCGAATGATTGAAATGGCTTTGTAATGGTATTCAAATGCGCGGCAGCGCCACACCGAGCGCATCGGCCAGCGCGGATGGCGTCTCGACTACCTGTCCGGCGCCTGCGGCAAGCAGTTCGTCGCGATCGCCGAAGCCCCACAGCACGCCGATGCTGCGCATGGCGTGCGCCGCGGCGCCCTCGATGTCCATGCGGCGGTCGCCGATCATCACGCAGTCGGATGCCGGGACCTGCAGCCGCGTCAGCGCTTCGGTGATCAGGTCGCGCTTGAAGCGGCGGGCCCCGTCGTCGCTGGCGCCGACGATTTCCTCGAACGCCGCGCCGAACGGCAGTGCGCCCAGGATGCGCCGCGCCGCGCGCTCGTTCTTCGAGGTCACCACCGCCAGCCGATGGCCGGCCTGCGCCAGCGCCTCGATGAGCTCAGGAATGCCGGGGTACACCGTCAGCTCGGTCCAGCCCAGCGCGTCGTAACGCTGCCGATAGAGCGCCAGCGCGCGTGCCACCAAATCCTCGTCGCCGAACGCGGCCTGGAAGCTGTCGCGCATCGGCGGCCCGATCCACGCGCGCAGTGCCTCGCGCGATGGCGTCGGCCGCTGCAGGGACGCGAACACATGCGCGATGCCGTTGACGATGCCGGGCTCGGAATCGATCAGCGTGCCATCCAGGTCGAAGAACAGGGTGGGAAGCGGAGTCATGCGGATACCTCGAATAAGAAGCGAAAAGGCCCGGCTTTCCAGGGCCGGGCCTCTGAAGTGACAGCAGCGCGCCGATCAGCTGCCGCGCGCTTCCAGCGCCGCGACCGCCGGCAGGGTCTTGCCTTCCAGGAACTCCAGGAAGGCGCCGCCGCCGGTGGAGATGTAGGACACGTCCTTGGCGATGCCGTACTTGTCCACGGCCGCCAGCGTGTCGCCGCCGCCGGCGATGGAGAACGCCGGCGAGGCGGCGATCGCGCGCGCCAGGGTCTCGGTGCCCTTGCCGAAGGCGTCGAACTCGAACACGCCGACCGGACCGTTCCACACCACCGTGCCGGCTTTGGCGATCAGCGCGGCGTAGGCCTGTGCGGTGTCCGGGCCGATGTCCAGGATCAGGTCATCGGCTTCGACCGCATCGACGCGCTTCACCGTCGCGGGGGCGTCGGGCAGGAACTGCTTGGCCACCACCACATCGGTGGGCAGCGGGATCTCGGCGCCGCGTGCCTTGGCGTCGGCGACGATCTGCTGGGCGGTGCCGATCAGGTCCGGCTCGCACAGCGACTTGCCGACGCTGTAGCCGGCCGCGGCGATGAAGGTGTTGGCGATGCCGCCGCCGACGATCAGCTGGTCGACCTTGCCGACCAGGTTGGACAGCAGCTCGAGCTTGGTCGAGACCTTGCTGCCGGCGACGATGGCCAGCAGCGGCTTGGCCGGGTTGTCCAGCGCCTTGCCCAGGGCATCCAGCTCGGCCATCAGCAGCGGGCCGCCGGCGGCGATGGGCGCGTACTTGATGACGCCGTGGGTGGAGGCCTGGGCGCGGTGCGCGGTGCCGAAGGCATCCATGACGAACACGTCGCACAGCGCGGCGTACTTCTTAGACAGCGTCTCGTCGTCCTTGGCCTCGCCCACGTTCATGCGGCAGTTCTCAAGCAGCACGATCTGGCCGGGCTTGACGTCCACGCCGTCGACCCAGTCGCGCACCAGCTCGACCTTGGTGCCCAGCAAGGCGGTCAGGCGCTCGGCCACCGGCGCCAGCGAATCCTCCTCGCTCCAGGTGCCCTCCTTCGGCCGGCCCAGGTGCGAGGTGACCATCACCGCCGCGCCCTGCTCCAGCGCGGCCTTGAGGGTCGGCACCGAGGCGGTGATGCGCTGTTCGGAGGTGATCTGGCCGTTCTCGATCGGCACGTTGAGATCCTGACGGATCAGCACGCGCTTGCCGGACAGGTCGAGGTCGCTCATGCGGACGATGGTCATGCTTGGGTCCTGTGCAGGGGAAAGATCAGACACCCATTGTCCGCGCTGCGTGGAGGTGCGGCAAACCTACAGCGGCGTTGGGAGGTGCACTGCGCGACGTGTCGGGCCTTGTGCATCGCATCTCGAGCCGCTCACTGGCCACCTTTGTGCCCAAGTGGGCTCTTTCTTCACCGACGCATCTCAGCGCCTTGGCTGCCCTGCTTCGGAAGGGCAGCGGGCCGGCGGGCGGCGGCCGCTTATCCCTCAATCAGGGCATCCTGCCCTGATTCGGGCGCTCGGCTTCCTGCCTCGCTAGGCGCGGCCACCGCCCGCCAGCCCGCTGCCTCGAGCGTCAGGCCACAGGGCTTCGGTTTGCGGGGTCGTTCGAACCCCTCGTTCGCGCAGACCGCGATCAGTGACGGGAAATTAGCGGTTTGAGGGCCCCCTCCCTTGCGCGCAGCGCAGGGGAGGGATGGGGAGGGGTAGTGGCTTTACCGGTCAAGCCACAGAAGCAAGAGCAAAAGCACCCCACCCCGGCCCTCCCCTTCGCCTGCGGCGAAAGGGAGGGGGCAGAGCGCTTGCTCGATACCTTCGAGTTGTAAGAAGTCCTGATCTATTCGCTGCAGAGCCTCGACCCGGGCGGGCGGGCGAAGGGCGGGCCAGATGACACGCGGCGGCGAGTCCGCCGCAGATGGAGGACCGAGTCGAGGAGCCACACCGAGCCGGTCGAGGTTGGTTGGCGAAACGCTTTCGCCCACCTCGCTCACGTCACTCCTGGGTTGACTCCTGCACCGCGGAGACGATCCAAACGAAAAACCCCGCGCTTTCGGCGCGGGGGCTGAGCGCAAGCGGTCGCAGGGCCCACCTCACTCCATATCGAACGAAGTCACCACGCCGCCCTGGATCTGGATGGTGAGCCGCGAGGCGCCATCGGCGCCGGCCGACGCATCGGCGTCGGTACCCGCGCGCGCGGACAGACGATCGGCGGCGTTGGCGCTGCGCTGGGCGCGATAGCTGTTGGAGGCCACTTCGCCACCGACGTTCTTGCCGGTCAGGTCGGAGACATCGCCCAGCACGCCACGCAGCGAGCCCACCATCTTGCCGAAGCCAGAGCCGGCCGAAGCCGCGGGCTTCTTGGCCGCGCCCTTGATGTACACGTAGGTCTCGGAGGCGCCGCCGGACGAGCTCAGCTTGGCCTTCTTTGAAGTCGGCTCGCCGAAGCTTTCCAGCACCTGGGCCTTGGTCGTCTTGCCGGCCACCAGGTGGCCCTGCACGTAATCGATGTCGAAGATGTCGGCCGTCTGCGCCCATGCACCCGGCGCCATCAGCACGGCGGCCACTGCAATCAGGCCGCTTCCAAACCATTGCTTGATCTTCATGAAACACTTACCCCTTGAGTGAAATTCGCTTCCCTGCCCACGGCACGGGCCGTTGGACGATCCGCGGGTGATTGATAGCACGACACCCGGCCCGAAAAAAGAGACCCGCACCCCTGCTCGCGCTCCCCCCGGGCTCCATCGTCCCCTCCGCCGAGCGGACCTACCCGTTTCCCGTGACCGCATCAAGACAAAGGGCGCCCGAAAGGCGCCCTTGTCCTGAATCGCGCGGCTTACTTGCCCGCGACGACCTTGACCATCTCCAGGCACTTGTTGGAGTAGCCCCATTCGTTGTCGTACCAGGACACCAGCTTGACGAAGGTGGAGTCCAGGGCGATGCCGGCCTCGGCATCGAAGACCGAGGTCCGGGTCTCGCCGCGGAAGTCGGTGGCCACGACCTTGTCCTCGGTGTAGCCCAGCACGCCCTTCAGCGCGCCCTCGCTCTGGGCCTTCATCTCGGCACAGATCTCGGCATAGGTGGCCGGCTTTTCCAGCTCGCAGGTCAGGTCCACCACCGACACGTCGGAGGTCGGCACGCGGAAGCTCATGCCGGTCAGCTTCTTGTTGAGCTCCGGGATCACCACGCCCACGGCCTTGGCCGCGCCGGTGGACGAGGGAATGATGTTCTCCAGGATGCCGCGGCCGCCGCGCCAGTCCTTGTTGGACGGGCCGTCGACGGTCTTCTGCGTGGCGGTGGCGGCGTGCACGGTGGTCATCAGGCCGCGCTTGATGCCCCACTTGTCATTGATGACCTTGGCCAGCGGCGCCAGGCAGTTGGTGGTGCACGAGGCGTTGGAGATGATCGCCTGGCCGGCGTAGGTCTTGTCGTTGACGCCGAAGACGAACATCGGCGTGTCGTCCTTGGACGGCGCGGACAGGATGACCTTCTTGGCGCCGGCGTCCAGGTGCTTCTGCGCGCCTTCCTTGGTCAGGAAGATGCCGGTGGACTCGATGACCACCTCGGCGCCCACCTCGTCCCACTTCAGCGCGGCCGGGTCGCGTTCGGCGGTCAGGCGGATCTTCTTGCCGTTGACGATCAGCGTGGTGCCCTCGACCGAGATGGTGCCCTCAAAGCGCCCGTGCACCGAGTCGTACTGCAGCATGTAGGCCAGGTAGTCGGGTTCGAGCAGGTCGTTGATGGCGACGATCTCGATCTCGCCCTCGAAATTCTGCACGGCCGAACGCAGCACATTGCGGCCGATGCGGCCGAAGCCGTTGATGCCTACCTTGATGCTCATTGCTGGAGGACTCCTGTAAGCGGCACGCGGGTGCGCGACGCGGCGGTGAAGGGGTCCGCATTCTAGCAGCGCGCCCCGTTGCCGCCGGGTCGTGACCCGCGCCGGGCTGAACCCGGCGGCGATCCCAGGACGACAGCCGCCCGCCGTGCGCCTTGATCCGGATCAAGGCGGGCGCCCAGGCCCGGTTGGAGCATGTGCGCCACACACAACGGAGTCTCATCGTCATGCGCAAGTCCCTCCTCCCCTGCCTGCTCGCCCTGGCCCTGGGCGGCGTCTGCCTCCAGGCCGCTGCCCAGTCGCGCGGCGATTTCACCGTCGGCGTCGGCATCCACCAGGTCAATCCGAAGTCGGACAACGGCAAGCTGGCCGGCGGCACGCTGCCGGTCAGCGTGGACAGCAGCACCCGCCCCAGCGTCACCGGCGAGTACTTCGTGGCCGACAACCTGGGCATCGAGGTGCTGGCCGCCTGGCCGTTCCAGCACGACATCAACATCAAGGGCCTGGGCAAGGTCGGCACCACCAAGCAGCTGCCGCCGGTGGTGTCGCTGCAGTACCACTTCAACAGCGCCGGCAAGGTGTCGCCGTTCGTGGGGCTGGGCGTGAACTACACCAAGTTCTTCAGCACCGACGCCAAGGGCGCCCTGGCTGGCAGCGACCTGGATCTGGGCGACTCCTGGGGCCTGGCCGCGCACGCCGGCCTGGACTTCGCGCTGAGCGCGCGCAGCGCCCTGCGCGTGGACGTGCGCTGGGCCGATATCGACACCAAGGTCAAGCTCAACGGGGCCAAGCTGGGCACGGCCAACATCGATCCGATGGTCTACGGCGCCGCCTGGGTGTACCGCTTCTGAGCCAGCCTGCGATGCGCGCGGGCCGGCAGCGTACGCACGCAGCGCGGGCCGGATGGGGACCGGCCAGGGAGGCCGGGTGTGTCGCCGCCACGGAGGGCGGTTCAGGCGCGTCGCCGCGCGGAGGTGACATCGAGCCGGCGCGCAGGCGCGGGTATCATCCGGGCCCTCGTGCTTCGAAAGCCGGATGCTGCGTGTTGAAGATCCCGTTCGTGCGGCCGCTGGCCGCGCTGCTGTCCCTGAGCCTGTTGGCTTGCCCCGTGTCCGCTCTGGCCTGGGGCCGCACCGGCCATCGGCTAGTGGCCGAGCTGGCCGAGCCCGACCTCACCGCGCAGACGCGCGCGCAGATCGACGCCCTGCTGGCGCTGGAGCCCGGCGCGACGCTGCCCGGCATCGCCAGTTGGCCCGACGAACTGCGCGAATCCGACCCTAACCTGGGCAAGCGCACCGCCGCCTGGCATTACGTCAACCTGGGTGAGGACGACTGCCATTACGACCCGCCGCGCGACTGCCGCAACGGCGACTGCACGATCGCCGCGCTCACCGCGCAGACCAAGCTGCTGGCCGACCGCAGCGCACCGGCCGCCGCCCGCCTGCAGGCGCTGAAGTTCGTCGTGCATCTGGTCGGCGATGCCCACCAGCCGCTGCACGCCGGCTTCGCCCGCGACAAGGGCGGCAACACCGTGCAGATCAACGTGGACGGCCAGGGCAGCAATCTGCATTCGCTGTGGGACAGCGGGCTGCTGCGCCGCACCGGCCTGGACGAGGACGCGCTGCTGGCGCAGATCCGCGCCCTGCCCCGGCCCGCGCCCGGCGCCGGCACCGGCTTCCCGCCGGACGCGACCTCGTGGGCCGAGGCGTCCTGCCGCATCGTCCGCTCGCCGGGGTTCTACCCGGCCCGGGCCAAGCTGGACCCGGCCTACTTCACCACCTGGACACCGGTGGCCGAGCAGCAGCTGCGTCTGGCCGGCGTGCGCCTGGCGGCTGTGCTGAACGCGGCGCTGGGGCAGGCGCAGGGCGGCTGACGAAAGCTTCTTGTCGTGAGCGCGCGAAACGCAGAGATTTGGGCGCGCCACTTCAAGGTCGCTCGCCGCCTCGCAAAGTTGGTCGGCTCCCAATGATGCGCCCCCTCCCTTGCGCGCAGCGCAGGGGAGGGTTGGGGAGGGGTTGGCTTTTGTCTTTGCCGTTGCTCCTAGCGCTTGCGGGCGCTGTGCTGTCAGCACTTGCTGCTTTTCGCCTCCCTTAGCTTTACCGCGAAAAGCACCCCTCCCCAACCCTCCCCTGCGCTGCGCGCAAGGGAGGGGGCGGCTTTGGTGAGGTCTTGATGTTGGCTGCGAGCCCCTGGTCCCTGGTCCCTGGTCCCTGGTCCCTGGTCCCTGGTCCCTGGTCCCTGGTCCCTGGTCCCGATTCCCGATTCCCGATTCCCGATTCCCGATTCCCGATTCCCGATTCCCGATTCCCGATTCCCGATTCCCGAATCCCGAATCCCGAATCCCGAATCCCGAATCCCGACGATCGTGGCGCTGACGGCACCTGCCCGCGCGCCATAAATTCACGGCCGGAGCTAGCGACGCAGCTGCCACAAGATGGCCATCCCTGACCCAGCCCAGTCCGGCCCGGACGGCCTGCTAAAATTGCCGGCCCTGCCGCGTCCCCCGCCCGCGGCGCATCGCGTCCCCGAACACGGAGTTTCCATGTCTGCTGACCTGCTCAAGGCCTTGGGCCTTGGCCCGACCAATCCCGGCACCTATCTCGGCAACGGCCAGTGGTCCAGCACCACCGATGCCGGGGTGCTGGAGTCGGTCAACCCGACCACCAATGCCGTCATCGCCACGGTGCATGCCAGCAGCCAGTCCGACTACGACACGGTCATCGAACGCGCGCAGGCGGCGTTCAAGACCTGGCGCACCACGCCGGCGCCGCGTCGCGGCGAGGCCGTGCGCCTGTGCGGCGAGGCGCTGCGCAAGCACAAGGATCTGCTCGGCTCGCTGGTGGCGCTGGAGATGGGCAAGTCCAAGCCCGAGGGCGACGGCGAAGTACAGGAAATGATCGACATCGCCGACTTCGCGGTGGGCCAGAGCCGCATGCTCTACGGCTACACCATGCATTCGGAGCGCCCGGGTCACCGCATGTACGAGCAGTACCACCCGATCGGCCTGGTCGGCATCATCAGCGCGTTCAACTTCCCGGTCGCGGTGTGGGCGTGGAATGCGTTCCTGGCTGCCATCTGCGGCGACATCTGCATCTGGAAGCCGTCCAATAAGACCCCGCTGACCGCGCTGGCCACGCAGAAGATCTGCAACGACGCGCTCAAGGACGCCGGCTTCCCCGACCTGTTCTTCCTGATCAACGATGCCGGCATCGAACTGTCCCAGCAGCTGGTGGACGACAAGCGCGTGCCGCTGATCAGCTTCACCGGCTCGACCGAGGTCGGCCGCATCGTCGGCGAACGCGTGGCGCGGCGCCTGGGCCGCAGCCTGCTGGAACTGGGCGGCAACAACGCCATCATCCTGGACGAGACCGCCGACCTGAAGCTGGCCGTGCCGGGCATCGTGTTCGGCGCGGTGGGCACCGCCGGCCAGCGCTGCACCACCACCCGCCGCCTGATCGTGCACGCCTCGATCTACGACACCGTGCTGGCCACGCTGGTCAAGGCCTACAAGCAGGTGGAAGGCAAGATCGGCGATCCGCTGGATGCGGCCAATCTGATGGGCCCGCTCAACAGCAAGGCCGCGGTCGATGCCTTCCTGAAGTCCGTCGAGCAGGCCAAGGCCGCCGGCGGCACGGTGGAAACCGGCGGCAAGGCGCTGGAGCGCGCGGGCAACTTCGTCCTGCCGACCATCATCTCCGGCCTCAAGAACACCGACGCCATCGTCCAGCACGAGACCTTCGCCCCGATCCTGTACGTGATGAAGTACGAGACGCTGGAGGAGGCCATCGACATGCAGAACGGCGTGCCGCAGGGCCTGTCCTCGTCGATCTTCACCAACAGCCTGAAGGCGGCCGAGAAGTTCCTCTCCGCGGCCGGCAGCGACTGCGGCATCGCCAACGTCAATATCGGCACCTCCGGTGCGGAGATCGGCGGCGCGTTCGGCGGCGAGAAGGACACTGGCGGCGGGCGCGAGTCCGGCTCGGATGCGTGGAAGGCCTACATGCGCCGCCAGACCAATACGATCAACTACTCCGATTCGCTACCGCTGGCGCAGGGCATCAAGTTCGATCTTTAAAGGGTCCGAACGGCACGGACCGGCCTTGGGGCCGATCCGTGCCTGACCTTGTCGTCGTCGCCGCACGCTCGGAGACGGCGTAACTCAGGCCGCGCTCACCTAGGCGAGCGCGTCCAAAACTTCCAGCTCCAGCGTCGCACCCCGCAAGCCTGGCGCGCTGGCCTGCAGCCGCAGGCGGCCCGGCGCACGCGCGCTCTGCACGATCGCCTGGCACAGCCCGTTGAAGGCGCGGCGCCGATCGGCCTTGTCGGCCTCGTGGCTGGCCGGGTCGCCGTTGCCGACGCCGATCAGCGCTCCCGCCCCGCTCACCTGGAAGCGGACCTCGTCGGCGGCAGTCGGCACCTGCCGGCCCTGCGCGTCCACGATGGCCACTTCGATCATGCCCACGTCCTGGCCGTCGGCCAGCAGACTGTCGCGCTCGCAGCGCAGTGCGATGGCGGCCGGCGCACCGGTGGTCTCGCGCCGCTGCACCAGCACCTGCTCACCGCCGCGATAGCCGCGCGCCTCGATCGCGCCCGGCGCGTAGCGCACGCGCCACTCCACATGGCCGTAGCGCGGCACGCGGCGCCGGCCCTGGCTGACGCCGTTGACCCACAGCTCGACCTCGTCCAGGTTGCTGTGGACCCATACATCCACCATGCCGTTGGCCAAGGCCGGCAGCGCGTCCCAGTTCCAGTGCGGGAACAGGTGCAGCACCGGCGCCTGCGTCCACTGCGCGCGGTAGTACCAGGCGTTGTCCTTGGGGAAGCCGCAGCTGTCGAGCACGCCGAACTGCGAGGCCACGTTGGGCCAGCGGTTGTACGGCGTGGGCTCGCCGCGATAGTCGAACCCGGTCCAGACGAAGCCGCCGGCGATCCACGGCCGCTCGGCCACGAACGCCCACCACGACTCGGACGTGGATGCCCACCACGGGTGGTCGACGTCGTAGGCGCGCGTATAGCCGCGGGCGTCGTCGACGAAATAGTTGCCGCGCACCGACACGGTGCTGGCGGTCTCGCTGCCGTACACCGGCCGCTGCGGCTCACGCGCGTGGAAGGCGTCCATCTGGTTGGTGCGGTAGTTGAAGCCGACCACGTCCACCACCTGCCCCACGCCCTCGCCGAAGCCCTTGTCCATGGCGAAGGTGGTCGGCCGGGTCGGATCGAGCCGGCGCACCAGCGCCTGCATCGTGCCGACGATGCGCGCGCCGCGCGCGGTGACCATCTGCGGCTCTTCGTTGCCCAGCGACCAGGCGATCACGCTGGGCCGGTTGCGGTCGCGCAGCAGCAAGCGCTGCAGTTCGCGCATCGCCTCAGGGTCGGAGGACATGCGCCGGGTCTCGGCGATCACCAGCATGCCCAGACGGTCGCACAGGTCCATCAGCGCCGGGCTGGCCGGGTTGTGCGCCATGCGCCAGGCGTTGCAGCCCAGGGCCTTGAGCTGCTGCAGGCGCCAGGCGTGCAAGGCGTCGGGGATGGCGGTGCCCACGCCGGCATGATCCTGGTGGTTGCAGGTGCCCTTGAGCTTGTACGGCGCGCCATTGAGCAGGAAGCCGCGCTGGGCGTCGAAGGCGATGCTGCGCACGCCGAACGCGACCTGGACTGCGTCGCATGCGACACCGTCCACACGCAGCTCGGCCAGCAGCCGGTACAGGACCGGGTTTTCGGGCGACCACAGCTGCGGTGCGTCGAAGGCCAGCGCGTGTTGCACCGTGGTCGCATCGCCGGGCGCCACCTGCGTTGCCGGCAGCTGCGCCTTGGCCACCATGCGCCCGTCGTCGTCCAGGACCTGCAGCACCAGCACGCAGGCCTCGGCCTGGTCGCCCGCGTTGTGCAGCGTCGCCTCTACAGCGCAGGCGGCCTGCCCAGCGCGGGGTGTGGCCCGCACCACGAGCCCGCCGGCAGGAATGTACAGCGGGTCGGTCCTGCGCAGCCAGACATGGCGATAGATCCCGGCGCCTTCGTAGAACCAGCCCTCGCCCAGGGTGGCGTCCACGCGCACCGCGATCACATTGCGCGCGCCGTAGTCGACCACATCGGTGATGTCCACCTCGAAGCCGATATAGCCGCTGGCGTTGGTGCCGACGATATGGCCGTTGCAGAACACGATGCAGTCGCGGAACACCCCGTCGAATTCCAGCACTAGGCGCCGGCCCGCATCGCTGGCGGGAATGTCCAGCTCACGCCGGTACCAGCCGATGCTGGTCTCGGGATGGTCGCGGCCCACGGGGCGATAGCCGTGCGCGGCGGCCGGATCGTCCACGCCGGCGGGCGGATGGGGATTGGGCACGAAGGGCAGTTCCACCGCCCAGTCGTGCGGCAGCGACAGCGCGCGCCAGCCCGCATCGTCGTAAGCGATCAGCGCCGCATCGGCGGTGTCCTTGCCGGCCTTGGCGTAGGTGCGCTGGTAGGTGCCGAAGTTGAAGTCGCGCGTCGGGTCGTCGGCATGGCCGAAGGCGAAGCGCCAGTCGGCATCCAGACGGTCGCGCTGGCGCGCGCCAGGCGTTGGACGCCCGGCCGGCGCCCGCGGCAATGCGAGTGCCGAGGATGCCTGCGCGACGGCCGCGTCACCGGCGGCGCTCGGCGTCGCCGCCGCGCGGCCCGCCGGCACGGTGACCGCCACGCCGCCGGCCATCAGCGCGCGCAGCAGTTCGCGACGGCTCAGCTCGCTCATCGCGGCAGACGGTAGTCGTGGCGCATGAAGTCGATGCCCGGCAGCAACGCATTGCCGTGCCGGAAATCGAAGAACGTGGCGTTCTCCCAGGACGAACCGGTGCCCCAGCGCGTCTTGCAGCGGCTGGTGGTCCACTCCGGCGCCCAATAGACCACGCCGCTGCCGTCGTTGTCGGCCACCAGCTGGGTCAGGTCGGTGAGGTAGCGCAGCTGCCCATCGGGCGTGGCCGGATAGCCCGGAATCAGCGAGTCCTCGCCGAGCAGGTTGTGCGATTCATCGCCCGCCTCCAGCGTCCACGGGTAGGCCGTCTCCACCACCACCACGTCCCTGTCCGGATAGGTCTTGCGCAGGCGCGCGATGGTCTGGCCCAGCTGCGCCATCGTCTGCGTGGACCACTTGCGGTAGTAGCTGATGCCGATCAGGTCGAAGCCGCGCACCCCGGCGCGGTCGGCCGCCGCGAACCACGGCTCCACGTTCTCCGGCTGGGCGATATGCAGCATCACCCGCGGCTGGATCCTGGAGTGGGCGCCGGCATCGTGGACCGCGCGGATGCCGGCGTTGAACAGGGCCGCGTTGCGCGTCCAGTCGATGCGGTCCTTCCGCTTGTCCCAGACCCTGGAGCTCATCAGCTCGGGATTGGTCTCGTTGCCGACCTGGACCAGCTCGGGCATCAGCCCTTCGCGGTCCAGCGCCATCAGCGTGTCGTAGGTGAAGTTGTAGAGCGTGCGCGCCAGGTCGTCGGTGTCGGCGATATCGGCCCAGGCCTTGGGGATGTACTGTTTGTCGCCGTCGGCCCAGTCGTCGGAGTAGTGCAGGTCCAGCAGCACCTGCATGCCTTGGGCGCGGGCCCGGCGTACGGTCTTCTTGACGTCGGACAGGTCGCTGTAGCGCGTCCAGCGCGCGTCGTTCCACAGCCGCACGCGCACCAGGTTGGCGCCATGGGCGCGGAAGATCGAGAACACGTCCTCGACCTTGCCGCCGTCGCGGTACTGCACGCCGCAGTCCTCCATCTCGTTGGCGAAGGACAGGTCCGCCCCCAGGTAGAACGGCCGTGCGCGCTCCTCGCCGCCGGCCGGCAGCGCGAACAGCACCGCCGCCAGCATCGCCGCACGCAGCCAGCCTCTGTTTCGATCGCTCACAGTCATCGCCCTCTCAGAACCGGAACGTGGCTTCGAGCGAGAAGCGCCGGCCGAACAACTGGTAGCCGCCATCGTCCATGTTGGCCAGGCGATACGGCAGGTTGTCGGTATAGGCGCGCATGGCCTCGTTGGTGAGGTTGCTGACCTGCAGCTTCATCGCCCAGCGCGGATTGAACTGCCAGCCCAGGCTGGCGTCCCAGGTGCCCATGCTGTCCAGGCGCACCAGATGGGAAGCGTTCCAGCCGTACGCCGTGCTGTAGGGGCTGTGGTAGCTATAGCCCGCGCGCGCCTCCAGCTTGCCGTTGCTGTACCACAGGTCGGCCGAACCGGTGCGCCGCGCCAGCCCGCTCAGCGGCAGCGGATTGTTGGCCGGCGAGAACTCGTGCAGGTTGGAATCCACCAGCGACAGGTTGGAATAGATGCCGAAGTTCTCCATGCCCGGGATGAACCAGAACGGGGTCTGGAAGGTCAGCTCGACGCCGTCGATGTAACCGCCGCCGCCGTTGAACGGGCCGCTGATCAGATAGTCGCGGCCGTCGATGGTCTCGTGCTCGGTCTTGTAGCCGATGCTCGAATCGACCCACTTGCGGTACACCGCCACGGCGGCCAGCGCCTCCTTGTGGAAGTACCACTCGTAGGACAGGTCGAGCTGGGTGGCGCGGAACGGATCCAGCCGCGGGTTGCCGCCGCTGCCGGTGAGCTGGCCGCTGACCGTGGCCGGATTGTCCAGATAGCGGCCGGTGCGCAGCTCGTCCAGCGGCGGCCGCGCGACCACCTTGGCCGCGGACAGGCGCAGGATCTTGTCGTCGGCGATCAGGAAGTTGACCGTCGCGCTGGGCAGCACGTCGGTGTAGTCCTTGCTGGCGCTGCTGGGCGCATAGGTATTGCCATCGACGGTGTCGTAGCCATCGCTGCGGGTATGCGTGCCGACCACGCGCACGCCGACGTTGCCGGTGACATCCACGCCCAGCCAGTTGGAGCTGAAGTTGGCCTTGGCGAAGGCTTCCTTGACCCGCTCCTGCACCTTCCAGTGGTCCAGCATCTGTTCGGCCAGCGCCGAGGGGGCGAAGCCGCCGAAGCCGCGCTCGGCGATGTCGTCCACGTTGCCGGCATAGACCGGCGGCACGTTCAGGCCGGGAATGTCCAGGGGATGGATCAGGTCGGCATAGGCCGAGATCGGCTGGTTGTAGTCCGAGTAGTTGGCCAGTTCGTGGCGGTTGCGCTTGACCCGGTCGGAGACGCGCGCGCCGAAGGACAGGCGGTTGAACGCGCCATCGAGCGGGCGGCTGGCATCCAGCGCCAGCGCGGCGATGCGGTCGTGCAGCGCCTGCGGCTCGTCGCTGCCGGCGATGCCCCAGGCCGGCGTGGCGCTGCTGGCCGAGATCCAGGGCGCGTGGCCCGGCGCGAAGTCGAAGGACACGCTGTCCGGGTTGAGCCCGAACTGCACCGAGCGCCAGCGGTTCTCGCGCTTGGCCTCCGAGGCCGACAGGTCGGCGCCGAGGGTCCACACCTCGCCGGTCCACTTGCCGTTGAGGCCGCCGGCGGTCAGCGTCTTGACCTCGCTGTACTTGGCCAGCACCTGGTCCATCTCCAGCGGCGTGCCCCACTGCGAGTTGATCAGCGTGCCGCCAACCACGCTGTGGTCGATCATGTGGATCGACGAGCCCGGCTGGCCGTAGGGGTTCCACCACGACCAGATGCTGTCGTCCCAGTTGCGGTACCAGGTCTGCGACTGGTCCTCGTCGATGCGCACCCTCGAATAGAGCGCGTCGGCCTTGAGTTCGAAGTTGCCGCTGCGCCACTGCAGCGCGGCCATCGCGCCGGTGCGCGTCTGGTCGATCAGCTTGAGCTGGTCGGCCGCGCCCCAGGGGGTGTAGTCGCGCGTGCCGTCGCCATCCACGTCCACCGCGCTGGCGTCGTCGGTATAGCCCCAGCTGCCGATCAGCGCGTTGGCGTTCTTCTGCTTCTGGTAGGTCGCGCCGATGGCGATGGCCAGGTCGTCGTTGATCTTGTGCACCCAGCTGGCGCCGAAGCGGCTGCCCCAGGGGCTGTAGCCGTCCACGTCCTTGCCCTGGTCGTAGAACACCGGGCCGGCGCTGGCCACGAACCGCGGGCCGGTATAGGTCAGCGGATCGATCGTGGCGATGTCCACCGTGGCGGCGATGCCGCCGGCGATCAGGTCGGCCGAGGGCGTCTTGTAGACCTTGACGGTGGAGACGATCTCGGTGGGAAAGATCTCCCAGCGCACCGCGCGGTCCGGCTCGGAGGAGGCGATCTCGCGGCCGTTGACCGTACCCATGGTCATCCGCGGGCCCAGGCCGCGCACGGTGGCCAGGCTGGCGTTGCCGCGGTCCAGCGAGGCGGTCACGCCGGGCAGGCGCGCCAGCGCCTCGGCCACGGTGACGTTGGGCATCTGGCCCATGTTGTCGGCCGAGATCACCTCGACCACGTGATCTTCCATCTGCTTGACCGACACCGCCTTGTCCAGCGCGGCGCGCTGGCCGGTGACGGTGACGGTGTCCAGACGGGTGACGGCCTCGCCGTCCTGGGCCGCGTCCGGCTTGGCGGCCGCGTCCTGGGCCAGCGCCTGCCCGGCCACACCACCCAGGATGCCCAGCACGGCGACGGTGAGCAGATGACGGACGAGACGTTCCGACGCGCCGCGTTGCGGGGCGCGCACTTGGTGCATTGGCATGATTTGCTCCCTCCCAAGGACAAATTGGCCGAACTTAAGTTGTGATGTGCACGGGTCGCCCGTGGCGGCCCCACCGTGCGGCAGTCACCCGAAGGCGGTGCCGCGGTGCCGATCGGCCGGACCCTCAGGTCCCGCCGGGGGCGCACCCGTGTCAGGGGAGCCTGGCCCGCCACGCTGGGCAGGTTCGGCAGGACCCCGCAGGGCCACGGTGTGTCTACGGGCGGCAGCATAGGAACGGCAGACATGCCGCACAAATGAAATATTCACAGGGAGCTATCCAGCCCTGGAATACGTGCGCGCCTTAGTCCGGCGTGTCGTAGAGCGTCCGGGCCGTCTCGCGCAGCGCCTCCAGCACGCAGGCCGCCGCGGGCGAGAGCTGATGGCCGCGGCGGCGCACGATGCCGAAATCCTCCATCTGCACGTCCATGTCGATCGGCAGCACGGCCAGCTGCCCGGCCTGGACGTGGGCGGCGACCGAGCGCGCCGGCAGCACGGTCAGGAAGTCGCTCTCGGCCAGCAGCGCGGTGATCACCGGCAGGGCCGAGGTCTCGATGACGTTGTCCGGCCAGGGCATGCCGTAGCGCATGAAGGCCGTGCCCAGCCGCGCGCGCAGCACGCTCTCGCGCGGCGGGACGATCCAGCCGCATCCGGCCAGGTCGGCATGCGACAGCGAGCGCCCGCCCAGCGGATGGCCGGCGCGGGCGATCACCGCGTGCGGCTCGTCGGCCAGGCGCTCGAACTCCAGCTCATCGCGCAGCTCGGCATCCATGATCCGCCCCACCACGATGTCCAGCTGGCCATCGAGCAGGCGCGAGACCAGCGGCCGGCTGTAGTCCATCTCCACCCGCACCAGGATGCCGGGGAAGGCGCGCTTGACCCGCGCCACCGCCAGCGGCACCAGGTTGGTGCCCGGGTTGACCACTGTGCCCAGCGCCGCCTGGCCCAGCCGGCCCTCGCGCAGCGCGGCGATCTCATCGCCGGCGTGGGCCAGCTCGGACAGCGCCGCCCGCGCGTGGCGCGCCAGCACCTCGCCGTAGCGGGTCGGTTCGACGCCGCGCGCGTGGCGCTCGAACAAGGGCACGCCCAGCAGGCTCTCCATCTCGGCCAGCAGCTTGGAGGCGGCCGGCTGGGTCATCCGCGTCGCCTCGGCGGCGCGCAGGACCGAGCGTTGCTCGTGCAGGTGCTGCAAGAGCAGCAGGTGGCGCGTCTTCAGCAGCATGGTCCAGCCCCCATTCTCAACCGGCGTCGACGACGCGGACGGTGGCGGACCGTAACGTATTCCGTGGCGAAATAGAACACTCGAAAAATTTCATTTGCCAGGTATAGCTTGGCTTCCAATAATCAGCGCCGCTCCGGCCCCGCATGGTCCGCCGGGGTGTCCAATCCGGTAGCGTCGCGTCCTGACGGACGCACCGGACCATTCCGTCACGGATCGTGATGAACCGAGGAGGGGTTCCATGACGCATTCGCAGACAGACGCCGGCCCATCGCCGGCGCCTTGCGCATGAGCGGCCGGCTGTCCGGCAAGGTCGCGCTGGTCACCGGCGCGGCCAGCGGCATCGGCGCGGCCACGGCCGCGCTGTTCGCCGAGCACGGCGCCACGGTGATCGGCCTGGATCGCAACGCGCCGGCCGCGGCCGACGCGCGCCTGGCGCTGGTGCAGGGCGACATCACCGACGGTGAGGGCGTGCAGGCGCTCGTCGCCGACATCCTGGCGCGCCACGGCCGCCTCGACGTGCTGGTCAACAACGCGGGCGCGGACGTGTTCTCCGATCCGCTCCAGCTCACCGACGCCGACTGGCAGCGCTGCCTGGATCTCAATCTCAAGGGCGCCTGGAACCTATGCAAGGCGGCGCTGCCGGCGATGGTCGCCGCCGGCGCCGGCAGCATCGTCAACATCGCCTCGGTGCACGGCCACAAGATCATCCCGCACGCCTTCCCCTACCCGGTCGCCAAGCACGGCCTGATCGGCATGACCAAGGCGCTGGGCATCGAATACGCCGCGCACGGCGTGCGGGTGAACTCGATCTCGCCCGGCCTGATCCTGGTGCCGCGCATCGAGGCCTGGTTCGCCCGCGAGCCGGGCGCGCGCGAACGCCAGACCGCGCTGCTGCCGCCCGGCCGCATCGGCACGCCGCAGGAAGTGGCCTACACCGCCCTGTTCCTGGCCAGCGACGAGGCCCGCTTCATCAACGCCACCGACATCCTGATCGATGGCGGCCGCTCCCAGCTCTATCACGAGTAAGTCCATGTCCCACGACACGCGCCTGTTCAAGCTGCCGCTGGTCGCGATCCTGCGCGGCATCACGCCGGAAGAGACCGCGGCGCATGTCGACGCCCTGGTGGGCGCCGGTTTCGATGCCATCGAGATCCCGCTCAATTCGCCACGTTGGCGCGACAGCATCGCCCTGGCCCATCGCGAATACGGCGCGCACGCGCGGATCGGCGCCGGCACCGTGCTGCGCAACGAGCAGGTCGATGCGCTGGCCGAGATCGGCACGCGCTTCATCGTCACGCCCAACGCCCGGCCCTCGCTGATCCGCCATGCGGTCGAACGCGGCATGACGGTGGTGGCCGGCTTCGCCACGGCCAGCGAGGCCTTCGATGCGATCGATGCCGGCGCGCAGATCCTCAAGCTGTTCCCCGCCGCCACCTACGGCGCCGGCCATGTGCGCGCGCTGCGCTCGGTGCTGCCGGCGACGGTGCCGGTGTACGTGGTCGGCGGCGTCACCCCCGACACGCTGGCCGGCTTCCTCGCCCAGGGCGCGGCCGGGGCCGGCATCGGCGGCGAGTTGTACCGGCCGGGCCAGACGCCCGAGACCACCGCCGCGCACGCGCGTGCCTTCGTGCAGGCCTATCAGGACGCCCAGGGATGAAGATCACCCGCTTGACCACCTATCACGCCGCGCCGCGCTGGCTGTTCCTCAAGGTCGAGACCGACGAGGGCATCACCGGCTGGGGCGAACCGGTCATCGAAGGCAAGGCGCGCAGCGTCGAGGCGGCGGTACACGAGCTGTCGCAGTACGTGATCGGCCAGGACCCGGCGCGCATCAACGACCTCTGGCAGACCCTGTACCGCGGCGGCTTCTATCGCGGCGGCGCGATCCTGATGAGCGCCATCGCCGGCATCGACCAGGCACTGTGGGACATCAAGGGCAAGGCGCTGGGCGTGCCGGTGTACCAGCTGCTCGGCGGTCTGGTGCGCGACCGGATGAAGACTTATCGCTGGGTCGGCGGCGACCGCCCGGCCGACATCGTGGCGCAGATGCAGGCCCACCAGGCGCTGGGTTACGACACCTTCAAGCTCAACGGCACCGAGGAGATGCGGCTGATCGACAGCCCGCGCGCGGTCGATGCGGCGGTGGCCAAGATCGCCGGCATCCGCGCGGCACTGGGCGATACGGTGGACTTCGGCATCGACTTCCACGGCCGCGTCGGCGTGCCGATGGCCAAGACGCTGCTGCGCGAACTGGAGCCCTACCGGCCGCTGTTCGTGGAAGAGCCGGTGCTGGCCGAACACTACGAGCACTACGCGCGCCTGGCCGATACCACCAGCATCCCGCTGGCCGCCGGCGAGCGCATGTACTCGCGCTTCGAGTTCAAGCACGTGCTGGCCCAGGGCGGCCTGGCGATGCTGCAGCCGGACCTGTCGCATGCAGGCGGCATCACCGAATGCCTGAAGATCGCGGCGATGGCCGAGGCCCACGACGTGGCGCTGGCGCCGCACTGCCCGCTCGGCCCGGTCGCGCTGGCCGCGTGCCTGCAGGTGGACCTGGTCTCGCACAACGCGGTGCTGCAGGAACAGAGCATCGGCATCCACTACAACCAGGGCGCCGACCTGCTGGACTATCTGATCAACAAGGAAGATTTCGCCTGCGTGGACGGCTACATCGCCGCCCTGCCCAAGCCGGGTCTGGGCGTGGAGATCGACGAGGAGCGGCTGATCCACGCCAACCGCACGCCGCCGGACTGGGCCAACCCGCTCTGGCGCCATGCCGATGGCAGCGTGGCCGAATGGTGAGCCGGTGAGCGCCGCGCCCAGCGTCGCCCTGGCGGTGGACAGCCGCTGCGCGCACGGCGAAGGCGTGCTGTGGTGCGAGCGCCGGCAGGCCGTGTTCTGGGTGGACATCAGCGGGCAGCGCCTGTGGCGCCACGACCCGCTCGACGCCCTCACCCGCGCCTGGTCGTTGCCCGATCGTCCGGCCTGCCTGGGGCTGATGGAAGACGGCCGGCTGCTGGTGGTGCTGGCCAAGTCGATCGCGCTGGCCGACCCGGACGCGCTCGCCGGCGCGCTGCCGCTGCAGACGGTGTGCGCGGTCGAGGCCGATCAGCCGCATACCCGCAGCAACGACGGCCGCGCCGACCGCCACGGCCATTTCGTGTTCGGCACCATGGATGAGCATGCCGACAAGGCCGAGCGCGGCGCCTTCTACCAGTTCTCCTTCGCCCACGGCCTGCGCCGGCTGCCGCTGGGCGGGGTGTCGATTCCCAACTCGATCTGCTTCAGCCGCGACGGCCGCACGCTGTACTACTGCGACTCGCTGCAGCCGCGCATCCTGTGCTGCGACTACGATCCGGACCGCGCCTGGACGGCCAATCCGCGCGTGTTCGCGCAGGTCGATGTGCAGGGCGCCGAGCCGGATGGCTCGGTGATCGATGCCGAGGGCCATCTGTGGAATGCGCAGTGGCGCGCCGGGCGCGTGGCGCGCTATGCGCCCGATGGCCGGATCGAGCGGATCGTGCCGATGCCGGTCAAGCATCCCACCTGCCCGGCCTTCGGCGGACCTGCGCTGGGGCGCCTGTTCGCGATCAGCTCGCGTCTGGACCACACCACCGAGGAGCTGGAGCGCACGCCGCACGCCGGCGGGCTGTTCGCCTGCGAACCCGGCGTCGTCGGCCTGCCCGAAGGCCGGGTGCGCGCATGATCGCCATCGACTGGGGCAGCAGCAGCCTGCGCGCCTGGCGGCTCGACGCGAACGGCGCGATCGTGGACACACGGCGCGCGGATCTGGGCGCGCTCGGCCATGGCGCGGCGACGCCGGCACTGCTGGCCGATGCGCTGCAGGGCTGGGACGACACCGAGCTGCTGCTGTGCGGCATGGTCGGCGCACGCGGCGGCTGGTCCGAGGCGCCCTACCTGCCCTGTCCGGCCACGCCGGCGGCGCTGGCGCAGGCGCTGCAGGAAGTCCCGACGCAGGGCACCGCGCTGCAGGGTCGCCGCGCGCGGATCGTGCCCGGCGTGCGCGGCGGCAGCCAGGCCCTGCCCGACGTCATGCGCGGCGAGGAGACGCAGATCGTCGGCCTGCTCAGCCAATGCCCCGATGCGGCGCAGGCCTGTCTGCCCGGCACCCACAGCAAGTGGGTGTCGCTGCAAGCCGGCGCGATCGCCAGCGTGCACACGGCCATGACCGGCGAGTCCTACGCGCTGTACCGGCAGCACAGCATGCTCGCGCGCAGCATGCCGCCGACGTCCGAGCCGGAGGTCTTCGACGCGGAGGCCTTCGCCGCCGGCGTGCGGCGCAGCGGCGAGCCGGGCGGGCTGCTGCATCACCTGTTCGGCGTGCGCACGCTCGGCCTGTTCGACCGGCTCGGGCCGGCGCAGGCGCCCGCCTACCTGTCCGGGCTGCTGATCGGCCATGAGGTCCGCGCGCAGCTGCCGCTGCAGGCGCCGGTGCACCTGATCGGTGGGCCAACGCTCGGTGCGCGCTACCGACAGGCCTTCGACTTACTGGGAATCGACAGCCACCTGCACGGCGAGGATCTTGCCGCCTGCGGGTTGTTCCACCTGACTCGATGAACGTCCGCCGCCCCTGTGCCGCAGCGTCCGCTTCCCACCATCGGTGGCGCGGCCAAGCGGTCCTGCCTGGAACCCGCACACCATGAGCCTGTCCCCTCTCGACACCTGCATCGTCGTCCTCTATGCGATCTTCATTTTCGCCCTGGCCCAGTGGGTCTCGCGCGAGAAGCGCGGCGGGCAGCGCAGTGCGCAGGACTATTTCCTGGCCAGCCGTGCGCTGCCGTGGTGGGCCATCGGCACCTCGCTGATCGCGGCCAACATCTCGGCCGAGCAGATCATCGGCATGTCCGGCTCGGGCTATGTGATCGGCCTGGGCATCGCCTCCTACGAGTGGATGGCGGCGCTGACGCTGATCATCGTCGGCAAGTTCTTCCTGCCGATCTTCCTGAAGAACGGCATCTACACGATGCCCGAGTTCCTGGAGAAGCGGTACAGCCCGACGGTGCGCACGGTCATGGCGCTGTTCTGGCTGGGCGTGTACGTGTTCGTCAACCTGACCTCGATCCTGTGGCTGGGCGCCACGGCGGTGCATACCGTGGCCGGGGTGGACGTGGACGTGGCGTTGGTCGCGCTAGGCCTGTTCGCCGGTGCGTATGCGCTCTACGGCGGGCTGAAGGCGGTGGCGCTGACGGACTTCGTGCAGGTCTCGCTGCTGGTGCTGGGCGGGCTGCTCATCACCTGGATCGCGCTGGACAAGGTGGCCGATGGGGCGGGCGTGGTCGCCGGTTTCCAGGTGCTGCTGCAGCGTGCGCCGGAGAAGTTCCACATGATCCTGGACCGCTCCAATCCGCACTACAAGGATCTGCCGGGGCTGTCGGTGCTGCTGGGCGGCATGTGGGTGATGAACGTGTCCTACTGGGGCTTCAACCAGTACATCATCCAGCGCGCGCTGGCCGCCAAGAGCCTGGGCGAGGCGCAGAAGGGCATCGTGCTGGCGGCGTTCCTGAAACTGATGATGCCGCTGATCATCGTGGTGCCGGGCATCGCGGCGGTGCTGCTGGCGCCGGGCCTGGAGCGCCCGGACGCGGCCTATCCGCATCTGATGAGTCTGCTGCCCAACGGCATCCTGGGCGTGGTGTTCGCGGCGCTGATGGCGGCGGTGATCGCGTCGCTGGGCTCCAAGATCAACTCGATCGCGACCATCTTCACCATGGACGTCTATCGGCCGCTGCGGCGCGGGGCGTCGGAGAAGCAGCTGGTGCGGGTGGGCCGCATCGCCGCGGCGCTGGCACTGGTGCTGGCCATCTTCTCGGCGCGTCCGCTGCTGGGCAGCTTCGATCAGGCGTTCCAGTACATCCAGGAATTCACGGGCTTCTTCACGCCGGGCATCTGCGTGATCTTCCTGCTGGGCATGTTCTGGAAGCGCACCACGGCCACCGCGGCGCTGGTGGCCGCGGTGGCCTCGGCGGTGCTGTCGCTGGCGCTGAAGCTGTGGCTGCCTTCGGTGGCCTTCATGGACCGGGTCGGCCTCGTGTTCCTGGCCTGCATCGCGCTGGCGGTGGTGATCTCGCTGCTGCAGCGCGGTGGCCAGAGCCGCTACAACGTGGAACTGGACGACATCGACTACACCACCAGCAAGGGCTTCAATCTGGCCGCGCTGCTGGTGGTGGTGATTCTGATCGGTCTGTACGCCGTGTTCTGGTGAGCCTGGAGCCGAGTGGCCAGCGCGTAGACGACGTGCTGATATCCGTTCGTTTTCGCTGTTGGCATATCTCGGCTAGAGATTGCGGCGTCTGAGCGTTTTTTGGCTTCGGAGGGGCAGCGGTCCGGCGGGCGGCGTCTCAGAACCTGAATCCTCCCGGGTCGAGTCTGGTGAGCGAGGCGAGTCCTCCCAGCCCCGCGCGCTGGCGAAAGGCCTAAAATCTGCGGACCGATCGCAGTCCGGACGTTTCCCGGGCGGGTTACCGGGAGATGGGCATGTCGCTGGATTCAACCCAACGTTTCACCTCACGCGTGGCCGACTATGTGCGCTATCGGCCCGATTACCCGCCGGCGCTGATCGACTGGCTGCACGGGCCGATGGGCGTGGCGCGCGACGCGCCGGTGGCCGACATCGGCGCCGGCACGGGCATTTCCTCCAGGCTGTTCCTCGACGGTGGCCATCCGGTCACGGCGGTGGAGCCCAATGCCGCCATGCGCGCGGCGGCGGTGGAGTGGCTGGGCGGCGATGCGCGCTTTGCCGCGGTGGACGGCACGGCCGAGGCGACCACGCTGGCCGATGCCAGCGTCGGGCTGGTGACCGCGGCGCAGGCGTTCCACTGGTTCGACCAGCAGGCGGTCCGGCGCGAGTGGGCGCGCATCCTGCGGCCCGGCGGGCTGGCGGTGGTGTTCTGGAATTCGCGCCGGCTGACGGGTACGCCCTTCCTGGAAGGCTATGAGCAGCTGCTGCTGGACTACGGTCTGGACTACACCAGCGTGGCCGAGCGCTACAGCGACGATGCGGCGATGACGGCCTGGTTCGGCGGCGGGCTCAAGGGCACGGTGCGCTTCGACCATGGGCAGCGGCTGGACTTCGACGCGCTGCGCGGGCGCCTGCTGTCCTCGTCCTATGCGCCGCAGGCCGGTCATCCGCGCCATGCGCCGATGATGGCCGCGCTGCGCGCGCTGTTCGACGCCACCGCGGTGGACGGGACGGTGTCGTTCGACTACGACACGCGGGCCTTTGCCGGTACCCTTGCGCTCACTTCCTGAAGGAACCGCCGCATGAACGCCATCGCACGTCCCACCAGCAGCCTAGCCGTGGTCTCGCTGGTGTTCGGCATCCTCGGCTGGAGCCTGCTGCCCACCATCGGCGCGCTCGTGGCGGTCATCACCGGGCACATGGCCCGCGCCGAGATCCGCCGCAGCCAGGGCGCGCTGGAGGGCGACGGCATGGCCGTGGCCGGGCTGGTGCTGGGCTGGCTGCACCTGGTGCTGCTGGTGCTGGGCATCGCGGCGCTGTTCCTGTTCTTCGGCGGCATCGCGGCGCTGGCCGCGTACGCCAACTAAAGGACCGCATGATTCCGATGTATTCCCTGGCGCGCCCGTTCCTGTTCGCCCTGGACGCCGAGCAGGCGCACGGCGCCGGCCTGCGGGCGCTGGAGCTGGCCTATCGCAGCGGCACGCTCGGCCTGGCCACGCGCCAGCCCGGGCCGATGCCCACGCGCGTGCTGGGGCTGGACTTCCCCAATCCGGTCGGGCTGGCCGCGGGCCTGGACAAGAACGGCGCGCATATCGATGCGCTGCTGGCGCTGGGCTTCGGCTTCGTCGAGGTTGGCACGGTCACCCCGCGCCCGCAGGCCGGCAATCCGCAGCCGCGCATGTTCCGGCTGCCGCAGCACCGGGCGGTGATCAACCGGCTGGGCTTCAACAACGAGGGCGTCGATGCGCTGGTGCGCAACGTGCAGCGCGCGCGCCGCAAGGGCGGCCTGCTGGGCATCAACATCGGCAAGAACAAGGACACGCCCAACGAGGATGCGGCGCAGGACTACCTGTTCTGCCTGGAGCGCGTCTACCCGCTGGCCGACTACATCACCATCAACATCTCCTCGCCCAACACCGCGGGGCTACGCGAGCTGCAGGAGGAGCAGTCCCTGCGCCAGCTCATCGGCACGCTGCGCGAGGCGCAGGAGCGGCTGGGCGCCCAGCACGGCAAGCGCGTGCCGATGCTGGTCAAGGTCGCGCCCGACCTGTCCGACGACGACATCGATGCGGTGTGCCGCGTGCTGGCCGACCTGTCGGTGGACGGTGTGATCGCCACCAACACCACCGTCGATCGCAGCGCGGTGCTCGCCCATCCGCATGCCGGCCAGGCCGGCGGGCTGTCCGGCGCGCCGCTGATGGGCCAGTCCACGCTGGTGCTGCGGCGCATGCGCACGCGACTGCCGCAGGAGATCCCGCTGATCGGCGTGGGCGGCGTCACCTCCGGCGCCGATGCGGTAGCCAAGATGTCGGCCGGCGCCTCGCTGGTGCAGCTGTATTCGGGCCTGGTCTATCGCGGGCCCTCGCTGGTCTACGAATGCGTGGAAGCCATCCGCCGTCGCCGCGAGCAGCCCAGCCGCGGCCCGGTCGCCCCGGCATGAGCGCATCGCGCTGGCTGCTGACCGAGCACGCCCCGCTCCGCTCCCGCAACACCTTCGGCGTCGCCGCGCAGGCGCGCTATCTGCTGCAGGTGGCCGACCTGGCCGCGCTACCCGAGGCGCTGGCCCTGCCGGCGATCCAGGGCCAGCCGCTGCTGCCGATCGGCGCCGGCAGCAACCTGCTGCTGGCGGGCGATCTGGACGGCGTGGCGCTGGGCTTCGACGCGCGGCGCATCGACCTGCTCGACGACGACGAGGCCGGCGTGCGGGTGCGCGCCGAGGCCGGCGTGGTCTGGCACGAGCTGGTGCTGTGGACGCTTTCGCAGGGTGCATTCGGCCTGGAGAACCTGGCCCTGATCCCCGGCACCGTCGGCGCCTGCGCAATCCAGAACATCGGCGCCTACGGCGTGGAGGTGGGCGAGCACATCGACAGCGTCGAGGCCTGGGATACCCGCGCCGCCGACTGGTGCCGGCTGTCGCGGGCCGAGTGCGCCTTCGGCTATCGCGACAGCGTGTTCAAGCGCCAGCCCGGGCGCTGGATCATCACCGCGGTGACCTTCGCCCTGTCGCGCGTGCCGGACCTGCGCCTGGACTACGCTGGGCTGCGCGCCGAGCTGGACGCCATGGGCGTGGCCGAACCCGGCCCGGCCGAGGTGGCGCAGGCGGTGATCCGCGTGCGCAGCCGCAAGCTGCCCGACCCGGCGGTGCTGGGCAACGCGGGCAGCTTCTTCAAGAACCCGATCGTGCCGGCGGCGCTGGCCGAGCGGCTGGCGGCCGACTTCCCCGGCCTGCCGGTGTTCCCCGGCGATGCCGAGGACACGCGCAAGCTCTCGGCGGCCTGGCTGATCGAACGGGCTGGCTGGAAGGGCCAGCGCGACGGCGATGCCGGCGTCTCGCCGGACCACGCGCTGGTGCTGGTCAATCACGGCGGCGCCAGCGGCGCGCAGCTGCTGGCGCTGGCCCGGCGCATCGCCGCCTCGGTGCAGGCGCGCTTCGGCGTGGCCATCGAACCCGAGCCGCGCATCGTCGGCGCCGCGTGGTGATCGCCCCGGCGCCGGTCGCGCCGCTGCGCGCGGCGCTGCTGATGCTGGCCAGCACGCTGTCCTTCGGCCTGATGGCCATCAGCATCCGCCTGGCCTCCCAGTCGCTGGGCACCACCGAGATCGCCTTCTTCCGCAACGCCATCGGCCTGGCCGTGCTGCTGCCGATGGTGCTGCGCCCGGGCCGGCCAGCGCCGCGCACCGCGCATCTGCCGCACTATCTGGTGCGCACCCTGATCGGGCTGTGCTCGATGCTGTGCGGCTTCTGGGCGATCGCCCACCTGCCGCTGTCGCAGGCGATCTCGCTGTCCTATTCCACGCCGCTGTTCGCGACCATCGCGGCGGTGTTCTGGCTGGGCGAGCGCGTCCACGTGCGGCGATGGCTGGCGGTGGCGGCAGGCTTCATCGGCGTGCTGGTGATCCTGCGCCCGGGCTCTTCGCAGTTCTCGCCCGGGCTGCTGGTGGCGGTGGCCGCGGCGGTGACCAGCGCGGTGGTGGCGATCCAGATCAAGCAGCTCTCGCGCATCGATCCGCCCGACACGGTGGTGTTCTACACCTACGTGTTCTGGGTGCCGATGTCGCTGCTGCTGGCGCTGGCGCACTGGCGCTGGCCGCAGGGCATCACCTGGCTGTGGCTGGTGGGCTGCGGTGTGTTCGGCACCGGCGGCCAGCTGCTTTGGACGCGCGCGCTGAAGCTGGGCGAGGTCTCGGCGCTGCAGCCGATCAGCTTCATGCAACTGCCGCTGGTGATCGTGCTGGGCGGCTGGCTGTTCGGCGAACGCCTGGATGTGTGGACGGCGGTCGGCGCCGGCATCATCCTGGCCTCCACGGCCTACATCGCCCAGCGCGAGGCGACCCTGGCCCGGCGCGCGGCGACCACCGCCCCGGTGGAAGGCGCCAAGCCGGGCGAATGAGCCTCGCCGCCAGCGTTTAGATACAGGATCTCCCGCGAGGCGCCCGAGGTGATGACCGGATCGGCCAGATGGACCACCACGCGGACGCTTGCCGTCGCGGCCGGCGCGCGGGACGATCGCGGCGGCCAGCACGCCGGTTCTGGTTCGGCCGCGATCCTGCGATGATCGCGCCGCCTGCGGCACGCCCGTTCGACGTTCCTCATGCGCCCGAGGACCAAGATGAAACCGCACCGCCTGCTGTGCACCTTGATCCTGGTCCTGCTGCTGGTGCCCCTGGCGGCACGCGCGCTCCAGATTCCCGCGTACACGCCCAATGTCGTCGACCCGGCCGGCCTGCTCAGCGAGGACGACACGCAGCGTATCAACCACGCCCTGGCGGAGATCCGCAACGGCCAGCAGATCTGGGGCGCGGTGTATCTGGCGCCGTCGCTGGAGGGCGAAAGCATCGAGCAGGTGGCGGCCACCGCCTTTGAACAATGGCGGCTTGGAAAGCGCGGCGCGGACAACGGCCTGTTGCTGGTGCTGGCGATCCAGGAGCGGCGCTCACGCTTCGAGGTCGGCTATGGTCTGGAAGGCACCCTGCCGGACCTGGTCGCCAAGCGCGCGCTGGACGATGCCCTGGCTCCGAAGATGCGACAGGGCGATATCGCGGGCGCGATCATCGACGCCTTCGATTTCATGGCCCGCGTGGCGGCGAAGGATCCGGCCACCTTGGAGCTGCTGGCGCAGGCGCAGGCGGAGAAGCGAGGCAAGTGGAACCGTGGTCTGGCGGCCTGGGCCGGATTCGCGGCCCTGGTGTGGCTGTTCCAGCCGCTCGTCCGCTGGCTGGCCAGCCGGCGGCGCGCCCGGCTGATGGCGCGACACCCCGAGCTGATCGGGGAGGATGAAGAAGTCGCCCGCGCCCAAGCCCGCCCCAGACGCTACCTCGGTCTGTTCATCAAGGGATTCATGACCCTCAACCCGGGGTGTTTCGTCCTCATTCTGTCGGCGACGTTCGCGCCCGCCTTCGCGATCATCATCGCGCTGGAACTGCTGTTCCTCATGCTCACCCTCTACCACGCGGGCCGGCGCTACCGCAGCGAAGCCCGTTTCCGTGAGTTTCTCCGCCGCGTGGCCAGCGAACGGGAAAGCCTGATCCGCAAGGGCCACGTCGCGCGGACGGAATCTGGCGCGTACGCCTATACCACCGCCTACTACGCCAGCCAGAGTGCGTCTTCTTCGAGCGGCGGTTCCTCCTCCGGCGGTGGCAGCTCCGGCGGCGGCGGCGCCAGTTCCAGCTGGTGAGGCCCAGCCCCGCATGACGGCGACTTGTCGCACCGCCCCCCGCCGCGCAAAGTGACCTTCCACAGGACAACGAGCGCAACGCACGGATGAAGACCATCGGCCTGATCGGCGGCATGAGCTGGGAATCCACCCTGCCCTACTACCGCCTCATCAACCAGACCGTGCGCGAGGCGCGCGGCGGCCTGCACTCGGCCAAGGTGCTGCTGTACAGCGTGGACTTCCACGAGATCGAGCTGCTGCAGCACGCCGGCGACTGGGACGCGGCCGGCGCGGCCATGGCCGACGCCGCGCGCCGCCTGCACGCCGGCGGCGCGGACTTCATCGTGCTGTGCACCAACACCATGCACAAGGTCGCCGACGCGATCACCGCCGCCACGCCGCTGCCGCTGCTGCATATCGCCGATGCCACCGCCCAGGCGCTGCTCGATGCCGGCATCGCCCGCGTCGGCCTGCTCGGCACGCGCTTCACCATGGAGCAGGACTTCTACCGCAAGCGGCTGGAAGCGCGCCGGCTGGAAGTGCTCGTGCCCCCGGCGCCGGATCGCGACCACGTGCATCGGATCATCTACGACGAGCTGTGCCAGGGCGTGATCGACGAGACCTCGCGGGCGACCTATCGCCAGGTGATGGCGCGCCTGGTCGAGGCCGGTGCCCAGGGCATCATCCTGGGCTGTACCGAGATCTCCCTGCTGGTCGGCCAGGACGATGCCACCGTACCCCTGTTCGACACCACCACCCTGCACGCCCGCGCCGCGGCGCTGCGCGCACTGGACTGATCAGCGCGCCGGCGGTTCGACCTGCGGGGTCTTCCACGGCCGCCGCGCGCCGCGGAAGATGGCCGCGTACACGCCCACCGTCCAGGCGATCGCCGCCGCCCAGCCGCCGAGGATGTCCGAGGGGTAATGCACGCCGAGGTAGACGCGCGAGGCGCCGACGGCCAGCGCGAACAGCGCGCACAGCACCAGCGCCGGCCAGCGCCCGCGCGTGCCCCAGGCCAGCAGCACCAGCACCACCATCAGCGTCATCGAGCCCATCGCATGGCCGCTGGGGAAGCTGAAGGTGTCCTCGGGCGAGATCGATTCCCACAGGCTCGGCCGTGCGCGCCCGAACAGCTGCTTGGTGCCCATGTTCAGCAGGGCCGAGCCGACCACGGTCGCGCCGACGAAGGTCGCCTCGCGCCAGCGCCGCGCCAGCAGCAGGCCGGTCACCAGCAGCGCATCGACCAGGATCACGCCCTGGTAGCCGGCCCAGCTGATGCCCAGGAAGGCCTGGTCCAGCCAGGGCCCGGAGAGCGCCTTGGCGCGCAGCAGGATCGGATCGTCGAAGACGAAACGCTCGGCCTGGTGCACCTCCTCGCCCAACTCGGCGAAGCCCCACAGCGGCAGCAGGATCGCCGCGAACAGCAGGCCCATGCGCCAGCCGATGCGCCGCAGGATGCGACCGACGACGCCCGCGCCGCCTCCGGGACGCTCAGCCCGCACTGCGCGCGTAATGGCGGTCGACGTACTCGTCGATCAGGGCGACGAACTCATGCGCGATGTTCTCCCCGCGCAGGGTCACCGCCTTCTCGCCGTCGATGAACACCGGCGCCGACGGCGCCTCGCCCGTGCCCGGCAGCGAGATGCCGATGTTGGCGTGGCGCGACTCGCCCGGGCCGTTGACCACGCAGCCCATCACCGCCAGGGTCATGTGCTCGGCGCCGGGGCGGGTGATCTTCCATTCGGGCATCTTGCCGCGCACGTGCTCCTGCACGACCTTGGCCAGCTCCTGGAAGAACTCAGAGGTAGTGCGCCCGCAGCCCGGGCAGGCGGTGACCATCGGCGTGAACGCGCGCAGGCCGGTGGTCTGCAGCAGCTCCTGGGCGACGATGACTTCCTGGGTGCGCGAGGTGCCGGGCTCGGGCGTGAGCGAGATGCGGATGGTGTCGCCGATGCCTTCCTGCAGCAGCACGGCCAACGCCGCCGAGGACGCCACGATGCCCTTGGAGCCGATGCCGGCCTCGGTCAGGCCCAGGTGCAGGGCGAACTCACTGCGGCGCGCCAGGTCGCGATAGACCGCGATCAGCTCCTGCACGCCGGAGACCTTGGCCGAGAGCACGATGCGGTCGGCCGGCAGGCCCAGCTCCACCGCGCGGTAGGCCGAGTCCAGCGCCGAGCGGATCAGCGCCTCGCGCAGCACCGCGGTGGCGTCCCAGGGCTGGGCGCGCTGGGCGTTCTGATCCATCAGCGCGGCGGCCAGCGACTGGTCCAGCGAGCCCCAGTTGGCGCCGATGCGCACCGGCTTGCCGTAGCGGATGGCGAACTCGATCAGCTGGGCGAACTGGGTGTCCTTCTTCTTGCCGAAGCCGACGTTGCCGGGGTTGATGCGGTACTTGGCCAAGGCTTCGGCGCAGGCCGGCTCGCCCGCCAGCAGCTGGTGGCCGTTGTAGTGGAAGTCGCCGATCAGCGGCACCTCGATGCCCATCATCGCCAGCTTGTCGACGATGCGCGGGATGGCCGCGGCGGCCTCGGGCGTGTTGACGGTCAGGCGCACCAGCTCCGAACCGGCCCGCCACAGCTCGGCCACCTGCTTGACGCTGGCGGCCACGTCGGCGGTGTCGGTGTTGGTCATCGACTGCACCACCACCGGCGCGCCGCCGCCCAGCTGCACCTTGCCCACGTGCACGCCATGGGTGACGCGCCGCGGCTGGCTGCCGGCGGCGATGGGCATGGGTTCGGACACGGGCAGCGGCGTGGGAATGGCGTTCATGGCGCGCATTTTAGCCCGTGCCAGGTGTGGGAGCCGCCACGGCGGCGACGGGGCTTTACCGGGGATGGGGCTAGACGGGCATGCCTCTGTAGAGCGGAGCTTGCTCCGCTGAGCCTTTCCGGTGATCCGGTCGGAACGCAGCGGAGCAAGCTCCGCTCTACAAGGAGGCCGCGGCTTGACCTGAGAGACAGTTGCTCCGACCCAACCACATGCACACCGCTACACTGGCGCGCTGATGAACGACCTGCCCGACCGCGACGTCCTGACCCCGTCCCAGCTCAACACCCTGGCCCGCGACCTGCTGGAAGGCAGCTTCCCGGCGATCTGGGTGGAGGCCGAGCTGGGCAACGTCACCCGGCCGGCGTCGGGGCATCTGTATTTCACCCTCAAGGACGCGCGCGCCCAGGTGCGCTGCGCGATGTTCAAGCCCAAGAGCAGTTGGCTGAAGTTCATCCCGCGCGAGGGCCTGCGCGTGTTGGCGCGCGGGCGAGTCACGCTGTACGAGGCGCGCGGCGAGTACCAGCTGGTGCTGGACCACATGGAAGAGGCCGGCGAAGGCGCGCTGCGGCGCGCCTTCGAGCAGCTCAAGGCGCGGCTGGCGGCCGAGGGCCTGTTCGACCCCGCGCGCAAGCGCCCGCTGCCGGCCTTCCCGCGCCGCCTGGCGGTCATCACCTCGCCCAGCGGCGCGGCGGTGCGCGATGTGATCAGCGTGCTGGGGCGACGCTTCCCGCTGCTGGAGGTGGACGTGCTGCCGACCCAGGTGCAGGGCACCACGGCCGCGGCGCAGGTCGCCGCGCTGGTGCAGGCGGCCGGGGCCAGCGGCCGCTACGACGCGGTGCTGGTCACGCGCGGCGGCGGCTCGATCGAGGATCTGTGGGCGTTCAACGACGAGGCGCTGGTGCGCGCGGTGGCCGCCTGCGCCGTGCCGGCGGTGTCGGCGGTCGGTCACGAGACCGACTTCACCCTGTGCGATTTCGCCGCCGATCTGCGTGCGCCCACGCCCTCGGCCGCGGCCGAGCTGCTGGTGCCGTCCATCGCCGACCTGGGCACCCGCCTGCGCGGCCTGGGCCGGCGCCTGCACACCCTGCACGCCCACCACATGGACCGCGTCCAGCAGCGCGTGGACCGCGCCTGGCTGCGCCTGCAGGCGCAAGGCCCGCAGGCGCGGCTGGCGCTGATGCGCCGCCGTCATGCCGATGCGCTGCGTCACCTGCAGGCGCAGTGGCAGCGCCAGCTGGAGCGGCGCCGCGCGCGGCTGGGCCAGGCCGAAGGCGTGCTGCGCGCGCATTCACCGCAGCGGCGCCTGGCCGCGCTGGCCGAGCGTCTGGCCGCCCTGCAGGCACGGCCGCAGGCGGCCATCGGCCGCCAGCTGCAGCGCGAGGCCCTGCGCCTGACCGGACTGGCCCGCTCGCTGGAGGCCATCAGCCCGCTGGCGACCGTGGCCCGCGGCTACGCGCTGGTCAGCCGCGAGGACGGCACGCTGGTGCGCTCGACTACGCAGGTGGCAGTGGGCGATCGGCTCGAGGCGCGACTGGCCGACGGCACGCTCAGCGTGCAGGTGCTGCCGCCGAAGTAAGCCCGGCGACCGCCACGCCGGGCGCCGGACCGGTGATCCAGCCGGCGACCTGGCCGGTCTCGAAGTGATGGCCGCCCGGCGCCATGCGCACATCGACGCCGGTGCCGCGCAGCGACGGACACAGCGTGGCGTCCTCGTCCTCATCCTGGCCGTAGACGCACAGGATCTTCTGCGCGGGGATCCTGGCCAGCTGCGGCTTGATCGGATAGGCGCTGCCCGCGCTCCACCCCAGCCAGCCGCCGATGCGCACGGTGAAGTTGGCGTTGGTCGCCAGCCCCAGCAGCGCCACGCGCCGCACCTGCCCCTGCTGGGCGGCCGGCAGCCGCCCGTACAGGAACGGCAGCACGTCGGCGCCGAACGAATAGCCCACCAGGTCGACCTGCGACACATGCCAGCGGCGCTGGTACTCGGCGATCACCGCCGACAGATCGGCCGCGGTCCGCTCGGGCGTCTTGGCCTTCCAGAAATAGCGCAGGCTGCTCCAGCCGATCACGGCCGCGCCCTGGTCGTGCAGCGCGGTGGCAATCTGCTGGTCGATGGGCTGCCAGCCACCGTCGCCGGTCATCAGGATCACCAGCCGCTGCGCGTCCGCATGCGGCATCTCCACCAGCGGCAGGCCGCGGAACGGCGCCGCCGGCGGGGCGAAGCGCGCGACGCTGGTGGCGACCACGGCATCCGGCGCGGCCTCGACGACTTCGCCCAGGCCCGGCGCTGTGCCTGCCTGGCAGGCGATCGGTGCCGCGCCGGCCACGCGCTCGACCACCCCGGCGCTGACGTCCGGGCTGCGGCTGTGCACCAGCGCCGCCCGCGCCATCTGCGCGCCCTGGCCCACGCCCACCAGCAGCGGCGCGATGTAGTCGTCCACACCGGCGCCGCGCAGCACGCGCTCGCCGAGCCAGTTCAGATCCACCGCGTACTGGGCGCAGTCCTGGCCCGCCCGCGCCAGGTAACGGCGCACATCGACCACGCCGACCACCGCGCCGGCGGCGGTCAGCGCCTGCGCATCGGCCGCCAGGCGCGGGGTGTCGCGGCCTTCGCCCAGCAGCAGGACCAGCGCACGCGGCGCCGAGGCCGGCCGCTGCACCTGGACCAGGCCGAACGGCCCCCCGACCCGCTTGAGCTGCAGCAGGCGGTAGCCGCCCCATCCCCCCAACACCAGCACGCCCACCACGGCCGCGGCAATCCAGCCAACACGTTTCACATCCCTTCCCCTGCACGACCCCACGGCACGTTCATCCCCCAACAACGCAACGGGCCGCGGCCGAAGGCCAATCGGCCCGGCGCGGACTTGCGGGAATTTCGTCAGCGGGGCGGCGAGGGGCCCGGCGCGGGAAGACCGCACCGCTCGAACCCCTACTTGGCAGCGGGTGCGCCGGCGGGCGCGTTGCGCTCGAAGTTGGCGCGCAGGCGCTCGACCATGGCCGGGATGTTGTGGTCGAAATGGTGGCCACCGCCGGTCTTGGCCACGCGGATGCCGCGCGCGGCCAGCGCCGGGCACAGCGTGTCCTTCTCTTCCTCGCCGTAGACGCACAGCAGCATGCCGGGCGGCAGCTTGGCCAGCTCAGGCTCCACCGGCGCGTCGTCCGAGGACGGGGTACCCAGCCAGCCGCCGACCGAGACGCGGAACGAGGCGTCATGGCCCAAGCCCAGCAGCGAGATCGAGCGCACGCTGGCGCGCGTGGCCGGCGGCAGGCGGTTGTAGAGGAAGGGCATGGCGTCGGCGCCGAACGAGTAGCCGATCAGTTCGACCTCGTCGGCATGCCAGCGCCTGCGGTATTCGTCGATCACCGCGGCCAGGTCGGCGGCGGTCTCCTCGGGCGTGCGCCGCGACCAGAAGTAGCGCAGGCTGTCCCAGCCCACCACCGACACGCCCTGCGCGCGCAGGCCGCTGCTCACGCCCTTGTCCAGGCTGCGCCAGCCGCCGTCGCCGGAAATGAAGATCGCCAGGCGATGGCTGCCGGCGGCCGGCAGCTCGATCAGCGGCAGGCCGCGGAACGCCGGCTCCGGCCGCGGCAGGTGCGCCACCACCGCATCGGCCACCGCCTGCGGGCCGACCTGCTCCAGCACGAAGCCCTGCTCGGCCGAGGACGGCGCCAGCGCACAGCCCGCGGGCGCGGCCGCGGCGGGTCCGTTCAGGACCGCGCCGACCACGGTCTGCGGCAGCGCATTGGCCACCGCCAAGCGCGCCAGCGCGCCGCCGGTCGCGTCGGCGCCGACCAGCATCGGCGCGAAGTAGGCATCCACCCCGCCCTGGCGCATCAGGCGCCGGCCCACGCGCTCGACGCTGTTGGCGACCAGCTCGCAATGATGCGGATCGACGTGCGCCAGCGCCTGGCCGGCCGGCACCAGCGCCACCAGCAGGCCGCGGTCGGCCAGCGACTGCGCCAGCTGCGCCGCCTCGCTGCGCCGTCGGGCGCGCTCGGCCATCACCACCACCACGCCGCGCGCCTTGCCGGCCGGTTCGAAGGTCAGCGCCACGCCGAACGGTTTGCCCAGGTGATCCCGGCGCAGATGCGAGGCCAGCGCCACGCAGGCACAGACGCTCAACAGCAGGGCCAGCAGCGTCCAGCGGACCCAGGGTCGGAGGCGCATCGCGATTCCAGACGGCAAAAAAGGTGCCGCAGCCTAGCGAAATGTTGTCGTGGCGTGAAGACCCGCACCGGGTCCGTTCTGTCGCGGTTGAGCTGGCCCGGATCGCGCAGCCCCGCAACCCCGCTACGGCGGCTGGCGCGTTTGCCTGCCTGTCGTCCAACCCAGGAAGCCACCGCCATGCGCCGCACGCCCCGCACCTGCCTGTCCCTGCTGATCGCCGCCGCGCTGGCGGCCTGCTCCTCCACGCCGCCGTCGCCCGCCGCCCGGGAGCGTGCGATGGCGGCCGAGGCCGCCGAGCAGGCCGCTATCGCCGCGGACTCCTACCAGTCCGCCCGCCTGTTCTCACCTCCTGCACCGCCGGCCCCGCCACCGCCACCTCCGATGCCGCAGCGCGCCATGCGCATGGCGGCCGCCGGGATCGCGGCGCCCCTGCCCGCCGCCGTGCCGCCACCGCCCGCGGTCGATACCGAGCGCTACGCCCACCAGGACGACAACCCGGTGCGGCGCACCGACGAGCAGCCGGTCTCGACCTTCTCGATCGACGTGGACACCGGCAGCTACAGCAACGTGCGGCGCATGGTCCGCGCCGGCGAGCGCCCGCCGGCCGACGCGGTGCGTGCAGAGGAGTTCATCAACTACTTCGACTACCACCATCCCGCATCCGAAAGCCCGCAGGTCCCGTTCCGCGTCACCACGCAACTGGCCCCGGCGCCGTGGAATTCCCAGCGCCAGGTGCTGATGATCGGCATCAAGGGCTACGCGCTGCCCAAGCGCGAGCTGCCGCCGTCCAACCTGGTGTTCCTGATCGACACCTCCGGCTCGATGGACGCGCCGGACAAGCTGCCGCTGCTCAAGCAGTCGCTGGCGCTGCTGGTGCCGCAGCTGCGCGCGCAGGATCGCGTCTCGATCGTGGTCTACGCCGGCTCGGCCGGACTGGTGCTGCCGCCGACCCCGGGCGACGCCCACGCCAAAATCCTGGCCGCGCTGGACCGGCTGGAGGCCGGCGGCAGCACCAACGGCGGCGCCGGCATCGCCCTGGCCTATGCGATGGCGCGCCAGGCCTTCATCCCCGGCGGCAGCAACCGCGTGCTGCTGGCCACCGATGGCGACTTCAACGTCGGCACGGTCGACCAGCGCGCGCTGGAGACCCTGGTCGGCGATGCGCGCAAGGCGGGCGTGGCGCTGAGCACGCTGGGTTTCGGCCAGGGCAACTACAACGATGAACTGGCCGAGCGCCTGGCCGATGTCGGCGACGGTCAGCACGCCTACATCGACTCGGACCGCGAGGCGCGCAAGGTGCTGGTGCAGCAGTTGCAGGGCACGCTGCTGACCATCGCGCGCGACGTGAAGATCCAGGTGGAGTTCAACCCCGCGGCGGTGGCCGAGTACCGCCTGATCGGCTACGAGAACCGGGCCCTGGCGCGCGAGGACTTCGCCAACGACAAGGTCGATGCGGGCGACATCGGCGCCGGCCACGAGGTAACCGCGCTGTACGAGCTGACCCCGGCCGGATCGGGCGCGGCGCGCCTGCCGGCGCTGCGCTACGGCGCCTCGTCGAAGCCTTCCGGCGATGCGCGCGAGGTCGCCGACCTGCGCCTGCGCTACAAGCGCCCCGGCGAGGACACCAGCCGCCTGATCGAGGTGCCGATCCTGGCGTCCTCCGCGCAGGCCCAGCCCGGCGACGCGCTGCGCTTCGCCAGCGCGGTGGCCGGCTATGCCGACCTGCTGCGCGGCGGCACGCGCTTCGACGGCTGGGGCTGGGACCAGGTGATCGCCACGGCGCGCGCGGCCAGCGGCGAGGATGCGGACGGCCTGCGCCATGAGTTCGTCGAACTCGCGGGCCAGGCCCGCGCGCTGGTGGCACCGAGCCAGGATGAAGGCATGGCGGTGGCGCCGGTGCCGGCGGTGGTGCGCTAGAGCGCGCGTTCGCCCAGCACCGGCCCGGGGCGGCCGAGCAGATAGCCCTGCGCGTAACTGCAGCCCAGTTCGCGCAGGGCGGCCAGCTGGGGCGTGGTCTCCACGCCTTCGGCGATGGTCTCGATGCCCAGCGTACCGGCCAGGGCCAGGATGGCGCGCACCAGGGCCAGGCTTTCCTCGCGATGCTCCTCGCCCAGGCCGGCGATGAAGCTGCGGTCGATCTTCAGCGCCGAGATCGGGAAGCGATGCAGATACGACAGCGCCGAGAAGCCGGTACCGAAATCGTCCAGCTGCGCCAGCACGCCGCGCGCACGCAGCTGTTCGAGCATGCGCAGCGCGCGCGGGGCATCGTCCAGCAGCGCGATCTCGGTGATCTCCACGCGCAGCTGCGCCGGATCGGCATGGTGCTGGTCGAGCAGCCGCAGCAGCCGGCTGGCGAAATCGGGCGACCGGAAGTGCCGCGGCGAGACGTTGACCGAGACGTAGCCGTCCACGCCGGCGCTGATGCGGCTGACTACCTGTTCGTAGAGCAGCCAGTCGATCTGTTCGATCAGGCCGCTGTCCTCGCCCTGTGCCAGGAACTGCCCCGGCAGCAGCAGGCCACGGCGTTCGTGGTGCCAGCGCAGCAGTGCCTCGTGGCCGACCACCGCGCCATCGGACACGCGCAGGATCGGCTGGAAATGCGGACTGAAGTGCTGGCTGTTGATCGCACGGCGCAGGTCGGCCTCCAGGTCCAGGCTCTGCATCGCCGCCTCGCGCATGTGCTCGTCGAACACCGCGCTGCGCTCGCGCCCTTCGGCCTTGGCCCGGTACATCGCCGCGTCGGCGTCGCGCAGCAGGTCCTCGCCGCGCTGGTAGCGCGGATGCCAGGCGGCGATGCCGATGCTGGCGGCCGGGAACAGCTCGCGCCCGGCCACCCACATCGGCCGGTTGAGCGCTTCGAGCAGGCGCGAGGCGAACTCCACCGCCTCGTACGCGCCGCGCCGGCAGGCGATCACCATGGCGAACTCGTCGCCGCCCAGGCGCGCGACCAGGTCGCCCTCGCGCACCTGCGAGGTGATGCGCCGCGCCACCTCGATCAGCAGTTCGTCGCCGGCGGCATGACCGATGGAGTCGTTGACCAGCTTGAAGCGGTCCAGGTCCATGAACAGCACCGCGAAGTGATGCCCCGGATTGGCCTGGGCGCGGGCGATGGCGGCGGTCAGGCTCTCGAGCAGGAAGGCGCGGTTGGGCAGCCCGGTCAGCGCATCGTGCGTGGCCTGGTAGGTCAGGCGCTGCTCGGCGCGCAGGCGCTCGCCGATCTGCGCCATCAGCTTGGCGTTGGCCTCGGCCAGTTCGAAGGTGCGCGCCTCCACGCGCGCCTCCAGCTCCAGGTGCGCGGCGCGCAGCGATTCGCGCGCGCGCTGCCGGGCCAGGCCGGCGCCGAAATGGTGGGCGACGAAGGACAGCAGGTTCTGGTCGTGCAAGGTGTAGTGCACCTCGCTCGAGTAGCTCTGCACCACCACGCAGCCGCGGGTCTCCCCGCCCTGGTCCAGCGGCACGCCCAGCCAGCTGTAGGAGGGCGGGCCGTGCTGGATCACCTGCCCGCTGGCCACCAGTTCGGCCACGTCCTCGGCCTCGGCCAGCAGCGGCCGGCTGGTGCGGATGACGTACTCGGTCAGGCCGCGGATGGCGCGCCGCGACCGGCGCGCCGGATCCTGCTGATCGACCGAATACGGGAAATGCAGCGTCTGGCCATCGTCGTCCAGCAGCGCGATGTAGAAGTTGCGCGCCACGATCAGCTCGTCCACCACGCCGTGCACGGCGGCGTAGAACTCCTCAAGCGAGGCCGAGGTGTTGGCCAGCTCGGTGATGCGGAACAGCGCGGTCTGCAGCTTCTCGGCGCGGCGGCGCTCCTGGATCTCGGCCTGCAGCTCGCGGTTGGTCAGCTGCAGTTCGCGGGTGCGCGCCTCGATGCGCGCCTCCAGCTCCTCGTGCGCGTGGCGCCGGTCCAGCGCGGTGAGGATGTGCTGGGCCACGTAGCTCAGCAGCGCGCGGTCCTCGTCGGTGTAGCTGGCCGGGGTGTCGTAGCTCTGCACCACGATCGCGCCGCAGACGCGGTCGTCGCGCCGCATCGGCACGCCCAGCCAGTCCACGCTTTCCGGGCCATGGCTGGCGTCCAGCGTCACTCCCAGACGCTGGCTCACCGCCGCCGACGGCCCGCGCATCGGCTTGCCGTGGTGCAGCAGGGCGAGGGTCATGCTGTTGCGCATCTCCTCCTCGCCGAACTCGCGCTCCGGGTCGGCCACGTAGGGGTCGATCAGATCGGCGAAGTAGAGGAAGCGCATCGTGCGGCGCACCTCGTCGTAGAGCACGATGTAGCAGTTCTCCGCGTACATCAGCGTGCCGACCACGGCGTGGATGCGGGCCAGCATCTCGCTCATTTCCAGATCGGCGCTGGCCAGGTCGGCGATCTCGTACAGCGCCTGCTGCAGGCGCTTGGACTTCTCCAGGGTGACCACGCGGGCGGCGGCGCGCTCGGCCTCGAGCACGGCACCAATCAGCGCCTGGGCGGCCGCCTTCCACGCAGTGACCTGCGCCGGCGTCAGCGGCGCGGCCAGGCTGGCGGCCAGGGACATGCGCGCATTGCCTTCCACGTTGGACCAGGCCAGCAGCAGTTCGTCCTCGTTGCGGACCACGTGCTGGGGGTTGTCCCACAGCGCCTGCTCGGCGCGCCGGCGCAGTGCCGGGCCGGCGCCTTCGCTGGCCGCGCCACCGGCGCCGATCGCCCAGTCCCGCCAGCAGGCCACGACCTGCGAGCCGTCGGGCAGCAGGCCGCACAGGACCTGCGCCACGGCGTCCGCCGCCACGGCGCTGATCCCGGCCTGCTGCACGGCAGTGGCGGTCTGGCCCGACATCGATTCCCCCCCAGTCACTGCGATTACACAGAGCAGATGCACACTTCGTGCCAGCTTCCAGCTGGCCGTGTGACGGTGGCGCGACCCCGCACCGGGCACATGAACGTTGCTCCTTCCATGCCTGCGGCCCGACCGAACGCGCGAGTATACGGACGCCCGCCCCGCACGCGAGGCCGCGGCCCGTGGCGGCCCGCCGACTTTGAGACGCAGGCCTCACCCCGTAGGCTAGCGGCGGTGAACGATGCCGCCGAGCCCGCCGACGACGCCCTGATGCTGGCCTACGCCGCCGGCGACGTGCGCGCCTTCGAGCTGCTCTACGCGCGCCATCGCGGGCCGCTGTACCGCTTCCTGCTGCGCCAGCTGCGCGATGGCGCGACCGCCGACGAGCTGTTCCAGGACGTGTGGCAGCGGGTGATCGGCGCGCGCGCCAGCTGGCAGCCAGAGGCGCGCTTCGCGACCTGGCTGTACCGGATCGCCCACAATCGGCTCAATGACCACTGGCGCGCGCTCAGGCATCGTCCGCCGGCGCCGGAGGACGCCGACGCGCGCACCGAGCGGGTCGAGGATCCGCAGACCCCGGAGCGCCAGCTCAGCGACTTCGAATCGCGCCGCGAGCTGCAGCGCGCGCTGGATGCGCTGCCGGACGAACAACGCGAGGTGCTGCTGTTGCGACTGGAACAGGAACTGACCCTGGAGGAGATCGGCCAGATCACCGGCGTGGGCCGCGAGACGGTCAAGTCGCGCCTGCGCTATGCCATGGACAAGCTGCGCGCGGGGCTGGGCCGATGAGCCGCGAGCCGCTGACGCCGGAAGAACGTGCCCTGGCCGAGCGCCTGGCCGCCGGCAATGCGCGCGCCGAGCCCGGCCCGGCGCTGGACGCGCGCATCCTGGCCGCGGCCCGCGCCGCCGTGGAAGAACCCGCATCCATGCACGACGCGGGCCCATCCCGCTCGCCCGCACCCCCGGTCGCCATCGGCGCGTCGCGTGTGCGCCGCCCGCGCCGACGCTGGTCGCTGGGCCTGGGAGTGGCCGCCTCGCTGCTGCTGGCCGTGACCCTGGCCTGGCAGCTGCGCCCGCAGCGCACCACGCAGGTCGTCTACGAAGAGGCGCCGGCCGCGCCCTCGAGGCCCGCCTCGCCGCCCGAGCCCGCGGCGGCTGCGGATCGGGTCCAGGCCCTTGATCCCGCGTCGGCTCCCGCATCTGCTCCGGCTCCGGCATCGGCTCAGACTCCGGCCCAAACCGAACCAGACGCCGCCCGGCGCCGTGCCACGCGCGAAGCAGCGCCGCCGCCGCTGCCCGCCGCCGTGCCGCCCCCGCCAGAGGCGCCGTTCGTGGCGCCGGCCGAGCAGGCGAGGCCCCTGCCCCCGGCTGCGGCTGGGCAGGCCGCACCTGCGCCGTCGGCGGATGGCACCCAGACAGAGGCGTACTCGGCCGCGCCCGCACCCCCGCCGGCCTCTGCAACTGCACAGCCGCCAGCGCCGACACCTGCCGCCGATCTCTACACGCCGCCCGCCCCACCAGCACCGCCGGCGCCTGCGCCGAATGCCGTGGCACCGCCGCCCCCACCCCCGCCTCCGGCGCCCGCCGCCATGCAGGCGCTGTCGCGCAAGGTCGAGCGCCAGGCCGAAACTGCCGCCGTACAGGAAGACCGCAGGTCCCAGGCCAGAGGCGCCGCGCCGCCGACCGGGGAAGCGCTGGGCGCGACCCAGGCTCAGGGCGCCGGGGACATTCCGGCGCCGCGCACCATCGACATGCCCGGCGATCAGACGCCGCTCGCGCTGGAACGCGCTCTGGCCGAGGACCGCGCCCTGCCGCCCGCGCAATGGCTGCAGCGCATCCGCCTGCATCGCTTCGAGGGCGAAGGCGCGCTGGCGCGCGCCAGCCTGGCCGCCTTCGTCCAGGCCCATCCCGAGCAGCCGATCCCCGAGGATCTGCGCGCGCTGCTGCCATGAGCGACACCCTGGCCGCGCCGCTGCGGCACGAACAGCTGGTCAAGCACAGCCGGTTCCTGGTCCAGGCCGGGCCGGTGGACTCGGCCGAGGCGGCCATGGCCTTCATCGCCGCGGTCAGCGACGCCGACGCCACCCACAACTGCTGGGCCTGGCGCGTCGGCGCGGCGTTCCGCTCCAGCGACGATGGCGAACCCGGCGGCAGCGCCGGCCGGCCCATCCTGGCGGCGATCGACGGCGCCGGCTTCGACCGGATCGCGGTGGTGGTGACGCGCTGGTTCGGCGGGATCAAGCTGGGCGTGGGCGGGCTGGTGCGCGCCTACGGCGGCAGCACCGCCAGCGCGCTGCGGCAGGCGCCGCGCGTGCCGCTGGTGGCCATGGCCGGGCTGGAGATCGGCTGCGGCTTCGACGACCTGGGCCATGTGCACGCGGCGCTGGCGGCGTTCGCCGCGCAGAAGGACGCCGAGCGCTTCGACAGCGACGGCGCGGTGCTGCAGGTGCAACTGCCGGCCGAGCGGCGCCAGGCGCTGGAACACGCCCTGCGCGAGGCCACCCGCGGGCGCGTGCAGTGCCGCGACGCCGCGCCGGCGCATTGAAAACCCCGCCGCCCACCGCCACCCATGGCAGGATGCGCGCCGGCCCGGCCGCCGCGGCCTGACGCCTCCACGCCTGCGCCGACCGCCGGCACGCGTTGGCCGGATCGCCGCCGGCGCCTCCCCTCTCGACTGGTTGTCCGCACCGATGAATTCCCAAGCCCAGACGCTTCCCGCCACCGGCGCGCCCGACGCGCGCCCCAAGGCCCGGCTGGGCAGCCTGCGCGCGCTGTGGCCGTTCGTGCGCGCCCACATGGGGCTGTTCGTGAGTTGGCTGTTGGCACTGGCGGTGGCTTCGGCGGCGACCCTGAGCCTGCCGTACGCCTTCAAGCAGATGATCGACCAGGGCTTTTCCAGCGGGGCGAACATCGACCGCGCCTTCCTGGGCCTGTTCGGCGTGGCGGTGGTGCTGGCGCTGGCCAGCGCCGCGCGCTTCTACTTCGTCTCGCTGCTCGGCGAACGCGTGGTGGCCGACCTGCGCCGCCAGCTCTATGCGCACCTGCTGGGCCTGGACGCGCAGTTCCACGACCGCACCCGCAGCGGCGAGCTGGTCTCGCGCCTGTCGGCCGACTCGGAACTGCTGCGCAGCGTGGTCGGCAGCGCGATGTCGGTGGCGGTGCGCAGCTCGGTCACGGTGATCGGCTCGGTGGTGATGATGTTCATCGCCAGCCCGCACCTGGCCGCGTTCGCGCTGGTCGGCATCCCGGCGGCGGTGGTGCCCATCGTGCTGGGCGCGCGCAGGCTGGGCCGCATCGCGCGCGCCAGCCAGGACCGCGTGGCCGACGCCAACACCCTGGCCAGCGAGTCGCTGGGGGCGGTGCGCACGGTGCAGGCGCATGCGCGCGAGCCCTACGAGCAGGCGCGCTTCGAGGCGGCGGTGCAGGTCTCGGTGCAGACCGCGCGCAAGCGCATCCGCGCCCAGTCGCTGGTGACCGCCGGGGCGATCACGCTGGTGTTCGGCGCGATCACGCTGGTGCTGTGGTCCGGCGCGCACGACGTGATCGCCGGGCGCATGAGCGCCGGCACGCTGGCGCAGTTCGTGCTGTATGCGCTGATCGGCGGCGGCTCGGTCGGTTCGCTGGCCGAGGTGTGGAACGAGCTGCAGCGCGCGGCCGGCGGCATGGGCCGCATCGGCGAACTGCTGGACGAATCGGCGCGCGTGCGCCCGCCGGCCCAGCCGCTGCCGCTGCCGCGCCCGCTGCGTGGGCAGGTGCAGTTCGACCACGTCTCGTTCCGCTATCGCACCCGGCCGGATGCGCCGGCGCTGGACGACTTCACCCTGGACATCGCCCCGGGCGAGACGGTGGCCCTGGTCGGCCCGTCCGGTGCGGGCAAGAGCACGGTGCTGTCGATGCTGCTGCGCTTCCACGACGTGGACGCCGGCGCGATCCGCATCGACGGGCTGGACTTGCGCCAGCTGGACACCGCCGCGCTGCGCGAGCAGATCGCGCTGGTGCCGCAGGCGCCGACGATCTTCGCCGCCAGCGCCGCCGAGAACATCCGCTACGGCCGGCTCGAGGCCACAGACAAGCAGCTGCACGCCGCCGCGGTGGCGGCCGAGGCCGACGGCTTCCTGCGCGAACTGCCCGAGGGCTACGACAGCCAGCTGGGCGAACGCGGCGCGCGCCTGTCCGGCGGCCAGCAGCAGCGCATCGCCATCGCCCGCGCGCTGCTGAAAGACGCGCCGATCCTGCTGCTGGACGAGGCTACCAGCGCGCTGGACGCGCAGAGCGAGCGCGCCGTGCAGAGCGCCCTGGAGCGGCTGATGGCCGGGCGCACCACGCTGGTCATCGCCCATCGCCTGGCGACCGTGCTCAAGGCCGACCGCATCGTGGTGATGGACCGCGGCCGCATCATCGCCCAGGGCACGCACGAGTCGCTGATGGCCCAGGACGGGCTGTATGCCGAGCTGGCGCGGCTGCAGTTCATTGAGTGAGGCCGCGTGCGGCCGTGTGCAGATGAAGCCGGCGCGGCTCACACGCCTTTACGGTGCACGTTCCCAGGCTGGTCGTCTGTCTTCCCTCGCGAGATCGCCATGAGTTCCGCCGACAATCCCCGGATCCCGAAGGACATCGCCAAGGTCGAGCTGACCGAGGAATGGGAGCTGGCTTACTGGACCCGGCACTTCAACGTCAACGAGCAGGACCTGCGCGCCGCCGTGCAGGAAGCCGGCACTTCCACCGACCAGGTCAAGCGCCACCTCGAATCGCGCCCGCAGCAGTCCTGATCCGCCGCCGGTGCGCCACGCTCCCACGCTCAGGCTTCGCCATGCGCTCGCCGGCTGCATGATGCTGCTGCTCGTCGGCTGCAGCACGACGCCTTCGATGCGTCCGACGGCTTCCAGCGCGTCTGGCGCGACCTTTCTGCTGGTGCCCAACGCCGACACCGTGGCGGGCAACGACCAAGACCCGCCCCTGTCGCCCGCAGGGCTGGCCCGCGCCCAGCGGCTGGCGCAGGCGCTGGCCGACGCGCCGCTGGCGGCGATCTTCACCGACGAGTTCCAGCGCACCCAGCAGACCGCCGCGCCGGTGGCCGCACAGCATCCACGGGCGCAGCGCCTGCGCTACTTCTCGCGCGGACCGGCCGACGACAGCGCACGCCAGTGGCGGGCGGCGCATCCGCACGACACGGTGCTGGTGGTGGGCCAGCCCAGCACGCTGGCGCCGCTGGCCGATGCGCTGTGCGGGTGCACCGTGCGCCCGCTGCGCGACGGCGAGACCGATCGACTGCTGCGCATCCACCTCTCCGCGCGCGCCGCGGCCCAGGTGCAGGACATGCGCTACGGCGGACCGGCCCCATGACGCGTCATGTCTTCGCCGGCTGGGACGGCAGCATCGCCGGCGCGCGCGCCCTGCAGGAGCGGCTGGCGGCGCGCGTGGTGCTGGAGGACCGCGTGCCCGCGGCGCCGCGCACCATCGCCGGCTTCGACGTCGGCTTCGAGGACGAAGGCCACACCACGCGCGCGGCCGCCGTGCTGCTGGAGGGCACGAGCCTGCAGCTGATCGCCAGCACGGTTCAGCGCGTGCCGACCTCGATGCCTTACGTCCCCGGCCTGCTGAGCTTCCGCGAGCTGCCCGCGCTGGTGCAGGCGCTGGAGTTCCTGCCGCAGGTACCAGACCTGGTCGTGGTCGATGGCCAGGGCATCGCCCATCCTCGCCGGCTGGGCATCGCCGCGCATTTCGGCGTGGTCACTAGCCTGCCCACGCTCGGCGTGGCCAAGCAGGTGCTGTGCGGGCGCTTCGAGGCACCCGGCCCGCAGCCCGGCGAGCACACGCCACTGATCCATCGCGGCGAACAGATCGGCTGGGCCCTGCGCAGCAAGCTGCGCTGCAATCCGCTGATCATCTCGCCCGGCTTCGGCATGACGATGGACGGCGCGCTCACCTGGACCCGCGCCCTGCTGCGCGGCTACCGCCTGCCCGAACCCACGCGCCTGGCCGACCGCCTCGCCTCGCGTCGCGGCCCCATGCCCGGCGACACACCGCAGCTGCCGCTGGCCTAGCCGCAGCGCTAGCCCCTCCCCTTTCGCGCAGCGAAGGGGGAGGCTGGGAGGGGGTGCTTTTGCTGTTGCCTTCCCTGCGAAGAGCACCCCTCCCCATCCCTCCCCTTGGCCTGCGGCCAAAGGGAGGGGCCAAAGCGCGCAGCGCCTCGGGAGACAAGCCGCAAGCCACGCCCTCCCCCTTTTCGCGCAGCGAAAAGGGCAACGCGGATCGAGGACCTCGCACGGCGGTCGCAGCGATCCAGCGCAGGCTATCGTCAATCGCGCATCCCATCGGAAGCGACAGATGCAGGCCCTGTGGCCGAGCCGGGCGCGAGATCCGCAGGCTTCTCGCGCACGCCGAGCTCGAAATAGCTCTGCGGCATCAGCCGTATCCGCAGCGGGCGGCCCGCGTCGGCGATGGATTCATCGCTCACCGCGCCGCCGGTGCCGTAGTTGATCTGGACATAGGGGCGCTTGGGCACGCCCACCACCGCCACGATGCGGCTTCCGGGCGCCAGCAGGCGCGCGGTCAGCGTCTGGCTCTGGAAGGACAGCACCTGCGTGCGCCCCGGCCGCAGCAGGTGTCTGCGCGTTCGGTCCTGCATATAGCTGGCTCGACCCAGATAGGACGCCAGATCCAGGTAGCGACCCTCGGGCGTCTGTTCGTAGAAGTCGACCTGCAGGTCGAAGTCTTCCTTGTTGGTCACCAACTGCAGTCTTGCCTGGAACAGGCCGTCGATTTCCAGAGGCTCTCGCAATCTTTCGGTCCGGAAGACCAGCGCATTTCGCGTATCGGGCACTCCGCGCGGAAGGCTCAGATCCGCATCGCGACGATCCTTGAAGTCGACGGACAGCGTCGGCGCGGCTTGTCCGACCGGCAAGGCGCTGAACAGCAGACCGTCCGCATCCCGCGTCCCGGACAGGTAGAGACGTCGACGTTCGGTCGCCATCGCTCCCAGGGTCGCGACGTGTCGCCAGGTGTTCGCACCCATGACCTGGAAATTGATCCGATCGCGCAGGACGTCCGGCAGCGGCGCGCCGCGGAAGACATGATCGAACCAGTCCAGCCGCACCTCCTGCAGATCGATCAGGGCCGCCTGGTCGACCTGCTCCCCGTTGACGCTGGCGAGCACGCCGGTCTGCATCGCGATGTGGTGGTAGGGACCGACGAGCAGGCGATGATCGGCGTCGGGCCTGTACCGGCAATGCTGCTCCAGGTAGTAGAGGGCACCGACCATGCCCCCGTCGTAATACCCGGTCTGCACCAGCACCGGGATGTCGATCGCGGCGAACTCACGGCCGTAGGGGATGAGCTGCTGCCAGTACCGATCGTAGTCGGGATGGTCCAGCCAGGCATCGAAGACAGGGTTGGGCGTGCCCTCGATCCTGTCCAGGTCGCGATACGGCGCCCCGCTCCGATACCACTGCCGCTGCAGCCGCTCCCAGCGGTCCCGGTCTCCGTAGGTCTGGTCGTCCAGCCACTTGCCCGTGGCGGTGTAGAGCGGCCATGGATAGATGAAGCTCTGGAAGACGCCGCCCTGCATCGGCGTATCGATACCGGGCGCATTGGTCGCATGGGTCGCCAGCGCCTTCAACGCCGGTGGACGATGCTTGGCCGCGGCCCACTGCGTGAATCCGTTATAGCTGCCGCTGAACATGCCCACCCGGCCATCGCTCCAGGCCTGCCTGGAAAGCCAATCGATGACCGTGTCCGCATCGCGGCCATCGTGGACATAGGGCACCACCTGGCCCGGACTGCTGCCCCGCCCCTTGCCCCGCGTGAAGGCGACCACCCCCATATAGCCGCGTCCGGCCATCTGCACCGCATCGTCCAGCGCCCAGTCGTCCCGCGCGTAGATCGTGAAGTTCAGCAGTGCGGTCAACCGCGCACCCTCCAGGTGACGCTGGCGCACCAGCAGCGCGTCGATCCGGGCGCCATCGGGAGTCGGAATCAGGACCCGCTGCATCGAGAAGCGCCGCTCCAGATCGGCCTTCAGCAAGGTCTCCGACGCAGGCAAGAGAAAGCGCCAGGCCGCCGTGGCTGCGCGCGCCGCGATCAGGGCCTCCGGGGCGGCGCACCTCGCTGTCGCCGGATCCGGGCAGGCGCGCGCCTGTTTGGCCTCTTCCGCCTGGAGCGCGTCGAGGTCGACCTGGAACGCAGGAAGAATCCGCGCGATGCGGTCGTCCGGCAAACTAGCGACGAGCTCGTTGAACGCCTGCGCCAACGCCTCGCCGGGCGCCTGACCCTTGGCTTCGTGGCCTTTGGCCCTGGCATAGAGCTGCCAGGGCACCAAGGCCGGCACGCGCCGCGGCTCGACCGACCGGTACAGGTCGCTCAGCTTCTCCAGCGTCGCCTCTGCCGCGCCGTAGCGCCCAGCGGACAACTGCAGCCGGTAAAGCGTCACCAGATCGTCGGGTTGACTGGCGCCTTCGTAACGAGGGATCAGCGCCGCCGCCGCGTCCGCCGCGGCCTGCCCGGGCGGTGCCGTCCAGCCGATGCAACACGCCAACAAGCCTGCGAAGGCCACCCAACGCAAACGGGACAGGATCATGCGGGACCGCTCCTTTCGGACCGGGCCGGGGGCGACGCCTCCCGCTCACCCGATCGTGTTGTGGGCGGCGATCGTCCTGAACCCGCGGGACGTCGTGTCAGAAATTCGGCGAGTGGACACTTCCGGACGGCGAACGGGACCTCGCCGCGGTCAGAGCACCCGGCTCCGCAGCAGGCTCGCGCCTTCCCGGCTGGTCGAGATGGTCTGACCCGTCTCCAGATGCAGCAGCAACCGCCCCCCGCCCGCCGATTCCAGCCGGGCGATGCGGTCGGTGTTGACGATCCAGGAGCGATGGACGCGGACGTACTTGGCCGGGTCCAGGGAACCGGCGAACTCGGCCAGGGTGACCCGAACCAGATGCTTGCCGGTCAGGGTCGTCACCTCCGCGTAGTCGCCTGCGCCGCCGATGCAGACGACCGATCCGATGTCGAGCGGGCGAAGCTCGTCGCCGATCCTGACGAAGTAGCGGGACAGCGCCGCGTCCACCCGGGCTTCGGGTTCCGGCGGCGTGAGGGAGGGCGCCGGTTCCGGCACAGGGTCCAGGGCAGGCGCGCTATCGAACTCTTGCGCCGTCTCGGCCGCCTGGACCGCGAGGTCGCCGGCCGGTGCCCCTGCGGCCTGGCCAGCACCGGCTGGAGCCGCCACCCGCATCTGCATGGAAAGATAGGAAGCCGCGGCGATCAGCGCGTAGGTCGTGAAGTTCTGAAGCGACTGCCAGGCCGCCCCGCCGCCCTTGAAAGGCCGCACCACGAAACCATCGGGCGCGGCGCCGAAGAAAAAGCCGAGCAGCACGATCAGTAGCCAGTAGGAGAGCAGCATGAACATCGCGCACAGCGCGGCATGGGCCAGCAGCTGGACCGTGGCGGGTTTGCCGATCAGGTATCGGACGACGATGCGCCTGACGGCCAGGCCGAAGATGACCACCGGCAGGGTGTTGGCCAGGCCTCCCAGCAGGGATCCGGCCAGATCCAGGCCGAGCGCGAACCGGAGCGTGACCGTATAGGCGACGAAGACCGCCAGGACCGCGCAAAGATCAAAGTTCCGCTGCTTCATCACTCGTTCCGCGCGACAGGCGAGCCCATGCGCCCGGCTTTCTCCCGTGCATCTTAGCGATGGGCCAGGCGGCCGGATGCCGTCCGCCGCGTGACGGACTTGCTACCCGACCTGCAACAATCCGTTGTGCGCGATCGTCAGGCCGAGCTCCCGGCCGGCATGCGATCCTGCCGGCCTTTCGAACCGGAGCAGACGCCAATGACCGCCACCGTCATCGAACCGCGCGTGCACGACCTGGGCGGTTTCCAGGTCCGCCGCGCCGTGCCCACCCTGCAGGCGCGCAGCGTGGGGCCGTTCGTGTTCGTCGATCACATGGGGCCGGCCGAGTTCGACGCCGGGCACGGCATCGACGTGCGCCCGCATCCGCATATCGGCCTGGCCACGGTCACCTTCCTATGGGAAGGCGCCATCGGCCACCGCGACACGCTCGGCTCGGACACGGTCATCCGGCCCGGGGACGTGAACTGGATGACCGCCGGCCGCGGCATCGCCCATTCCGAGCGCAGCCCGCAGGCCGAGCGCGTGGACCACGCGCCGCTGCACGGCATGCAGACCTGGGTGGCGCTGCCGAAGTCCGATGAGGAAGTCGCGCCGGAGTTCTACCACCATGCCGCCGCCACCCTGCCGCACTGGGACCAGCATGGCGCGCGCCTGCGCGTGATCGCCGGTCGCGCCTGGGGCCGCGAATCGCCGGTGCGCGTGTACTCGGACACCTTCAACGTCGCCCTGGATCTGGCGCCGGAGGCCGAGCTGGCCATCGACGACAGTGCGGTCGAACGCGCGCTCTACATCCTGGACGGTCAGGCCCAGCTGGACGGAAGCGATGTGCCGACGCGCCACCTGATCGTGCTCGAGCGCGGCACCCGCCCGGTGCTGCGCGCCAAGACGCCGCTGAAGGCCATGCTGGTGGGCGGCGAGCCGCTCGATGGCCCGCGCCATCTGTGGTGGAACTTCGTGTCCAGCTCCAAGGAGCGCATCGAGCAGGCCAAGCAGGACTGGCTGGAGGGCCGCTTCGGCCGCATCGCCGGCGATCCGGAGTTCATCCCCCTGCCGGAACGTTGACGCGGCGCACGTTCGGCAGCGCCGAAGCCTTCCGCCGGACCAACACGCGGGGCCGGGTTTGGCTTATGTTGCAGTGCGATGCCGGCGCGCCCGGCATCGCCCGCACGACGCGTCGACCGGGCGGCCCGCACCAGCGTGCGGGCGCGCAGGGGAGCTCCAAGGGTGCGCAGCACGGCCCGGGCGAGGCGTTCGTCTTCCATCCACCGCGCATCGCCCCTGGCGCGATGCGCCTTGCGCATTGGGGATCGTTCGATGAAAGCCTGCCTTGCCTCCGCCGCCGGCCTGCTGCTGTCGCTGGCCGCCGCCGGCGCGTCCGCCCAGTCCACGGCCGGTTGCCCGCAGTTGCCGGCCGGCACCGGGCTGCACTGGGAACGCAGCGGCACCGCCGCGCTGGTGATCTGCAAGGCCCTCGACGCCGCCGGCCAGCAGGCCTTCGGCGTGATGCTGGCCGCCAAGGAGCCGGACAAGCCGGCCGGCGCGCGCGAGGAGAAGACCGAGATCGACGGCCGCAAGGCGCGCTGGTACCACACCCGGATCGCCAATCGCCCCGACGCGCGCAGCCGCATGGCCGTGATCGAGCTGGGCGATGAGCGCTGGGCGCAGGTCTGGATCGATGCCCCCAGCGAGGCCGCGCTGCAGGCGGCGATGGCCACCGTGGGCAGCCTGCGCTTCGACCCGGCCTCGATGGCCGACGCCAACACCCGCCGCTGAGCCATCGCCCCGACGACGAAAAGGCCGCCTCGAGGGCGGCCTTTTCGTTTTGCGGCGGCAGCGCAGGCGGCTTTCCGACCAGTTCGCGCTAGAAGCGGCCTTCCTGGAAATCGACGAAGGCCTGCATCAGCTCCTGGCGGGTGTTCATGACGAACGGGCCGTGGCGCACCACCGGCTCGCGCAGCGGCCGGCCGGCCACCAGGATCACGCTTGCGCCCTGCGCACCAGCCTGCAGGACCAGCGACTCTCCGCCACCGAGCACCGCCAGCGTGCGGCTGGGCAGTTCGCGCGCGCCCTCGCCCTCGCCCACCGTGATCTCGCCTTCGTAGGCATAGGCGAAGGCGTTGTGGCCTGCGGGCAGGGTGTAGGTCCAGCGCGCGCCGGGCGCCAGCACGATGTCCAGGTACAGCGGATCGGTCGCCGGCTGCACGATCGGGCCGGTCGCCTCGCCGACCGCACCGGCGATCACCTTGACCTCCACGCCCGCGGCCGGCGTGGCCACCGGGATGCGCTCGGGGGCGAATTCCTGGTACTTGGGCGCGGTCATCTTGTCCTTGGCCGGCAGGTTGACCCACAGCTGGAAGCCGCGCATGCGGCCGGATTCCTGCTCGGGCATCTCCGAATGCACCAGGCCGCGCCCGGCGGTCATCCACTGCACGCTGCCCGGGGTGAGCAGGCCTTCGTTGCCATGGTTGTCGCGGTGGCGCATGCGCCCGTCGAGCATGTAGGTCACCGTCTCGAAGCCGCGGTGCGGGTGCTCGGGGAAGCCGGCCAGGTAGTCCTCGGCCTTGTCGGTGCCGAATTCATCCAGCATCAGGAACGGATCCAGATCCGGCAGTTCGGGCGTGCCGATCACGCGGGTCAGCTTGACCCCGGCGCCGTCGGAGGCGGGCATGCCGCGCACGGTACGGACGATGCGGGCCGCATGGGCGGTGTCGTTCATGGCGTTACTCCAGAAGGCTTGCGTCTGGCCAGATGATGGCGACGCCGCGCCGCCGACAGTACCGCCACGCCGCGCAACGATCCATTGCGGCTGGCGACGGCCGGGACTGGGGCCGGTGAGAAGGATCGTCTTGTGATTCGGGGCCGCGAGGTCTGAGCGTGCTGGCTTCGGAGGGGGCAGCGGTCCGGCGGGCGGTGTCCGCTTGTCCCTCAATCAGGGCATCCTGCCCTGATTCGGGCGCTTGGCATCCTGCCTCGCTAGGCGCGGCCACCGCCCGCCGGCCCGCTGCCGCGCGCTTCGGATCGCAGGACTTCGGTTCAAGCGGTCGTTCGAACCCATCCCGCGCGCGCAACGCGATCAATGGCGAGAAATGATCAACTTGAGGCCCCCTCCCTTTCGCCATAGGCGAAGGTGAGGGATGGGGAGGGGTCGGGGCTTTACCGGGCAAGCCACCGAAGCGAAGAGCAAAAGCACCCCACCCCCTCAGTCGCTAGTTCGCGACTTCGAGCTCCCCTTCGCCTTCGGCGAAAGGGAGGGGGCAAAGCGCGGCTCGGTCCGCCTTAGATGGCGGACCGAGCCGGGGATCCACGCCCGGCCGGGTCGAGGCTGGTTGGCGAAGTGGTCTTACCGGCCACGCACTCATTTCAGCAAAACTTAGGAGAACGGCCATAAAAAACCCCGCCGGAGCGGGGTTCAAGAAAACGGTGCGAGATCGGCTTCTTCAGGTGGCCGGGGTGATGTTGGACGCCTGCGCGCCCTTGGGGCCCTGCGTCACCTCGTAGCTCACGCGCTGGCCTTCCTGCAGGGTGCGGAAGCCTTTGGCGTTGATCGCGGTGTGATGCGCGAAGACATCGGCGCTGCCATCTTCCGGCGCGATGAATCCGAAGCCCTTCGCATCGTTGAACCACTTGACGGTACCGTACGGCATAGCTCTTTGTATCCCCAGATTGGATCGGTGGTGTTGCGCTGCCAGGTAGCCGCGCAATTCCGAGTATGCAAAGACGCGGGGAGCTTGACAATCACCCGCGCGCCAGTTCGCCCACCAACTCCGCCATCCCAGAGGACGCCGCCTCCACATTGGCCAGCACCTCGGCCATGGTGATCTCCTCGCCGGTGCCGCAGCCGGCGGCCCAGTTTGCCACGATCGCCAGGCAGGCGTAGTCCAGGCCCAGCTCGCGCGCCAGGCCGGCCTCGGGCATGCCGGTCATGCCGACCAGGTCGCAGCCGTCGCGCTTCATGCGCGCGATTTCCGCCTTGGTTTCCAGGCGCGGGCCCTGGGTGGCGCCGTAGCAGCCGCCGTCGACCACCTTCACCCCCGTCACCCGCGCCGCGGCCAGCACCTTGTGGCGCAGCATCGGCGTATAGGGATCGCCGAAGTCCACGTGCAGCACCTCGCCGCCCTCCTCGCACAGCGTGGAGATGCGGCCCCAGGTGTAGTCGATGAGCTGGTCCGGGCAGGCCAGCACGCGCGGGCCGTACGCTTCAGTGATGCCGCCGACCGTGTTGAGCGCCAGCACGCGCGTGGCGCCGAGCTGCTTGAGCGCGGCCAGGTTGGCGCGGTAGTTGACCTTGTGCGGCGGCAGCGAATGACCCTCGCCATGCCGCGCCAGGAAGGCCACGCGCCGGCCCAGCACCGTGCCCACCCGCACCGGACCCGAGGGCGCGCCGTAGGGCGTGTCGACGTGGCGGGTTTCGACATCGTCCAGCGTGGCCAGCTTGTAGACGCCGGTGCCGCCGATGACGGCCAGGTCGATGTGCTGGCTCACGCGTCCTCCTTCATCGCGTAGATGGCCGGCAGGTTGCGCAGGTGCTCGTGCACGTCCATGCCGAAGCCGAACACGTAGCGGTCCGGCACTTCCACGCCGACGTAGTCGGCCGAGACCTCGGCCACCGCGCGGTCGTGGCGCTTGACGGTAAGCGCGGCGATGCGCACGTCGGTGGCGCCCTGCTCCAGGCACCACTGGCGCACGGCCAGCAGGGTCAGGCCCTCGTCGAGGATGTCGTCGACCAGCAGCACGCGGCGGCCGTACAGCGCGGTGGCCGGGCGGTGCTTCCACACCAGCTCGCCGCCTTCGGTCTCGCCGCGGTAGCGGGTGGCGTGCAGGTAGTCGTACTGCAGGTCCAGGCCGCGCAGGCCCAGCTCCAGCGACAGCTGGCCGGCGAAGGGCAGGCCGCCGTGCATGATGGTCAGGAACACCGGCACCTCGCCGGCGTAGTCGCGCGCGATGGCGTCGGCCATCGTGGTGATGGCGGCATCGATGGTCGGGCGATCCACCAGCAGGTCGGCGTTGGCCAGGGCCTGGCGGATGGTCGGAGCGGTGTTGGACATCAGGCGGTTCCCTTGGGCAATGACAGGCGCGCGAGCGCGGATTCGTGGCGCGTGTCGGCCAGCAGGCCTTCCCACGCGCGCGGGCCGCGGCCGATCAGCCCGATCAGCGCGGCGGTGTTGAGTGAGCGGCCTTCGACGGCGCGCAGCGCCTCGTCGACGACCTCGGGATGGCAGGCCAGCACCACGTCGCAGCCAGCGTCCAGGTGCAGCGCCACGCGCCGGGCGACCCCGCCGGCGGCGTGCGCGGCGGCCATGGAGATGTCGTCGGAGAACACCACGCCGCGGAAGCCCAGCTCCTCGCGCAGCAGGCGCACCCAGCGCGGCGAATAGCCGGCCGGCTCCGGCGCCACCGCCGGGTAGACCACGTGCGCCATCATCACCGCATCGGCCCCGGCGTCGATGCCAGCGGCGAAGGGCACCAGGTCCTGCGCCTGCAGTTCGTCCAGCGGGCGCGGATCGGTGGCGACATCGACGTGGGTGTCCTCCAGCACGGTGCCGTGGCCGGGGAAATGCTTGAGCGTGGCGGCCATGTCGGCCGCGTGCATGCCGGCCACGTAGGCGCGGGTGAGCGCGGCCACCACCTGCGGATCGGCGGCGAAGGCGCGGTCGCCGATGGCACGGTTGCCACGGCCGAGGTCGACCACCGGGGCGAAGCTCAGGTCCACGCCGCTGGCGCGCACCTGGCTCGCCATCAGCCAGGCGTGCTCGCGCGCCGCTTCCAGCGCACCGGCCGGATCGGTCGCGTACTGCGCGCCGAAGCTGGCCAGCGGCGGCAGCGCGGCGTAGCCGTCGCGGAAGCGCTGCACGCGCCCGCCTTCCTGGTCCACGCACACCAGCACCGGACGGGGCGCCGCTTCCCGGATCGACGCGCTCAGCGCCGTGACCTGTTCGCGCGAGGCGAAATTGCGCGCGAACAGGATCACCCCGGCCACCGCATCGTGCTGCAGCCAGTCGCGTTCCCTGGGGGCCAGTTCGGTGCCGGCCAGGCCGATCACGAGCATTGGGTCGAAACTCCGTGGGCCGCGTTTGCGCGGGGGGGTCAAGATTGTCGCAGAAGCACAAGTCGGCGGGCGGCATGGGCGCCAGACGCGGGAGGCGGCCCGGTTCAGCCCGCCGTGCCGGAGCTGTGAGGCGCGCGCTCGGCCTCGCTCCACTGCGTGTAGGGGCGGTCGGCCAGCGCCAGGTTGTAGTAGCGCGGCTGGTCGGTCACTTCCGCGCCGAGCCAGGCCGGGCGTTCGAACGGCTCATCGGCGTGGGCCAGCTCGATCTCGGCCACCACCAGCCCGGCGTTGTCGCCGGCGAACTCGTCGATCTCCCACAGGTGCGCGCCGACCTGCACCAGGTGCCGGGTCTTCTCCACGCGCCCACCCACGCACAGCTGCAGCAGGGCCTGGGCGTCGGCGACCGGGATCGGGTACTCGAACTCCTGGCGCGTATGTCCCAGCTGGCGCGACTTGATGTTCAGCGCCGCCGCCTCGCCCTCCACGCGCACCCGCACCGAGGCCAGCTGCGCACCCCCGGCCACCACCGACAGGTCGTTGAGATAGCCCTGCGCCATCGGAATGGCGCGATGCGCCGCCACGCGCCACTCCTCGTTAGCCAGCAGGAACTTACGTTCGATTTCGATGCCCATGGGGTTGCCTGTGTGTGGGGGGACAAGGAGGCGCGTCTGCTCTTGCCTCCTCCCTTTTGCGCGCAGCGCAAAGGGGAGGGTTGGGGTGGGGCTGCTTCCGCTCTTGCTCGTGCTTGGCCGCGCCTCCCCCTCAATCGCTAGCCGCAATTTCGAGCTCCCCTTCGCTGCGCGAAAGGGAGGGAGCGGTGTCACTACCGCTCGAACAACGCGATCGACTCCACATGCGCGGTCTGCGGAAACATGTCCATCGCCCCCGCCGACACCAGCCTGAAGCCGCACTCGTTGACCAGATAGCCCGCATCGCGCGCCAGCGAGCCGGGATGGCAGCTGACGTAGACGATGCGCGAGAACTGTTGCAGCGGCAGCTGCCGCAGCACGTCGATCGCGCCCGAGCGCGGCGGATCCAGCAGCAGCTTGTCGAAGCCGGCGCGCATCCAGGGCGCATCGCGCTGGTCGGTGGTCAGGTCGGCGGCGAAGAACTGCGCATTGGACAGCCCGTTGCGCTGCGCATTCTCCTGCGCGCGCGCCACCAGCCCGGCCTCGCCTTCCACGCCGACCACCTCGCCCACCAGCCGCGCCAGCGGCAGGGTGAAGTTGCCCAGGCCGCAGAACAGGTCCAGCACGCGCTCGCCCGGCTGCGGATCCAGCAGCGCGAAGGCATGCGCGATCATCTTCTCGTTGAGCTTGCCGTTGACCTGGATGAAGTCCAGCGGCCGAAACGCCAGCTCGATGTCCCACGGCGCCAGCCGGAAGGACAGCGGCACCTGCGCCGGCCACAGCGGATGCACGGTGTGGTTGCCGCCCGGCTGCAGGAAGATGGCGAAGTCCTGCTCCTGGGCGAAGGCGGTCAGGATGTCCAGGTCGTCCTGCACCAGCGGCGCCAGGTGGCGCACCACCAGCGCGATGGCCGCATCGCCGGCGATGAACTCGATCTGCGGGATGTCCGCGCGCCCGGCCAGGCGGTCGATGCACTGCGCCAGCGCCTCGATGCGGAAACCGATCTGCGGGATCAGCGTGTGGCATTGCCGCAGGTCGGCGACGAAGCGCGGATCCTGCTCGCGGAAACCCACCAGGGTCTTGTCCTTCTTCTCCACGCGCCGCACCGAGAAGCGGCCCTTGCGCCGGTAGCCCCAGCTGCCTTCGTGCAGCACCGGCAGCACGCTGGCCGGCGTGACGTGGCCGATGCGTGTCAGGTTCTCCAGCAGCGTGTGCTGCTTGTAGGCGATCTGCTTGGTCTCCTCCAGATGCTGCAGCACGCAGCCGCCGCAGGTGCCGAAGTGCGGGCAGCGCGGCGTCACGCGGTCGGGCGAGGCGTCGAGCACCTCCAGCGTGCGCGCCTCGTCGAAGTGCTTGCTGCGCGCGGTCTGCTCCACCCGCACCCGCTCGCCCGGCAGCGCGCCGGTGACGAACACGGCCTTGCCCGATTCGCCGGGCACGGTGGGGGGACGGCGGGCCACGCCGCGGCCGTCGTGGCTCAGGTCGTGGATCTCAAGGTCGAACGGGGTCTTGTCGATGCGCGGGGAACGGGCCACGTGGCGATGAGCTGCGTGCGGGGAATCGCGTATTGTCGCAGAAGCGCCGGGGCCGACGCCCGGCGCGGCCCGCCGCCGCGAAAGGAGCCCGCATGGCCGCCACGCCCCACATCCTGCTGGTCGAGGACGACCCCACCACCAGCGAGTTCATGCGCGCCGCGCTCGAAACGCTGCCGGCCACCGTGGCCGTCGCCCGCAGCCAGTCCGAGGCGCTCGCGACCGAGGGCCGCTTCGACCTGTGTCTGGTCGATGCCAACCTGCCCGACGGCCGCGGCGATGCCCTGCTGGCCCGCCTGCGCGCGCGCCAGCCTGCGCTGCCGGCGCTGGCGCATACCGCCGACCCCTCACCTAGCCTGCATGCCGCGCTGTGCGCCTCCGGCTTTGCCGCGGTAGTGGTCAAGCCGGTCGGCGCGGCCTCGCTGCGCCAGGCCGCGCGCGATGCGCTGCAGGCGCGCACCCCGCCTGAGACCGCGGCCATCCGCACCTGCAGCGACGAGGTGCCGGTGTGGGACGACGCGGCGGCGCTGTCGGCGCTGGGTGGGAACCTCGAGCATCTGCAGACGCTGCGCGGGCTGTTCCTGCAGGAGCTCGACGCCCAGGCCGCCGCCATCGAGGCCGCCCTGGCCGCCGACGACCTGCCCGGCGCCCACCAGCAGCTGCACCGCCTGCGCGCCAGCAGCGGCTTCGTCGGCGCCGCCCGCCTGCATGCCGCCGCCAAGACCCTGGACGCCAGCCTGCCCGACCGCGCCGCCCAGGCCGAATTCCACGCCGCCTGGCAGCAGACGCGCGCCTGAGCCACCGCCTGTCGGTAGAGCGGAGCTTGTGGCAATCCCCTCTTGGGGACTCCGCTGCTCTTCGTTCGGCTCCTCGGGAAGCCTCCAGCGGAGCAAGCTCCGCTCTACAGGGAGGCGGCGATCTGATCGGAAGAGGCAGGCGCTCCCGCCAGTGTTTCAGGGGGCGTCTTCGCTGGTGGCCGATGGTGTCGACGGGCGCGGCAGCGCGGCCAGCATGTCCCAGGACTTCAGGCCGCGGGCGCCCAGGTGGTGGGCCAGCAGCTGGCGCATCGCCCGGCGCAGGTCGGCCAGGTCGGCCGCCTCGGGCTGGGCGTCGGAGGCCAGCGCCAACAGCGCGCGGCCGCTGGGCGCCGAGGCGCGCTCGCCGCTGCGCTCGCTCAGCAGCCGGCGCGGGCCGTGCTCGGGGTCCAGGCGGTAGCGCGCGGCCGGGTCGACCGGCACGCCATCGCCATCGTGATCGAGCACCAGGCCGAAGCCGATCGCCTCGAGCAGGTCGCGCTCGAAGCGGCGCAACGACCACGCCAGCGGCTCGTCGTGGGCCAGGCGCGCGCGCACCCGCGCATACGCCAGATACAGGTCCGGCAGCGGGTCCTGGCGCGGGGCCAGGCGCAGCACCAGCTCATTGATGTAGAACGCGGCGAGCATCGCATCGCCCTGCAGGCGCGGCGCGGCGTCCAGCGCCTCGGCGCCGGTCAGCCGCCCCAGTTCACCGCGCAGCTGCGCTTCGAGCCGTATGTGCTGCAGCGGCTGCAGCGCCGCGCGCAGCACCTGCTTCTTCGGCCCCTGCACGCCGCGCGCGACCACGCCCAGCCGGCCATGGCCGGCGCTCAGCACCTCGACCAGCAGACTGGTCTCGCGCCAGGGCCGGGTGTGGAGGACGAAGACCGACTCGGCGATCAGCTCCATGGAGGCAGACGTGCGCGCAGAGACGTTAGCGATGAGCAAAAGCCAGCGACACCCAAGGCGCCTGAGGTCGCGCAGTGTGTTGTGCGCCCAGGCTGCTCCTCGCTGCTCACTTCGCTTCGCCCACTTCCCTATTCGTACCCGAACGCCTTCAGCGCGGTCTCGTCGTCCGACCAGCCCTCGCGCACGCGGACCCAGGTTTCCAGGAAGACCTTGCGGTCGAACAGATGCTCCATCTGCTGGCGCGCCTTACTGCCGATGTCCTTCAGGCGCGCGCCGCCCTTGCCGATGACGATGGCCTTCTGGCTCTCGCGTTCGACCCAGATCACCGCGCCGATGCGCAGCATGTTGCCGTCCACGGTGAAGTGCTCGATCTCGGTCGTGGTGGCGTACGGCAGCTCGGCGCCGAGCTGGCGCATCAGCTGCTCGCGCACCAGCTCGCCGGCCAGGAAGCGCTCGCTGCGGTCGGTGATCTCGTCCTCGCCGTACATCGGCGGCGCTTCGGGCAGCTGCGCCAGGATGTCGCGGACCAGCGCGTCCAGGCCGCTTTTCTTCAATGCCGAGATCGGGTGCACGGCGGCGAAGCTGCGGCCCTCGCTCACCTGCGCCAGGAACGGCAGCAGCTCGGACTTGTCCTTGAGCCGGTCGACCTTGTTGATCACCAGCACCAACGGGATCTTGGCGTCGCTGAGCACGTTGTAGGCCAGCGTGTCGGTCTCGTCCCAGCGCCCGGCCTCGATCACCAGCAGGCCGGCATCGACGCCTTCGAGCGCGCCGCGCGCGGCGCGGTTCATGACCCGGCTCATGGCCGAGGCCGAGTACTTGCCCTGCTGCTTGTGCAGGCCGGGCGTATCGACCAGCACGATCTGCCCTTCCGGAAAGGTCGCGATGCCCAGCAGGCGGTGGCGCGTGGTCTGCGGACGGCTGGAGGTGATCGACACCTTGGCGCCGACCAGCGCGTTGGTCAGGGTGGACTTGCCGACGTTGGGACGGCCGATGACCGCAACGCTGCCGCTACGGTGGGATTGTGGAGTCGTCATGGTAGGGAGCTTAGAGCGTGTCGGGGATGAGTGCGAATGATCGTGACCTCCCCTTGTAGAGCCGAGCTTGCTCGGCTGCTCTTCGTGCAGGCCATGGGGAACGCCCCAGCGGAGCGAGCTCCGCTCTACATGAAGCGCGGCCGAAATCTCTAGCAGGTCTATTTGCGCGGCAGCTGGGCGATCACGGCGGCGGCGGCCGCCTGTTCGGCGGCGCGGCGCGAGCCGCCCTCGCCTTCGGCCGACAGCGCGGGGTCGGTCAGCACGCAGCGCACCTGGAAATGGCGCGCGTGCTCCTCGCCGCTCTCGGAGACCAGCTCGTAGCTGGGCAGCGCCTTCTGCCGGCCCTGCAGCCATTCCTGCAGGCGGGTCTTGGGGTCTTTCTCCGGCTTGCCGACCGGCAGAGCGGCCAGGGCCGATTCGAACCAGGGCAGCACGCAGGCGCGGCAGGCCTCGAAGCCGGCGTCCAGGTAGATCGCGGCCACGACCGCCTCCAGCGCATCGGCCAGGATCGAATCGCGGCGATGCCCGCCGGACTTCAGCTCGCCCGGACCCAGGGTCAGGCGCGCGCCCAGATCGAGTTCGCGCGCCAGGGTCGCCAGCGAGCCTTCGCGCACCAGCTCGGCGCGCGCGCGGGTCAGCGCGCCCTCGTCGGCCTTGGGCCAGCGCTGGAACAGCGCTTCGGCGATCAGCAGGTTGACGATGCTGTCGCCGAGGAATTCCAGCCGTTCGTTGTGGACCGCGCCGGCGCTGCGATGGGTCAGCGCCTGGGCCAGCAGCTGCGGATCGGTGAAGACATGACCGATGCCCGCACCGCCGGCCGTCGGCTCAACCTTCGCCACCACCGCTCCGCACGATGTCCTGGGAGGTCTCGAACTTGCCGACCACGTCCAGGTTGCCGATCATCGGCCGGCGCACTTCGTACTGCACGTGCAGGTTCCAGCCGTTGTTGATGCGCTTGAACTTCACGTTCTCCGGCTTGACGTTCTCGGAGTAGTTGATGTCCAGGCGACGGAAGAACAGGTCCTGCAGCCGCGCCGGATCCATGTCGGCCGAGCCGGACTGCTCGGACAGGCCCTTGGCCGCGGCCTTGACCGAATAGAACTCCTGGTACATCGGAAACAGCTTCATGCCGATATAGGCGGCGAATCCGACCACCGCCAGCGTGATCACAAAACCGATCAGCGTCATGCCGCTCTGGTTGCGCTTCATGTCCTTCCCCTCACCCCTGTGGAACCGCGTCACTCGATCCGGGTCCCGATGCGGGAGGGATCGAACCCGTTCTTGCAGAACCAGCCCTCGCAGTTGAGCCAGATCACGAACGCCTTGCCGCGCAGGTTGGACTCGGGCAGGAAGTGCGTGTCAGGCCACAGGCGGCTGTCCTCGCTATTATCACGATTGTCGCCCATCACGAAATAGTGCCCCGGCGGCACCTTCCAGGTACCCTCGCCGACGTAGTGGCCCAGGTCTTCGTAGATGGTGTGGGTCTTGCCCGGCAGGTCTTCCTGCAGCAGGGTCACCCGGTCGCTGCCCGGCGGCAGGCCGCGGCCGGTGTAGGTGCCCAGCGGCTTGTACTGCACCGGCACGCCGTTGATCGCCAGCGTGTTGCCGGAGAAGGTGATGGTGTCGCCCGGCAGGCCGATGATGCGCTTGACCCAGTTGTTCTCCGGATCCATCGGCGGCTTGAACACCACCACGTCGCCGCGCTTGGGCTCGCCCAGCGGCAGGAACTTGGTGTTGGTGATCGGCAGGCGCAGGCCGTAGGAGAACTTGTTGACCAGGATGAAGTCGCCGATCAGCAGGTTGGGCATCATCGAGGCCGACGGGATCTTGAACGGCTCGGCCACGAAGCTGCGCAGGATCAGCACGATCGCCAGCACCGGGAAGAACGCCTTGGAGTAGTCCACCAGCACCGGCTCTTCGTCCAGCAGGCCGGCCTTGGCGGCGCGGCGCTTGGCCAGGAACAGCTTGTCCAGCAGCCAGATGAAGCCGGTCAGCAGGGTGAGCACGACCAGGATTGTTTCGAACCAGACCATCGCTTGTCCTTATCGCGTGATGCAGCGGGCATCGCGCGTACTTGCACAAAACTAGGGCGGGCCATGCGACCCGCCCCGCCTGCAGCCGGCGCCAGGGCCGGCCTGCCTCTTACTTGCTGTCCACCTGCAGCACGGCCAGGAAGGCCTCCTGCGGGATCTCCACGCGGCCGACCTGCTTCATGCGCTTCTTGCCTTCCTTCTGCTTTTCCAGAAGCTTCTTCTTGCGCGTGATGTCGCCACCATAGCACTTGGCCAGCACGTTCTTGCGCATGGCCTTGACCGTCGAACGGGCGATGATCTGCGCGCCGACGGCGGCCTGGATGGCCACGTCGAACATCTGCCGCGGGATCAGTTCCTTCATCTTCTCGCACAGCTCGCGGCCGCGGCGATCTGCCTGGCTGCGGTGCACGATCAGGCTCAGCGCGTCGACCTTGTCGCCGTTGATCAGCGTGTCCAGGCGCACGAACGGGCCGGCCTGGAAGCGCAGGAACGAATAGTCCAGCGAGGCATAGCCGCGCGAGACCGACTTGAGCTTGTCGAAGAAGTCCAGCACCACCTCGGCCATCGGCAGCTCGTAGCTGATCTGCACCTGGCTTGCCAGGTACTGGATGCCGATCTGCACGCCGCGCTTTTCCTCGCACAGCTTGATGATGTTGCCGATGTAGGCTTCCGGCGTGAGGATGTTGGCGCGGATGATCGGCTCGCGCACCTCCTCGATCAGGTTGGACTGCGGCAGCTTGGCCGGGTTGTCCAGCGAGACGATGCTGCCGTCGGTCTTGAGTACCTCGTAGACCACCGTCGGCGCGGTGCTGATCAGGTCCAGATCGTACTCGCGCTCCAGGCGCTCCTGCACGATTTCCATGTGCAGCATGCCCAGAAAGCCGCAACGGAAGCCGAAGCCCATCGCCTCGGAGCTTTCCGGTTCGAAGCGCAACGCCGCATCGTTCAGGCGCAGCTTCTCCAGCGCCTCGCGCAGGGCCGGATAGTCCTCGGCATTGGTCGGGAACAGGCCGGCGAACACGCGCGGCTGCATCTCCTGGAAGCCCGGCAGCGGCTTGGGGGCGGGGTCCGAGGCCAGGGTCAGCGTGTCGCCCACCGGTGCGCCGTGCACGTCCTTGATCGAGGCGGTGATCCAGCCCACCTCGCCGGCGCCCAGCTTGGGCAGCTCCTTGCGCTTGGGCGTGAACACGCCGACCTTGTCCACCTCGTGGGTGCGGCCGGTGGACATCACCAGGATCTTGGACTTCGGACCGATCTCGCCCTGCATCACGCGCACCAGCGAGACCACGCCCAGGTAGTTGTCGAACCACGAGTCGATGATCAGCGCCTGCAGCTTGTCGGTGTCGCGCGGCTGGGGCGGCGGGATGCGGTGGACGATGGCCTCCAGCACCTGCTCGACGTTCAGGCCGGTCTTGGCGCTGACCGCGACCGCGTCGGTGGCGTCGATGCCGATCACCGCCTCGATCTCGGCCTTGGCCTTCTCGATATCGGCGGTGGGCAGGTCGATCTTGTTGAGCACCGGCACCACTTCCAGGCCCTGCTCGACGGCGGTGTAGCAGTTGGCCACCGACTGGGCTTCCACGCCCTGGGCGGCATCGACCACCAGCAGCGCGCCCTCGCACGCGGCCAGCGAGCGGCTGACTTCGTAGGAGAAGTCCACGTGGCCGGGGGTGTCGATGAAGTTCAGCTGGTAGGTCTGGCCGTCCAGCGCCTTGTACGGCAGCGAGACGGACTGGGCCTTGATGGTGATGCCGCGCTCGCGCTCGATCGGGTTCGAGTCGAGCACCTGGGCCTCCATCTCACGGGCCTGCAGACCACCGCACAGCTGGATGATGCGGTCGGCCAGGGTGGATTTGCCGTGGTCGACGTGGGCGATGATCGAGAAATTGCGGATGTTCCGCATCGAAGCGGGCGTTTCAGGCGGCATGGGGGCGGCGGGCGGGGGCCGTCGAAGGGCAAACGGAGATTATCGCATGGCCGCCGCCGCCCCGCCGTCCGGCCCTGGCACCGGGATCGCCCGGCGCCAGGACCCGGGCGCGCTCAGCGCGCGCCGCCGACGGTGACCGCGACGAACTGGCGCACGCCGCTGCGGCCGCTCTCGACCAGCAGCATCAGCACGTCGCCCTTCTTCAGGCCGGCGGTGGCCTTGTTGAAGTCCTCCAGGCTGCCGATGTCGCGGCGGTTGGCCTGGACGATGGCCAGCCCTGGCTCCAGGCCGGTGTCCTGGCTGACCGCCGGGCTGACGCCCGCGATCACGACCTTGCCGCGCCCGTCGGCCTGCACCGAGAAGCCCAGCTCCTTGGCCGTCAGCGCCGGGGACGCGCGGCTGCCGCCCTCCTCGTCCTGGGCGCCGGGACCGCCGCGGCCGCCCATGGCCAGCTTCGGGTCCAGCTCGGTCAGGGTGACGTCGACCTTGCGCGGGGATCCATCGCGGATGACTGTCAGGGTGACCTTGGTGCCCGGCGGCAGCGGCGCCACGCGCGAGGGCAGGTCGGAGTAATCGGTGATCTTGGCGCCGTTGAACTCGGTGATCACGTCCATCGGCTTGAGGCCGGCCTTGGCCGCGCCGCTGCCCGGGGTCACCTGGGTCACCAGTACGCCATTGGTGTCGGGCAGCTTGAGCGTCTTGGCCATCGCCTCGCTGATGCGCTGGTTCATGCTCACGCCCAGCATGGCGCGGCTGACCTTGCCGGTCTTCTTCAGCTGGTCGGCGGCGCTGACGGCCAGGTCGATCGGGATCGCGAAGCTGATGCCCATGTAGCCGCCGGACTGGGAGAAGATCTGCGAATTGATGCCGACGACCTCACCGGAGGTGTTGAGCAGCGGGCCGCCGGAATTGCCCGGGTTGATCGCCACGTCGGTCTGGATGAAGCGCACGTAGTTGCTGCCGCCCATCCCGGCCTGGGTGCGGCCGGTGGCGCTGACCACGCCGGCGGTCACCGAATGATCCAGGCCGAACGGCGAGCCCATGGCCACTACCCACTGGCCGGGCTTGAGGTTGTTGGACTCGCCCATGCGCAGCGACGGCAGGCCGGTGGCGTCGATCTTCAGCAGCGCCACGTCGTAGCCCTGGTCGGCGCCGACGACCTTGGCCTTGAACTCGCGGCCATCCGAAAGCTTGACCTTCACGTTCTTGGAGCCATCGACCACGTGGTTGTTGGTCAGGATGTAGCCATCGGGCGAGATGATGAAGCCCGAGCCCATCGACTCGCCGCGCGGACGGCCGCCGCCGCCGCCGCGACCGGGCCCCGGAATCTGCATGCCGGGGCCGAAGATCTGGCGGAAGATTTCCGGGATCTGCGACTGGTCCATGCCCTGGTCGTCGTCATCGTCCTGGGTGATCTCCTCATCGGCGCTGCTGCTGTCGTCGCCGATGGTGGCATCGACATTGACCACGCCCGGGGCGACCTGCTCGACCAGCTTGGTGAAGTCCGGCAGGCCGGTGACGATCTGCGGCGCGCTGCTCTGGGCGATGGTGGGCGCCACTGCGGCGGCGCCGCTGCCGCCCTGCTGCGCGCAGGCGGACAGCGGGACGGTGAGGGAAACCAGGCCGATCAGGCCCATGCGGAGACGTGGATTCATCGACTGCTCGCCTTTTGCGTCGGAAGAAGAAGTGGGGATGAGGCGGCAGCCCAGCGCGGGCCGCCGCCGGACTTACGGCTGCGCCGGGGTTGGCTGCGCCGAGGGCGCCGGCTCTGCCACTGGCAGGCGCGGCTGGAACGGGTAGTACGAGGTCTGCTCGCCGGGCGCGTAACCGGTGGCGTAGGCACCGTTGCCGCGCAGCTGGGACAGGCTGGAGCGCGGCCACGGCCGCGCCGCCGGCTGGCCCAGGCGGGTGCCGGCGAACGGATCCTGCGAGCTGGCCGCAATGGGCGGTGCCGGCGCGTTCACCGCGGCCAGGGCCTGCTGGGTGATCGCCGCGGTCGCCCGGGCGGCCTGCTGGTTGCGCGTGGCGCTGCCCCGGCGGCTGTCCTCGGCCCGGCGCGGCAGGCTGGCCACGGCCATGCCCGAGGCGAGCAGCGCCGATCCGGCGGCGGTCGAAGCATCGGCGGGTGCCGGCGCTGCGGGCGAAGGCGCCGGCCCTGGCGCGCTCGCGCTGGCCAGCGCAGGTGTCTCAGGCGAGGCCGAAGGCCGGCCGCTCTGCTGCCCGGCCATGAAGACCGCCACCAGCGCCACGGCGGCGGCGACCGCACCGCCGCCCCAGCGCAGCACGCGCCCGCCGCGGGCCGGCGCCTGGTTCGCGGCCGGCTGCACCGGCTGGGCCGCGATGGCGGCGGCCACCCGCTCGGCGAAGCCGTACGGCGCCGGCGCCTGGGCCTGGCCGCGCAGCACGTCGCCGCACAGCTGCCAGCGCTCCCAGGTGGCGGCCAGGGTCTCGTCGTCGGCCATGCGCTTCATCAGGAAGCGCGCCTGGTCGGGGGCCAGCGCGCCGTCCATCAGCGCGGACATCTGCTGGCGGTAATGCTGCTGGAACTTGTCGTCGATCATCGTTTCTGCTCCCGGGTGGCGCTGCCGGTGTCCAGCAGCGGCCGCAGCTCGGCATCGATGGCGTCGCGGGCGCGGAAGATGCGCGAGCGCACCGTACCGATCGGACAGCCCATCTTCGTGGCGATCTCCTCGTAGCTCAGGCCCTCGACCTCGCGCAGGGTGATGGCCGTGCGCAGCTCCTCGGGCAATGCATCGACCGCGCGCATCACCGACTGCTCCAGCTGCTGGCGCATCAGTTCGCGCTCGGGCGTGTCGGTGTCGCGCAGCCGCGCGCCGGCGTCGTACTGCTCGGCGTCGGCGGCGTCCACATCGTCGGTGGGCGGGCGTCGGTTGTGGGCGACCAGATGGTTCTTGGCGGTATTCACGGCGATCCTGTGCAGCCACGTATAGAACTGCGCGTCACCACGGAAATTCCCCAGCGCGCGATAGGCCCGCATGAAGGTTTCCTGCGCCACGTCCTGGCACTCGCTCCAGTCGTGCACGTAGCGACCGATCAGCGCCAGGATCCGATGCTGGTACTTGCGCACCAGCAGATCGAAGGCGGCGCTGTCTCCGCGCTGGACGCGCTTGACCAGCTCGAGATCCAGCTCGATGGGTGGATCAGCGTCGCGCATGCCGGGCCGCACGGAAGTGGGCGTCGTCATGAGCCGGATCCTGAGACCGCGGCGACGCAAAAAAGTTCACCGGCGGCATGGCAGTCCTGCTGCAAGGGGTTCGGAGCGGAAAAATAACGCATCGCGCGTGGCAGGCCTGTCGGCGGTGGAGCCTCGAACGTGGGGATTTGACGCGACCCAGACAAGCTCCCGATCATAACGGTCTTCCCATACTGCAACGGATGGTCCCGCTCATGGCAGCCAGCTTCGATGGGCTTCGATTCAGTCACTGGCGCACGGAGAGCCGTCCGGAAGGTGTGGTTGTCCTGTGGCTGGACCGTCAGGATGCCTCGGTCAACGCCTTCTCGCAGGACGTGCTGATCGAGCTGGGCGACATCATCGAACGCCTGGCCATCGACCCGCCCAAGGGCGTGGTGGTGGCCTCGGCCAAGGCCAGCGGCTTCATCGCCGGCGCCGATCTGAAGGAGTTCCAGGAGTTCGACCGCCGCGGCACGGTCAACGACGCGATCCGTCGTGGCCAGATGGTGTTCCAGAAGCTGTCCGAACTGCCCTGCCCGACCGTGGCGGCCATCCATGGCTTCTGCATGGGCGGCGGCACCGAGATCTCGCTGGCCTGCCGCTATCGCGTGGCGTCCAACGATGCGTCCACGCGCATCGGCCTGCCCGAGACCAAGCTCGGCATCTTTCCCGGCTGGGGCGGCAGTGCGCGCCTGCCACGCCTGATCGGCGCGCCGGCGGCGATGGACCTGATGCTCACCGGCCGCACCGTCTCGGCCAGCGCCGCGCGCGGCCTGGGCCTGGTCGACAAGGTCGTGGACAAGGCGGTGCTGATCGACACCGCCGTGTCGCTGGCGCTCAAGGGCACCGTGCGCCCGTTCAAGCAGCGCGCCACCGCGTGGGCCACCAACACCTGGCCGGCGCGCAAGCTGCTGGCGCCGCAGATGGCCAAGCAGGTCGCGCGCAAGGCGCGCAAGGACCAGTACCCGGCGCCATACGCGCTGATCAACGTGTGGGAGCGCAGCGGCGGCCAGGGCATCGGCGCGCGCCTGGATGCCGAGCGCCGCGCGGTGGTCAAGCTGGCCGGCACGCCGACCGCGCGCAACCTGATCCGCATCTTCTTCCTCACCGAGCGTCTCAAGGGGCTGGGGGGCAAGGAACATGGCATCAAGCATGTGCATGTGGTGGGCGCCGGCGTGATGGGCGGCGATATCGCCGCCTGGTCGGCCTACAAGGGCTTCGAGGTCACCCTGCAGGATCGCGAGCAGCGCTTCATCGACCCGGCCATGACCCGCGCCCAGGCGCTGTTCGAGAAGAGGGTCAAGGACCCGGCCAAGCGTCCGGCCGTGGCCGCGCGCCTGAAGGCCGACCTGGCCGGCGCGGGTGTGGCCAGCGCGGACCTGGTGATCGAGGCCATCATCGAGAACCCGGAAGCCAAGCGCGCGCTGTACGAGACCCTGGAACCCAATCTCAAACCCGACGCGCTGCTGACCACCAACACCTCCTCGATCCCACTGGTCGAACTGCGCGAGCACATCGACAAGCCGGCGCAGTTCGGTGGCCTGCACTACTTCAATCCGGTGGCGATGATGCCGCTGGTGGAGATCGTCCAGCACGACACCATCGCGCCGGAGACCGTGCAGCGCCTGGCCGCGTTCTGCAAGGCGCTGGACAAGTTCCCGGTGCCGGTGGCCGGCACGCCGGGCTTCCTGGTCAACCGCGTGCTGTTCCCGTACATGCTCGAGGCGGCCAACGCCTACGCCGAAGGCATCCCCGGCCCGGTGATCGACAAGGCGGCGGTGAAGTTCGGCATGCCGATGGGCCCGATCGAACTGATCGACACCGTCGGCCTGGACGTGGCCGCCGGCGTGGGCAAGGAGCTTTCGCCCTTCCTCGGCCTGCAGGTGCCGGCGGCGCTGGCCACGGTCGAGCCTGACAAGCGCGGCAAGAAGGACGGCCAGGGCCTGTACAAGTGGGAGAACGGGCGCGCGATCAAACCCGAAGTGCCCAAGGACTACCAGGCCCCGGCCGATCTGGAGGATCGCCTGATCCTGCCGCTGCTCAACGAGGCGGTGGCCTGCCTGCACGACGGCGTGGTGGCCAATGCCGACCTGCTGGATGCCGGCGTGATCTTCGGCACCGGCTTCGCGCCTTTCCGCGGCGGTCCGATCCAGCACATCCGTGCCGCCGGCACCGATGCCCTGCTGGAGCGCCTGCGCGCCCTGCAGGCCCGCCACGGCGATCGCTTCGCCCCGCGCCCCGGTTGGGACAACCCGGTGCTGCGCGAGCCGGTGGCGTAAGCCGCTGCGGCGGTGGGTGTCCTAGCGCGGCACTGTGCCGGATAGAACGACCTACAAACTCATTATTCCCTCAAATGCGGGAAGGGCTTCTTGGCAGACGCGTGTCTGACCATCCAGCGCTTCTGACGCTCGCTGCGAAAGCCACTGGGTTCCCGCCTTCGCGGGAACGACGGTAGCGGTGTTCTTGGTGGCGTCGAGTGCAAAGCGGATCGGTCAGCAAAGCATGCAGCAAGGCGGGCCCGGCGCCTGTTTAAGCGCCTTCGAATGCATCTTCAAGCCTGAGCATCCACCCCAGCGCTGCCGCCCGGCGGCGCGTTGCGGCATCATGGCGCCTCAGTCCTGACGAAAGACCGCGAGCCGATCGCCATGTTCAATCTGTCCCCACCGACCTCCGGCATGTTCTTCCTCTCGCTGCTGCTCGGCGGCCTGGGCGTGGCGGCCAAGCTGCACTACATCCCGGCGCTGGTGCCGTACGCGTTCTGGCTGGTCTGCGCCGGGCTGGTCGTGCTGCTGATCGGCAACCTGTTCAAGGGGCTGTAGGCGTTACGCCAGCACAAGCCTCTGGCTCAGCAGCCCATCGCGATGGGTACATCGAATTCCAGGTCGACCACCCACGCCGCACCGTCCCAGCGCTGCACCTGCATGCGCAGCAGGCTCGGGGCGACATAGGACGCGCCCTGCCCGGCGCGCGAGACGTCCTTGGCCAGCGTGATCCACTTCCCTTCGCCGCCATGAGCGCGTACCGCGGCGAGCAGTTCGGCCTGACCGAACGACGGAAAGCAACTGGCTTGCTGCGTTGTGGGCGGCGGAATATCGAAGTGCCCGTCACCCGGGTCGGCGATGGACTGCCAGGCCGTCGTGCAGTGCTTCCAATCCAGCAGATCCAGATGCGGCCCCTCGTCACCGAGCGCCAGACTGGTTTGGTACTGGAAACGGATCCGGAGCTTTTCGCGTGGCGTATCTTCGCCCTGCTCCACCTTGACCATGCGCACGCTGTCGCCAAGTTCGGTCTCCAGCGTGTAGCGACGCTGGAACGGCGAGGTTCGCTTCCAGAGCGCCGTTGGCGCCTGATCCGTCCACACTTCGATGCGGCGAATCTCCGCCTGCGCCGATGGCGACGTCGACAGCGCCAGACAGAGGCAGGACGCCAGCCACACTCCCCGAACTTGCCCGAGGAGCCAGCGCGCGCTCACATCGTGTGCGTCGGCTTGTCGGCGTTGAGGGTGCCGGCCAGCAGGGTCTCGATGCGGTTGCGGACCGCGTCGCCCTCGCCGCCTTCGCTGAACTGCACGCCGATGCCGGCGGTGCGGGCGCCCTGGGCGCCGACCGGCGTCACCCAGATCACCTTGCCGGCCACCGGCAGACGCTCGCTGGACTCGGGCAGGGTCAGCAGCACGAACACCTCGTCGCCGAGGAAGTAACGCTTGGGCGTGGGCACGAAGATGCCGCCGTTGCGCACGAAGGGAATGTAGGCGCTGTACAGCTGGGCCTTGTCCTTCACCGTCAGCGACAGGATGCCGCCCTTTGTTGCATTCATCCTCGTCCTCCGTTCGACGCATCACGCGTGCCGCGCCAGGCAAGCAACAGGTCCACGATCGCCAGGTCGGCGCGCACCGTGGTGCGCAGCAGGTCGCGCGTGCGGTTGGCCGCGTCGAACCACGCGGCCAGCTTGTTCAATCGCGCAGGATCGGTCAAGGCCGCATCGGCCGACTGGGTCAGCGCCAGCTCGGCGGCGAAGCGCAGGCGCAGCGCGGCGTGCTCGTCGCCGGCCCAGCGCTGGGCGGTCTCGACCACCGACACCTGGCCGCGTTCGAGCTTGGCCAAATCGCTGGCGACCTCGCGGCGCAGCGCCATGCCGCCCTCGGCCAGCCACGACAGCGCCAGGCCGGGATGCCCGCGCGCGGCGTCCAGCGCCTCGGCCGCCGCGCCCTGCGGATAGTCCTGCGCCGCCAGCCAGGCCAGCGCCTCCTCGCGCGCCGGCAGGCGGATCTCCAGCCGCTGGCAGCGGCTGCGGATGGTGGCCGGCAGGCGCATGGGCTCGGCGCTGAGCAGCCACAGGTAGCGGCCGGGCTGGGGCTCTTCCAGCGTCTTGAGCAGGGCGTTCCAGGCCGCGGTGTTGACCGCGTCGGCCGGATCGATGATCGCCACCTGCGCGCGGCCGTACTGCGGGGTCAGCGAGAGCTTCTGCGAGAGCTCGCGGATCTGGTCGATCACGATCTCGGTGCGCAGCTTGGTGCCATCGCGCGTGGGGATGAAGGACACCCGCTGCAGGTCCGGATGGGTGCCGGCATCGATCAGCTGGGTGTCGCGGCTGTCGCCATCGGGCGCGCCTGCGCTGAGCACGTAGCGCGCCAGGCGATCGGCGACCGCACGCTTGCCCACGCCCGCCGGACCGGCCAGCACCAGCGCGTGGCCCAGACGCCCGGCCTGCAGCGCGGCCAGCGCCTGATCGTAGGCGCGCTGCTGCCAGGGCGTGAACGCGGCCGCGCTCATGCCTGCGCGTCCAGCCACGTCTGCACGGCCTGGCGCACGGCCGCGGCCACGTCCTGCGGCGACTGCGCCGCATCGATCACGCGGAAACGCTGCGGGAAGGCCTGCGCGCGCCGGCGGTAGCCTTCGCGCACCCGTTCGAAGAAGTCGTCCTGCTCGCGCTCGATGCGGTCCGGCCACAGGTCGCGGCCGGCGGTGCGTGCGCGGCCCACGCGCACGTCCAGGTCCAGCAGCAGGGTCAGCGCCGGCGCCACATGCACCACGCGCTGCTCCAGGTCTTCCACCAGCGCGCGATCCAGACCGCGCCCATGCACCTGGTAGGCGTAGCTGGAATCGGTGAAGCGGTCGCTCACCACCCAGGCGCCACGCGCCAGCGCCGGGGCGATCACGCGCTGCACGTGCTGGGCGCGCGCGGCGAACATCAGCAGCAGTTCGGCCTCCGGCGCCAGGGCTTCGTCGCCCGGCTGCAGCACGATGTCGCGCATGCGCTCGGCCAGCGGCGTGCCGCCCGGTTCGCGGGTCAGCAGCACCTCGTGCCCGGCCGCCTGCAGGGTCTCGCGGATCGCGCCAAGCGCGCTGGTCTTGCCGGCACCCTCGCCGCCTTCCAGGCTGAGGAAGTGCCGGTGTTCGAGCGGACGCGCGCTCACGGCTGCTTGGCCTTGGCGTCCTGCGCCGGCGCGGCCTGGGCGTCACCGGGCGCCGTGGCGGCGTCCTCCGGCAGCGGCGGGCGGCGCAGGCGGTCCAGATACTGGCGTACGGCCGCGTTGTGCTGGTCCAGCGTGGCCGAGAACACATGCCGCCCGCTGCCGTCGCCCAGCGCGACGAAGTACAGCGCGTCGCCCTGGGCCGGATGCAGCGCGGCCTCCAGCGCGGCGCGGCCGGGCATGGCGATCGGCGTGGGCGTCAGCCCGGTGCGCGTATAGGTGTTGTACGGCGTATCGGTGGTCAGGTCGCTGCGGCGGATGTTGCCGTCGTAGCGGCTGCCGATGCCGTAGATCACGGTCGGGTCGGTCTGCAGCTTCATGCCCAACTGCAGGCGACGCACGAACACCCCGGCGATCTGCGCGCGCTCCTCGGCGATGCCGGTCTCCTTCTCCACGATCGAGGCCAGGGTCAGCGCCTGCTCGGGCGAGTCCAGCGGCAGCTCGGGCGCACGAGTGGCCCACAGCGCGGCCAGCGTCTTGTCCATGGCCTCGTGGGCGCGCTTGAGCACGTCCAGGTCCGAATCGCCGCGCGCATAGAGATAGGTCTCGGGCAGGAACCGGCCTTCCGGATGCTGCCCGGGGTGGCCGAGCTGCGCCATCAGCGCCGCATCGTCCAGCTGCATGGTCTGGTGACGCAGCGGCGTGGCGGCGTTGAGCGCGGCGCGCAGCTGGCGGATATTCCAGCCTTCGACGATGGTGAAGCGGTACTGGATCGTGCGGCCGGCGCGCATGGCCTGCAGCAGCGAACGCGGCGTGGTCACGCCGGGCTCGAGCGCGTACTCGCCGACCTTGAGCTTGCCGGCCGCATCCAGCTGACGCGCAAGCAGCTGCCATTCGATGTCGGCACCGGTGGTGATGCCCTGCGCGCGCAGATGCGCCAGCACGCCGCGGAAGCTGTCGCCCTGGCGCACCTGCGCCACCTGGTCGGGCTTCAGCCCCGGCAGCGGCTGCGACTGGAAGGCCTGGTAGTGCTGCCAGCCCCACACGCCGACGGCAGCCACGGCCAGCGCCAGCAGCACGAGGAGGAACACGAGGGCGCGGCAACCGCGCTTGCAACCTGACGCCACGGCGATTCGGGGGGATGACGGAAGTGGGCGGCAGGATACCAGCCGGAGAAGTGAGCGCAGAGGAGCGGGGAGCGAGGTGAGCCAGGGCCGGAATTCGGCTTTCGCTCACTCCTCACCCCTGCTCGCTCACGCTCGCCCCAGCGCCAGCAGCATCCCGCGCGCCTTGGCCCGGGTCTCGTCCAGCTCGGCCTGCGGGTCCGAATCGACCACGATGCCGGCGCCGGTGCGGAAGCGCAGCGTGGTGCCGTGCGGGTCCTGATCCAGCTGCGCACTACGGATCAGGATATTGAGGTCCATGTCGCCATCGCGCCCCAGCCAGCCGAATGCGCCGGTATAGGCCCCGCGCGGGGTCTGCTCCAGCTCGGCGATGATCTGCATGCAGCGCACCTTGGGACACCCGGTGATGGTGCCGCCGGGAAAGGTCGCGGCGATCACCTGCCCCGGCGTGACCCCGGCGCGCAGCCGGCCACGCACGTTGCTGACGATGTGATGCACGTGGGCATAGCTTTCCACCGTCATCAGCTCGTCGACCTCGACCGTGCCCGGCCTGCACACCCGGCCCAGGTCGTTGCGCTCCAGGTCGATCAGCATCACGTGCTCGGCGCGCTCCTTGGGGTGGCCGACCAGCTCGCGGATGCGCGCGGCATCATCGTCGCCCGCGAAGCGCGGGCGGGTGCCGGCGATCGGGCGCGTTTCCACCACACCCTCGCGCACAGACACCAGCCGCTCGGGCGAGGCACTGACCACGGCGTGTCCCTCGTACTGGAACAGCCCGGCGAACGGCGCCGGATTGCTGGCCCGCAGCCGCGTGTACAGCGCGGCCGGCTCCAGCCGCGGCGCGAAGCGCGCCTGCCAGCCGCGCGAGAGATTCACCTGGAACACGTCGCCGGCGACCAGGTAGTCCAGGATGCGGCGCACGCCCTCGGTGAAGCGCTCGGGCGCGTCCTCGTGCAGCGCCTCGGGCGCGTGCCAGACAGGCGCGGGCAGCGTCGCCGCCCGCGCCAGATCCGCGGCGATCAGCTCCAGCAGCGCCTCACACCCGGGCTCGGCCGCCGCCACGCAGCGGCCGCTCGCGCGATCGCGCAGCACCGCGGCGGGACACCGCAGCGCCAAAGCCACCGGACCGGCGCCCTTGCCCTGCGGCAAGGCCAGCACCGGCTCGACCTGCGCGGCCAGCTCGTAATCCAGCATCAGCGCCCAGCCGCCGTGGAACGGCCAGGGCGAGGCCGCACGCGCCGTGCGCAGCGGCTGCCACGCGGCATCCAGCAGCGCGAGGAACTCGCCATCCAGCGGCGCGCCGTCCAGCGTGCGGGTCACGCCATCGCCGCCCAGGCGCAGGCCTTCGCCCGTGCTCGCCAGCAGCAGGTCCCAGCGCCCATGCACCGTGCCGGACGCGACCGACTCCATCAGCAGCGGATAGCGCGCCGGCGCGCTGCGCTGCAGGGCCAGCAGGTCGGTATCACCGGGCAGGTCGTGGATCAGCATGGAAGCATCGTCATCCCGCAATGCACATCGGGAGCGGCCTCAAGGCCGCTCCCGATGCGGGTGTTGCACGGCGCGGCACGCTCAGAGGCGCTTGAACACCAGCGTGCCGTTGGTCCCGCCGAAGCCGAAGCCGTTGGACATGGCCACGTCGATCTGCTTCTCGCGCGCCACGTTGGGCACGTAGTCCAGATCGCAGCCCTCGCCCGGGTTGTCCAGGTTGATGGTCGGCGGGATCACGCCCTCGTGCAGCGCCATCACCGAGAAGATGGCCTCCACACCGCCGGCGGCGCCGAGCAGGTGACCGGTCATCGACTTGGTCGAGCTGACCATCATCTTGTAGGCGTGATCGCCCATGGCGCGCTTCATCGCCAGGGTCTCGGCCAGGTCGCCCAGCGGCGTGGAGGTGCCGTGCGCGTTGAGGTAGGCCACGTCTTCCGGGTTCACCCCGGCGTCCTTCATCGCCATGGTCATGCAGCGCGCCGGGCCGTCGCCATTCTCGCTGGGCGCGGTCATGTGCCAGGCGTCCTGGCTGGCGCCGAAGCCGGCCAGCTCGCAGTAGATGCGCGCGCCGCGGGCCTTGGCGTGTTCGTACTCCTCGATCACCAGGATGCCGGCGCCGTCGCCCATGACGAAGCCGTCGCGCTCGGCGTCCCACGGCCGCGAGGCGCGGGTCGGATCGTCGTTGCGGGTGGACATGGCCTTCATCGAGCAGAAGCCGGCCATCGAGGTCGGCGAGGAGCCGCGCTCGGCGCCGCCGCAGACCATCACGTCGGCATCGCCGTACTGGATGGTGCGCATGGCCATGCCGATGGAATGGTTGGCCGTCGCGCACGCCGACACAGCCGAGAAGCCGGGCCCTTTGAGGCCCTTCATGATGCTCAGGTGGCCCGGCAGCATGTTGATGATCGTGCTGGGGATATAGAACGGCGAGACCTTGCGCGCGCCGCCCTCCAGGTATTTTTCGGTCTGCTGCTCGATGCCCAGGATGCCGCCGATGCCCGAACCGACCATGGCGCCGATGCGTTCGGCATTGGCCTCGGTGACTTCCAGGCCCGAGTCCTCGAGCGCCATCAGCGAGGCCGCCATGCCGTAATGGATGAAGGCATCCATCTTCTTGGCTTCCTTGGGATGGATGAACTGGCTGATGTCCAGATCCCGCACCTCGCCGCAGATGCGGGTGGCGAAGGTCGAGGCATCGAACGAGGTCAGCGGGCCGATGCCCGAGCGACCATTCTTGATGCCGTCCCAGCTGGTGACCAGGTCGTTGCCCAGCGGCGAGACCATGCCCATGCCGGTAACGACGACGCGACGTCGGCTCATAACGTTCTACTCCGCAATGCTGCAGGCCGGTCCAGAACCGGCGTTGACAGGGATGTCGGCGCACCTGCGACCAGATGCGCGCGGGGCCGCAAGCGCGGCCCCGGCGTGATGCATGGCGTCAGCGCCGATCAGGCCTTGACGTGGGCCTTGACGTAGTCGATGGCCTGCTGGACGGAGGTGATCTTCTCGGCCTCTTCGTCCGGAATTTCGCACTCGAACTCTTCTTCCAGCGCCATGACCAGCTCGACGGTGTCCAGCGAGTCGGCGCCCAGATCGTCCACGAACGATGCGTTGGTGGTGACTTCTTCTTCTTTGACGCCAAGCTGTTCGACAACAATCTTCTTGACGCGTTCTTCAATGCTGCTCATGGATTCGCTCCAGACGGAGGTGGGTAGTAAACACGGGATAGTGTAGTGGAAACAGGACGTTACGCGCGCGTGCGCGTATCGCCCCGTGAATCAGCCACTTAGGGCGGATTTTTGCCTTACGGCATGTACATGCCGCCGTTGACGTGCAGGGTCTCGCCGGTGATGTACTTGGCGCCCGGCCCGGCCAGGAAGGCCACGGCGTTGGCGATGTCGGCCGGCTCGCCCAGCTGGCCCAGCGCGATCTGGCCCAGCAGGGCCGCGCGCGCGTCCTCGGGCAGGGCCTTGGTCATGTCGGTATCGATGAACCCGGGCGCCACCACGTTGACGGTGACCCCGCGCGAACCGATCTCCTTGGCCAGCGACTTGGAGAAGGCGATGATGCCGGCCTTGGCCGCGGCGTAGTTGGTCTGGCCCGGGTTGCCGGTCACGCCGACCACCGAGGCGATGTTGATGATGCGGCCGCGGCGCGCCTTCATCATGCCGCGCATCACGGCCTTGGAGGTGCGGAACACGCTGGACAGGTTGGTGTCCAGGATCGCGTTCCAGTCCTCGTCCTTCATCCGCATCAGCAGATTGTCGCGGGTGATGCCGGCGTTGTTGACCAGGATCGAGACCGGGCCGAACTCCTTGGCGGTGGCATCGATCAGCGCCTCGACCGCCTCGGCGTCGGTGACGTCCAGGGTCCGGCCATGGCCGCCCAGGGTCTCCATGCGCTGGGCGATGGCCTGCGCGCCGGCGTCGGTAGTCGCCGTGCCGATGACGGTGGCGCCCTGCGCGGCCAGCGTGTCGGCGATGGCCGCGCCGATGCCGCGGCTGGCGCCGGTTACCAGGGCGATCTCGCCGGCCAAGGGGAGTGCAGCGTTCATGCGGTCTTCCAGGTCTCGAGCGCCGAGGCGAAGTCGGCCGGGGTGGACAGCGCGCGGCCGTCGAGGGACTTGTCGATGCGCTTGACCAGGCCGGTCAGCACCTTGCCCGGCCCGCATTCGGCGATGCGCGTGGCACCGCCGGCGGCCAGCGCCTGCACGCAGTCGGTCCAGCGCACGGGCAGATACAGCTGGCGCACCAGCGCCTCGGCGATCGACTCGATCGAATCGTGCACCTGGGCATCGACGTTCTGCACCACCGGCAGCGCCGGCAGATGCCAGGACAGGCCCTTGATGGTCTCGGCCAGGCGGTTGGCGGCCTCGCGCATCAGCGGGGTGTGCGAGGGCACGCTGACGGCCAGCTTGACCGTCTTGCGGATGCCGCGCGCGTTGAGTTCGGCGATGGCCGCATCGACCGCCTCGGCGTCGCCGCCGATCACGATCTGGCCAGGCGAGTTGTAGTTGGCCGGCACCACAACCTTGCTGCCGGAGACCTGCGCGCAGACCTCGGCCACCAGCGCGTCCTCGGCGCCGAGCACGGCGGCCATCGCGCCGACGCCGGCCGGCGCGGCCTCCTGCATCAGCTGACCGCGAATGCGCACCAGGTGCGCGCCATCCCGCAGCGACAGCGCACCGGCGGCGACCAGCGCGGTGTACTCGCCCAGGCTGTGGCCGGCCAGCCGGGCCGGCGTCGGGCCGCCTTCCTTGCGCCACAGGCGCCACACCGCGATGCCCGCGGCCAGCAGGGCCGGCTGGGTGTATTCGGTGCGATTGAGGAGTTCTTCCGGGCCGCCCTGCGAGAGCGCCCACAGGTCCGTGCCGGCGCCGTCGGAGGCCTCGTTGAAGGTGTCGCGCACCTGCGGGTGCAGCTCGGCCAGTTCGGCCAGCATGCCGATCGACTGCGATCCCTGGCCGGGAAACACGAAGGCAAGTGAGGTGTCAGTCACGCGCAAAAACGCCCTGCTGGGAAAAACGAGCGGCGATGATAAGCGTGAAAGGCGCGCGCCGTCTGTACTGGGGCGTATGCCAGCGGTCGGCCTCGCGATGGCGCGCGGCTCATCCCAGCAGCAGACGCAGCACGTCAAGGTCGCCGTCGCTGAACCAGTCGATGGCCAGCGTGCCGATGATCAGCACGCTGAAGGTGCTGGCCGCATGCAGCACCAGCAGCGCATGCGCCAGCCGGCGCGACTTGCGCCCCAGGCGATTGCACACCGCCGCCAGCCGCTGCAGGCGGCCGGTGACCCGATGGGTCTGCTGCTGCACGTCGCTGGCGTCGCGCGCCATCGCCTCGTGCATCAGCGCCTGCAGCGCCTCGGGCCGGCGCTCGTAGTAGCGCGCCACGCCATAGCCGAACATCAGCCAGTCGCGCGCCTGCGCCTGGGCCAGGTTCATCACCTCCAGCGGATCTTCCTCGAAGTCGATGAAGCCGATGCGCTGGCCGTCGTAGGTCATGTTGCGCGGCAAGGGCTGACCGAGATAGGCGCCCTGCGCATGCGCCTTGGCCATCGCCTCCAGGGCCAGGCGCACCAGCTGATCGCACTGCGCATCGTCGCGCGCATTGCGCAGCCAGCTGGCCAGCGACTTGCCGTTGTCGCTGAGCACCAGCGAGGCGCGGCCGCGGCCGATCACTTCGGGCACGTGCACGCGTTGCGCGGCCAGCTCGCTCAGGCGGCGGGCCTCGGTATCCAGCGCGCCGGCGCCGACGTGGTGCGGCGGCGGGCGCAGGGGATCGATGCCAAGCTTGTCGGCGATGAACTTCAGCGCGCCCAGCGACAGCAGGCGGCTGCCTCCGTCGCGGTAGTGCTTGAGCCAGGCTTGCCGGCCGTCGATGAGGATGGGTTCGACCATGGGGGTTTCTCGCGCCTCGGGCCTGGACCCGACATGTCGGAAACATGTTAAACCCGAAGCGTTAACGCAATTACAACCTGCAGTCGGACGCAAGCCACGTTGCGTTCAGCACAGACGGGCCGAAGGCATGCCTGACAACACGCACCATGCGTCAAGGCCGGCTTGCGCCGGCCCTGAATCGCTGAAGAAATCGGGTGGCTGGCGGACGGACAACCTGGCGCCGGCCGCGCAAGCACGGCTCAGAAGCGCAGCAGCACCGAGCCCCAGGTGAAGCCGCCGCCGAAGGCTTCCAGCAGCACCAGCTGGTCGCGCTGGATGCGGCCATCGCGCACGGCTTCGTCCAGCGCGATCGGCACCGAGGCCGAGGACGTGTTGCCGGTACGGTCGACGGTGACCACCACCTGCTCCATCGACATGTCCAGTCGCTTGGCGGTGGCTTCGATGATGCGCAGGTTGGCCTGGTGCGGCACCAGCCAGTCCAGGTCGGTCTTGTCGAGCTGATTGGCCGACAGGGCCTCGTCCACGACCGCGTCCAGCGCCTTGACGGCGTACTTGAACACGTCGTTGCCCTTCATCAGGATGCGCGAGCCGTTGTTGGGCTCCTCCGGCTTGAAACCCGAGGACACGCCGACCGGATTCCACAGCAGCTCCTTCTTGCTGCCGTCGGCATGCAGGTGCGTGCTGAGGATGCCGGTGGTCGCATCGGCCTTGAGCACCACCGCGCCGGCACCGTCGCCGAACAGCACGCAGGTGGTGCGATCGCTCCAGTCGGTGATGCGGGTCAGGGTCTCGGCGCCGACCACCAGCACCGTGCGGGCATCGCCGGTGCGGATGAACTTGTCGGCCACCGACAGGGCGAAGACGAAGCCCGAGCAGGCCGCGTTGACGTCCAGCGCCATGCAGCCTTCGGCGCCCAGCTTGGCCTGGATCAGGCAGGCGGTGGAGGGAAACACCAGATCCGGCGTGGTGGTGCCCACCACGATCATGTCCAGCTCGGACGGCGCCACGCCTGCGGCTTCCAGCGCGCGCAGGGCGGCCAGATGCCCCAGCGAGGCGCTGGTCTCGCCTTCGCCGGCGATGCGTCGCTCACGGATGCCGGTGCGGGTGCGGATCCACTCGTCGCTGGTGTCCACGATCTTGGACAGATCGTCGTTGGTCACCACCTTGTCCGGCAGGCAGCTGCCTGTGCCTGCGATACGCGAGTAGATACGACCGTTCGTCACCGGCTGGCTCATCGTGATTCCCGTTGCGCGACCCGCAAGACGGGCCTGAATGATGCGGCGATCGGGCGCGCGTGCTTAAACGACGCGCGCCGTCAGGCTCATTCTTCGTCGACGACAGCCGACTTGGTCGCGATGACCTTCTTGCCGCGGTAGTAGCCGTCAGCCGTCACGTGGTGACGGATGTGGGTCTCGCCCGTGGTCGGGTCGGTGGCCAGCTGCTTGGCGGTGAGGGCGTCGTGGGCGCGGCGCTGGCCGCGACGGGACGGGGTGACGCGGGATTTCTGAACTGCCATGGTCTTGCTCCAAACGTGTCTGCGATTCAACCGCCTGCGGGGCGGTCAGTTCTTCTTGAGCGAGGCCAGGCCCGCGAACGGGTTGGCCTTCGCCAGTTCTTCCTGCTGCGGGGCAGCGTCAAGCTCCACCGCGGGCAATTCCGGATCCATCGGCACGGCGGGAACCGCCAGCACCAGCTCGTCCTCCACCAGGTCCAGCGTGCGCAAGATGCCGTCTTCGGGCACCAGCAGCGCTTCCATCTCCGGCGGCAACGCCGCTTCCTCGGCCTCGTCCCGGATCAGGCCGAGCCGCTGCACCATCGACACCGGGAACAGGAACCGCTGCAGGCTGCGCTGGCATTCCAGCGGCAACGCGGCATCGATCGTCAGCTCCACATAGGGCACCTGCAGCGCATCGCGATCGAACTGCATCGTGAAGCCCACCTCGCCCTGTGCATCGGTCAGCAGCCCGTCCAGCCGGCGGAAGGCCGCCAGCGGCACCCTGCCTTCGAGACTGCGCCGCCCGGCCACCATGCGCCAGATATCCAGGGTTTCGGGCACGTGCGCGGACATAAGCCGCAAAATGTTAAAGAGCCGGCCTGGTCATGTCAAATGCGCCGGACCGGCGCCCGACTTGGACCGCCGATCGCCGCCGCCCTGCCCCGCTCCACCACCCCCAGCTTTGGCAGATGGCCGCGGAGCGGCCTGACCGTTCGGCCGGCGCCGCTGGCCTCAAGGCTTCCGCACGCGGATCGGCTGCTCGGACCAGTCCTCCACGCTGCCGTCGCGCCCGTGCAGGCGCAGCCCCAGCCAGTGCTGGCCCGGCGCGAGACCGCTGGCATCCACCCGCACGCCGAACCCCACGTCCGGATGCTGCGGGTCGTTGGAGATCTTCCAGTAGGTGGCCACGCCCGGCGCGGGCAGTCCGTAGCGGGCGCGGGCCACGACCCGGCCATCGATCAGCACCTCGACCGCATCCAGCCCGACCCCGTCCTTGAACGCCCACCCCGCCACGTCGAACACGCCCGACACGTCCGCGCCGCCCACCGGCGTATCGATCCAGGCCATCGCCGGGGTCACGCACGGCTGCGCGCGGGCCGCCTCCAGCGCCGCCGCATCGCGGCGCGGCAGGCTGAACAGCAGGAAGCGCTGGCGGCCGTGGTCGACATTGATCACCCGCGGCGGCGGCAACGGCCCGACCTGCGAGCACAGGAAGTGGTACTGCACCAGCAGATCCTTATAGGACACCTCGCTGGCGCCGACCACCAGCAGCTGTGCGGTCGGGCTGGCGCCGTCGCTGTGCAGGCCCCACAGGCGCAGCTGTGGTGCGCGGCCGTGCTTGATGTTGAGCGGATGGTCGAGCACCGGGATCGCATCGTCGCCCAGCGCGAAGCCCAGCTCGGCGCCGACCTTGAAGTTGTCGGCGAGCATGCCGGTCGGCTCCGGCGCGCGCGCCAGTTCCTCGCGCACCGCGTCGGCCAGCACGTTCCAGCCGGCGAAGTTGTAGGGATAGAACTTCTGCCCGGCCAGGTCCGCGCGCCAGCGCGGTACCGAGGCGATCAGGTAATAGCCCAGCACGCTGGCCAGGCCCAGCCCGCACAGCGTCCAGGTCGCGCGCCGCAGCCACGGCGACCAGGTGCGCAGCAGCACCGGCACGGCCAGCAGCAGGGGGAGATAGCCGGGCAGCGGCCAGTGGAAGCTGACGCGTTCGACATCGGCGAAGAAGCCCAGCACGAAGAAGCCGATCGTCGACACCGCGCCCAGCAGGCCGAAGTAGCGCCGCTGCGGCGGCAGCGCATCACCCTTGCGCAGCGCGCGGGTCAGCACCGTGATCAAGGCGAAGAACAGCAGCGGCGTCACCAGCGCCGCCTGCACCAGCAGGAACCACAGCCCGGTCCACTGGAAGGTCCAAGGATGACGTTCGACCAGCTGGAAGCGCAGGCCCGCGTCGGCGTTCTCGATGTTCCAGGCGATCAGCGGCGCCCAGGCCGCCACCCCCAGCGCCAGCGCCACCCACACGCGCACATCGCGCAGCACGCGCCGGCCTTCGGGAATCAGCAGCAGCGCGATCAGCCCGGTGCCGATCACGCCGACGAAGCGATAGTGGCTGAGCGCGCCGATGGCCAGGCCGAGCGCGAGCTCGGCCGCGCCGGCCGCATCGATCTGGCGCAGCAGGCGCGCGCCTGCATCCAGGCACAGGACCGTGGCGAAGGCCATCGGCACATCGGGAATGGCCAGGATGCCCAGGCTGCCCGACAGCGGCATCAGCAGCAGCAGGCTGCCCGCGCGCCAGCCGGCCACCGCGCTGAACCAGCGCGTGCCGATGCCGATCATCAGCCACGGCAGCACCGCCGACAGCAGCAGGAACGGCAGCCGGATCGCCAGCACATGCTGTCCACCGATCAGCGTGCCCAGACGCGTCATCCACGCGGTCAGTCCAGGCAGGTCCGAATACGCCGCGGCCAGGTGGCGTCCTTCCTGCCAGTAGAACGCCTCGTCGACGAATAGCGGCAGGCGCGCGGCGATCATGACCTTGATGACAGTCAGGACGATCCACAGCGCCAGGAACGTGCGCTGTGCGCGCGCTTCTTCATTCATATAGCCGCTACACTCGGGAAAAAGGACAACGTGGAGCCATGATGCAGCTCAGGTCTTCAGCACGCCCCATGCTACCCGAGGCCTTGTCGACGGCTCTGCAGCAGGCCCAGGCGCAGGTCAATGGACTTGTGCTGGGCAAGCCGCGCCAGGTGCGCCTGGCCTTCGTCGCGCTGCTGGCCGATGGCCATCTGCTGATCGAGGACCTGCCCGGCCTGGGCAAGACCACGCTGGCCCATGCGCTGGCGGCCACGCTGGGACTGAACTTCCAGCGCGTGCAGTTCACCTCCGACCTGTTGCCCGGCGATGTCCTGGGCGTGTCGATCTACGATGCCCAGGCGCGCCGCTTCCAGTTCCATCCCGGCCCAGTCTTCACCCATGTGCTGCTGGCCGACGAGATCAATCGCGCGCCGCCGCGTACGCAGAGCGCGCTGCTCGAGGCGATGGCCGAACACCAGGTCACGCTGGACGGCACCACGCACCGTCTGGAAGAGCCGTTCTTCGTCATCGCCACGCAGAACCCGGTCGATCTGTCGGGCACCTATCCGCTGCCGGATTCGCAGCTGGACCGTTTCCTGCTGCGCATGGCGCTGGGCTATCCCGAGCCCAAGGACGAACGCGCGCTGCTGGCCGGCAGCGACCGGCGCGAACTGATCGCCCAGGCGCGTCCGCTGCTGGGCGTGGAGCAGGTGCTCGAACTGCGCGCCGCCGTCGCCCAAGTGCATGCCAGCGATGCGCTGCTGGACTACGTGCAGGCGCTGGTGAACCGCAGCCGCCGCCAGCCGGGCGTGCGCGTGGGCCTCTCGCCCCGCGCCGGCCTGGCGCTGCTGCGCGGCGCGCGCGCGCATGCGCTGCTGCTGGGCCGCGACCACGTGATCCCTGAGGATGTGCAGGCCTTGTTCGCCGCCGTGGCCGCGCATCGTCTGGTGCCCGACGCCGAAGGCGTCTCGGCCACCGAGCTGGCCCAGGCCATCGCCCAAGCCGTCGCGGTGGACTGAGGCGTGGCGTTGCTCGCGCGCCTGCGCAGCAAGGCGGCACTGATGGCCAGGCCGCAGGCGCCCGAATCGCTGCCGGTCAGCCTCGACCGACGTCGCGTCTATGTACTGCCGACCGGCTTCGGCCTGTTCGCCGGCGGCCTGGTCGGCGTCATGCTGCTGGGCGCGCTGAACTACAACAACAACCCGGCCTTGCTGCTGGCATTGCTACTGGCAGCGACGCTGATGGCCAGCCTGATGGCCGCGCACCTGCAGCTTTCGGGTCTGCGCGTCGACGCGATCGGCGCCGAGCCGGTGCATGCCGGCCAGCCGCTGCAGCTGCAGCTGGCCGTGTCCGCGCGCGATGCGCGCCCGCGCATCGGCCTGCGCCTGCGCGCCGGCCAGGACGAGGCGCTGGTGCCGGCGCTGCACGAGGGCCACCAGGTCATCGCCACGCTCGACTATCCGACCGCCACGCGCGGCTGGCTCACGCTGCCGCGGCTGCGCCTGTCCACCACCCAGCCGCTGGGCGTGGCGCGCGCGTGGTCGTGGGCGTGGCCCGAGACGGCGCTGCTGGTCTATCCGGCCGTGGAAGTCGACGGCCCGCCCCTGCCCGAGCCCGGCGGCGCGTCGCGCCAGACGCGCGTGGACGCGGCCGGCGAGGAGCTGCACCACCTGCGCGCCTATCGTCCCGGCGATGCGCAGCACACCATCGCCTGGAAGCCCTCGGCGCGCCGCGACACCTTGCTGGTGCGCGAGTACGAACGCCCGGTCGGCCGCGAGGTCGTGCTGGACTGGTCCGCGCTGGCCGCCCTGCCGCAGGAGGCGCGCATCGCACGGCTGACGCACTGGATCGAGCTGGCCGAACGCCAGGCGCGGCGCACGCGCCTGCTGCTGCCGGGCCAGCCGCCGATCGGGCCGGCCAGCGGGCCGACCCATCGCCACCAGTGCCTGCGCGCCCTGGCGCTGCTGCCCAGGAGCAGGACGTGATCGGCCGCCGCGTGCACACCGATTCGCCCGCGCTGGACGCGCGCAGCCGACTGTGGACGCTGGCCTCGGCCGGCTTCGGCCTGCTGCCGCTTCTGCTGCAGCTGCCGGGCGGCACGGCGCTGGCGATCGGGGCGATCGGCCTGCTCAGCGCGGGCGCCTCGTGGAAGCGGCGCATCCCGCTGCCGCTGCGCGTGCTGCTGGCGCTGGCGGCGCTGGCCGCGGTGCTGTGGTCGGCCGGGCCGCGCGTCGGCCGCGATACCGGCTGCGCGCTGCTGGCGGCGATGCTGGCGATCAAGCCGACCGAGACCACCACGCTGCGCGACGGCCGCAGCCTGGTGGGCTTTGCGCTGTTCGCGCCGTTCGCCGCGTTCCTGCTCGATCAGGGTCCGCTGACGATGGCGCTGGGGCTGGTCTCGGTACTGTGCGCGCTGGTGGCCATGCTGCGCCTGGCCGCGCTGGAGTCCGGCCTGCTCGACGCCAGCGGCGCCAGCGCGGCGCGCATCAGCCCCTGGCAGCTCGGGCGGCTGGTGCTGATGGGGCTGCCGCTGGTCCTGCTGACGTTCTGGCTGTTCCCGCGCCTGGGCAGCCCGCTGTGGGGCCTGCCCGACCGCGCGGTCGGCCGGCCAGGCCTGTCCGACGACATGCGGCCGGGCGAGTGGATCGACCTTCTGGCCGACGACACGCCGGCCGCGCGCGTGACCTTTTTCGGCGCCACGCCACCACCTTCGCAGATGTACTGGCGCGGGCCGGTGCTGGACGACTTCGACGGCCGCGTGTGGCGCCGCGGCTGGAGCGGTGGGCGCGCGCCGGCCGAGGTGTCGCGTCAAGGCCCGCGCTACGACTACCAGCTCGACTACGAACCCACAGACCGCAGCCAGCTCGTCGCGCTGGACCTGCCCTTCGCGGCGCCCGAAGGCGCGCGGCTATCGGCCGACTACGAACTGAGCGCGCAGCGCCCGCTGGCCTCGCTGACGCGCTGGCGCATGCAGGGCCAGGCGCCGGCGCGCTTCGATGCGCAGCTGCCGCCACAGGCGCTGCAGCGCGATCTGCGCCTGCCGCCGGGGCTCAATCCCCGCACGGTCGCGCTGGGCCGGCAGTGGCGCGGCGAAGCCGGCGCCAACGGCGATGCAGCCATCGTCCAGCGCGCGCTGACCTGGATCCGCAAGGACTTCGGCTACACGCTGGACATCCCGCTGCCGGGACGCGACATGGCCGACGAGTTCCTGTTCCAGACCAGGCAGGGCTTCTGCGAGCAGTTCAGTTCGTCCTTCGTGATCCTGATGCGTGCGGCCGGCATTCCCGCGCGGGTGGTCACCGGTTACGTGGGCGGGGTGCGCAATCCGTTCGGCGGCGGCTACTGGATCCTGCGCCGCCAGGACGCGCACGCCTGGGCCGAAGTGTGGCTGCCGCAGCGCGGCTGGGTGCGGGTGGACCCCACTGCCGCGGTGGCGCCCGAGCGCATCTACGACACGCTGGACGACCGTGCCCAAGCCGGTGGCGACGGGGGCGAGGGTCTGTTCGGCCTGAGCCGCTACGCGCAGGTCAGCGACTGGCTGCGGCGCGGCTGGAACGATCTGGTCCTGGGCTTCGATGTCGAGCGCCAGCGCCGGCTGCTGCAGCCCTTCGGCATCGAGCGCCTGAACGAAGGGCGCCTGGGCCTGCTGTTCGCGCTGGCCGGCGGTGGCGCGCTGCTGGGCATGGCCTGGCTGCTGGCGCGCGGCGAACGCGAGCGCGATCCGCTGCTGCGGCAGTGGCATGCGCTGGGGCGGCGCTATCGCCGCTTCGATCTGGCGCCCGGCGCGGACGAGCCGGCGCAGCGCTGGGCGCAGCGTGTGGCGGGCGTGCGACGCGACGCCACTGCAGCGCACAAAAACGAGGAACTCATCTCACTCAGCCAGCGTTTCGCACAGGCACGCTACGCTGCCGGTCACGCGGACGTCCGGGCGCTGATACGCGATCTTCGCCGGCACCGTCCGTGATCCATTCCGAGGCCCGTATGAAGCGCATGTCTTTCCTCCGTCCGCTGGCCGTGACTGGCCTTGCGATCGCCCTAGGCGCCTGCGCGACCGCGCCCAAGCCGCTGCAGGGTCAGTTCCCCGGTGTGACGCCGCGCGATGCGGTGGTCGGCGTGCAGACCGGCGCGCAGGTGCGCTGGGGTGGCCGCATCGTCGAGACCAAGCCGGGTGCAAACAGCACGTGCTTCGAGATGATCTCCGCGCCGCTCAGCGCCACGGGCCGTCCGCAAAGCGATACGCCGGATGCCACCGATGGGCGCTTCATCGCCTGCCGCGCGGGCTTCTACGATCCGGCGATCTTCTCCAAGGGCCGTGAGGTGACCTTCGTCGGTCGCGTGTCCGGCACCGAGACCACGCGCATCGGCGAGTACGACTACCGCCTGCCCAAGGTCGACGCCGATGTGGTCTACCTGTGGCCGAAGGTGCGCGAGGTGCAGGTGCGCCCGTATCCGTACTACGACCCGTTCTGGGGTCCTGGCCCGGGCTGGGGCTGGGGTCCGCGCTGGGGCTGGTGGTAAGTCGCCTCAGTTTCCGCGTGGTAGAAAAAGGCCGGCGATTGCCGGCCTTTTCTTTGAAGTGCTTCTGCCTATCAATCGATCGCTGGCGTGGGCGTCGGCTTCGGGTGCGGCGCTCCGACGGGCGGGGACCGCTGATCCCTCCATCAGGGCATCCTGACCCAGGACGGGCGATCGGCTTCCTTCCTCGCTGGTCGCGCCCTCGCCCGCCGGACCGCTGCCGCGCGCGTCATGCCCAAGCACTTCGGGTCGAAAGCAAGGCTTTGGTGGAAGATGAGTTGACCTATCTGCTGCCAGGGCCTCGATCCGAGCGGCTCTGCGGAACGAGCAAGTCGCCGCGTTCTTGTAGAGCGGAGCTTGCTCCGCTGCATTCCGGCCGGATCATCGGGAAAGCCTGAGCGGAGCAAGCTCCGCTCTACAGGTGGGAGCCGCCCTTGTGCCTGTTTGGCCAAGGGCGGCGATGGCGCTTTCCCGGCAGCGCCTCATCGCCCGCCAAGGGCCAGCGAGCGATGACTGACGATCCGATGAGCCATTCCCGGCCGGGTCGAGGCGGGTTGGCGAAGCGAGTCCCCCGCTGGCGCACGCATGCCATCCCCATGGTTCACGCCCTGCACTCCGGCGAAAAGCCGTGCCAACTGCCTGCGCGGGCAGTCCCGCGGGCTTCAGCCGCCCGGCGCGCCGAAGTGGCCCAGCGCCGCGCCGGCCAGCAAGTGCAGGTGGATGTGGTAGACGGTCTGCCCGGCATCGTCGCGGCAGTTCATGACCACGCGATAGCCCTTGTCGGCGAAGCCTTCATGTCGGGCGTAGTGCGCCGCGGCCAGCACCAGCTTGCCCACCAGCGTGGCCTGGTCCGGCGTCAGGTCGTCCAGCGTGGGCACGTGCACCTGCTTGGGAATGAACAGCACGTGCACCGGCGCCTGTGGCGCGATGTCCTTGAAGCCCAGCACCTCATCGTCCTCATAGACAATGGTGGCGGGAATCTCGCGCCGGATGATCTTGCCGAAGATGGTGTCGTTCATTGGAGGAGTGAGCGCAGTGAAGTCAGGAGTGGGAAGAGCTTAGCGCGATGCGCAAGAAGAGGATTCCGGCTTCTGCTCACTGCTCACATCTCTCCACTCACGCCTGCCTCAACTCATCTCGCTGCGCGAACCGAACGCGTGCGAGAGCGTGCCGCGATCGACGTACTCCAGCTCCCCACCCAGCGGCACGCCGTGCGCCAGGCGCATCGGCTTGACGTCCGCCTGGCGCGCCAGCTGCGCCAGATAGTGCGCGGTGGCCTCGCCCTCGACGGTGGGATTGGTGGCGATGATCAGTTCGGCGACCTCGCCCTGCGCCAGACGCTGGGACAGCTGTTCCAGGCCGAGCTCGCGCGGGCCGATGCCGTCCAGCGGCGAGAGCCGGCCCTGCAGGATGAAGTACAGGCCGCGATAGCCGGTGGCCTGTTCGATGGCCAATCGGTCCGCTGGGGATTCGACCACGCACAGCTGGTGGCGGTCGCGGCTGGGGCTGGCGCAGATGGCGCACAATGGGCCTTCGGTGAAGTCGCGGCACTGCTGGCAGTGGCCGATGTGCTCCATGGCCTCGGCCAGCGCGGACGACAGCCGACGGCCGCCGGCGCGATCGCGCTCCAGCAGCTGGTAGGCCATGCGCTGGGCGCTCTTGCTGCCCACGCCGGGCAGGACCTTGAGCGCGTCGATGAGCTGTTCGAGCAGCGAGGAAGTCAAAGGAGATGGGGCCGGGGATCAGGGACCAGAGGCCAGGGAAAACGCAGGGGCATACCGGCCCCTGGTCCCTGGCCTCTGACCCCCGCCTTTCAGAACGGCAGCTTCATGCCGGGCGGCAGCTGCATGCCGGCGGTGGCCGAGCCCATGCGCGTCTTGGATTCGGCGTCGATCTTGTTGGAGGCGTCGTTGAACGCCGCGGCGATCAGGTCCTCGAGCATTTCCGCATCGGACAGCAGGGTCGGATCGATGCGCACCTTGCGGCACTCCTTGGCGCCGGTCAGCGTCACGCTGACCATGTTGCCGCCGGCGTTGCCGGTGACTTCCAGCTTGGCCAGCTCTTCCTGCGCCTTCTGCAGGTTTTCCTGCATCTTCTGCGCCTGCTGCATGAGTTGGGCGATGTTTCCACGCATGGTCTGGTTACTCGTCGAAAGGTCGGATGGAATCGGGCACCACGCGCGCGCCGTGCTGCTGGATCAGCCGCTGCACGTCGGGATGGTTCATGAACTGTTCTTCGGCCGAGGCGCGGCGCGCGTCCTGCTGGCGCGCATCGCGCATGGCCAGCGTCTCGGCACCTTCGCCGGCGACCGCGCCGGTGTCGAACACGATCTTGGGCACGCGCCCCAGCGAGGCGGACAGCGCATCGGCCAGGTCGCCCACCGAGCGCTCGGTGCGCAGATAGTCCAGGCCGGGCGCCAGGGACAGGCGCAGCACCGCATCGCCGTAGCTGGCGAAGGCGACGTTGGCGGCGAGCTGGCGCGAAGGCCCGCTCAGCTTGGCCGAGGCGACCAGCGCCAGCCAGTGATCGGTATCGGCGATGCCGTCACTGGTCGGCGGCGGCGCGGACGGCGCGCGCGCGGGCGTGGCAGGCGCGGCGATGGGGCTCGGGGCTGCCTGCACCGGCTCGGCGACACTGATCTTCTGCGTCGGCACTTCCCACGGCGGGACATCGTCCATGGCTGGTGCCGGCGTGGGCGCGGCTTGCGCCGCCGGCGCAGCGGCGAAGGGCGCGGGTTCCGGCTCGCTCACTACGGATGGCTTCGGTGCGGGTGCGGGCACGGGTTCGACCGGCGCATGCGGGGCCGTCGCCATCTCCGGCATCAGCGGGGCCGCGGCGGCGCGTCCGCTTGCGGCCTCGTCCACGGTGCCCGCGGTCGGCTTGGCCGGTGCGGCGGAGGCCGGCGCGACATCGCCGGCTCCGGCCGGACGGAAGGCCAGCATGCGCAGCAGACTCATTTCGAACCCGGCGCGCGGGCTGGGTGCCAGGTAGAGATCGCGGCGACCGTTGAGCGCCATCTGGTACCAGAGCTGCACCACTTCCGGGCGCAGGCGCTGGGCGAAGCCTTCGGCGTCGACGCCCTCGGCCTCGATCGTCACGCCCGGCACCAGCTGGCGCACCTGGATGCGATGCAGCGCCTCGGCGAAAGCCTCCAGCACCCCGCCCCAGTCCGGCGAGAACTCGGCCAGCGTGGCGATGGTGGCCATCAGCCGCGCGCCGTCGCCGTCGGCCAGCGCGTCGAGCAGCGCGCCGACCTGGGTGCGGTCGACCGTGCCCAGCATGGTGCGCACGCCGGCATCGCTGAGCTCGCCGGCGGTGTAGGCGATGGCCTGGTCCAGCAGCGACAGGCCGTCGCGCAGCGAACCATCGGCGGCCTTGGCGATCTGGCGCACCGCGCCGTCCTCCGAGGGAATCTGCTCGGCGCCGAGGATCTTGGTGATCTGCCCGCCGATCTGCGCCTCGTCCAGGCGCTTGAGGTTGAACTGCAGGCAGCGGCTGAGCACGGTCACCGGCAGCTTCTGCGGATCGGTGGTGGCCAGCAGGAACTTCACGTGCTCCGGCGGCTCCTCCAGCGTCTTGAGCAGCGCGTTGAACGCCGCCTTGGACAGCATGTGCACTTCGTCGATCAGATAGACCTTGAACTTGCCGCGGCTGGGCATGTACTGGGCGTTCTCGATCACTTCGCGCACATCGTCCACGCCGGTGTTGGAAGCCGCGTCGATCTCCAGCAGGTCGATGTAGCGCCCGGCGTCGATGTCCAAGCAGGCCGCGCACTGGCCGCACGGATCGGCGCTGGTGCCGGTCTCGCAGTTCAGCGACTTGGCGAAGATGCGCGCGATGGTGGTCTTGCCGACCCCGCGCGTGCCGGTGAACAGGAAGGCGTGGTGGATGCGGCCGCTATCGAGCGCGTTGGACAGCGCACGCACCACGTGCTCCTGACCGACCAGTTCGGCGAAACGCTTCGGGCGCCACTTGCGGGCCAGGACGAGGTAGGACATGCGGTCATTGTGCCGCGCCAGGGGGGGCGTTCCAAGGACGAGCGTAGCGAAGCGACCCTCCAGCGTCCCGGCATGAACGGCCCGTCGCGCACGACAGCTCCGCGGGACTCGCAATAAATCCGGCGCGCGGCTAGAATCTGCGCCCCTGAGCGCGGCCCCGCGGCCGTGTTCAGGTCCCGGAGAGGTGTCCGAGTGGTTGAAGGAGCACGCCTGGAAAGTGTGTAAGCGTCTAAACCGCGCTTCGGGGGTTCGAATCCCCCTCTCTCCGCCAGATATTCGAACTAAGCCCCTGATTTTTAGGGGCTTTTTTCTTTTCCGATCACTCCAGTATGCCGTCCAGTATGCCACAGCAAGTTGGCTGTGGTTGGGCCCCTTTGCGCCGCGCTGCGCATCGCGAAGCAGCGGAAACCCGTGAGGGCTGCACTACCCATTGCTCTCATGCGAAACGTGCCTGACTCCAGCTTGATGCAATTGGCCTACCGGACTTTGCCGCGGCCGCCTTACTGACCTCTTGCTGACAAGGGCCAGCCCCCCCCGCTCGACAGGAATTTCCGGAGAGGTTTCTGGATCACTTGCCGAAATCCGCTCCTTATTCAATTTCCTCGTACCTGCCCAGCATGTCCGCTGAGGACAGCCATCCCGGCTCTCCCGATCGAGGACAAGCACATGCCACCCGGCACCGTTAACGAAATGGCCGCGCAGTTCACCGCAGCGTACCAGGCACTCAAAGACAAGAAAGATGCCGAACGGCTCCTTACGCTTATCAAGCCGATGATCCTGACCGCCAAGGCGGACGGCATCAGCGACAAGGAGTTGATTGACCTGATCAATGCCTTGGGTCTGCGAGAGAAGTTCTACCCCGCAAAGCTCAAGGAGCTGCGCGGCCGACTGGGCAAGTCTGAATCGGACGCGCCCGCCAGTGGCGAAGAGGACCCGTCGGCGAGCGAGGTTTCCCTCCATGCGCTCGCAGCCGCGCTCAACGGCCGTCTTGAGAGGGCCGCAGTGTGAACATGCTTACGCCGCTCACGACCTTCCAGGCATCCGACCACAACTTCGGCATGCTCCCGCCGCTGGCCGCAGCTGCCGCGAGGGCAGTTTGCGCCAGGGCCACGGAAGCCTGCCCCGCCTTGGTCCGGACGCACCTGCTTTCGGTCCTGTCCTCCGCGGTTGCGCCTCTCTACGTAATGTCGCCCCCAAACTGGACGCCCATTCCCATCAGCGTCAACACGCTGTGCATCGCCGATGTTGGTGGAAGTAAGAGCCCGGTACACGAGTGCATGATCCAGCCGCTCAAGGACCACGCTCGAGACAGCTTCGCTCGGTATGAGGTCGCGCGGACCGAAGCGAGCGCCGCGTCGGCCGAGCAACAGTTCCATATCAAGCTCCTGAAGGCCGAGATCGCGCGCTGCCTGCGCAAGCAGGAGCCCGCGCAGGAACTTCTTGCGACGCTGGCCGAGCTGCACCGTACGGCCGCAGCGGCCCCCAAACACCGTCCGCGCCTCGCGAGCAACCTCGACCTGGAAAGCCTGCTTCACCAGCTGGATGGCGAGCACGAAGCCGTCGATTTCCTTACCGACGAAGGTGACAAGCTGCTGAGCTCCAGCTTGATGCGCCACGTGTCGGATCTGGTTGATCTGATCGACGGCAAGCCGCTGGAGTTTCGTCGAGAGAAGAAGAGGCATCTCTATGCCAGCCAACCACGTGGCACGTTCGGCTTGCTGGCGCAGTCCGCCGCGATCGAGCCGTTCCGCCCCCGGTGCAAGCGCAATGAGTACACCGAGCACAAGGCCGTCAGGCTCGGCTTCTTCGCGCGTTTCCTCGTCTGCGTCGCCCAGCCGTCGCCCATGGGCAATCGATACGCACCCGAGGGCGACGATGACGAGGCTCTTTCGAATCTCCACGAGGCGCTCAAGGAGCTTTACGACCTGCACCAGGACAACCAGGAGGCCGGTGGCATTGCACCCATCGAACTGGCCTTCGCACCTGACGCGCTGGGCTACTGGGACGAGCTGTGCCGCATCACTCACAATCTCAAGTTCGGACAGCTCGCGCATATCGCCGACTTCGTCTCGAAGATGCTCAACCTGACCGCCCGGCTGGCTGCGGTGCTGCATGTATGGGAAAGCCAGACCCACTACGTCTCGATCTCCTGCCTCCAACGTGCCTGGGCGCTTGTCTCCTGGCATGCCACCCAGTACGAACTCGTGTTCGTGCCGCCACCTCCCCTGCCCCAACAGGAGGCCGACGTGGCAGCCGTAATCGAGCACTTGAAGATCTTTCGCCTTGAAACCGACTACAAGGAAGTTCCCACGGAGCCTATTGGCCTGTTGCTTGGCATTCCCAGCAATCGTCTGCGCGCCGCCCTTCTACGCATGGAGCAGCGAGACCTGATCGAGTTGTGCGGCGGCAAGACAACGTTTATCAACTGCATGAAGATGTTCTCGCGATCGCGCAACATTACGTGGCGGTGAGCGTGACAGAGCGAACAAAATGCCCGGCAAACGCCGGGCATCTTTCTATTCAAGAGGCTTCGTCCTCGAATGCTCGCCGACAGCAGGCCCTTAGCGCGACCCGTGGAAATCCGCGAGTTCACACTTCATCTCGGTGCGAGGCGACCTCAGACATCGACCCTGATGCGACGCCGTTCAAACGCAATCTCGGAGGGCATGCACCGTCATGGATTGTTCCAACAACCTGGGCTCTTCGAATCAAAAAACGTCACAACCGTTTCTGGCAAGGACCGGCCAGCGGCCTTGAGCACCTGGTGGCAGAACGCCTGCTGATCCGGTTCTGGTTGACCAGTGAACACGGAGACCGCCATTCGCTTGGGTGGACTTGTCGCGATTGCCTCAAGCACGTGCTGATCCCTTTCGTCAAAGCTCCAGCCATACACGACCAGATTCTCTCCGAGGCTGGGTAGAACCTCTTCATACACGTTCGTCAGGTAGTGGCTCCGACGAATCGCTGCGACCTTCTGCTTGCTGGTTCCCTCGCTAACAAACACGGGCACGTAGTTTCCGGACGACCACCAGAGAGTTATCGTGTCGAGCATGTCACCTGCGGCCCCTGCACCAACAGAAATCTTTGTCTCATCACCAATGTAGTCACGCGCCACGGCGAGACTGCCGTGAGGATAAAACACTAGCGTGGCCCCACCGGCCGGGGGAAGCGGCCTGCGCAGATACCCCCAGTCCGTCTGGAATTCCCCATGATGGAACGCGTCTTTGAACCAGCTGCCGCTTGCCGCATTGAACAGCAGCATGGCCCAGTACAATGTGAGGTCGTAGTTCAGGCTGACGACAGTCGGAAACGCGCTCGCGAATGCACCAACCTTTTGTAAGTCGGTGGCGATATCCGCATGTACAGGATGCACGCTGTGCACCGCCTCGATCAGTGCGGTGCGCACTTCCGCATAAGCCGCAGAGATGTCGGCAGACGGAGTTCCCAGTGCCACGTTGACGTGCTCGGCATACCAGCACGCAAGCAGAACATGCTCGAAGTCGGTCGTCCCGAGCTTGGTGAATATTGGCGCGGTGGTTGCGAGCAACCCTTCTGCATCAGCGACGCTGTGGAGCGTTGGGTATGCAAACTCCTTGTGGATGGCGATGCTGGCGCCGTTACCCAGAAGGAGGGAACTCCAACCTTCCGCGCTGATGTTTGCCCAAGTGTCGATTTCGATTCTGTCCATGTCCTTTCACGCGCCTGCCTTCATCGTGTGGTCAGGTACGCAAAGTCGCAGCAGCTGCGCCCTGATGTCCGCAGGAGTTGCCGTCAAATCCACAGTGGCAAATCGAATGGCGTGCCCCTGGATCAGCACTGTCTCGTCGACCATCTGGCCGATCGCGGGATGCAACAACAATCCACTCGCGCGATCTGCAAGCGCATCGCCGCACCCAGCCTGGGAGCGCAGATAGGCGTAGATCTGGTACACGTATCCGCTGCGCAGGGTTTCCTCACGGTACCAACCGCTCGTCACAATCGAGGTGAACTTGGTATCGATGACGATCCTCTGCCCGGTTGACGGGTGGTCGAGCACGACATCAGTTCGCATCGTCGGCAGGATCTTGTCGATCCCCGCCGTCTTCTGCTCGATCTGCCAGCCCAACGTCCCGCCGCATAGCACCCGCCAGCCCTGCGGACTCACTACGACTTCGTAGAAGCCGCCCACCGCCCGCTCGAACAAACGGCGTACCCACGGTGCTTCTCGGTCCGGCAGAGAGAGCACATTCGCACCCGACGCCTCCGTAGGTAGCACTAGGTCGAACGCCAGCTTTGCGGCTGCCACCATGAACCGGTCGTCCGCATCGTTACGGCCGAAACGATCAGTGCTCATTTGGGCGCGGGTCGGTGCGTCCCCTGATACACCCATTGCCTTCATGTCACCCGCAAGTGCGCGGCACCGATGGGCAACGTCCTTCCTCTGAACGATCCTGGAGATGGACTCCAAGGCTGCTCGGACGAAACGATTGCGTGGGGTGTCGATGGTGAGTTCGTCGAACCGGCAAGCCACCAGGCCTCTATCCATCAACTGATGGCGTTCGGTGGTCAAGACGTCGATCCGACCGCGCACGCGATTGATGACTGCGTTACGAGATCGATAGCCAAGACTCAAGCGGCGACGCTGTCGCACCTCAACCGCGTGGGCAAGGATCTCCGCGACTAGATCCGGTAGATCGTCCGGGCTGTCTTCCAAGCCGATCTTGCCGATGCCGCGAGTGCGGAACAGGTCAGAGGCGTAGAGCATCAGCAGCCAGAGGTTGCGCACCGGAATGCGTCCAATGAAACCCTCAGCTCTCATGGATGCACTTTCCACCTGTTCTGCGACGGCGGTCATCACCAGCCCTGCGTCAGCCGTGCAATCGCCTTTTGTGCTTCGTCGGGCGCGTCGAACCAGTATTCATCCAGCAACGGGCCGATCTCCGTCTCCACGATCTGCTGGAACCACTTCTTCGTGTCTCCCGCCTCCAGTCGGTGTGCGGGCGTCACATAGCTGTGACCAATCCGGAACTGCTTGCCAAGGCGCGCGTCCGCCGCGATCTGGTCGTTCAGCTCGGCGATACGGCGCTCGATATCCGCGACCAAGCCCGGATCGACAGCACACTCCTTGACCACCCAATCCCGCCAAACCTGGCCCAGTCTTGGCTCCAGCCCAACGAAAGCAAAGCGGCGACGCAATGCCAGATCGACCAGTGCAAGTGATCGGTCAGCGATATTCATGGTGCCGACCACATAGAGATTCTCGGGAATATGGACGGGACGTCGTTTGCCGTCCGCATCCGGATAGCAGAGTTCCAGCGCTTCGTTGGGTGTCCGCTTGCCGGCCTCAAGCAGCGTCAGCAACTCGCCGAAGATCTGCGCCGGGTTTCCACGGTTGATCTCCTCGATCACCACGACAAACTTCGACGAAGGGTCCTTCGATGCGGCCTTGATAGCTTCCATGAAGACACCGTCCGCCAGCGACAACTTACCTTCGCCAGTGGGGCGCCACCCTCGAACAAAGTCCTCGTAGGACAGGTTGGGGTGGAACTGCACGGCGCGGACCTTACTGTCGTCTTTCTGCCCCATGAGCGCGAACGCGAGCCGTTTGGCTAGCCAGGTCTTGCCCGTGCCCGGAGGCCCCTGAAGGATGAAGTTCTTTTTTGTGCGCAGACGATCGAGCAAGCGGTCAATCTCGGCCCGCTCCAGGAAACAGCCGTCCTTGAGGATGTCCTCCACCGAGTAGGGAACGATTGGCGCTGCCACCTGAAAGGCTTCGCGAACTTCACCTTCAGTTTCCTGTTCGGCTCCGGCATTGGTACCGATATCGCCAGCCGGCACAGGCTCGTCAACCGGGTCTTTGTACATCCAGGACGCAAGCGACAGGTCTGGGAAACTGTGGACCGGATAGCCGTCTTCGCCGAAGCGCGACCGCAAATCGTCTAGCAGCTTCAAATACTCGCGTCCATCACAGGGACCTTGCTGACCACTGATGGGAACATTCAGGCCGAGCCGCTTGTTGATGTAGTGGCGCGACTGGCTATCAAGCGTCAGGAATTCCCACGGATGCGCCCAGTAGAGACCTGTCGAAAGGTTCCATGCGACACCCCACACTTGGGTTGCCTCGTCATAAGCCCGGATGAAGGCATCTCGGGTGTCCAACTGATCGCCATCGACCATCTTGCTCGCGGCAACGAATACCTTCCATAGCGCGTCGATGTCGCCCGCACCACGCTTGTCGGCATAGGCGAAAAACCAGGAACGTTGGTTGTTGAGAACGGGGATGCCTTCGAATGAAGGCGGGACCGGCACCGTCACACCCAGCAACTTGGCAAGTTCGCCCGCGATGGTCTTGCGGTTAGCATCGGTCATGGATCGGTTAAAGGTGCCCATCGTGGTGAATGGGCAAATGTCCCGCAGCGGACCACTGGTTCCATCAGGAAACTTATCCTGGAGATAGGTCAGCCCCGGCACCCGGGACGCGATCTCGTGGATGCCCTCGATGAGCGGCGTTCGATCGTCTGCGTGGGCCAGCAGCTTTTCGGCCACTGCCTCGTAGAAGTCCGTCCACTCGAAGCGCTGCTTTTCTGGCGAAGTCGTGCCGTAACGCTCCCGCCAAAAGGGCTCGTTGCGAAAGCGATCTACATCCTGCGGCTTGCCGTCAAACGCAAATGCAATCAGCGCATCGTTCATCCATTCGCCGGGCAGCACACGCCAGATCGTTGCTCGGTGAGTGTAGAAGTACCACTCCCGTACTGGCTCGACCTTGGCCCAGTCCACCTTCACCCGCTTCCCGTCGTTCAGGTTTTCAGTGATCGTGCCGACCGCCTTGATGCCCATAACCGAAACCGCTCGGCCTCGGCTATCGAAAGGCAGACCGTGCTTTCGCGTGTAAGACGACTTGATGGCGATCCGCTCTCCCGGGCGCATGGAACGCACCACTTCGAGGAGCTTGTCGTCGTAGCCGTTCTCCCAAATTCCTTCCGCAAGAAATCGCGGCATCTGATCATCGGTACCGCCGTAGCTGGCGCCGACAAACCAGGTTGCATGCGGTGCACTATCTATCGTCTGAGTGGTCATCCCCCGCCCCCTTTAGTAATACTGCCGGATGTAGCTGTAGGCCTTCTCGAACAGCTCCTCATCCGCATGCAGCTTGTATTTGAAGAGGGCCTTGCGCAGTGCCTTCTTGACTTCACGCTCGCCGGCCTGCGTGCCTTGCCAGCCCGGGAAGCGGACGAGGCGCACGATCTCGTCGATGTCCGCCACAACGCGTTCGACCATGATGGGCGTCTCGGCGGTCTTCACCTCGTTGAACAGCTCGGTCAGCGCCGCCTTTCCGCGATCCTCGTCCTCTTCGGGCGGGACCTCCTTCTCGGCTTGCAGCGTTTCCTTGGCGATCTCGAGCAACTGCTTCAGAAACTCGACGCTGTTGATCTGTCCGGATTCGAAACGGTCCTTCAGCGCATCGAGTCGTTCCGACAGTTTCTTGAACTTGGGGTTGCCGCCATGCCCGCGCAGCCGGCGCTTGAGCTTGATCTCGATCTCCTTGGCCTTCTTGGGATCGGGGTTCGAGAGCACTGCCTCCAGTAGATCGGCGTCCAGCACCAGGGTGTCGAGGTCATCCCGCACCGCGTCGACATGCACGTTCTGGTGGATCAGCTCGATGGTCTTTGCGCCCAGCGAATGCCAGATCAGCTTGCCGTGGCCACTGGACGGCTGCACCGACTGGTACACCTGAGACAGCCACTTGTAGTCCTTCTCGAAGGGGCCCAGTACGGTGTCCGGTGACAGCGCCTCCCAAATCTTGCTGAGCACGCTGTACTCGGCAGCAAAGTTGTCTCGCACCTCGTTGTTGGGCAGGCACTGCTGCGCCGCGATCAGGCCTTCGTAGCCTTGCAGCGTGCGGTCGCAGCCCTGGAAGAAGGCCAGGCATTTCTGCATCGCCTCAGGCAGCTTGTCCTTCAACTCCTGGATGTTGCTGACCACCTGCTTGACGGTCTGGTCGTCGAACTCCAGCGCCGCCGCAACGTCATCGAAGATGCCGAGGTAGTCCACGATCAAACCGTGGGTCTTCTGCTCCGAGTAGGTTCGGTTCACGCGGCAGATGGCCTGCAGCAGCGTGTGGTCCCGCAACGGCTTGTCCAGGTACATCGCCTGCAGGATGGGCGCGTCGAAGCCCGTCAGCAGCTTGGCCGTCACGATGATCAGCTTCAGCGGGTCGGCCGGGTCGCGGAAACGATCCAGCAGCCGTTCCTCTTCGTCACGGGTGCGGTCGTACTTCGCGTACTGAGGGTGGTCCTTCTTGTCGGACGCCTGCACCGACATCACGATGTCCGTGGCCTCGGGCGGCAGTAGCTTGTCCAGCTCGGACTTGAAAAGAAGGCAGGACTCTCGGTCGAACGTGACAATCTGGCCCTTGAAGCCGTTCGGCTCCACCTTGGTCTGGAAGTGCTCGACGATGTCCTCGCACACCTTGCGGATGCGTTCGGGCGTCTTGACCAGCACGGCCATCTTGGCGGCGGTCTTGGCGAGGTTGTCCTTGTCCAGGTCCGACAGGCCGCCAGTCAAGTCCTTGTAGGCAGCGTCCAGCGCGGCCTTGTCGATGTGCAGGTCGATCAGGCGGGGCTCGAAGTGCAGCTTCAGCGTGGCGCCGTCGCGGATCGACTCCTCGAAGCCGTAGCGGCTCATATAGCCCTTCTCGTCTTCGTCGGCACCGAAGGCGTAGAAGGTGTTTCGGTCGGACCGGTTGATCGGCGTGCCCGTCAGGCCAAACAAGAACGCGTTGGGCAGGGCCTCGCGCATCTTGCGGCCCAGGTCGCCTTCTTGCGTGCGGTGGGCCTCGTCCACCAGCGCGATAATGTTGTTGCGCGTGTTCAGCGCACCGCTGGCTTCGCCGAACTTGAAGATCGTCGTGATGATGATCTTGCGCACGTCCTGCGCCAGCAACTGCTGCAGCTTCTCGCGGCTGTCGGCCTTCTCCAGGTTGGGGATGTCTGCCCCGGTGAAGGTGCCGGTGATCTGAGTATCCAGGTCGATCCGATCCACCACGATCAGCACGGTGGGATTCTTCAGGCCGGCATGCATGCGCAGCTTCTGCGCGGCAAACACCATCAGCAGTGACTTGCCCGAACCCTGGAAGTGCCAGATCAGCCCTTTCCTGGGGTAGCCCGCCAGCACGCGCTCGACGATCTTGTTGGCCGCTTCAAACTGCTGGTAGCGGCAAATGATCTTGATGCGCTGCTTTTTCTTGTTGGTGGCGAACAGGGTGAAGCTGCCGAGGATGTCCAGCACCACATGCGGGCGCAACATGCTCTCAGCGGACAGCTTGAGCGACTTCAGCGGGTGGTGCTGACCATCCTCCCCATTGCCATCCAGATGCCACGGCCCCCAATCCTTGACCGGCAGGCCGATGGACCCGTAGTGGTAAGCCTTGCCTTCGGTCGCCACCGAGAACACGTTGCAGACGAAGAGCTCAGGCACGAACTTCTCGTAGTCGTCGTGCACCTGCACCGCGCCATCGACCCAGCTGATGCACTTCTTGACTGGCGTCTTGGCCTCGATCAGTACCAGCGGCAGCCCGTTGACCAACAACACCAGATCGGCGCGGCGCTCGGTGGGGCCTGCGCGGTAGATGAACTGCTGGGTGACGATGTACTGGTTCTGCGCCAGATCATCCAGGTCGATCAGCCGCACCGGCACATGCTCGTTGTTGGGGCCGAAGGGCATCGAGCGCTCACCGCGCATCCAGGCGGTCATTTCCTCGTTGGCGCGGATCAGGCCATCCGAGCGCACCGAGAGCACGATGGCACGCAGCTTGTAGAGCACCTCGTCGGCGCGATCGGGCTGAGCGGCAATCTCCGGGTTCAGGCGGATCAGCGCCTCACGCAGCCAGGGTTCAACCAGCACTTCCTGAATCTGGCGCGGCACCTCAGCCGGGGCGGCGTAGCGCCAGCCGATGCCTTTGGGGCTGGGACCGTAGCTGGCTTGAGGTTCCTGGGCGGTGTTGGCCGGGACAGCTTTGATAGGGCCGGAGAGCAGATCGCGAACGTAGGCTTCGACGGTGTTGGATTCGTTAAACATGCTCCGTCTCCGCAAACGCTGATTTACGCATCTGATCGCGAACAACAAGTGATAACTGCAATCGAGCTACTGCTTCCTTTTTGGATGCCAGGTATGAATCAAGCTCCTCCGCAACTTCAATCTGCTCAGCCAACGATCTGAACGGAATTCCAAAACGCCTGATGTTAGAAAGGTTCAGTCGCTTTCTCGTGGTGCCTTGCGCCATCGCGCGAGCTTGGCTTAGCCCCACGCTGCTATTCAGAAAATGGACGAGATACTTTGCCGATATCCGTTCATTGGTCCGAAGACAGTAGCAATCCGCCTTGTTTATTGCTGGTCCCATTTTCAATGGGACGATGCAAGCACGCCCCATCGGGATGCGATCATCGCCAAGGCCTGCGATGATGACGTCCCCGCCTTTTACTTCATAACCACGAAGCTCATCGAAGTAGTCCATTGGGACAAACGCGGAGTCCGTGTCGTTGAACTCTAGAAGATCAATGTTATTCAACCGAATGACGCGGGCCCCTTGGTCAGAGTAATGCTCAGTCTTTAGTTTGCTTCCAAACGGGCCATCAGATGAGTAGTCAACCAACGCCCCCAGGGGTACAAATTCTCCTGCAGCGTCCGTGGCGAACAAATCTGTCGTCCTTGACTTCCACAACTGCTCAGATGCAGAAATCAGATTCTGATAGGACTCTACAAGCGCATTGGACGACCTGAGTCCCTGCAATATGCGCTGCTGCTCATCCAGGGGCGGCAGAGCAAACTCTTGGACTGCCATCGTTTTCCAGTTGATTGTGGGCGACAGCGAGCCAACCGAGATCTCGACTGCCCGATTCATAAAGAGATCGCTCTGCATGAAGAAGGGCAGGAACTCGGGAAGGACGACCTCAGGTTTGGCTCGCAGGACCATGGCATGCGCCGAGCAAATGCCATCAAAATCGGCAACACCGAGCTTGCGCTGGTAGGCGCGACGGCGACCGAAAATGATGTCGCCCTTCTTGAACATCAGCTTGGTGGCTTCCACGTCGTCTGGCGTACCCCAGCGGCGGATCTTCAGCGAATCGGCATCCAGGTGTTCCAGACCAACGTAGTGCTCCATGCCCGACTCGGACGGGTTGTCGATGCGCGCATTGACGTTGGTCGCCATCTGATCGAAGCGCCAGACCTTCCAGCCTGGCTTCAAATTCTTGTTATCAGACACGCTCGATGTCCTCCGTAATCAGCCCATCCAGCGTTTCCACCAGCGCGTCCATCTGTTGCCAGAACGCGCGGCCATCCGTTTGCCATTGGTCCCATGCCGAGCGCAGCGATACCGCGTCGCCATTGCTGTCGGTAGCGACGGCTGCGGCAATGCGCTTCACATACAGCGGGATAGAGAGGTTGCCCGCATTGGCGCCGATTTCGCCCAGGGTGGCGACCTTGGCGAAACCGGGCACGTCCGCAAAGGTCTTATAGGCGGTCAGGATGCGCTGTTGATGCGCGGGCTTCAGAAAGCTCTGCGCCCGTTCCCGGGTGACCTCGTTCACCGCGTCGATGAAGATCACCTTGCCCTTGCGAGCAGCCGCCTTCTTGCGGTTGCAGATGACGATGCACGACTCCATTGGGGAGTTGTAGAACAGGTTGGGGCCCAAGCCGATGACAGCCTCGACCCAGTCCTGCTCAACCATCTTGGCGCGCATGGCCTGTTCCTCGTTGCGGAACAGCACGCCATGCGGCCACAGCACGGCGCAGCGGCCCTTGGCGGTAAGGCTGGTCAGGATGTGCTGCTGGAACGCATAGTCGGCGCGGCCCTGCGGCGGCGTGCCCAGGGAGTTGCGGCCCCACTTGTCGCTGCTCCAGGCCTCGCGATTCCACTGCTTGATGGAGTACGGCGGGTTGGCCAGGATCACGTCGAACTGGCGCAGACGGTCGCCCTCGATGTGCTTGGGGTCGGCCAGGGTGTCGCCACGGATGATCTCGAAGTCCTCCACGCCGTGCAGGAACAGGTTCATGCGCGCGATGGACGAGGTGATAAGGTTTCGCTCCTGCCCGTAGAGCTTGAGCGTGCGGTACTCGCCGCCCGAGCGCTTCACTTCATCCAGCGCCGAGATCAACATGCCGCCGGTGCCGCATGTGGGGTCGTAGATCGACTCGCCCGCCTGCGGCGCCAGAAGCTGCGTCATCAGGTGGACGACGGTGCGGTTGGTATAGAACTCGGCTGCCGTGTGGCCGGAATCGTCCGCGAACTTCTTGATCAGGTACTCGTAGGCGTTGCCGAGCTCGTCCTCCGGCACGTTGGCCACCGAGAGTGTCTGCGTCGAGAAGTGCTCGATCAGGTTTTTCAGCGTTTCGTCGGGCAGACGCTCGCGGTTGGTCCATGGCGCATCGCCGAAGATGCCGTCGAGCAGATCCGGGTTGGCGGTTTCGATGGCGCGCATGGTCTTCTGGATGGCGGCACCGACGTTCTTCGGGGTCTGGCGTATATCGTTCCAGTGCGCGCCCTCGGGAATCTGGAAGCGGTGGTTCTCCGCGAACTGCGCGTAAGAGAGGTCACCGCCTGAGTTGGCCAGCGCCGCCTGGTATTCCTCGTCCCAGACATCCGAGACCCGTTTGTAAAACAGCAGCGGGAAGATGAACTGCTTGTAGTCACCCGCGTCGATGAGGCCGCGAAGCAGCACGGCGGCGCCCCACAGGTAGCTTTCGAGTTCTTGTTGGCTGATGCGTTTGCTTGGGTGACTCATTGCAGCCATCCCCCTTCAGTCATGACCTGCGCAAGCCGCTCTTCGGCTTCACGGCAGCGGGTGAGCGCGTCCTTGAATGCCGCAATCGCATCGGGCAGCGGTGGGATGTCTTCTTGCAATGGCGGCAGGACATAGCGCGAGATGTTCAGCGTCCAGTCCTCGGCTTTGATCTCGTCGAGGCTGACCACGCGGACCGCGTCCTGCACATCGGCAAAGCCGCGATACCAGCCGAGGATTTCGGTGGCGTGCTCAGGCTCCAGATAGTTCTGCGCACGGCCCCGGCGGAACAGGCGTGACGCATCGGCGATCAGCACCTTGTTCTTGTGTTTGGCCGGCTTGCGCTTGCGCAAGACCAGGATGCACGCGGCGAGCCCGGTGCCGTAGAAAAGGTTGGGCGCCAAGCCGATCACCGCCTCGACCAGATCCATTTCCAGTAGCTTCTGGCGGATGTTGCCTTCCACACCTTTGCGGAACAGGGCGCCCTGGGGCAGCACCACGGCCATCCGACCGCTGACGTCGGCCATCGATTTGATCATGTGCTGCACCCACGCGAAGTCACCGCTGGATGAGGGTGGCAGACCGGCAAAATTGCGGCCGAAGGGATCGTTCAGCCACAGGTCCTCGCCCCACTTTTCCAGCGAGAACGGGGGGTTGGCGATCACGCAGTCGAAGGTGGCCAGTCGGTCGCCCTCGAAGAAGGCTGGGTTGCGCAGCGTGTCGCCGCGTACCACCTGGAAGTCTTCGATGCCGTGGAGAAACAGGTTCATCCGCGCGATAGACGAGGTGGTGAGGTTCTTCTCTTGACCGTACAGCTTGCCCCAGAGGCGCTTGACGTCACCGTGCTTTTCTTTGACGTGCTGCACGGCAGCAAGCAGCATCCCGCCGGTACCGCAGGCGGGGTCGTAGATGGTCTCGGCTTCCTTGGGATCGAGCATGTCGATCATCAGCCGCACGACGCTGCGCGGGGTATAGAACTCCCCGGCCTTCTTGTTGGTGGCGTCGGCGAACTTCTTGATCAGGTATTCGTAGGCGTCGCCAAGCAGATCCGAGTTGACGTTCTTGTTGCCAAACGGCAGCTTGGAGAAGTGCTCGATCAGGTCCTTGAGCAAGGCATCAGACAGCCGATCCTTGTTCGACCACTGGGCATCGCCGAACACGCCGTACAGGGTGTCGGGGTTGGCTTTCTCAATCTCGCGCATCGCGCGCTGAAGGGCCGTCCCAACATTGCTGGCCTTGGTGCGAACGTCGTTCCAGTGGCAGTCTTCCGGGATCTGGAAACGGTGCGATTCCGGGAACCAGGCCAGTTGCTCGTCGCCGGTCTCATCAACGATCTCCTGGTACTCCTCGTCCCAGACGTCGCAGATGCGCTTGAAGAACAGCAGCGGAAAGATGTAGGTCTTGAAGTCAGCCGCATCCACCGGGCCGCGTAGGATGTTGGCGGATTCCCAGAGGTGGCCTTCGAGTTGGCTGAGGGTGATTTGTTGGTCGCTCAAACGAATGGCCCTTCTATATCAATGCCGTCGCACTGCGGCTTGTCTTCTTGTTTGGTCTTCATCGGTTACTCGAATAGCCGCTTTTGCTTGACGATGTAGCCCGCAGGTTTCTTCTGTTTTTCTAGTACGCCTTCGTCAACCAGGCGCTGCAACCACGCCTTGGCCTGTGCATTGGAAACGTCCAGCGCCGCTGCTACTTCGGCGTCCTTCATCGGCGCACTCAAGAGTTGCTGAATCGCAGCGCGCACGGCAGCGAAGATCGCTTCGGCAGGGGTCGATTCCGGCTGCGGAGATTCCTTGGCCTCGTCTATAGGCGCCACGGCCTCTGGCGTGACTGGCGGCGATTCTTCCAATGCCTCAGCGGGTGGCTGCGCATCGGAAACAACGTCGACCGGTGCTGATGGCTCACTCGCGGCCTGGGGCGCTGGCGCGGTGTCGGGTGGCACGGGCGCCGTTGGCTTGGCGTCAGCCGATGTTGGCTCTTCGTTTGAAAACAGCGTAAAACCAACCTGTGGGGATGCCGTCGGCATGGGCATTGCCACGTTGAACACGTCCTCGAACGAATCCACGTCTTGCGGGTTCGACCAGGGAAGTGCGCCTTTCTTTCGCAAACCATCTAATCCGGCTGAAGCCTCGCCCGTCGATCGAATGAAGACCGGGACGAATTTGAGTTTGTCGAGCTGCTCGACAGCGCCCGCCCAAGTGCCACCTTTGTTGAGGTCGGAACTGACCACCAGTGAGGTGTCTGCCAGCGCATAGATCAGCTTGTTCCGCTGCATGGCGTTGCCGACATTGAACCCGGCACTCGGGTCGTAGGGCGAAATCAGGACCAGTTGCCCATCGAGCAGCAGGTTGCGGTGCTCGCGGTTCATGGTGGTCTTTTCCAGACTGTCCGCCAGAACGCCACAAACTTTTCCACCTCCCTCAAGCGCACCTCGCATGGCGGCCTGATCGATGCCCTTGGCGCCACCGGAGACAAGCGTTCTGCCTGCCCGAGCAGCGAGCCGGCCAACTGCCATGGTGTAGTCGATGAGGGCGTCGTCCACATGCCGCGATCCGACGACGGCAAGCCCACCGGTTTCGAGCAAAGCCATGTCGCCACAGCCGTAGAGCACTGCCGGCGCATCTTCGCGCAGGCGGGTCTTCAGACGACGCGGATACTCGGCATCGGCGCGGCTGACCACCCAAATGGCGCGCGCTTGCCAGCGCTCGATCACTTGGCTCAGCAGGAATCCGCGCCCCAGCAATTTCTGCAGGCGGCTCTCGTCAATCATCGGCTGGCACGCGCGCAAGATCTCAGCTGCGTCCGGTGAGAGGAGATCCGCAGGCTGACGCTGGATCTCGCGCAAATGACGCGCGAGACGTTTGTATTCACCTGGCGAGAGCAGATCCGATGACGCAGTGCCTCGTCCGGCAATGAGCGGCGCCGTCAGCAGCAGGATCGCCTGTGTATTGGGTGAGAGGACTGGCGTCATTCGTCGTGCCCCGTCTGTGAAAGGGCCATCGGCCAAACTGCACCACTACCGCTTTTGCGCAGCAGCCATGCAGCCACCGTCAGGGTCCAGCGCGAGTCGACCATGTCATCCACCAGGAGGACCGGGCCGGGAGGAATGGGCTGGCCGTTGAGTGCGAGCGAACCATCAATGTTGCGCGCCTGTTGTGTACTGTTTGCCATCGTTTTCTGTTCGGGCCTTGCGTCTGTTTTTGCGATGACCATATGAAACGGCAGACCCAGCGCAGCAGCCAAGCGTTGCGCGAAATTCGGCACCAATGCGGGATGCCGAAGCGAAGGAACGCAGGTCACCCAGGTCGGGCTCGGCTGCGGATTCCACTCTTGAATCATCTTCACGCACGCAGCAACGAGGTCATCGGAAAAGTAGCCGTCGTGGTACTTACCCTGTCGAACCAAGCCGCCCCAACCGGCATCACCCCAGACGCAGAGGGCTTTGCCTGGCTGCGCTTGATAGGGAATGGTGGATGCGGTGTGAATTCCGTACTGCGGCATTCCCCCCACGGGCCATTTTTTGCGAGGCTCGATGGGCAGACTTGTGCGACAAAGAAATTCCTCGGCTTCCCGAACCAGCAACTGATCTACTTCTTCTGACAGCGGCGGCAACGACGGTGGGCTGACGGTGCTTGAATCGCCGTCAAGCGCATCAATCAGAAAGCCCATGTGCTGCCCGAAAGGCCGAGAGACGTATTCCTGCATTTGCTGGAGCTCGGCACGCCTCAATTTGGTGAGCCGGTCTGCTCGCGCCCAGAATTCGTCTCCTAGCTCGGCTGCAGTAAGCTGCCACTTCGTACCTTGCTTGGCGATCGGCGCTGGAGATTCGAGAGACAGTGCCGTGATAGTCTTCTCGATGCGACCTTTGCTCATGTTCACGCAGGTCATGAGGTCAGGGATTGAAAGTCCTTCCGGTGCCTCATTAAGAGCCCCCAGGACATCGTCTACCTCTTGGCGAGTTGGGAACGCGCTACGGATAAACCAGTCGGTAATTCCTTCTTCTTCATCTCCGCTCAAGAGCACGCCATATGCAGATTCCAGCGCTCTTCCTGCGCGCCCTACTTGCTGGTAATAGGCGACAACTGAGCCTGGCATCTGAAAATGGATAACGAATGCCAGATCAGGCTTGTCGTAGCCCATACCCAATGCGGTGGTCGCTACAAGTGCCTTAACCTTGTTCTCCTGCAGAGCCTGCTCTAGCTCCTCACGCCGATCACCTGTCTTACCTGTATAGGCCTCTACAGCAAAGCCCTGGGCCTTGAGCCAATCCGCCAGTTGATTGGCATCTCGGATAGTGAGTGTGTAAATGATGCCGTGCCCTGGAAGTGAACTGAGTTGCTGCGCGATCCATGCCAGACGGACAGCCTGACTGGGCAAACGCATCGTCTGCAGCGTCAGAGAACTTCGATTCAGGTCACCGCGCAGCACCTTCATGTTGGGGCCGAGCACGGCCACAAGGTCTTCCATAACGCGATCGTTTGCTGTTGCCGTTGTGGCCAGCAGCCGCAGATTGGCTGGAAGCGTTCTGGCGATACGTTCCAGCAGTCGGTAGTGAGGACGGAAGTCGTGACCCCAATCGGAAATGCAATGAGCCTCATCGATAACCATCAGCGAAATCTGCCCTGCGATACCAGCTAGAACCTCTGTGTTAAACCAGTCGTTACCCAGCTTTTCTGGCGCTATCAGCAGAATGTCCACTTCGTTTCGACGCAGCTTGGCTTCAACCGATTTCCATTCATCCTGGTTATCGGAGTTGATGGTGGCGGCGCGAACCCCCATCCGTTCTGCCGCTGCGATCTGGTTTCGCATCAGCGCCAGCAGCGGCGAGATCAATAACGCCGGGCCGGCTCCAGCTTCCCGCAGCAACTTGGTCGCGATGAAGTAGACAAAGCTCTTACCCCACCCGGTCTTCTGCACGACCAGCAAGCGGCCTTTGCCTTCGACGATATGACGAATGGCATCTTCTTGGCCGTCGCGGAAAGTGGCATCGGCGCGTCCGGAGCCGATGCGAAGAAGTTCCAGCGCGCGTTTTGGATCGTAGGCCACGTTATTGCTCTCCCTTGTTTTGGTCGGGCGAGCGGTAACCCGGCGCCAACACAGCGTTCTTGACGCCGTACAGCGCCAGGTGATCTTTCAACCAGAGCCTGAATTCATAACCGCGCAGACTGTGGTCCGGAGAGCAGTCCACACTCCACTGACGCAAGATGTATCCTGCGGTGGCAGCACGCAGCTTCATTCGCAGTGACCCGCGAACCATGCCGTAATCCATCTCCGTAATTTCAGGGCGGGGCTGGTCCGGGTGCGGCACGATCTCCAGCTCAACAATCCGGGTCCATTGGATGTCCTGATCACTGCGCTCATGGGGCTGCACATCTGCATCCTTCATAAGGACCGGGCGCTTGATCCGAGTGATGACGAAATCCCGGAACTCTTGGGATTTCCGGTCGAAGGCGCGGACGTGCCAGCGCAGGCCGTTGTCGATCAGCGCGAATGGGACGATCTCCCGCTCCGTGCGGCCATTTGAGATCGAGTGGTACTCGATACTCAATGGGCTTTCCTGGTAAATCGCGCGAGTCACGGTGGCGAGGACATCGAGATCGGGCAGCGCGAGCCTGGAGGGGCTTTCACTAGCTACCCACGCCTTGCGCTGCAAAGGCTCACCGTCACCGAATCCCTGGGCCAGCCACGAGAGCACTCGCTCCGGCGCGAAGTCGAACACCGGGTCAAAAGCTGGTCCTAGAACGTAGGACTTGCCCTTGGGGTCGTAATCGAGGTTCCCGGGCGCCATCTCTTTGTAAAGCGCGAGATCCCTGGATGCGGCAGCGGATTGGATGGCAAACCGCGTCATCAGATCCTGGCGGCGAATCTCCCCTATGAACCGGAGCCGCAACTCGACGAACGCGAGCCGGTCGCGTTGCGGCTGGGTCAGATCACGAAGCGGTTCTTCTGACATTCGACGGCAGTCCCGGGCTGTTCATCTTGGAGTATATGGTCTTCTTGAAGGCATGTACACCGCATCTTTTTGATGCTTATCACGCCACGTGCCCGGACGGGTCGGTGGAATCGATTGCCTGAGGAAGTCCTCGATCCCTTGACGTGCCGGGCAAGACGCTGCGATATAGCCGCGGACAAAAAAGAATGGTGCCGACCGCAACCCAGGGGGACGCCACGGCGTCGCCCCTGGGCTGCGAAAAGGCCTATAACCATCCCCTTTCGGCCATGCTCACCGTCTGTCGTCCGCCGACCACAACATGGTCGAGAAGCCGAACGTCCACTAGCGCCAACGCTTGCTTAAGTCTCGCAGTGATCGCCCGATCGGCGGCTGAGGGCTCCGCGTCACCCGAAGGATGGTTGTGCGCCAGGATGATCGCGGCCGCGTTCAACCGCAGCACCTGCTTCACCACTTCCCGGGGATGGACTTCGGCCCCGTCGATGGAGCCGTAAAACAGCTCCGCGTAGTGGATCAGGCGGTGGCGGGTGTCCAGCAACACAGCGGCGAAGATTTCCCGCTCGGCGCCGACGAGCTTGTCTTGGAAGAACCGTGCGGCGACCTGATGATCGGTGAAGCTCATCCCGCGTTGGGTCCTTGCATCCACGATGCGCCTCGCCGCCGCCAGCACCGCGTCCGGGTCGGCCGGCGCGTAGCGGCGCCGGTTGCTGCGCACATACAGCCCCGGCATGGGTTCGTCTGTCATTTCCTTGCTCTCCAATTACGGAAGGGCGCGAGTGCGCCCTTCCGGTAGTGGTCCAGTGGTGGTTTCTTCCCTTGAGAGCCAGGTCATCTGGTCCCCGCACGCGCGGCCTTCTCCTGCAGCCGCGCCCTTAGCGGGGGCCGCGTTGCATATGGCTCCGTTGTGCTGGCGGCCGTTTCCGGGAGGGCTTCCGGATAAAACTCCTCCACCACCGCCGGCACGTCTTCCTCCAGCTCCTCGAACGCACCATTGGCGAATCCGCGCCGAGCGGCGTCGTCCAAGGCGGCCTGGTCCAGCCCCGCTGCCCGCCGGGTGGCGTCCACCTCCCGGGCCTCGGCGATGGCGTGCTCCAGCGTCATCCCCGAGTGCACCACCAAGTCGACGTAGTAGATCGCCGCGCGGTGGCTCATCGTGGTCGACTTGCCCCGCAGCTTCAGTTCCAGCGGCATGCAAGCCAGCAGACCGCCAGAGACGGCGCTGTAGTACTGCATGCGCGCCGCCAGGGTCCGGATGGTGTTGAAGGACGTGGTGCGCAGCACGAAGCTGCCCAACGCATCGTCCTCTGCGTCCCCGACCATAACGTTGAGGCGAGCGTACGCCTTGCAGCTGCCCGCCGCGAACGCACATGCGGTCGGACCGGGGCATGCGAGCGTTGCGATGCCCTCCTGGGTGGACCTGCGGCAGCTTTCGCCGTTGCCGACACAGACCGGTCGGCCGGTGTCGCGGTCGAACAAGGAGTAGTCCGCCCGAAGGTTCAGTCCCGGATCGTTGAAAAGCAGCCGGACCGGGATCGACCTAAGCTTGCCCTCGGCCTGCTGGCGCAGCGCCTCGTCCAGCGGGTGCAGAACCCAGCCGTCCCGATTCTGGATCTGGCTGGTCAGGGTGAACTGGTCGTCCTTCTCCGGCAGGCGCTTGCCGTTGCGCTCGACCACGCGCCCGATGGAAATCCGCCCGACCACGGGCGGGGTAATCACAAGTCCCTTCAACATGATGTCGCCCTCTAAGGTTGGTTGGGGGTGTCGGTGTGGACGGCCAGAACGAACCGGCGCGCGCCGGGACGCACAACCGAGTACTGGGCCGCGATGTCGGGGCGCTCGGCGGTCAGCCGCTTGGCGTCGAACGACGTGCCGTCCTTGGCCCGCCGGTAGGTGACCGAGCCATTGGCGAAGATCGCCTTGGATGCATCGCCCATGGCCTGCTGGATTGCCTGCTTGAGCGTTTCGGCCCGTTGCTGCTGGGCGTCGAGCTCTGAGCGCAGCCCGGCCAGCTCGTCGAAGACCTGGCAAAGCGCCACATCGCCCGTGAAATCCAGACTGGTGTCGTTGCCGGGGTACAGGTGGCGCAGGGCCCGGGCGGCCGACTCGCTGCCGTCCGCGGCCGGAGGTGTGTCGGTCTCGACGCACTCCCAGAAGCGGGCCTCCAGCACGACCAGCCGGGCGATGATGTCCTCGTCCCGGACGATCCGGTGGATCTGCAGGTCCTGGCCGCAGAGCAGAACTGCCACGTCCGCGGCGTGCTTGCCTGTAACTGCCAACTGGTGCTGGACCTGGAGCTGGACGTACTCGGGCACCCCGTCCTTCCACAAGCGCGACCCGAATTCCCCCGCGCTCTTGCACTCGAGTATCTGGACGTCCGGATCGCCCACGACCTCGCGGTCGATGTTGGCGAGCATGAAAGGCAGGGTCGGATGCTGGAGGACGGCATTGAGCTTCCGAACCCTGCGGCCCGTCTTCTGCTGGTAGGCCACGGCCACATACGGCTCCAGCAAAGTGCCCCAATATCGCGGATCGTCCATGCCGGGCTGTTGGTCGCTGGCCGGCTGCCGCCCGGTCTTCTCAAGCCACAGCTCCAGCTGGCTCTTGTAAGGGTTCAGGCCAACGGCCGTGGCCGCATCGGAGCTGCCGATGCCACCACGGCGCACCTCAAGCCACTGCCCGCGGTCCAGCGTGCGCGTATCGACAAGTCGCAGCGCGTTCTGCTTCTTCATGTGCAATCTCCCAAATGAAAACGCCCGGCCAGATGGCCGGGCGTTATGACGTGCTGGTAAAGGACGGAAACCTTAGGACACCAGTTCCAGGACGCTTTCCCAAGCCTTCTGCTTGATTTGCGCACCTTGTCCGAACCACGCCGCGTCTCGACGGTGGTCGTCGCTGCGCGCGCGGCGGTGGTGGTCCACGAACTCCGTGACGCTGTTAAGCAGCCCCCAGGCGGTGCCTCGGCTGGAGGCCAGCATCGCCCCGCGTCCACCGCCTTCGTACAAGGCCCGGGCGTTTGCCAATGCCTGCTCGTTGACCACGGTCGCCTTGCCCTCTGCAACCGGGTAGGTCAGCACGCGACGCAACAGGCCCTCCACCGAGTCTGGATCCACCGGACATTCGGCGAGCGCCTTCATCCGGGCGACAAAACCATCCCAGGCCGAGACGGTGATGCCCAGCTGCCGTTTCACCGTGTCCGCGTCGAAATGGCTGCGATGCGGCACCTTGATCGCACCGCTGGCGCCACCCAGCGCAATCCGCAACGTGTTGTTGCAGACCACGCGCACCGATGTGAACTGTGCGGTGGTAGCTAGCGTTCCGTCACACGCCGTGGCCAGCAACAGGTACCCGTCCACGCGGTCGCGCCCCTTGAGAACGGTGCTTTGCCCGGTCTTAGCCAGTGCCCAGAACTTGCGGCCTTCCCGGAGCACGCCGGCAGTCTCAAGCTCGAAGCCACTGTGTACTGTCAGGTCACGGTAGAACTCCAGAACCTCTCCCGGCTGCACCACCTTGAAACGCTTACTGACAACCGCCAAAGGCGCTTTGGTGTCCGAGCGGTAAAGCACCTTCTGCTCGGGGAAGGCATTGATGAGGCCAACGTTGTTGCTGCCGGTGATGTAGCGCACCTCGGACTCTTCGACCGCCCAGTCCATCCCGGCCTGCTCCCTCCAAACGTCGATCGGCTGGCGGGGTGCCAGCTTGTTGCCTAGGCCATGCCACGGCTTCTCGCCGGCGTAGGCCATCGATTGAACTAGATGCATGGGAACTCCATTCGGTTGACGGCACAAAAGCAGAAGGCCCGCCGGTAAAGGCGGGCCTTCTGCTGCCAGGACACTGGCTCAGGGAAAGCGAATGTCGCGCTTGGTCAGCAGGCTCACCAGAATTACAGCGGCCAGCGTTACAAGCTGAACAATCGTCTCCTTGGTGTCATCGCGCATGGCTCTGACCTTGCCGTAAGCGCTTGGGACGTAGCGCTCAGACGTGAAGCGAGGATCTCCCGCTTCAAGTGGGTATTAAGGGTTTGAGAGAATTTTGAATCGCGACAATGCGAGACGCGCCCAAGGCCAAGCGCAACCGAAAGCCTCGCTCCTTCGCCGCGTAACTCTTCTGCAATTCTCTCGCTGACCCGGCGTGCCCGGTTGAAATCCGCCCCCCCTAACCGAGGGGGGCCGCATGGCCTGCATGCACGAACGCCGATGTAATAGCACTCCTGCTGACCGGCATGGCCATCGATCCTCCGACCGAAAACTCCCTAAACTCGCCGGGGGCCCCCGCCATAGGTATCTCCTACGGAGAAGCCGCTTCAGTGGAAACCACCCGGGCAGAGCGAGGCTGTGCGGACAAGCCACGGCCCACAGGACCCCGACATTGAGCCGTTCTGCCGTCCGGCCGGCCAGGACCGGCGAGGTCGAGAACCCGAACCTAGTGTTGGCTCGGCTACGACTGTCCGGCGCCGTCAGCGCGGAACCACAATCACTTGGGTCGGATTGGGTCGTCACGTTGGTTCCTCCCCAGGTTTGGCCCCCCTGATCCCGCGCTCGGCAACAAACGTCGGTCAGAGATGCCCGCGCGGCGATCCATTTTCCCCACCTTTTTTCCACCCGATCTCAGTTTTCCGCTCCTTATTCATCGCCCCAGAAAACGCGCATCGTGGCCGCAGGCAGGCAAAGGGCCTGTCGCTGCACCGAGATCGCGTTATGAACCTTCACTACAACTGTTCAACCCACACGCCCCATTCGAACACCGATACCAAGGGCATCGCGCCCCCACTGACGCGCTCCAAGCGAGTTCTGCGTAAGAAGGACCTGGCGAAGAAGCTCTCGTGCTCCGAGAGCACCATCGATAACCGCCTGAACCCGTCGAGCCGCTGGCACGACGAGACGTTCCCGCGCCCCGTTCCGCTGGGCGCTGGCGGCTCGCGCAGTTCCGCCAAGGGCTGGATCGAATACGTCATCGACGAGTGGCTGGAAAGCCGCATGGAGGGTGCCCGCCGCATGTAACAGCTCACTAAGTCGACGTAGCAAGTCATCACACAAAAACCCCAACGCGCTTGGGGTTTTTATTTTCAAGGCTGGGAGAAGCGGGGCCCTCGATCCCGCTCGAATTCCGGTTTCTATCCTATTAATTAGTTAAATCAATCAGCACATACAGAGAAGCATTCACATGAATGAGATCGATCAGTCCACCTCATACACCCAGGCAGTCGCCTTCGACTGTGACCTGCTCCTTGAGCAGATGCCCGACCTTCCCATTGTCCCCAAGTCCAAGGCTCCGCTGATGCCCCCGGCAGAGCAGGACCACCACCTCTTCGTACGTAAGACCAGTCAACGCTACGGACAGACCTATGTCGGGCAGGAACACGACTTCATCTACTGGCTGCTCCGAGCAGAGAAACTCGTCGACGCCATCGCCCGGAGCGATGACCAGCCGGTTGAAGTTGTGCACGATCGAAGGGGGCAGCCGCGCTATCAGCTAACCCAGATCGGCAAGGCAATCTTCAACGTATGCAAGGGCTACAACCAAGACAGTGCGGAGTACTACAAGCACCACCGCTTTAATCCTCCCCTGACCGTTATGCTGAAGGTCGTCGACCAGTGTTCGCCTGAGCTCTGGGCTCACACCCGTAACGGCGATCCGGTACTGAGTGATCCACGAACGCGTGAGATTCTCGAGAACGCGGCTGCTTCCATCCGCGCATCATGTCGGAGCCAGGCCTACAAGGACGAAGTCGACAATTACAAGCGCAACGAAGAGAAGAACATCACCAGCTGCTGCGAGTATCTGGCAGCCCAGTTCCAGCGTCGTTCGCAGCTGCTGATCCTACGGGTTGATCTCTACTTCCGCCCGGCGTTCAAGGGCTGGGGCTACACTCGCGAAGCGGATGGCCACTACGCGAGGTTCCTGCGTGCTCTGCGCGAAAATCGAATCGTTCCCGACGTCCTCGGTTACATCAGCAAGCGCGAGGACGGGATCGATCGTGGCATCCACTTTCACGTCCTCATTGTCCTGGACGGGCACAAGCACCGTGATGCGGCCAATCTGACCCGCATGGTCGGAGAGGACTGGGTCCGCCGCTGCGGCCATGGAGAGTACGAGGATGGGGTGGATGTCGGCGAGACGGGCAAGAAGGCCAAGGCGAGCTATTTCAACTGCTACACCCGGACGGACCAGTACCGTTTCAACTGCCTGGGTCTGATCCATCCGACGGACACTGACAAGCTGCGCGGCTTGCGCCTGGCGATCGAGTACCTGTGCAAGGAAACCACGCAGCTCAAACCCAGCCCGCCGAAGTCCCTGGCAGGCGACGAGGACGCCGACACCGCGAGCAAGAAGGGGATCCGCAACCTGCGCAAGGGAATCATGCCGAAGGGTCACAGCGGCCGTGGCGCGCCCAGGAGCAGCGGCCTGGACACCTCAGCCATTGATCGAGAGTTGCTGAAAAAGTGACCTCAAATCTTGCTTCCAGACGAAGGGCCGGCTTGCCGGCCCTTTCTCTTGACACGCCCCGGGGAGCACGCAGGAGCCGTGGTTACGCTGCTAGGAATCTAGCGAACATCAGCGGAGGCGCCCCGAAACAAGCACAACGTACCCCCAGCCACGATCACGAACACAGTCTGCCAGCGTCTCGTCGATTGAGTCCGGCCGGAACCGCAGGACCGCGCTGACTTTCAGCGAAGCATTCGGTCCGCCGACTACATGTTGCTTCGCAAGAAAGCCGACCTGTGTCAATTGTCCTGAACTCCCTCGATGCATGAAAGACTTGAACGCACCGCCCCCCCACCCGCCAAGCACGATTGGATCACCTATCGCGACTTCAGTCTCGATATAGCGCTGACACTCATCCGGAGTTGGGTTGAATGCGTTGCGTTGCATGGCCCAACCGAGCGAGACATCCTCCATTGAACCGATCAACACATGGCCGTCTGTGCGCAGGCCGTCATACGGCACAGGATCCTTCCTTCCCCAGCTCCGCTCGCGATCACCGCGGTAGTACGTCAGATTCCTCTTGGCCCGGGTCATTCCCACATACAGCAGCCGCGCCTCTTCCGCGGCATCGCCTTGGAGATCCGGTCCCAGTCGATCCCACCCTGCAACGCCGAACTGAATCATCGACGGCAGAATTACTACGTTGTCGAACTCAAGCCCCTTCACCTTATGCAGTGTCGAAACTACTGCCGTTGACGCTTCATCGACCGTCCCCAGCAACCGCACGAGTTCATCGGTTCTCAATTCATCGACAAACTGAACGAGCGAGGAAAGATGGGGGAATGAACGCTCGCGGCAGCACAGCTCCCACAGATCGTCCAGCGTGACGTCGGACGTAGCCGGCCTGGAGTATTCCGGAACACCTCCAGCTTGCACCGTCCGGTTGAAGATCTCTCGCCGCAAATCCTCTGAAAGTGCGGCGTCGCCTTTGGCAGCAGCCTCCCGAAGATGGTCCAACCAGAGCGCCACGTGCCTCAGCTGGGCTACGCGCAGATTGGCGCCCCCCTGCACCCTCAATTTCGGCAGCGCCTGGCTCAACAGTCTGTGCGCTTCAGCGACCTCAGCATTCGAACGACAGAGCACGGCGGTCGACTCGCCTTCGCGGCCGGTCAGGTCCTTTAGCAAAGCTGCAGTGCCTTCTACCGCCTCGCCCCACGTTCGACCGCTCCACTCGATCGCCTGGCACGCCCCTTCCCTGGCTCCCGCACGTGATCTCAACCGGGAGGACTTCAGACGCCGGGAGCGGCTCGTGCGCTCGAAGAACCCTGAGATCATCAACTGGCTGCGTTCGACAATGCTCTCGCCAGATCGGAAATTCACGCCCAGCAGGAACTCCTGGAAACTTCCTCCCCCGAAATCGTGCGTAAACTGATCAAAGTACTTCTCGGAGAACTGGTGAGCACTACCATCATTCTTCCGCTGCCAGCGCAGGATGTCCTGGTCGTCGTCACCAATCACCATGACCCCTGCCCTAGACCCGCTGCCGGAGTGGAGATACTTGATGACCTGATACACGTCATCCGTCACGTCCTGGAATTCGTCCACAAGGACACAACGTGCGCCGCCGGCTACCCTCTGGGCGAACGAAGGATCTTTCGACAGCCGACTGGAAAAATCAGAAAGCAGGGTTTGCACACTGTCTCTAGTAATCTCAACCCCCTCCCGCGCCAGGCTCCGCATAGCCAGCGAGTGGAAGGTCGAGACCCGCAGACGCCCCGCGTAGGCTGCATAGCCCAGCGACTTGAACAGCTCGCGAATCCGTCGCCTGATCTCAAAGACGACTGCGCGATTGAACGCAAGCACGATGATTTGCGAGGGATCGATGTTCTGCTCCCGGATCAGGTGCGCGATTCTTCCTACAAGGACAAAGGTCTTGCCAGCCCCGGGACCCGCGTTGACCATGATGTGCTGATCAAACGGCGCCTTGGCCACCTCCCATTGCGCTGATTCTTCCGAGCCCCTGAATCTCTCGAAGAACTCAACCGCTTTCGTGGCGCGGAGCTTCTCCTGCATCTCCAAGAGCAAGGTGGAGGGGCCGTCCCGATCCTCGCTGACTATTTCACCCAGTTGCGAATCAAGGAACTGCTTGATCGCAGGGCCATCAGCGGCATCGAAATACCCTTCGATGAAGACCGGGTGGGCATCCGTGTTCACGTTTGCGAACACCTCCATTGCCAGATTTCGTGCCTCTGCAAGTTCATTGACCTGCCTGAGCTCGTCCCAGATATCCGCCTGATCCTCAAGCCTGCCATCGACATTGGATACTGCTACGACATGTGACAGCGGAACCAACTCCGGCGAAATGCTGACAAGGCTCATTGCCGACAAGAGCGCGGCCACTTTGTTCAAGTCGGATTCGCGGAAACGGCCGTCATGGCTTCCGGCACGTAGCTGATCCACAAGTTTCGAAATCGGGATCGATCTCTGGTTTGCGACGGCCGCGAACAGGGACTTCGCCCCCTGCAGGAAACGTTGCCGTCTGGAATCTGCTTTGGACCATGACGACCGCGGAAGCACTGCCTCCCAGATGACTTTATCGTCGGCCCGAACCAGCTGGCGAAGCTTGACTCCGGATGCACGCGCAAGGCTTCTGAAGCCGTTAATGAACAATCTTTCATACATCCGGCGCTTGTCATCGCCGACCCGCGGCCCCTCTACGTCCTCGACCATCTCAAACGGATTGAACTCGATTCGTCCGTTCTTCGCGAGCCGGCGTATGAGTTCGGCTACTCCGCCATCGACGTACTGGAAGAGCTCGCTGATCTTGGTGGATGGCTCAGATGCAAGCTTGCGCGGAACAACGTCAATCTCGCGATTCAGCGATACAGCCCCACGCTTTTCGAGGTCGCCTAGGACTGCCAGCACATCTCCCATCGACTTGATCGCACTGCTGCGCAGCTTGATCTGGGAGAGATTGAGAATCACCGTCTTTGCCGTGGCGGCCTCACCGCTCGACAACCCGGCGTGTGCGGGACGTGGGCTTGGAAGCGACCGCGCCGGAGTTCTTGCCGAGCCATCGAACAGCATGCCCACCGTGTCGGACAAGCTGGAAAACAGCCGTCCGAGCACGTCGATCGTGCCGCCGAGAAGTCCTGCCGGGGTTGGAGAAGCGCCAAAAACGGAGCCGCCTCCAAGGGATGCACCTGCAAGCGAAGTGTCCACCGAACCAATTTTAAGAATCAAACCGGCTACTTCAGCAGCCAAACCATCCTCCTGGGATATCCGCTCAAGCGAGGACGGGTAGGCAGTCACCTCAATCAGATCCGGGACGGAACCGCACAGGCGGACGCGTTCGGCCCGTTCGAGCCAGTACAGCCCCATTCTGACTCGCGTCGCGGCCGCGCGTCTGGCGGCCGGACTTTGCCCCACGGGGTTCTGTGGCGTGCCGTAGCCCTCGGCAGGAACGATCGCGAGCTGCTGGCCATCCACCTGGTATGCGTGCTCGCACACCTTTTCGTGGAGATCCCTGATGATTGGAAGGGATAGGGCGCTGCGCGCCCGCAAACCCCGGATCGACTCGAAGTCCTGATCCGAGAATAGCAGCGTGGCGGAAAGCTTTTCGAGCTGCGCATTCTTACGCTCCCGCTCCCCGCGCCCGATCCGGCCAACCTCCTGCAGGTAGTCCTCGAGGTATCCCGGCGGTGCAAGGTGCACGACCCAATGGATATCCGGAATATCCATGCCCATGCCGAAGGCCTTCGTCGCCACGAGGACATCAAGGTCACCGTCAAGAAAGCGCGTGTAGATCTCTTCCCGCGAGCCTGCATCCAAGCCCGCATGGTAGTAGTCGACCTGACCGCTGGTGGCCCGGGCAAGCCGCTGCGCCACGACCTCCGCGTGGTATCGGCTGGATACAAAAACTACGACGGCACTACGTTGACCCGTCGACGCCCGGTTGCGCCGTGCCGCCGATACGGCTTCTTCGATGTGAGGCAGACGCTCCGCCAGTGCCTTGTCAAAGTTCCGCCGGTCGTTGAGCATGCCACGCACACGACGCGGCTCAACGGCAATATGCGTTCGCAATGGATTGGAGAACGAGTCCGGCCTTGCCAAGAGCGGCAGTGGAGATCCCGTCTCTCCGGAATCTCCGGACATGACGGCCTGCAAACGGACCCTGTCGGACGCGGTGATCGTTGCCGACAGCAACAGGAAAGGCGTCGGCTCACTCAAATCCATTGCACGACACATGCGCAGCAACAGATTCAGCGCATGAAAGTAGTCCGGCCTGAACTCGTATCCCCACTGATTCACGCAATGGGTTTCATCCACTACTACATGCTCCAAGCCTTTGTCAGCTTGCATGCGTTTGTGAAGCACATCGAGGAAAACACTGCTGCGTGTCCGCTCTGGCGCGACATACAGCAGCACGATGCGATGATCGAGTACGCCCTGGATCACTTCGGCGATCTCGCTGGGCGGTCGATCACCGCTCAGATAGTCGACTGACTCGGAGAAACCCTGCTCCCGCAGGCGCTCCACCTGATCCCGCATCAAGGCCTTCAACGGCGAGATGACCAATGTCAACCGTCTATTGCGTAGGCCACGGCAGAGCGCGGGAACTTGAAACAGCACCGACTTGCCCTCGCCCGTCGGCAACGAGACGAGAACATTAGCGGAGCGTTCGCAGATGGCTTCCATCGCAATCTTCTGCGACGGCTTGAAGCCGGTGACGCGATTCCCACCGCCCCCGCTTCGAGGCTGCCAGTTCGCCACCAGGAAGCGTTCCATAGCCTCGATGCCGGAAGGAGCCACCTCTCGCACCAGCTTGAACGGCGACAACACAAGCTCCAACCGTTGCGCCTGCTCAGCCAGGAATGGCGTCTCCACAAGCTGGAACGAGTCCGCCAAGTTCGACAGCCCCTTGGCCATGTCGCCCACGCGCGGATCAATAAGGATGGTGGGGAGCTGCGACGCTGACAGCCCCACATCGGCCATCCATCCATGCAACCGGGCCCGCAACAAGGCAGGCGCAGACTCAAGTACAGCAGCGCCACTAACGACGGTGGCGCCGCCCGCCTTCTCGGTCTTTTGCCCAGAATCACAACCTGCCTGCGCGGCAATGCGCGTCTCCGCACAGGCATGCCACTCCTCGATCGGCAGTGCCTCGACCACAGGTTGCAGCACCACGCCTGCCGACTGGGCAAGCGATTGCCAGACGGGCCACTGGTCGACCACGTCGACCAGCGCGAGGCCACCACTCGAGGCGCGAAGCATGTGTTCACGTTGGCTGCGGTGTTCCGGTTTCACCTCGCCAAGCCCGATCTCCGCCAGCCCAACTGTCAATAGATCACGCAGCGCCTCGCTTTGGGTACTCGCAATCAGGAGAATCGGAACGGTTCCCGCTCCAAACGTCGCCACTTCTTTGAACGTACGAAGCACCTCGGCCCAGTAGCTGCCCTGGTCCTCGGCCCGCGGATGCAACACGTGATGGCGCCGCGTTGCGACCTTCGGACGGCATGACGGAACCGGCGCGCCCTCGGCACGAACGATCGCCGCATCGCTGACGGGGAGCGTCGTGAATGCAGCCAGACCTCCTCGAGAGTCGAGCACGTGTGCGGCACGGTCGACGAGCAACCATCGCAACGCAGATCCGGTTTCACCGATACGCATGAATGGCGCTGCGGGCATTTCACCCAGCATCTGCGCAACATCGCTTTGCGCAACCTTCCGTCGATCGAGCACGAGAACATCATCGCTGAGCCCGGTCACCACGCAGGACGATGGATCCCTGCTGGCCCACCAGTCAACGCTGGCGGGCAACGACGCGATACGCCAGCCCGAACCGGCCTTCGGCACTACGCACGCCATGTCGACCGCCGACCGCAGGCGGGCGTCACGTTCAAGCAGCCAGACCGGAATCATGTTCCGCCGCAGCGCGATGCCCTGCGCGGCAGCCAGCTCCCCAACAGCCACCAGGACCCGAGCAGCCGGGTCGGACGCGGCGTCTGCCGGCAGGGCCTTCTTAAGCAAGGCAACGTCAACTTCCCGCCACTCGGCCGCCAGCCCTTCGCTGGGGTCCGCCGAGACCACCGACGCGCCCGGAACCCAGTCGATCTCCCCGAGCCTGCTCTCGGGCACGACGACCAGCTTTGCAGGCGAGGTTCCCTCCGCGGTCATGAAGCCCGGGAACTCGCGGGCAAAATCGCGGACGCCCCGCTGGGCCTCAATGACCGCATCCAGCAGTCGGGCAGAATCGGTGAACTCGCCGATCAACACACTGCGTGCAATATCTTCAGGCAGGCCCTCTAGCTGTCGCTTGAACAGCTGCAAAGTGTCAAGTGCATCCCGGTCCGCATGATGCCGCCCACCGAGCGCGTGCGACGCCGCCTGCGGCTCCAGAAGGTACCCGATGAGCAACGTGTCCCAGATCAATGGCACCGAAGTCGGCGCGATGTGGCGGGCAACAATCGGCCAGTCCCATGCCAGGGCATTGTGACCTACCACCAATGGCGCAGCGTGGACTCGCTGCCCCAGGTCGGCCATGGCCACATCCAGGTCGGTCCCGCTACGCTCATCGTGAAGAAGGCTGGCCTGTCCGTTGCGTGCGCAGCCGATTTCCCAGATGCGCTTACCGTCGGTTTCCAGGTCAAACGCCAGTGACGCAGCGGTAAGCAGCGTCCTTGCACGTGATGGTTCCTGTTGGAGTTGCTTGTCCAGCCCTGCCGGATTCTTCCGCCACCCTGACACCAGAGAAACCTGGCGCGCGGCTGGAAGTCGATGAAACAGCGAAACCGATAGATCGAGATTACGGTCCGCCCACGCTTCAGCCTGTACTTCGGACAGCAATCCGTTACGCACGATCCTGTCCAGCCAAGCATCGATGAACGCATCCCGCGGGATGTCGTAGGCCAGGAAACGCGTTGCCAGCTCGACCTCGGATGCCTCGGCTCCTGGGAAACAGGACTCCCAGTTGCCACGCGGTTCCGACAAGGCCCGGCTGAGCAGGTGCCATTCAAGGAGGCGGGAGCGGGCGTCCGGAGAAAGCCTCTGGCGTTGAATCCACGAGGGGTCTGGTGTCCCCAGCACGGCCAGCTGTGCTGGCTCGAACACTTCCAGCATCCGCGTGAACGCGCAAGCCGGGCTGCCTGGCGACAGGCAGGCAGCAAACTGGTAGTGCGACTTCGCCAGCCGGCTACTGACCTGATGTGCTTCCAGATCAGCCGGCGACATCTCGGCCAGACGTTCGCAGACGACCTGTCCCAGTACCTCGTCTTCCAGGTCGGTGGGTGCCGGCGCATTTCCACCCCACGGCTTCGCGTACCACGCTGTTTCAAACAGGCCCCACAGCGCATCCCGCGGCAACTCACCTAGGCGCTTGCGCCGCAAAGCGTCCACAGATGTCTGATCCGTGGGCGCATTCCCTAGCGAAGCTGAAGAGATTTCGACGGGCGCCCACAAGACTGCACCCTTCTTGGGCTCGTGTGGACGCCGTGGGTCGCTGCCCGTAATGAAAAGCACCTGCGATCCCACAGGGGGAAGCTTTTTTCCGTCAGGCAGCCGGCCCGGATATCCCCTGAAGTGGAAGAACACGTCCTCGCGCGCGCCACCAGAGATGAAGCCGAAGCCCCGTTCTTCGTCGAGCCTGGCCACAGTTCCGAAGCGTGGCAGCTTCAAGAAGAGCATTCCCTCATCAGATTGTGGCTTCTTACCAGATCCTAGCGGCCGACCACCGGTCTTGGAATTGGTCTTCCTAGTGTCCACAACCTCTCGCTCGGTCGGCTGTAAGCCCAATGTCTTCAGCTGGTCGGCCAGCGTGCTCATGATTGTTCATCCCCTTGCTGGCACACACGCGTCTCCCAAAGTCTTGGCGAAATGGAAAATGACCGGGTGTGCGCGTTACCCATCCCCGGCTTGGCGTCACCCTCGATCGCTGCGGATGTGCCTAAAGTCGCTCTTGTGCTTGTTGCGCCGGTACTTTTCACCGGTGATGAAGTAAACCAACGACTGCACCTGATCACTGTCTTCCCGGTCAAAGAAGCCAAGACCAACCAAGAGATCCACCAATTTTTCCCGATCGCCGCCGAGTCCTGGTTCCTTAGCACCACTCCAACGGCAGGCGGCATATAGGAGTTTTCTGAGCTTGTGATTGATGAAATCCTGATCGAGGAATGTATCCGCCGGAACCTCTACGGCCTCTTCGGGAAGATCAATCTCCCCAAGGCCCTCGGACGAATAGTTGTAGCCGGGGTTGGCGAGCGTCGCCGCGAACTCATGCCGACCGTCGTTGAAAGGCTTGGGATTCTTCTTGTAGCCGGCATTCAACTCTCGAAATTCTGCCGCAAGCGATGGCGCATCGATCTCACTGCGCGCCCTCCCTCGATTTCGATAGGCTTTGCGGAGGATCTCGTATACCAATGGCGACGAATCTTTCAGCCCATAGGGGTCATCCGGCGCATCTCCACAGGCTGGCACAAGCACATCCTTAGCAGTCGGCGTGCTTTCCAAGGCGTCACTAAGTGCGGGCGCCTCAACGAAAACATCCTTGAAACTGACCCCGTGAAGAATGTACGAATACTGGCTTCTGATGCGATTCAACGTCTTCACGACCACAGGAGCACCCGAGCTGGCATCAAACTCGGTTGGCACCTTGTCGGCGATGGCCCGCTCGGTGGGCAAGAGGAAACCCAGCAAACCCTTTCGATACTTGAAATCGATTGAAGGAATGCCATCGTGCGTCAACGCGGATTCCAGACCTCCCGCACTGAATTGGTGCAATGCGACGGGGGGATATTCGAGAACGTCACGCAACTGCGATGTATCGAGCTGCAAATACCGTATCTGGGCCTGATTGCCATCAGCCCGCACGGGACCTTGGGTTGACTTCTGGGGCCACAGAAGCTGGTACCCAGGAGGAAAGGGGTCAATGGAGAGAAGGCTGACCCGAAATCCCTTCGGGACCTTGACGTAGAACCTGTCGTATCCAGCCTCAAGGAGCCTGTGAACGAACTCAACAGGGTCGTTCCCGTCAAGCATGCTGGCTAAGGGCCGAACTCGAATGGCTGGCGATTCAGGCGTCATGCGGCGAGGCATCCTTCTTGGGGTTCTTTGCAGGTGGGTGAACAAAGTCGGCCCAGGCCTGCATCATCGGACGACGTTGCTCCAAGAGATCTGTGCGGTGGTAGGCGGCCTCGACCTTGTCCTTGACCGTATGCGCCAACGCCCGCTCTGCCAGGTCACGGGCATAGCCTTGCTCGCTGCACCAGTCGCGGAAGCTCGAGCGGAACCCGTGGGCGGTCGCAATACGCCCAGGCGTGTCGCTCGGTGCGTTCGCTCTCCGCAACAAGGCTGTGAGCGTCATGTCCGACATGACCGAACGAGCCTGCACAGAGGGAAAGACAAGTTCGTCGTGATGGCCTTCCTGGCGCCTGAGCAGCTTGACGGACTGTTCCGACAATGGCACTCGATGAGGCTGTTTGGCCTTCATGCGAGCAGCAGGAATCGTCCACAGCTTCGCGCGAAGGTTCACTTCCGCCCACGTCATCCCGCGCACCTCGCCGGAACGACTGGCATTCAGGATCAGGAACAGCAAAGCATTTCGCGTGACTTCGTACTCGCCAGCTCCTGCAAGTTCTGCTTTCACGAACGATGGAAGCTTCGCCCAGGGCATTGCTGGCTGATGCTCCTGCCGGACAGACTTTCCCGGCTGCAGCGGAAGCAGATGTGTTACGACATCGACCGGGTTGGCTTGGTTAAATCCGTGCGCCCAACCCCACGCCATTACCGCGTGTAGCCGTTGCTTCACGCGACTTGCCGTCTCTGCCTTGTCGAGCCAGATGGGGCGGAGGACATCCGCAACGTGCCGCGGTTGCAACTGGTCGATGGAAAGGGAGCCAATCCGTGGAAACGCGTACTCAGTCAGCGTATTAAGCCACTGCTGTGCGTGCTTGGGATTCTTCCACCCGGGCTTTAGTTCCGCGTGGAGTAGCTCCGCTGCTTCCTGAAAGGTCGGTGTCTTCGGCTTAGCGTGGTCAGCCGCCTTAACCTCCAACGGATCCTGCCCACTCGCGATCTGCTCGCGCATTTCTCGCGCCAGTTTACCCACCAGAGCAATCCCAACTTCGGGGTAGGCACCCAAGCCGGCGTTGCGTCGCTTGCCCGTGGCAGGACTGACGTAGCGCAGCACCCACTTACCCTGCCCCTTCTGTGAGGGCGACGGATGCAGCGTCAGGCCAGTTATGCCTCCGTGCGGGACAGCCTGACCGCCAGGGCTCAGGCTGCGAGCCTTTGCATCCGTGATCAATCCCATGTCCTTCCTCGGCCCCCCTGTTTCCGGTATGCCATCGAGTATGCCATTTGATGTTTGCTTCCTTTAGGTGTCGTTGGGGTCGATTGGTACGCAGCTGTAGCTAAGTTGCTGAACCGCGCGCTAGAATTTTCAAAGGTTGAGATCGGCTGGGCCCCGTTGGGCATCGCCCGAGCAGTTCTTCTCTCCGCCAGCATTACATAAGCCCCTGTTTTTACAGGGGTTTTTTGTTGGCTAAAAGATCGCGGGCAGGGCACAAATCGGGGCACAACTCCGATGGCACTTCCTCACTACCTTACGCAGGCCGCGTCAGGCCGTTACCTCTTCCGCATCCGCGTTCCCTCTGCATTGCGTGAAAGGGTTGGACGCGCTTTCCTCAAGCGTTCGCTGGGCGCTGACCTGCTGGCCGCACGGTTGGCCGCGTTGGAGCTGTCCGCCCGCTATGCTGCGGCTTTCACCGCCATACAGGACACAGGGATGAGCAAGGACGACGTGGACGCGTTGATTGCACGCTTGAGCAAAAGCCGTCTGCCGGAACTCACGCTGGAACGCACGCAACGCGCCGATGGCTCCATCGTCGAGCGCTGGCAACTGGACAACGACGACGACGTCCGGCTTTACCGCCAAGCCACGGCCCCACGCGGTCGCAATGCCGAACTGGCAGCGATGTATGAAAAGGACCCGCTCATGGCCATGCTGGACGGCTACGAGCCCCCTGCCCCCTCTCCGGCACCTGCTGCACCTGCGCCAACGGCTCCGGCCGCTACTGTGGCCGAAGCCATTTCCATGGGCAAGGCGCGCGACGCATGGCTGAAAAGCCTTGAGGCGTTCACCAGCCCCAAGACCCTGACCATCAAGGGCACGGCCATCAACATGCTGGTGGACTACATCGGCAGCAACCACCAGGTGCACACCATCGGCCGGCCTGACATGGCGCGCTTCTATCAACACTTGCGCGACAAGGGCAACAGCACGCCCTCCATCTACAACAAACAGTCCTACCTGGGCGGTGCGGGCGGCTTCTTCGATTGGGCCACCAAATCCGGCCACTTCCCGACCGTGGACAACCCGGCCAAGGGTCACGTGCGTTACACGGCCAAGGAAAAGCGCCAGCGGAAAAAGCTGGGCTTCAAGGCCTTCACCCTGCCCCAGATCCACACTCTCTACGCGCCCGAGCAGGTCGCCAGGCTTTCCCCCGGCACACGCTGGGCCGCCCTGCTGGGCCTTTACACCGGCGGCCGGGCCGGCGAAGTCGGGCAACTACTGCTGACGGACGTGGCAGAGGCCGACGGCGTGCCCGTCCTCCACGTGACCGACGAAGGCGAGAACCAGCGGCTTAAAAGCGATGTCTCCAAACGGGTGGTGCCCATCCACGCCGACCTGCTGGCGCTAGGCTTCCTCAACTACGTGCAGCGGCTGCGGGACCGTGGCGATACCCGCTTGTTCCCGCAAGCCGCCACCAACGCCAAGAACGGGCCCGGTAACTGGATTTCCAAAGCGTTCGGCTACTACATGGGCAAGCTGTCTGCCGATTGGCCGAAAGCCAAACGCGGCTTCCACAGCCTGCGCAAGAGCGTCATCCAGGAGATGCAGACCGCTGGCGTCGCCTCGGAAATGAGGGCCCAAATCGTCGGCCACGAACTGGACGACGAACACCATGCGACTTACAGCCGGGAATTCACCGCCGCCGAGAAACTGCACGGTGCCGGCAAGTCTCCCGGCCTGTCGGTGCTGGCCTATGCGCTCAACTTGGACGCCTTGCGCCCCCTGTTGACTGAGCTGCCTGACAGCAAGCCCAGCAACCGAACCAAGGAACGGGCTTAAACCTTTCCAGCGATGGCCTTCAACGCGGCCATCGCTTCCTGCTGGCGCTCATCGGGCAGCTTAGACACCAGCAACTCACCTCTGCCAGAAAATCCGACGTGGCGTAGAAATACGGCAGCGGCAGGCCCAGCGCATTGGCCAGGAACTGGGCGCGCAGGGCTTCCATCTGTCGGGCCAACAACGGGTCGGGGGTCTTGGGGCGATTCATGACCGCGCCCCTTCACGGGCTGCCGCCCGCGCCTCCAGATGCTGAATACCCTTTTCGCGGAGCTGGCCCCGCACGTTCGGGTGCGTGGCCATCCGCTCGCCAATCACGAGCAGCGCCCCCGACGATTTCGGCCGGGTCCCAGCCATCGGCTTCGGCGGCAATCGTCAGCCCGCCCAGCACGATTTTTCGGTGTGCATCGGCCGAGCGGAACAGCTTGGCACGCTCCTTGGCTTTCTCCCGGGCGACCTGACGGGCCTCCCGTGCTTTCTGTTGCTTCTCCGCCAGCAAGAGTTTGGCTTGCTCCTTTGCAGCCACCTCCAGCAGTTTGGAGAGTTTTAGTTTTTGCTTCTCAACATCTACCACGACACGCTCAAAAATAGCCCTGATAACCAATGCAACCAGAAAACAGGCCGAAGGCAAGGGGGCACCGCCCCAATGCCTGGCGCGAGTGAGCAGCGAGCACGGCTTTTGCTTTTGGCTAAAAAGTTGACAGTTTTTGCGTGCATGGGACCCTGATTGCAGGGGCAAGCGAGCACAGCGAGCAGCCCGGTTCTCAAAGGGTTTTCAGAGGGTGCGAAGCGCCCGAAGAAAACAACAAGAGCGCGGTTATGCAAACTCCTTCGGAGTTTGCCCGCGGTCAGGGGCTTCGCCCCCGACACCCCGCGAACGCCTTCGGCATTCGCTGCCCCTTCCGCCGGACGCCCCCGTAAACGGGGACTGGCGGGCTGTTTTCATCTGGGGATCCCGTGGCCATTTACCGTTGCGAAATCAAAACCGTCAGTCGTAGCCAAGGCGCCAGCGCCGTGGCCGGCGCGGCGTATCGCGCGGGCCTGGACCTTGCCGACCTGCGCACCGGCGAGCGTCACGATTACACCCGCAAGCAAGGCGTGGTGGCCTCGGGCATTCTGGCCCCGGCCGGTTCCCCCGAGTGGGCCCAAGACCCGGCCCAACTCTGGAACGCGGCCGAAGCCGCCGAGACGCGCAAGAACAGCGTGGTGGCACGGGAGTTCCTCGTATCGCTGCCGCACGAACTGACCGACGCGCAACGCGCCGAGCTGGCCCGCGACCTCACCGCCAACCTGGTGGAGCGGTTCGGCTTTGCGGCCATGTTCGCCATCCACGCCCCGGACAAGAACGCCGACGAGCGCAACCACCACGTGCACATCCTCGCCACTACCCGGCGGATGGAGCCCACCGGGCTGGGCGCGAAAACCCGTGAACTGGACGATCGCAAAACCGGGGCGGTGGAGGAAGTTCGCGCAAAAGTGGCCAGTACGATCAACCAGCACCTGGAACGTGCAGGCTTGTCCGCTCGCGTGGACGTGGCGCAAGGCTTAGGCCACCGTGCCGCCTGGGCACGGTGGCCTCTCAGTGCAGGGCCCGCGAGCACGCATAGCGCCCAGCGCGCCCGCGCCGGCTCAATCGAACTTCCCCTCGCCGATCCAGCGCAGCGCGCTCAATGACGGCATGAACATGTACTCGCCGCCGCGCAGGCGATTGAAGGTACTCACATCGGCCACGCGTCGACGCACTGGCGACTGGGGAATCGTGAAGCTGCCGGGCTCCTCGTGCAGGCCGACGATCGGGTCGCGTTCAGAACCCAGGTCGATGAAGTTGCCGCGATTGATCCATTCCTGCTGCAGGAATTCGATCGTGTCGTAGGCCCGGGCGCTGATGAAGATGAAGAAGATCCCGCGATCCGCCTTGGCATCGTCGGTGCCGGTCACGTCATCGCTCCACTTTGGTCCAAACGTGGACGAACGCCGAATGATGCGATGAATGTGCTCGTCGCTGAGGATCGTCAGCTGGCTCCCCCGCGGATTGAGGCGGCGCATATGTGCCGAATGCGGGCACATCCGACCAAGGGCATCATGCTGGTAGTCGAAATCGTTGTTGCGTTGCGGGTCGGCGCCGAGCTCGGGATCGTCTCGTTCCGGCGCTAGCGGTAGCGGCGCGCCGGAGCGCCAGCGTCCGAACATCTTCGCGGCAAGAGCATGCTGGGCCTGCTTGTCCTCGCCTGCATGTATGCGCATGAAATCGTTGAACGCACCCACCCGGCTTTCGTACTTGCGCATCACCACGAACGAGCCGTTGCGCCCCAATACGTCCGGCTGGGGCATGCGCAACGGCGAACCGGCTTCGCTGTTTTCCCCAAGGATGAACTCTCCCGCAGCGATCGCACGCTGCTGCCCGGGCTGTGGTTCCACGCCAGCGCCAGCCACTGTTGGCTGCGAAATCGAATCGCGGAAGCCGAATGGATTCTGGGCATCGGCGTCGGCGCCGAAACGGTGCGTTGCCAGCAAGGTCACGCCACTGCAGGCATTTAGCTCGCCCATGGCTTTGTCCACCGCAACATCCAGATGTACTTCATCGCGCGCATAGATGGTCAGGGCGATATGGCAATTGCCCGGTGTGAACACTTCCTCCCAAGTCTCTGGAGCGTTTTCCCCGAAGTCACGCAGCTGTTCGGCGCGTGCTGCCATTCCCTGCCGGAACGACAGGGGGAAGCTCTCCAGCGAGGACGGCGGCAATCCAAGCGCCTTGAGCCCTTCGTGACTGATGGCCACGCCGATCCAGGTATCAAGCTCCTCGGTCCAGCCGGAAGCAGTGGGGACATGCGGGGCGAGCCGGCGCAGCAGATCGCGCCCACCGCCCGCCTGTTCCACGTGCAGCAAAGCATGAATCCCGACGTAAGGCTCAGGACGCGATCGCAGGATGAGCGCCTGGATGTCATCGAGGTTCAGGGTCACCCGGTCACGACGGAAACGGGCAGCAAGGTCAGCGAGCAGGCCCATGTCAGTAATCCACCCCCTGCGGGACGGAGATGGCCTGCTCCAGCGTCTCCAGCGCTGCACGCGTGGTCGCATCCATCTGCGTATTTTCGGACATCGTATCCAAGAAGGCCTGCAACGCCTTGTCCATGCGTTGGTAACGGCGCACGTCCACTACCGTGACCTGGGGATTGGCGACAAACCAACCGGCCGCGTCGATCTGGTGATCGGCGATGAAATCCTTGACCTGCGGACTGTCGATGCCAGGCCAGCCCTCCACGTTGGCGAACAACAGGTCCATCAAGCCTGGAATCTTGGTGGCGAAATCGTTGATGTAGGTATCCCAGTCACCATCGTAGGCCGTGGCGAACAGGATCCGCGTGTCGTCATCGAACAACACAAACCGCATGTCATGAAGCGTGGACACGCGTTGCGCGCCGTCGAAATTGCCCCCGGTCAGGCCGAAGATGCGCTTGAGCCGATCCGCGCCACCGGGCTTGAGCGTGGCGATGGCCGACAACTCGGAGACATTTCCCGACTGCCGACCGGCGCGACCGGCGCTTTGGGAGCTGCCCTTGTAGGCATCGTTGTGTTGCTTGATCAAGGCTTCGAGCGCGATCCTGGCAAGCTTTGGCAAGTCCTGCGCCAGTTCGCCAGCACGGCGCCGGATCTCCTCCGGCTTGGTCTCATCGGCGAGGCGTGGATCATTCGACGTGGTCATCGGGGGTCCTTGTCGTGGGAAGGCTCAATCCGGGATATCGGCCAGATGCTCCGGCTCGACCCGCGGTTGGGTGTTCATCGCATGGCGGAAACTGCTGGAACGCTCATACGCGGCGCGGCGGATGCGCATGATCCCGCCCAACGGACGATGGGCCTGCACGCCATTCCAGGGATTGAACGACAACACGTCGTCGCCGTAGACCCGGCGTGCGGGCGTATAGGGCGCCTGCGGGGCAAAGCGCAGCGTCGCAAGCGGCATGTGCGGCGAGGCATCCTCGTCCCAGCGCACGGCTGCATCCTCCACAGGCATCTTCGCTACGTCGGTGCACAACTGCGCCCGCAGCGTGTACTCGGCGCCATGACGCGCGAAATGCTGCTCGATCACATCCCGCATCGTCGAGAAGCCGACATCCTCCACGGCCACCCCGGTCAGTGCGCGCACATCGTTGGACGCTGGCACCAGCGAAAGCTTGGCCACGTAGTCGCCGAAACGCAGGGCGCCCTGCGTGTGGTAGGACTCTCCCAGCGGGTTGTGGTTGTCGCGCCCCAGGCCTTCGAGCGTCGCACCGGGCGTCCCGCCCAGCGCTTCGACTGCTTCCTTGGTACCGCGTGCGAGCCCGGCGACGATCCGCTGGAAGATGTCCGGCGCGTGTGCGTTCTTCTCCAGCACGCCCAGCAGTGTCTTGTACTTGGGGATGGTGCCAAAGGCGAGCACGGGGAAGTTCACCATCAGGAAATCCTGATTGCGGCCTCCGATCTGCGGTGACAGACGTTCGCCGTCCACACCGATCAGCTTGATTGCGAACCCGCGCGGCGCCGGGATCGCATCGGAGTGGATATCGCCGGGCGCCGAGGACAGGCGCGCCACCACGCCGTAGGTCGCGGGCCTGCGGAATATCCCCTGCGCAAGTGCTGGCGGGAGGTCCGAATGGACGGACAACTCCCCTTTGAGGACCGCGTGCGATTTTGCATGCGCATCGCGAATGGCATGCCGATGGCGCTCATAGGCAGCACGGTTACCTTCGGCCATCTGCGTGACGATCTCCTCGATCAGACGATCCTCGTCTTCGTCGACGTTTTCCAGTGCTTCGCTGTAAAGAACGGGTTGATCGACCATGGATCTCCTGCGTCGATAGGCATGGCATGCGGTTGTCCGGCACGCCGCCATACGACAGGGTATTGGGGATTACGATACTGACATGCAAGCGTGATGAGGCCATGAAGCCGCTCGCTTCATGGCCTCGGGTTGCAGAAGGTTGGCTCGCTTTCGGCACGCCCTGGCCTCGCCGCATCGGTCCACGCATGAGCGGTGCGTGCCGAGACTTTCCGGTGGGAAGCGTTGGCCTGCTCAACCGATGACCCGCCGGGTCAAGGACGGCACGAAGCTGAGAAGTAGCGCGGGATCAGCTGCGGGGTCTGGTCCGGCAGTTCGACTTCCACTTCGTCGACATAGCACTAGCCCCAGCCTTCGGGCGGCTCGTAGCCTTCGATGATCGGATGGCCGAGCATTACTCGTAGCCCAGCGCGCTTGGCGTGACATCGACAATCTGGTCTTCATGCGTGCAGCGCGGGCGCATGGCTTTCCTCGGGGGGGAGGGGCAGGACGGGCTGGCGCGATGCCGGGTATTGATGGATCTGGGAGACCACGGCGGCGCCCTCGCCCACGGCGGCCGCAACGCGCTTGACCGACCCGGCGCGCACATCGCCTGGGGTTCGACCAGTACCCAAGGAAAACGCGTGACGCGCCTTTGTGAAATCGAAGTGACCTGCCCCCAGTAGCCGTACCACCCATTACTGGTGGAGCCCGGGGTTGAAGGGTACTGCGGTGGGATGGGTTTGGGTTCGGTGGTTGGCAGCAAACTGGGCCGGCGGGATTGAGTCTGCGCGGCGGGACGACCGTCGATGCCACGATCATCGCCGCGCCAAGCTCGACCAAAAACGTCCAAGGCAAGCGTGACCCGGACATGCATCAGACCAGGAAGGGCAACCAGTGGTATTTCGGGATGAAGGCGCACATCGGCGTGGACGATGCCTCTGGCCTGGTGCACCACGTGCGATGCACGGCGGCCAAAGTGGCTGACATCACCCAGACCCATAAGCTGCTGCATGGCGATGAGGACACGGTGTGTGGCGACAGCGGCTATACCGGTGCGGACACCCCTCCATGTTTTATGGGCTTTGGGAAGCGCCCCGATCTAACACCTGAGTACCAGGTGGCTCTGCTCACGGGAATCATGCCTGGGGTAGCTGCCACCCCGTTTTGGGCTTTTCGGCCAATGATGTCCCAGATGCGTACGAAGCCTTCCGCGGGCAAACCGCTAATGACGGCCGTGCTCGGCGCAGCAGCTGGCATCTGCGGAGTGGCTACCAACGGAAACTCATTCGCTTGGAGTCGCTTGCCAGCCAACTGCAGCGCGGCGCCGAACGCTTCTAATGCCATTCCCAAATCAGCCAGGACGTCCTCGAAGATGTCGCTGTTGATTTGGGTTCACCCCCGTTTTCACGGACACTTACGAGAAGGCCGATCAAGGCCATGAGGAGTGTTCATGTCGAAGCGAAGGAAGTTCAGCACCGAGTTCAAGCGCGGTGCGGTTG
>NZ_JBBCKO010000010.1:0-168829 GCF_037153335.1 Pseudoxanthomonas sp. USHLN014
CAACCGCACCGCGCTTGAACTCGGTGCTGAACTTCCTTCGCTTCGACATGAACACTCCTCATGGCCTTGATCGGCCTTCTCGTAAGTGTCCGTGAAAACGGGGGTGAACCCCTGAGAGGAAAGCCGCCATGAGGCTGAGTATCACGTCGGTTTCCGACTGGCGGGCCCGGCTGGGGAGAATCACGCACCCCTATGCCTACGCGGTCGCCAGGTCCGCGCGCCTTTCCCATGGCATCGAAGTCACCGGCGTCGCCCTGCTCCTGATGTGCAGTGGCGATTCGGCGAGCCTCAAGCAAAGGTGCGTTCCCGGCGTAAGGACGCCGAGTTCTACACCAACATCATGCTGCATCTGTCGGTCATCGTCCCGCTCCCGAGGAAGGACAAGATGCGCCACGTCTCCCGCGAGGTCCTCGATCAGCTGTCCGAGCAGCTGAACAGGAGGGAGTTCAAGGATTTCGATCACGAGCGCTTCGTGCGCGATCTGAAGCGGTGGTTCAAACGGATCGAAGACCGCTATGACGGCCGCACGTCCAGACCTTGGCACTACGCTTCGGGTGAATGAGTTTCGGCGCTTGCGCGAACAGCCGGACGGTGAGCCGAGCAACCACCGGCAAGGCCTGACGCGAGCGATCCGGTCTCAGGAATGTCGATCCAGAGCCTGGGTCAAGCCTGCAGCCATGCGCTTGGCGAGCGAGCGCTGCAACGGCACGTAGTTCTCCATGTCCGTGGCTTCGGAGAATTCGCCCGACCACAGCAGGCGCCCCGCTCCTTCGTCGAGCAGGGTCAGGACGACCACGGTCTGCTGAGCTGTCTGCCGCACGCTGACGCGAGCATGCAGTTCGGCATGCTGGCTGTCCGAGACCACGCTGTAGCCGGCGGGCAGGCTGTGACTGACCTGGGCCAGGAGACTCTCGCGCAGGCCAGCATTGAAGTGCGGGAACAGCACGTACTCGCACAGGCCCTGCGCGGGCTCGATGGCGATGCGCTGCTCCGGGCGCGAGAGCAGGCCGGAGGCCCATGCCCAGGCCGCCCCGCCAACCGCCAGGGCTGCGGTCAGGCCGACGGCCAACACCGGCCTGAAGAGGCGGCGGCGCGCCGGAGGCGGCGGTTGCACGCCGTCGATGAGCGCGCCGACGAAACGGTAGCCGGCGCGGGGCCGCGTCTGGATGTAGCGCGGCGCGTCGGCATCGTCCTCCAGCAGCGTGCGGATGCGGCGAATGCAGGTATTGAGGGCCGCGTCTCCGCCGGTGCCCGCACGCGGCCAGAACCGGTCCAGCAGTTCCTGTCGCGGCACGACCCGGTCCGCGTTCTGAATCAGATGACAGAGGACCTCGACCACCTGAGGTGGAGCGTCCAGCTGCACATCCTCCCGGAAGATCTGCAGGGCGGCCGGGTCCAGCCTGAAATGGTCGAAACGCAGCGACATCCCAATCTCCGAGCCCTTCGAAATCCCCGCCGTTACGCCATGTCAGCAGAAGTCATGACATGTCATTCGACCATTCTCGCAGAGCGCCGCACGCTTGTCCGGGATCTCTGCGGGCCTGTCGGGGCGACAACCCTAACCTCTCCGCAGATCCGCCTCCCGTACTCCATCCATGTTCAGGAATGCTCGCATGCGCTCATCCCTTCCCCTCTTCTTATGCCTGGTCGCGATCCTTGCCGGGATGAGTGCCCAGGCCAGGGCCGAACCGACCCGGGTGGAGGTCAGGGTGCTCGCGCGCGGCGCCAAGTTCCTCGGCGGCTACGCCGCCTCCACCCGCGTCGTCCTGACCGACGCCGAGACCGGTCAGGTTCTGGCGCAAGGCCAGACGTCGGGGACGACCGGCGATACCCAGCGGATCATGGGCGGGTCGAGTCCGCAGGACGGGGAGCGCTCCACCAAGGACTCGGCCGCCTTTCGGGTCACGCTCGACATCGATCGTCCCCGCCGCGTGACCCTGAGCGTGACCGGCCCGCTTGGCCAGCCCCAGGCCACCACCACGGCCACCAGCACCCAATGGATTCTTCCGGGACACGACCTCACCGCCGGCGACGGATGGCTGATGGAACTGCCCGGCCTGATCGTCAACCTGGCCCAGCCCGTCGCCTACCAGAGGATCAAGGCGGGGACGACCGTCCCCTTGCGGGCGAGCGTCACGATGCTCTGCGGCTGCGCGCTCTCCGAGAACGGCCCCTGGCCCGCGAGCGACGTTGAGGTCGAAGCCTACGTCACAGTCGACGGCGCAGCGCTCGACAAGGTGGGGCTTCGGTTCGATCCCGAGAGCGCGATGTTCGACGCGAAGCTTCCCGCTACCGCGCCCGGCCTGTACGAAGTGGAAGTGCGCGCCTGGATGGGCAAGCGCAACAATGCGGGCGTTGCGCGGACCGCCTTCTTTGTCCACTGACCGTCCTTCCAGATCACGGGCACCGCTGTCCCGGACTGATAACAGAGGCAGTTTTTGCATGCGATACATGGTGTCGTTCAAGCGTCTGGCGGTGATGCTGCTCGCAGCCGTACTGCCAGTTCCTTTTTGCGCGCCTGCGGAGGACGCGCTGCCCCAGGCGCTGGCGCGGCAGATGGCCGTTAACGGGGAACGCTACGGCATCCCTGGTCAGGCGTTGCTGGTGGCGCACGATGGCCAGGTGCTCTTTCGGGGTGCGCAGGGCGAGGCCGACGTACGAACTCACGAACGCCTGACGAGCGATTTCGTGTTCCCCGTCTATTCCTTGAGCAAGCTCTTCGTCAGCACCCTGATCATGCAGCTGGTGGAACAGGGAGAAGTGGAACTGGACGCCCCGGCGAGCGCCTACCTGCCCGGCCTGCCGGCGCGCTGGAAGGCGATCCCGGTGCGCGACTTCCTCGACCATACCTCAGGCGTACCGGATTACTTCGACTCACGCCAAGGCAAGGGCGCCGCAGCGGAGACGGTGTTTCCGCCCGAACTGCGGACGGTGTTCGCATCGTTGGCCGACATGCCACTGCAGTTTCCGCCCGGGACCGAATCCCGTTACACGCAGACGAACTACCTCGTGCTGGCGGCGTTGCTGGCCAGGCATTACGGTAAACCCTATCCGCAGGTGGCGCAGGAACGCATCATCCGCAGGCTCCATCTGCGGCACACCTGGCTCGGCACGACCGCGCCGCCGAAGCAGCGCGTGGTCACGTCCTACGCCGGCAAGGATGGAAATCTGAAAGCAGAGCAGGATCTCGCATGGCCCGCCTACGCTTACGGCCACGCTGCGCTGTACACCTCGCTGGACGACCTCGCCCGATTTCTGAAGGCCATGACTTCGGGCAAGCTGGTGAGCAAGGCTACGCTGCAGCGGCTCTGGCAACCCCGGATCCTGCCTGACGGACGGCGCGGTTGGTTCGCTGCCGGTTGGGAATACGGAGAGAGCGGCGCGTACCGGCAGGTCGGCCACGACGGCGGGACGCGCGTTCGCGTCCGCATCCTCTTCAAGGGTACGCTGGATGGCGAGGTCTACACCTTCGTCTACCTGACCAATGGCAGCGCGAAGAATGTCTGGTCGCGCATGCTGGTGGACAGCGCGATGGCGGTGGTGGCGCCGGACAAGTTTCCCGTGGCGGCCTTGTCCGAATCCATGGTGCGCTACGCATTGCGGCCACAGGCGGAAGGCGATGCACTGGCACAAGCCAAGTCGATCCGCGAAGGCACCACGCTCGACGATGCGACGCTGGAGCGAACCATCAATAGCGCCGGCTACACCATCCGGGAAAACCTGGGCATCGATCCCGCGCTGCGCGTATTCGCGCTCAACACCGTGCTCTTCCCTAAGTCGGCGAACGCCTGGGACAGTCTGGCCGAAGCGCACGCGACGAGAGGCGATGCGGAGATGGCCAAGGCGCTGTACGAAAAGGCACGCGCGCTTTCGACCAGGCCAGGCGAGCCTTGAGCATCAGCGGGCGACTCCTTCAATTTAGTTGTACGATACAACTGACTGGAGATGCCCATGCCCACCCCTCACCCCCTTGTCGAAGAACTGCGGGCCGTGTCCCGCGCCATGGTCCGCACGCTGGGTTTCATGGGGGGAGACTTCGCCGGGACCGATCTGTCTCCCTCCGCAGTGCATGCCTTGATCGAGATCGAGCAGCACGGCGGAACGCTGACGGCACGCGATCTGGGCGAGCATCTGCGCCTGGAGAAGTCCAGCGTGAGCCGCATGCTGCGCAAGCTGGTGGCTTCGGGCGAAGTGCAGGAAACGACCGGCGCGGAAGACGGGCGCGTGAAGCGGCTGGCCCTGACCGCCCGCGGCCGGCGACGGGTGGCGGGCATCCACGCGTTCGCGCGGGCCCAGGTGACCGGCGCCTTGGAGCAGCTGCGACCGGGTGAGGATCGCGCGGTGCTCGAGGGGATGCGCCTCTATGCCGCTGCGCTGGCACGCGCGGGCTGTGGCGCACCTCTGGGTGCCCCGCAACCGCCGCGCCCGGGGCCCGAGGTGACCGTGCACTGCGGCTACCGCCCCGGACTGATCGCACGCATCACCGAAATGCACGCGCGCTTCTATGCACGCGAGGCAGGCTTTGGCCAGCGGTTCGAGTCCATGGTGGCGGGGGGCCTGGCGGAGTTCTGCGGGCGCCTGGACGCCCGGGCACCGTCGCCCAACGCCGTGTGGACGGCCGAGGTGGACGAACGGATCGTGGGTGCGGTGGCCATCGACGGCGAAGATCTCGGGCCAACCGTCGCCCACCTGCGCTGGTTCATCGTGGATGACGGGGTACGCGGCGGCGGTATCGGCCGCCGCCTGCTGACCGAGGCGCTCGCGTTCGTGGACGCCCGGCCGGCCTTCGCCGAAACGCATCTGTGGACCTTCGATGGCCTGCAGGCCGCGCGACGCCTGTACGAAACGCACGGCTTTATCTGCGTGGAGCAGCGGCCGGGAAGCCAATGGGGGCGGGAGGTGTTGGAGCAGCATTTCGTGCGCAAGCGCCCATAGCACAGTCGCCTGGGCTTCGCCCGCTCCCGCCGGTCAGCCGGCTATCGACCATGGCAACAGGTCACGCAGCAGCGGATGCCTGAGCGTTCGCATCAACTCCGTGGTGGCGTTCGTTGCATGCCGCCGACAGCAGGCATGCCGTGGCGCAGGCCACACCGCCTTCAACGCTCACCGTCGGATCCGGCGACCAACGCCTGCGCAAGAAACCGAGCGGTCAGGCTGCCAGGCGCTCCAGCCACTGTGCGCGGGGAGCCTGCCACCACGATGCGGCCGCCGGCAGCGCCCGCACCCGGTCCCACGTCGATCACCCAGTCGGCCTGGGCCACCGCACGCATGTCGTGCTCGATCATCACCACGGTATTGCCGGCGTCGACCAGGCGCTGCAGTTGCACCAGCAAGCGGTCGACATCCGACGCATGCAGCCCGGTGGTCGGCTCGTCGAGTACATACAGGCTGCGGCCGCGCTGGCTGCGCTGAAGCTCGGTCGCCAGCTTGATGCGCTGCGCCTCGCCCCCGGAAAGCTCGGTCGCCGGCTGCCCCAGGCGCAGATAGCCCAGTCCGATGTCGCGCAGCAGTTGCAGGGGCCGCGCCACGGCGTCTTCCCCGCCGAAGAACGCGCCGGCTTCGTCCACGGTCATCTGCAGGACCTCGGCGATGTTGCGTCCGTTCCATCGCACCTTCAGCGTCGCCTCGTTGTAGCGCGCGCCGTGGCACGTCGGGCACGGCGCGTACACGCTGGGCATGAACAGCAGTTCCACGCTGACGAAGCCTTCGCCCTCGCAGGTCTCGCAGCGCCCCTTGGCGACGTTGAACGAGAACCGGCCGGCGTCGTAGCGGCGCCGCCGCGCATCAGGCGTGGCGGCGAACAGCTTGCGCACATGGTCGAACAGGCCGGTGTAGGTGGCCAGATTCGAGCGCGGCGTGCGACCGATCGGCTTCTGGTCGACCTGCACCAGCCGTTGCAGGGCGTCCACGTCGCCCGCCAGATGGCCGCCGGTCGCCTCGATCACTGCCGGCGCCTCGCTGGTGTCGCTGTCGGCGTCGTCTTCCGGCTCTTGGCCCAGGTGCAGCAATAGCAGCTCCGGCAGGGCCTGCGCGACGAGGCTGGACTTGCCGGAGCCGGAGATCCCGGTGACGGCGGTCAGCACACCCAGCGGAATACGCGCATCCACGCCACGCAGGTTATGGCGGTGGATGCCCAGCATCTCCAGCCAGCCGGTCGCTTCGCGTGCCTGGCTGGCCGGCGTGGGAATTTCACCGAACAGGTAGCGCGCGGTGCGCGACTGGGCGATCTTGCGCAGGCCAGCCGGCTCGCCGCTGTAGAGCACGTGGCCGCCCTGCTCCCCGGCATCCGGCCCGACATCCACCAGCCATTGCGCACGGCGCATCAGGTCCAGGTCGTGTTCCACCACGAACACCGAGTTGCCTGCGTCACGCAGCCGATCGAGCGCGTCGTACAAGGCCTGGCTGTCGGAGGGGTGCAGCCCGGCCGAGGGCTCGTCGAGCACGTACACGACGCCGAACAGCAGCGAACTCAGCTGTGTCGCCAGCCGCAAACGCTGCAACTCGCCGGCCGAAAGCGTCGGCGTGGCACGGTCCAGCGTCAGGTAGCCGAGGCCCAGCCCGCGCAGTTGGCGCAGGCGTGCCACCACGCTGCCGGCCAGGCGCTGCGCGGCAAGGCGCTTTTCTTCCGACAGCGCGGAGGTGCGCCGCACGTCGGGCGATACCCCATGCGTCGCACGGCCGGAGGCCGCGCGCTTGGCACGGTCACGCCGGGTCGCCTCCCTGTCCGTTCCCGCCCCGGCCGCATGGGCGCCGAAGTCGCCCTGGGCAATCGGTTCGAGCAGGGCCGCCAGCTGGTCCAGCGGCATCTGCAGGAAGGCGCCGATGTCCACGCCGGCAAAGGTGACCGATAGCGCCTCGGGCTTGAGCCGCTTCCCGTGGCAGCTGGGGCACAGCTTGCCCTCCATGAAACGGGACACGCGCTTTCGCATCAGCGCGCTCTGGGTGTTGGCGAAGGTGTGCAGCACATACCGCCGGGCACCGGTGAAGGTGCCCATGTAGCTCGGCTCCAGCTTGCGCTTGAGCGCGGCGCGGGTCTCGGCAGGCGTGAAGCCCGCATACACCGGCACCGTCGGCGTTTCCTCGGTGAACAGGATCCAGTCGCGGTCCTTCTTCGGCAGGTCCTTCCACGGCCGGTCGACGTCGTAGCCCATGCTGACCAGGATGTCGCGCAGGTTCTGGCCTTGCCAGGCCGGTGGCCACGAGGCGATCGCACGCTCGCGGATGGACAGCGAGGGATCGGGGACCATGATCGCCTCGGTCACCTCGTACACGTAGCCCAGTCCATGACAGGTGGGGCATGCCCCCTGCGGCGTGTTGGGCGAGAAGTCCTCGGCATACAGCATCGGCTGCCCGGCCGGATAGGCGCCCGCGCGCGAGTACATCATCCGCACCAGACTGGACAGGGTGGTCACACTGCCCACCGAGGAACGCGCGTTGCTGGCGCCTCGCTGTTGCTGCAGCGCCACCGCGGGCGGCAGGCCTTCGATCGCATCGACGTCCGGCACGCCCGCCTGATCGATCAGCCGCCGCGCATAGGGCGCCACGGACTCGAAGTAGCGTCGCTGGGCCTCGGCATAGAGGGTGCCGAAGGCGAGCGAAGACTTCCCGGAGCCGGAGACCCCCGAGAACACCACCAGCGCGTTGCGCGGAATGGAAACATCCACATCCTTGAGGTTGTTCTCGCGGGCACCGCGCACCTGGACGAAGCCGCTGGCGGCTGTCGTACGAGGGGATTCAACGCGAGAAGAGCCTGGCATGTCCTGATCCTGTGGTGCATGAGGGAGCGATGGGCCGACTACGAGCCGAGTCGGTCAAGGCGCCGGGCTTGGCGACTGTGCGCCATCGAGCGAGGAGCCAGCGCGAGCCAGGTCACGCCCTGGGCCAGCGTTGCTTCGCCTTCGGCAGCGCCCAGCCTGTCGCGGGCCCGCGCGGCATTGGCCGCCATCTTCCAGGCGCCTGCGGATGGGCGTGGCCAACGCCCTCATCGGACATCATCACCATGCGGTGGGCCAACCGACTCACCTGCCCGCCCACTGTGGTGCATCTTTCAGGCTCGTGCATGAAGGGCTGGTGTGTAAGACCGCTCCGGAGACACCTGCCCACCGGCTGCGATGCCCGCTTCCCCCGCTGAAGAACTCCCTGAAGCCGAGAAGGAGGGAGTGCACAGACGGGTGAGCGCGCGATGCCATGCATCACCGTTCGGAAGTCCCACGAGCTCCCAATCATGGGTTGTCCAGCAGGCGGGGGACGGCGTCCCGGTGCGGCAACCTGAGGAGCAAGACTGATTTCTGAGCCGCCAGCGAGGTCACTGCCAGCGCAGTAGCCAGCTCACCGGATCGATCATTCCCTGGACGCTGGTATCGGCCGACGACAGGATCCAGATCTCCCTGCCCGAAGCGACCATCGTCCACGATCTCGCTTCGCAGATCGACCTTGCCGTCCGTGGTCTCGGGATCGTCAGCGCGCCAAGCGCGATGGTGACCGCCCTCATCGAGGAAGGACGCCTGACACACGTGCTGCCCGCCTGGTCATCGGCCATGGAGGCGCTCTATATCTACTTCCCGAGTCGCCGCCATCAATCCGCTGCGCTGAGGGCGTTTATCGGTTTTCTGAAGGGCTGATCCTAGACGCACGCGAAACGCGGCTCTTTGGCTCTGATCGAAGCCGTTTGCTGTCTCCGCTTGGGAAACAGCTGCTGCAACTGCCCATCAGATGACGGGCAAACGGGCCGCAAGGTAATCGACCCCGCTTTTGCACCGCCCGCTCCGAATCAGAGCAACGCATTGTCCTGCCCCAGCGTCGGAGCGGCGAAGGGTTCGGGGCCGGGAGTGCGGCCGTAGACGATGGGGCGGGTGACGTTCTGGTACTTGCCGACCACGGGATGGGCGACCTCGCCGATCATCTGTTCGGCATGTACCTGCGGATGCTGGAACATGTCCTCGATCTTGCGGGCGGCCGCGCACGGCACGGCGTCGCCGAAGATCTCCTCCCACTGCATGGCGGTATGGGCCTGCAGGGCTTCGTGCAGGCGCGGCAGGATCTCGCCGGCGTGCTGGGCGCGCAGCTTGACGCTGGCGTAGCGCGGATCTTCGGCCAGCGCGTCCAGGCCGGTGAGTCGGCACAGGGCCTGCCAGAAGCGCGCGGTATTGGCCGAGAGGTAGAGGTATCCCTCCTTGGCCGGATGGATGCCGGTCACGCCACCGGAGCGCATGTCGCGGCCGATATCCAGCGCCTCGCCCTCGACCCAGACCAGCCTGGCCGACTGCATGGTCAGCGCGGCGCGCAGCAGCGAAACGCCGACGAACTGGCCCACGCCGCTGCGCTCGCGCTCGTACAAGGCGGCGGTCACGCCCGAGGCGACCAGGGCCGCGGCGTAGTAGTCCACCACCGAGCCGTAGATGATCTCCGGCGGACCGCTGCGCTTGCCCTGCAGGGCGCACATGCCGGTCATGGCCTGCAGCACCTGGTCGTAGCCGGCCTTCTCGCGCATCAGCCCGCGCTCGCCGTAGCCGGAGACCGCGCAGTACACCAGCCGCGGATTGAAGGCCGACAGCCGTTCGAAATCGATGCCCAGGCGCGCCGGCACGCTGGGGCGGAAGTTGTGGACCAGCACGTCGGCCTCGCGCACCAGGCGCAGCAGCTGCGCGTGCTGCGCCTGGTCCTTGAGGTCCAGCACGATGCCGCGCTTGCTGCGATTGACGCCGAGGAAGGCGCGGCTCTCGCTAGCCAGGGTCGAGGGATATTGCCGCAGGTTGTCGCCGGCCGGCGGTTCGACCTTGAGCACGGTCGCGCCCTGGTCGGCGAGCAGGGTGCAGCCGTAGGGGCCGGCGATGTAGGCGCTGAGGTCGAGCACCCTGACGCCCGTCAGCGGTCCTGGCGGACCATCGCGATGGATCTGGTCGAACAGCGAGGTCGTGGCCATCGATGAATGCGCTTGCATGGATCCCATGGGGGAAGTGTGTGGCGCCAGGGCAACGCGATACAGGCCGCCAGCCTAGGTTCTGGACCGACAATTTGTTGGCGAAGTCGTCCCATCCTCCGCGGTCAGCGGCAGGCGGAACCAGGTGGCATGCCAACTGCCGTCGCGGCGATCGCCGACGCGCCAGAACGGGGACAGCCGTCTGATGCCGCCGGGCAGCGCCAGCGCGATCTCTGCGCCTGGCGCGCCGGCCGGATCGAGCTGCGTGTCGAGCGAGGCCCCGGACAGCGGCAGGTCGGGCGCAGGACTGTCGCCTTCGGCCAAGGCCGTGGCATAGGCCAACGGTCCCCACGACACGGCCACGTAATCGTGGCGCAGCACTTGCTGCGCCACGGGCGATCCGTCGGGGGCACGCGATTCCTGCACGTTGCGGTTGCTGCGCCGCTGCAGCTGCGGACGTGCGCTGAAGGCGATCTCGATGCGTGTGCCGATCCGCCACTGACGTTGCAGCCGCACGTAGCCATCGTCGTCGGCGCGCGCGTCCTGGAGTTCGCCATCGATGCGGACCTGCACGGGTGCACTCCACGCGGGCTGTCGCAAGGCAAGCACGAAGGTCGAGGAGTGGGCCGGCTGCATCGTCAACTCGACCTGCATCGGCACCTCACCCTGTCCTTGCTGGACGATGCGCAGGCCGGGCACGGGCCCGTCGTCGAAGACGACCTCGCCGGGGACGAAGAGATTGACGCGTACGTCCCGCGCACTGGTCGCGTACGCCAGCATCGGCAGCTCTTCCACTGCCATCGCGCCGCTGGACTTGCAGCAGCGCCAGTAGGTGGTGTGCGTCCGGCGACCGTTGCCGAAGCTGTAGTAGCACCAGTCCTGCCCGTCGGCCGCCATCGCGCCGAGCAGGTCGTTGAACGCGGTGCGCTCGATCGCATCGACGTAGCGGGCATCGCCGGTCCAGGCCAGCAGTTCGCGGGTGAACTGCAGCCAGGCCAGGGTGGAGCAGGTCTCGACATACCCCTGCGGATCGAACACGAACGGCGGATTGAAGCACTCGCGCGAGCGCAGCCCTGCCCCGCCCCATGGCCCGCCGCCCAGGCTCAGGTGATGGTCGTGCACGTTGGCCCACAGCCGCTCCAGCGCGGGCAGCAGCGTCGCATCGCCGGTGGCGCGCGCCAACTTGGCCAGCGCCGCGGCGTTCCACAGCAGCTGGTAGGCCTTGCCCGTGCCGATCTCGGACGCGTCCACGCCCGCCAGCAGGCGCTGGACCAGGGCCAGCGGCGGGTTGTGGTCGGCTTGTTCGACGATGCGCCGGGCCAACTCGAGAAACTGCAGTTCTTCGGTGACCAGGAACAGCTCCACCGCGCCATCCAGCAGCACCGTGGCCGACATGCCGAAGTGATTGCCGCAGGTGGTGATGTCCAGTCCACCCTCGACGAAGGCGGCATGGCAGAGCCGGCCGATGGCCCGTGCGGCGTCCAGATGCGCGCGCTTGCCGCCCAGGCGCCATGCTTCGATCAGGCCCAGCACCAGATAGGCATGCGTCCACACGTCCCAGGTGCGCAGCGCCGGCGCGCCGTCCCAGCTCCACGGGCGCGGCGGCTGCGGCACGGTGAAGCGCCGCTCGGGCGCGTAGGTGCCCAGATAGCCATCGGTGCGCTGGATGGCGGCGAGATGATCGGCCACCTCCAGCACCCGCGCGCGCAGCACGTCGTCGCCCTGGTGGGCGGCCGCGCGGGCCGCGGCGATCAGCCATTTGCCGGCGTGCTCGCCGTACCAGTCGCCTTCGTGGTTGTCCTCGGCGCGGGCCGGATCGAACAGCGCGATCGCCGGGCTGTGCGCATCCACGATGAAGTGCGACAGCCGCCCCTTGCGGCTGGCCTCGATGGCCTCGCCGAGCACACCGCCCAGCCGCACCCGCCCGGGCGAAGGAAAGCGCAGCACAGCGCTCATGCGGCATCCACCACGCAGCGGAAGCCGATATAGGCCGAGCGATCCCGGCACGGCGCCATCAGCAGATACTTGCCGTGCTCGTCCAGGCGCAGCGCCTGCGGGAAGTACCAGTGCGAGGTCTGCGGCCGGTAGCGGCTGCCGCCGCGCAGCACCGCCGCGCGCGTGTGCGCATCCACGTATTCGTCGGTCCACTGCCAGACGTTGCCGACCAGGTCGAGCACGCCGAACGGGCTGGCGCCGGCGGGGTGCGCGGTCACGTCGGCCGGCGCGCCGGCCTGCGGCCCGTACTGCGGCGCCGGCACGGCCGAGGCGTCCCAGCTCTCGCCCCACGGGTAGGCGCGGCCATCGCCGCCCTGTGCGGCGTACTGCCATTCCCACTCGCGCGGCAGACGCTTGCCGGCCCAGGCCGCGTACGCGCGTGCGTCCTCCAGCGAGATCCACACCACCGGCTGCTGCTCGCTGCCGGCCACCGGCGCGCCTTCATGCCAGCGATGCAGGAAGCGATGCGCATCGACCGGCGCATAGCCGCTGGCGTCGATGAACGCCTTGAACTGCGCATTGGTCACCGGTGTGCGATCGATATGGAAGGCGCGCATCCGCAGACGTTCGCGGTGGAAGCGGCGTGCGCTGTCCTCCCACGGATACTGCACGTCCACACCGTCCCAGACCCCGCCTTCGACCTCGATGCCGCCCACGGCGAAGACGAACTCGCCTGCAGGAATGGTCACCATGCCTTCCGGCGGCTGCGCCGCGGGCGCCGTCGCGGGCACGTCCACGCACTGCTGCGGCAGGGCGCGCCACTGTGCCGAGCACTGCCCCAGCGGCGTGGCGGCGTGCTGGCGCATCCGGGCGAGGAAGTCTTCCAGCGTTGGCTCGTCCATCCCCTCATCCAGGGCCAGGACCGCGCCGAAGCCCAGCGCCTCCAGCTCCAGGGTGAGACAGGCGCCGCCCTCGCGCAGCAGCGGCGTCAGCTCGCTGCCGTTCCACAGGTCGAAGTAGCGCGTGCCCGGCGCATGCTCGATGTGCAGCAGCTCGCCGCGCAGCGGCGACTCCAGTCGGTTGACCAGCGTCCACAGCGCGCGCCCCTGGCCAGGGAAGCGGCTGGCGAACAGGCCGCGCAGCAACGTGGGCCAGTACGGCTCCCAGTCCATGGACACGAACAGCGGCGCGAACTGGCGCTGGATCGCGGCGATGCGGCGCAGCGTCTGCGCGTCGCGCTCGGTCAGCCCGTTCCAGATGCCCCACACGTTCTCCCAGGCGTTGTAGCCGATGCCGTTGAAGAAGATGTACTGCAGGTCGTGGCGGCGATCGCGGCCCCAGCGGTTCTCGTAGTTGATCATGTGGCGCGGCTCGAGCCACTTGAACTTGGCCAGCGGCGGCACGAATTCGTTCGGCGCCTTCTTGCCCCAGCTCTGCACGTTCCAGACCAGCTGCTCCTCGGCGCTGATGGTCGATTCGGGCTGCAGCACCACCGGACGACCCCGCGCCAGGCAGGCATCGAAGAAGGCGCGCGGCACCCCGTTGTAGGTATCACCGTTGATGCCGTCGGCGCCGACCGCATCGACGATGCGCGCGATGGCCTCCCAGTGCGGCCCCTCCGGCGCGCGGGTGCCGTGGTCCCACGGCATGGTGGGCAGGAAGACCCGCACCCCGCGCCGGTGGAAGGCCTCCACCACCGCGCGCAGCCCGTCGAGCCCGCCCGGCAGGTCGGCCGCCATGTCGAACTGGTTGCGGTCGTCGATGCCGATGTTGGGGTAGATGTACCAGACCAGGACGCTGTCGATGCCGCCGAAACGCGCCTCCAGATCGTCCAGGTAGCGATCGACCGTGTAGCACCCGCGCTGCGGATCGTAGAAGTAGCGATCCTCGACCATCATCTGCGCATGAACGAAGTTGCGCTGCGCCCATTGCAGTTCCGGCCTGCGGTAGTTGGCATCGTCGAAGCCGATGCGCACCAGATGCTCGCGCCGCCAGTCGCGCAGCTCGGTCATCCAGTCGCGCCAGGCCGGCGCGGTCTGGATCTTCCACTGGCCGATATCGGCGAAGGGCCAGCCTGGCGCCTTGCCCGGCGAGGGCAGATAGCGCCCGGTGGTGACGTGGGAGAACTTGAACTCGGTGCGCACGGGCTCGCGCTGGGGGGTGTCTTGGTCGGACATCAGCAGGTCGGTTCGAGAAGAGGACAGTGCGCCAGGCCAGCATAGTCGGCCAGCGCGGAGACGACCGCGGCGGCGGCCGGGGGCGCATCGCGCAGGAACGCCTCGACCTCCGCGCAGGTCGGGACGCCGGACTGGGCGCCCACGCGCGTGCAGGCCAGGGCCGAGACCGCGCAGGCGCGGCGCAGCGCGGCGGCGAGCGTCGCGCCGCCGGCCAGGCCGGCGGTCAGCGCGCCGCAGAACGCATCGCCCGCGCCGGTGGTGTCCACCGCCTGCACGGCAAAGGCCGGCTGCAGCGCGACCCGTCCGCCGGACCAGGCATAGCAGCCGCGTGCACCCAGCGTCACCACCACGCGGGCCACCGGCAGCGCCGCGAGCTTGTCGGCCGTGGGGGCGTCGGCGCGAACGCCTGCATGCCCGGCCAGCAGGTCGAGTTCGCCCTCGTTGACCACCAGCACGTCCAGTCTGCGCAGCAGTTCGTCGGGCAAGGCGCACGCCGGGGCGGCGTTGAGCACGACCCTGACGCCGGCCGCGTGCGCCGCCTCGGCCCAGCCGCACACGGCCGCCAAGGGCACTTCCAGCTGCATGAGCAGGAAGGCCACGTCCGCCAGCGGCGGCAGGTCGTCCCTGGTCAAGGCGTGATTGGCGCCAGGGGCGACGATGATCGCGTTCTCGCCATCGCCGGCCAGGCACACCAGCGCCGTGCCGGTGGCGCGATCGCGCGCCGGCACCACGTGCAGGGCGACGCCGGCCTGCTCCAGCGCGGCCCGCACCGGCACGGCGAAGCCATCCTCGCCCAGGGCCAGCAGCATCCGCGTCCGCACGCCACCGGCGCGCGCGCAGGCGACGGCCTGGTTGGCGCCCTTGCCGCCGGGGAAGGTCTGCAGATCCTGGCCGAGTACGGTCTCGCCGGGCGCGGGCACGTGATCGGCCTGCACCACGAAGTCGAGATTGGCCGAGCCGGCCACCAGCACGACGGGTCTCATGGCAGCGCCTGATAGACGAGGTTGTAGAACGGCGTCGCCAGCTTGGGCCGATCGCCCGGACGATCGGCGGGCAGGTATTGCAGCAGCAGCACCGCAACCAGATGCGCCTTGCGGTCCACCGTGAAATAGGTCGATGCCGCGCCGGACCAGCCGAACTGGCCGACGCTGCCCAACCGCCCGCGCGCGGCCGGGTCGGTGACCACATAGCCGCCCAACCCGAAGCCCTCACCGGGGACCAGGCCCTTCACCGGTGGATCGAAGCCGCCCAGCTGATCGCGCATCATCAGCTCGATCGTTTTGCGCGAGAGCACGCGCGCACCGCCGGATGCGCCGTCGTTGAGCAGCATCCGCGCGAATCGCAGATAGTCGCCCGCCGTGGAATACAAGCCACCGGCTGCGCTGTCGTAGGCGCGCAGCCGGGCACCGGGCTGGCGCGCGCTCGGCGTGTCGGCCATGCGCAGCGCGCCATGGTCGTCCAGCGTCGGCAGATCCACGACCCGGCCGCGCTGCGCCGCAGGCACCTCGAACCCGGTGTCCCGCATGCCCAGCGGCCCCAGCACCTGCGCCTGGAGATAGTGCGAGAACGTCTCGCCGCTGACGACTTCCACCACACGCGCCAGCAGCTCGGTGTTGGCGCCTTCGTAGTTGAACTCGGTGCCCGGCTGTGTCGCCAGCGGGACCCTGGCCAGCCTGCCCGCGACATCGGCCAGATCGCGCGCCTGCTCCACCCCGGCCTGCTCCAGCAGCGCCGTGGCCACCGGATATCGGGTGGCGTCGGCCGCAAGGCCGCTGGTATGGGTCAACAGATGGCGCAGCGTGATCGGGCAGCGCACCGGCGCCAGGCGCGGCTGAGCGAGGTCGCCGCCGACCACCACCTGCGTCTGCGCAAAGGCGGGCAGATAGCGGCTCAAGGGATCGTCCAGCGCCAGCTTGCCCTGCTCCATCAGCGTCAGCACCGCCATCGTGGCCACGGGCTTGGTCATGGAATAGATGCGGAAGATCGCATCGGCCCGCATCGGCCGGGTGCGCGCCAGATCACGATGGCCGTACGCGCCCTGGAACACCGGCTTGCCATCGACCTCGACCACCGCCACCGCGCCGGGATAGCCGGCAGCGGACGTGGACTGCGTCAGGAACGCATCCAGCCGCTGCCAGCGATCCTCGGCCTGGAGCACCAGCGGCACCAGACACAGCCAGGCCGCCAGGACCGATCGCGCCCAGGATCGAGCCCGATCCTGCGCACGTTGCGCCCGTTCGCACCGCCGCCGCACACCGGCGGGTCGCGCACGTCGCACCGCATCGGCCTGGCCGGCCATGGCCCTTGCTCCCTGTACGAAACGACGTTCCCGCATCCGCTTAGAAGGTGTAGTTGTAGGTCAGCGAGACCACGCGTCCGCGGCCTGCCCAGTAGTTCTGGTAACCGGCCAGCTGCGACCAGCTCAGGATGTAGTACTTGTTGAACAGGTTCTCCACGCCCAGGGTGAACTTGCCGATCCGGCCGGCGTCGTAGTTCACGCCCAGGTCCCACAGGGTGTAGCCGGTGGTGCGCTCGTCGTAGGTGAACCTGCGCCCGTCGAAGGGCCGGGTGTCCTCGCCGCTGATGTGCCGATCCAGCAGTTTGGTCGCGCCCAGGGTGGCGTCGGCGTTGGGCAGGAACTTCCACACGGCCGAGGCGCCGATCTTGTCGGGACTGAGGTCGAGGATGCCCATCGGCTTGGTCAACGGACCGGCGCCGTAGCGGCCCAGCGCGTCGGAGCCCCAGAACGCGGTCTTGCCGCGGATGCGCGAATACAGCCCGGTCAGCTTGAAGGTATCGGTGAAGTTCCATTCGCCGCTGAGCTCGATGCCCTTGATGTCGGTGGGCACGCGACTCATGATGAAATCGCTGGTGTTCGGATCGATCTGCAGCGACACGCCCAGGTCGGACTTGGAGTGGTACCAGGTGCCGTTGAGCGCCCCGCGCTCCCTGCGCCAGTTGAAGCCCACATCGACGTTGCTGACGATGACCGCCTGCAGGTCGAGGATGCCCTGGACCGACTGTCCCGGGTAGTTGACGTTGCGCAGCGGGATGCCGACGTTGGGCAGCGTGAAGCCCTTGCTGTAGGCGCTGAAGATCGACCACTGGTCGTTGACGCGCCAGATCGCGCCGAAATTGGGCAGGCTGGCGGTGTAGTCCAGCTTGCCGCCCTGCACGAACACGCTGTTGCGATAGGCGGTGGTGGTGTAGCTGTCGATCTTCAGCGTGCCGTCCTCGCGCCGGTAGCCGCCGCTCAGGGTCAGCGGGCCGATGTCCCAGGACAGCTGCGCGTAGGGCGCGGTGCTCTTGTAGTCCATCGGCGGCACCCACACGCGGTTGGTCAGCGCCAGGCGCTGCTGGGCCCGGTCCTCGACCAGGTCCACGCCGGTGTGCAGCTCGAGCCCGGAGACGTCGAACAACGCAGAGCGCGTCCACGAGGTGCGCAGGCCCTTCTTGTTCGACACGATCTCGGACTGGTCGTAGATGCGCTTGGACTCGTCGAAGCCCGGACCGACCTTGACCAGCTGCTTGTCGTCGCCGTTCTCCGGCAGATAGCGCATGGCCTGGTCGGCCTTGTAGCCCACCAGATCCAGCCGGCCGCCGAAGAAGTCCTGGTGGGTGTACTGCAGGCTGTACTGCTCGAAGTCGTTGAAGGCGTCCTTGGAGCCGAAGATCTGCCCCTTCACCGAGGTGTTGGGGTACGGCGTGGCGCACGGCGGCGAATCGGTGGGGCCGCGGCAGCCCAGCACCTGGATCCACTCGCCCTTGCCCTCGATCTTGAAGCGGCTGTAGGTGGCCTGCAGGCGCTGCTCGCCGTCCTCGCCGAAGTTGTAGCCGCCCTTGAGGTAGATGTTGCGCGACTCCGAATCGGCCAGCGAGCCGCTGGTGTTCATGCCCACGGTGCGGCCCTTGCCGTCGTAGGCGATGCCGCGATCCAGATACGACACCGCGCCGATGAAGTCGTAGCTGTCCTGCTTCAGGCCGTAGGTCAGCCCCAGCTTGTAGCCATCGCTGTCCGAATGCCCCTGGGTCAGATAGCGCGCGGTGAAGGTGGTCTCGCTGCCGATCTTGTCGGGCACCTTGGAGATGTAGTTGATCACGCCACCGGTGGCGCCGATGCCCTCGGAGGCGGACGGGCCGTTGATCACCTCGATCCGGCCCACGATCCCCATGTCGGTGAAGGTGCCGTTGCGCGTGCCCTCGCGCAGCGGCGAGCCCTGCGGGATGCCGTCGAACAGGCGCAGCGGAATGCGCCCGCGCAGCGTCTCGCCGGTATTGCTCATCGCCTGCGAGGACTCGGAATAGCCGGGCACGGTCCGCGCCAGGACCGCGGTCGCATCCTCGGTCACCGCCAGCGTCTGGGCGACCTCCTGCGGGGAAATCACCGAGATCGCACCCGGGATCTTGTCGACCGCCTTGGGCGCCCGCGTGCCGGTCACGATCATCCTGTCCAGATCCTTGGCCTTGGTCGCGCGCGCATCCTGCGGGTTCTGTTCGGTTGCACCTTGCGCGGCGGCGGCCTGGGCCTGCTGCGCGCGCACGCTGGCGCTCACGGCGGCGGCCAGCACAAACACCCCGAGTGTCACGGGCATCTTCTTCATGTGTCGATCTCATGGACTTTGGCGAGAGCGGGCGCACGCGCAGGTGGCCGCAACGGATGCTTGCTGGGCAGCGACGAGGCTGCCCGTGTGGCGCGTTCCTCCCAGACGCGCCTGCCGGACCATGCAATCAGCGTAGAAGGGCCCTGGAGGGGAAGGAAGCGCAGCGGACTTTGTTCAAACCGCAGCTTTTGTTGCTTACGCGTGCAACGCCGCCGTGCCGCCCGTCATTCGGCGGGCTGCGCCGCCTGCGCCCTGGACCGGCACTCGCGCAGCAGGGCGTTGACCAGGCGCAGGCGCACCGACGAGCGCGACCACACCACGCCGATGCGTCGCGAGACGTCGGCATCGGGCAGCGGGATGCGCGCCAGGCGCAGGCCTTCGGGCCAGGGGCGCGCCCAGTCCGGCACCAGCGACACGCCCAGGCCGCGATCGACCATCACCGCGATCGCGTTGAGCGCATTGAGCTCGAAGCGCTCCTTGGGCACGATGCCGTGCCGGCGCAGATAGTCGTCGGCCTGGCGCCCGCCCCACTGGTGGCGGTCGTAGCGGATCAGCGGCTGGGTGGCCAGCAGCGCATGCGGATCCTGGTCGGCCAGCTGCGCCGGCGCCAGCACGATCAGCGGCTCCTCGCGCACCAGCAGCCAGTCGCAGGTCTTGGGCAGCTCGAATGGCGCCTCCAGCACCATGGCCGCGTCCAGCTCGCCCGATTCGACCGCGCGATACAGGTCGGCCGAATAGCCCGGCTTGATGAAGACGTTGATCTGCGGGAAGGCCGAGACCATGCAGGTCAGCACGTCCGGCAGCATGCCCGCCAGCGCGGTCGGGCAGGCGCCCAGCCGCAGCTCGCCGCTGATGTCGCCCTCGTGCGCCACCGAGCGCAGGTCCGAGACGTTGCGCAGCAGGTCGCGGGCGCGCTCCAGGATGCGCGCGCCGGCCTCGGTCAGGGTCACGGTGCGCCCGGCCCGCGCCAGCAGGCCGGTGCCGAGTTCGCGTTCCAGCGTGCGCAGCTGCTGGGCCACCGCGGCAGGGCTGATGTCCAGATCGCGCGCGGCGGCCGCCATGGAGCCACGGTCGGCGACCGTGACGAACGTCTTCAGGAATTGCGTGTCCACATCAGCCCCCAGCCCGGGGCATGAGATTACACAGCGGCGCGGCCCGGCTCATTCTGCATCGCGGTAGATCGTCAGCCCCTTGAGCGAGCGCTGCGGCGCCGGGAAGCACAGGCTGGCCAGGTAGCCGATCACGATGCTCAGCAGGATCGAGATGGCCAGGTAGAAATACGGATGGACCAGGTCGAACCACCACGCCACGAAGGTGAGCACGATGCTGCAGCCGATGCCGATCGCCACGCCCGGCGAGTTGGCCCGGCGCGTGAACATGCCCAGCGTGTACGAGCCGGCGAAGCCGCCGCCCAGCAGGCCGGCCAGCTCGATGGACACATCGAACAGCGAGTGGATGTCGTAACGCGACATCAGCAGCGCCAGGCCGATGCCCACCAGGCCCACCACCACCGTGGTGATCTCGGCGAACAGCACGCTGCGGCGCTGATCGGGCGCCTTGACCAGCCGCTCGTAGAAGTCCACCGAGACCAGCGTGGCGACCGAGTTCATGATCGAGGACAGCGTGGCCATGGCGGCGGCGAAGATGCCGGCCACGATCAGCCCGGTCACCCCGGTCGGCAGTTCGGCGGCGATGAACAAGGGGAAGGTGGCGTCGATCGGCAGCGTCGGATTGAGCCGCTCCGGATGCGCCTTGTAATAGACGAACAGCGCGGTGCCGATGGAGTAGAACACCAGCCCGCCGGGGATCATGATCGCGGCGAAGGCCCAGATCGAACGCCCCGCCTCCTTGTCCGAGGGCGTGGACAGCGTGCGCTGCATCAGCACCTGATCCTTCGGAAAGGTCAGCACCACGTCGAACAGCACCAGGAAGATGAAGCCCCACACCGTCGCCTTGGTCAGGTCGAAGCTGAAATCGAAGGTCTTCATCTTCTGGTTGGCGGTGGCCACATCCCAGAACTCCGGCGCCCCGCCCGGGATGTGCCAGATGATGAAGCCGATGGCGAAGATCGCCCCGCCCATCTTGACGATGACCTGGACCACGTCGGTCCAGATCACCGCCTTCATGCCGCCCATGGCGGTGTAGATGATGGTGAACACCCCCATCAGCACCACGCTCAGGGCCACGCTGATGCCGGTGATGGTGGCGATGGCCAGCGCCGGCAGGAACAGGATCACGCTCATCCGCGCGCCGACCTGCATGGCGATGCACAGCGCGCTGGCCAGCATGCGGATCGCCGGGTGGAAGCGCGTCTCCAGATAGGAGAACACCGACATCAGGTTGAGCCGCCGCAGCAGCGGCACGATCCACACCGCCACGAACATCAGCCCGACCACCGCGATCAGGTTGTTGGTCATGTACTGCCAGTTGGTCTCGAATGCCTTGGCCGGGATGGCGATGAAGCTGATCGAACTGGTGTTGGTCGCGTACAGGCTGATGCCCGCGGCCCAGAACGGGATCGAGCGGCCGCCGACGAAGAAGTCCGAGGTCGACTGCCGCCGCTCGCGCAGATAGAAGTAGCCGCCGATGCCGATGACCAGGGCCAGGTAGAACACGATCACCGCCCAGTCCTGCCACTTGAGCAGGTACTTGCCGGACTCGATCGCGGCGGCTTCGATGCGGCCGGAGGCATCGACCCAGGCCAGGCCGTTGCCCAGCCTGGCGGCCTGGACCGGGCGGTCCGCGCCGGGCAAGGGCATCCGGTTCCAGGCGTGGGTGATGGTGTGGAAGGTGCGCAGATCGGGCTGGCCCTGCACCAGGAACATCAGATGCGCCTGACCCAGCGGCTGCGCCGAGCCCGGCACGAGGGCGCCGGGCAAGGCGCCCAGCGACTGCCAGCCGGCATCGGAGGACCAGGAGAACAGCGTCGGCGTCGCGGGCTGGCCCGCGGCCAGATACAGCCTGGAGCCGCGCGCCATCAGCCCCTGCACGGGTCCGCCGCCGGGCCATGCGGGCAGGCGATGCCAACCGCCGCCGTCCTCCTGGAGCACGTGTGGCTGCTCGGAGGCATCGAGCCCGGCCAGGGTCAGCTGCCCGTTGTCGAAGGCCACGCGTGCATTGCGCAGCGCGACGGGCGGAGGCGGAAGACGTGTGGCTTCCACGAGCGCGTCGTTGCTCAGTCGCGCCGCGGTCAGCGTCAGGTCGCCGTTCGCCACGTTCGAGAGCAGCCACACCCGGCTCCCGTCGCTGGCGAGGGCCTGGACCCGCGCGGGCTCGATCGGCAGGGACCAGCGCAGCGGGCGCCACGTCTTGGCGCCTGCCTCGAGTCGCCACGCCTGGCCGGCCTGGAGCGCCAGCAGCGAATCGCCGACCGCCTCCAGCCGGGTCTCCTTCGCTGCGGGCAGCGGCGGGAGGTGCGTGGCGGACAGGCCGACCAGATTGGACGCGGCGGCCGGAAGCGACACGCACAGCAGCCAGAGCAGGACCAGCGCGACAGATCGGATGCCGCGCATGCCAATACGCGATTGAAAACGGCTCATCCGGACGCCTCCGCTTCACTGCGGGCCGCGGCCACCAGCGCCCGTGCCCTGGCCAGGTAAGGCGCGTCCACCATGCGCCCATCGACGAGGAAGGCGCCATGCCCGCGCGCCTGCGCCGCAGCCGCGGCCTCGACCACGCGCCGCGCATACGCCAGCGCGTCCTGGTCCACCGAGAAGACCTGGTGCGCCAGAGCGACCTGGCGCGGATGGATGCAGCTCTTGCCGCTGAAGCCCAGCGCGCGGGCCAGCGTGGCCTCGGCCAGGAAGCCCGCCTCATCGGCGACATCGGGCCAGGCCCCGTCGTACGCGGCGATGCCGGCCCGCGCCGCGGCCATGCGCACGGCGAACATCGCCGCATGGACATTGGCCGGCGTCCTGGCGATGGCGAACGGCGCGAACAGATCGCCCAGCCCCAGCTGCAGCCCGGCCACCCGCGGATGCGCCGCGGCCAGCGCCGCGGCATTGGCCAACCCGGCCGGCGTCTCGATGTTGACCAGCAGGCCGATCGGCGCCGCGACGCCGTTGGCCTGTTCGGCCCCGGCCAGGCGCTCGGCGACGGCGCTGACGGTCTGGGCATGCTCGAGCTTGGGCACGTTGATCATCGCGACGCCGGCGATCGCCAGCGCCTGCAGGTCCTGGGAGAAGTACGGCGAATCGTAGGCATTGATCCGTATGATGATGCACTTGCCCGCTGCCTGCGTCGGCGCCAGCCCGCGCAGATACGCCGCCAGGCCCTCCCGCGCCCGGTCCTTGCCCTCCACCGGCACGGCATCCTCCAGATCGAAGGAGACCGCATCGGCCTGGCCCGCCATCGCCTTGGCGAACAGCTCCGGGCGCCCCCCCGGCACGAACAGCTTGCTCCGCATCCCGGGCTCATTCCCTACCAGACGACCATGCACGAGTCTGCTGGACGCCCGCCGCCCGAGCAGCCGCCCCGGCCTTCGTTCAGAAGAAAGGGTTTGTAGCGGGATGATGCGCGGTGAGAGATGCATGGACAGGTCCGCGCCTCACCCGTATGGGGCCATGCATCATGCAGGTTGGCCACCGATGTTTCCGGCGCACCCCCAATACCAGAGCCGCTTTCTTGCTGAAACGCTCGGGCGAAGGCAAGCGACGTGTCGCGCCGCAAAGTCGCCCCCCTCGCGCGACCGCCGCCCTCCCTTTCAGGAAGCGTTGGCGCGAAACGCCGCCAGGATCCGGGCCGCGTCCTGCGACGGCGGCAGGCCGAAGGCCCTGGCGTACTCACGGCTGAACTGCGTGGCGCTCTCATAGCCGACTTCCATCGCCGCGGCGGTCACGCTGGCGCCCTGTGCCGTCAGCAACTGGCGCGCCTGCAGCAGACGCAGCTGCTTCTGGTACTGCAGCGGACTGAGCGCGGTGGCCGCCTTGAAGTGGCGATGGAAGGCCGACTCGCTCATCGCCGCCAGTTGGGCGAGCGTGCCGATCCGCAACGGCGCCGCGTAGTGCTGCCGGATCCACTGGATCGCCTTGCGCACCCGCCCCAGCGCCGTCTCCGGCATGGCGATGTCGCGCAGCAGCTGCCCATGCGGGCCCTGGAGCACGCGATAGAGGATCTCCCGCTCATAGACCGGCGCCAGCGCCGGGATGTCGCGCGGACGCTCCATCAGGCTCAGCATGCGCACCCAGGCGTCCATCAGCTCGGGCGTGACGGTGGCGACGGAGAAGGCCGCCACGGGGCGGGATGCGGCGCCGCGGCAGGCGTCGGCGCCCTGCATGTCGTCCAGCAGGCGTCCGATGACGCCCGCGTCCAGGTTCAAGGCGACGGCCAGGTAGGGGCTTCCGTCCGCCGCGGCGTGGACCTGACCGACCGCGGGCAGCTCCACCGTCATGACGAAGTAGGTCGCCGGGTCGTAATGCAGGGTGCTGCCGCCGACCGTCATCGACTTCCCGCCGCGCAGGATCAGGTTGATCATCGGCTCGTAGACCGCGCTGAGCGCGTGCTCGGGAATCCGGCCCTGCACCATCGCGACCCGTGGGATGCCGGTCTGCGTCTGCCTGTTCTGCGCGCAAGCGGCCAGCCTGCGGAGTTCGTCGAGCTGCGATGTCATGCCGACGATCAGACAGGAGCCGCCACGCGCGCGCAAGGCGGAAAGCAGGATCGGGCAGGTTTGCGCCAAGAATGGGCAGGTCATCCCGACGCATGGCCCCTACCGTGATGCTCCTCATCAAGACCGGAGCAGCACATGGGTGTCATCGTCATCACCGGAGGCAGCCGCGGCATCGGCGCCGCCACGGCCAGGGAATGCGCGCGGCGCGGGCTGGGCGTCATCCTGACCTACAACCGCAATCCCGCCGCCGCCGAGGCGGTGGTGGAACAGATCACCACGCAGGGCGGGCGCGCCTGCGCCCTGCCGCTAGATGTCGGCGATGTCGCCAGCTTCGGCGAATTCGGCGACGCCGTCGCACTGCAGCTGGAAAGGCTATGGGGGACCCGCGCGCTTGCGGGCCTGGTCAACAACGCCGGCTACGGGCGGTTCAATCCGATCGAGTCCGTCACCGAGCAGGAGTTCGATGGGCTGTTCGGCGTGCACCTCAAGGGCCCCTTCTTCCTGGTCCAGCAGTTGCTGCCGCTGCTTGAACGCGGCGCCTCCATCGTCAACCTGACCAGCGCCACCACCCGCGTGGCCACCGCCGGCGTGGCGCCGTATGCCGCCTTCAAGGGCGGGCTGGAGGTGCTGACGCGTTACATGGCCAAGGAGTTCGGCGCGCGCGGCATCCGCGTCAACGCCGTCTCGCCAGGCCCGATCCGGACCGAACTGGGCGGCGGACTCAACGATGAGTTCGAGGCCCTGCTGTCCGCCCAGACCGCGCTGTGCCGTGTCGGCGAGCCCGAAGAGGTCGCACGGGTCATCGCGATGCTGCTGTCGACAGACGGCGGATGGATCAACGCGCAGTCGATCGAAGTCGCCGGCGGCTACATCGTCTGAGGAGGACGCCATGCTGGATCATGTGTTTCTGACGGTGAGCGACCTGCGGCGCTCGGTGGCCTTCTACGAGGCCGCGCTGAGGCCGCTCGGCATCGTCAATCGCCTGGATTACGACGGCCGCGACGGCCCGCCCGGCCATCCCGATCTCAAGGGTTTCGGCGCCAACGGCAGGATGTTCTTCTGGCTCAGACAAGGGCAGCCCAGCAGTGTTGCCGCCCATGTGGGCTTCGTGGCCGCTTCCGCCGAGCATGTGGATGTGGCCTATCGCGCCGCCCTGCAGGCCGGCGCCACCGAGATCCACCCGCCCGGCGCCCAGCTCCACTACGACCCGCACTACTACGCGGCGCAGGTCAGGGATCCGGATGGCTACAGCCTGGAGTTCGTCTACAAGCGCTGGCAGCACGAGGAGTGAGCCCATGACACCGAAGCAACGCCTGCAGGCCGCTGCAGAGGCCTTCATCGCCGCGACCAATGCCTTCGATGCGCAGGCCGCGTTGGCACTGTTCGCCCCGGACGCGATCGTGGACGACCCGTCCACCGGACGAAGCTTCGTCGGCCATGCCGGCATCCGCGATTATGTGGAGCGCTATTTCATCGGCTACCGCACGGTTACCCGACTGCTCTCGCTGCAGCAGCGCGCGCCGAACCAGGCCGTGGCCCGCGTGGACTTCACCGGAGATTTCGGCCACGAGATCGGCCTGCTGGACATCACGCTGGGAGCGGACGGCCGCATCGTCCGGATCGATGCGGATCTGGAGTAGGCAGCGCGATTCGAGCGAGCTGCCGCGGCGAGCCGCGCGATGCGGGACTGCTGGCATCGCCCGAAGCGCGGAGCGCCTTGCTCGGCCCCGCGCCATCCGGCAGACCGCGGGTACCCACGTCCCCGCTCTGCCCCTCCTCCACCGAGCGGGCGGCCGTGCGAGACGACACCGCCCCCTTCACCCAGACCCGAGCGCGCATGACCATGCTTGATCACATCGAATTCCCCGTGACCGACGCCGCGCGCTCGTGTCGCTTCTACGAGGCGGCCCTGGGCCCGCTGGGGTTCGCCCGCATCATCGCGGTGGAGCCCGAGCGGACAAGGACCGGCGGCTGGCGCTACGGGCTCGGCCAGGGCGGCTATCCATGCCTCTGGATCCACGATGGCCAGGCGGCCATGGCGGGAATGCATCTGGCCTTCGCCTCGAACAGCCGCCTTGCGGTCGATGCCTTCCACAAGGCGGCCCTGGCGGCGGGCGGCACCGACAACGGCCCACCCGGCGTGCGCGAGCGCTATCACGCCCACTATTACGCGGCCTATGTGCTGGACCCGGATGGCGTCAATGTCGAAGTGGTATGCCAGCGCTAGCCGGAGCCTGGTCCGCTTCCGATTGAAGGCGGACTTCCGCGCGCGCTTGTTTCAGCACGTCGCTGGCCCATGGAGCCTGGTCAGGCCTTCAGCTGAGCGACCGCATCGAGCGTGGCGACGTCCTCACGATCGAGCACCAGCTGCGCCGACTGCATGTTCTCGCGCAGGTGTTCCACCGAGGAGGTGCCCGGGATCAGCAGCAGATTGGGCGAGCGCTGCAGCAGCCAGGCCAGGGCCACCTGCATCGGCGTGGCACCCAGCTTCTGCGCGACGGCGGACAGCGCCGAGACCTGCAGCGGGTTGAAGCCGCCGAGCGGGAAGAAGGGCACGTAGGCGATGCCGTCCCGCGCCAGGGAATCCACAAGCGCGTCATCGGCGCGGTGCACCAGGTTGTATTGGTTCTGCACGCAGACGATGCGGCAGAGCGCGCGGCCTTCGGCGACCTGCGTGGCGGTGACGTTGCTCAGGCCGATGTGGCGGATGAGGCCACGCTGCTGCAGTTCGGCCAGGACGGTGAGGTAGGGCTCGATCGTGCCTTCGGCCGGAGCCATCACGTCGAACATGCAGCGCAGGTTGACCACGTCGAGCACATCTAGCCCGAGGTTGCGCAGGTTGTCGTGTACGGCGCTGGTGAGCTCCGCCGCCGACATCGCCGGCAGCCACTCGCCGCTCGCGCCGCGCCGGGCACCGATCTTGGTCACGATGGTGAGCCCGTCGCGATAGGGATGCAGGGCCTCGCGGATGATCTGGTTGGTGATGTGCGGGCCGTAGAAGTCGCTGGTGTCGAGATGGTTGACGCCCAGCTCCACGGCATGGCGCAGCACGCGCACGGCCGCATCCCGATCCTTCGGCGGGCCGAAGGCGTGCGGGCCGGACAGCTGCATGGCGCCATAGCCGAGGCGGGCGACGCTGCGATCGCCGAGGGTGAAGTCCTGCGGGATCGTGGAAGGGGTGGAAGAAGCATTCATGGCGGCACTCGTTTCGTCGGGGTGCGAGAAAACTAACGTCGCGGTGGCTGTGCGACAATCCACTACAAAGCGAACAGGCCGTCCGGATCGGCGAACAATGACCAACCAGTTGGGCGATATGCAGGCCTTTGTCCTGGTGGCGCGGGCCGCGGGATTCCGCGAGGCGGCCAGGGTGGCCGGGATCAGCGCGTCCAAGCTCAGCGATGCGGTCAAGCGCCTGGAAGCGCGGCTCGGGGTGCGCCTGCTCAACCGCACGACCCGCAGTGTCGGCCTGACCGACGCAGGCAAGGCGCTGCTGGCGCGCATCGAGCCCGCCCTGCGGGAACTGGACACCGCGGCCGACGCGATGAGCGGATTCAGGAGCACGCCCACCGGCACGCTGCGGCTCAATGTGCCGGTCAGCGCCGCGCGCCTGGTCCTGCCGCGGATCCTGCCGCCCTTCATGGCGCGCTATCCCGATATCAGCGTGGAGGTGCTGACCCAGGAAAGCTTCGTCGACGTCATCGCCGCCGGCTGCGATGCCGGGATTCGCTATGGCGAGCGCCTGCAACAGGACATGATCGCCCTCCCGATCGGCCCACGCGTGCAGCGCAGCGCCACCGCGGCCTCCCCCTCGTATCTGGACCGGCGCGGGCGCCCGGCCCATCCCCGCGACCTCTTCGACCACGACTGCATCCGCGGGCGCTTTCCCAGCGGGGTGGTGTCCGAATGGGAATTCGAGCAGGGCGAGGACGTGATCACCATCGTCCCGCGCGGACAGCTGCTGGTGGAGCTCGGCGGAGGGGTCGACCTGGCGATCGAGGCGGCCGTCGCCGGCAATGGCATCGTACATCTGTTCGAGGACTGGCTTCAGCCGCATCTGGCGTCCGGCGCACTGGAGCCCGTGCTCAAGCCGTGGTGGCAGACGTTTCAAGGCCCCTTCCTGTACTACCCCAATCGCGCGCTGGTGCCGCCGCCGCTGCGGGCCTTCATCGATTTCGTCAGGGCGCAGGGCGCGTAACGGCGTCCATCGAACACGCGGCCCCGCATCCGCCCTGGAAGACCATCGGCCTCTGACGGCCTTGCTGCGTGTTCCTTTCCGATGGCGAGCCCTGCTGTGAAGCTCCGCGTCTTACCCGTGCGTCCATGAGCAAGGCACGCGGGCCTCAGCCGGCACCCGCAACGGTCATGCGCTCGATCAGCAGCGATCCTGTGCGGATCCGCCCGCGCGTGTCGACATCGCGGCCGACCGCGACGATGCCGGCGAACATCTCGCGCAGGTTGGAGGCGATGGTGATCTCGTCCACGGGATAGGCGATGGCGCCGTGCTCGACCCAGAAGCCGGACACGCCGCGCGAGTAGTCGCCGGTCACGATCGACACGCCCTGCCCCATCACCTGCGTCACCAGCAGGCCAGTGTGCATGCGGCGCAGCAGGCCATCGAGATCCTCCGTTCCATGACCGACCTGCAGGTTGCTGATGCCGCCGGCGTTGCCGGTGCTGGCCATGCCCAGCTGCCGCGCCGAGCGGACGTCGAGGGCATAGCGCTGCAGCCGGCCGCCCAGGACCAATGCGCCGTCTGCCGCGGCGACGCCTTCGGCATCGAAGTGGCGCGAGCCGGCACCGCGCGGCAGATGCGGACGCTCGTGCAGGTCCATGAAGGCGGGGAACACCGTCTTCCCCAGGCCGTCGGCCAGGAAGCTGGCCTGCTGGCAGAGCGCGGCGCCGCTCACCGCCTCCAGGAAGTGGCCGAACAGGCCGGCCGCCACGTCCGCGGCGAACAGCACAGGGCACTGCCGCGTGCCGAGCCGCCGCGCGCCCAGCCGCTGCACGGCGTGCAGCGCCGCGCGCCGGCCGATCTCGGTCGGATCCTGCAGGTCCTGGGGCGAACAGCGGCTGTCGTACCAGCTGCCCGTCTGCATGCCGCGCGCGTCGCGGGTGATGAACGAGGCCCACAGCTGGTGGCGGGTCCGCGTGGCGGTGCCGAGGAAGCCGTTGGAATCGGCGCGCGCCGAGCGCTCCGCACGCGTGCCGAGCTGCGCGCCGTTGGTGTTGGCGATCCGGGCGTCGAAGTCGCGCCCGGCCGCTTCGGTCTGCCGGGCCTGTGCGATGGCGTGCTCGGCCTCCAGTGCCCAGGGATGCCAGAGGTCCAGCGGCGGCCGCTGGCGCGCAGACCCGTCCGGATCGGCCAGTCCGCCGTGGGCATCCGGCTCGGTCAGGCGCGCGAAGGCGCAGGCGCGCTCGGCCGCCTGGCGCAGGGAGGCGACGCGTGTGTCGCCGACGCTGACCACGCCCTTGCGGCCCGCGCGCCAGGCCGTCACGGTCACGCTGACGTCCTGGCTGCGGATCAGGGTCTCGACCTGATCCCTGCGCACGCCCACCTCCAGCCCGCTGGCGGCGTGCGCCACGACCTCGGCCTGGTCGGCGCCCAGGACGCGGCACGCGGCCACGGTCTGCTCGCACAGGGTGGCGAGCTCGAGCAGCTGGGGATCGTCCTGGTTCGCATCGGGATGGACGCGCAGGTTCATGCGGCGGTCCCGCCCACGGTCATCGCATCGATGCGCAGGGTGGGCTGGCCCACGCCGACCGGCACGCTCTGCCCGGCCTTGCCGCAGATGGCGATGCCGGCGTCCAGCCGCAGATCGTTGCCGATCATCGAGACCCGGCTCAGCACCTCGGCCCCGGCGCCGATCAGGGTCGCGCCGCGCACCGGCGCGACGATGCGCCCGTCCTCGATCAGATAGGCCTCGTTGGCGGAGAACACGAACTTGCCGCTGGTGATGTCGATCTGGCCGCCGGCGAAGTTCACCGCGTAGAGCCCGCGCCTGACCGAGCGCAGGATCTCCTCGGGCGCGTGCTCGCCCGGCAGCATGTAGGTGTTGGTCATGCGCGGCATCGGCAGGTGGGCATACGACTCGCGCCGGCCGTTGCCGGTGCGCGCCTTGCCCATCAGCCGGGCGCTCATGCGGTCGTGCAGATAGCCCTTGAGCACGCCGTCCTCGATCAGCGTGGTGCGCTGGGTCGGCGTGCCTTCGTCGTCCACCGAGAGCGAGCCACGCCGCCCGGCCAGCGTGCCGTCGTCGACGATGGTCACGCCCCTGGCCGCCACGCGCTGGCCCATGCGCTCGGAGAACACCGAGGTCTGCTTGCGGTTGAAGTCGCCTTCCAGGCCATGGCCCACGGCCTCGTGCAGCAGCACGCCCGGCCATCCGGGCCCCACCACGACGGTCATCTCGCCGGCGGGCGCGGCGACCGATTCCAGATTGACCAGCGCGCGGCGTACCGCCTCGCGCGTGTGCTCGAGCGCGGCGCCGCCCTCGATCAGCGTCGCCAGGTCGTAGCGTCCGCCGCCGCCGGCGCTGCCCGATTCGCGGCGGCCGTGGTGTTCGGCGATCACCTGCACATTGAGCCGCACCAGCGGCCGCACGTCGGCGACCAGCGTGCCGTCGGCGGCGACGATCAGGACGGTCTCGCAGCTGGCCATCAGGCTGGCGCTGACCTGCCTGATGCGCGGGTCCAGGGCGCGCGCCGCCGCGTCGATCGTGCGCAGCAGCGCGACCTTCTCCTCCGCGGCCAGGCCATCGATGGGGTCGATGGCCTCGTACAGCGGCGCCGGCGCATTGCGGACCAGCGCGTGCGCACGCCCCTGCCCGCCCGCCTGTGCGATGGCCCGAGCCGAGCCGGCCGCCTCGAGCAGCGCCGGCAATTCCATCGCATCGGTGTAGGCGAAGCCGGTCCTCTCGCCGCAGACCGCGCGCAGGCCGACGCCCTGCGCGCTGCTGTGGCGCGCCTGCTTGACGATGCCATCCTCGAGCGACCAGGACTCGCTGCGCGTCTGCTGGAAATAGAGGTCCGCCTCGTCGGTGGACGGCGCCAGCAGACGCGCGAAGACCCGATCCAGCCCGTCCAGGGACAGGCAGGCCGGTGCCAGCAGGCGCTGCTCGGCCTGGGCGATCAAACAAGACATGGAGATTCCCGGTTGGTGTGGAAGGCGGTCGCGCCGATGCCCGATGGAGCGAAGCGGGCGACCGCATGAGGCGCTCAGAACTTCTTGGTGACCTCGAAGCTCAGGCCGCGCCCGTAGACGTTGTAGAGCTGGGAGTTGAAGTACGGCGCGGAGGTCCAGTTGCGGTTCGGCGGCATCCTGTTGGCCAGGTTGGTGACCGCCAGCGATAACGTGGCCTGGAACGGCAGCTGATACTGCACCGAGCCGTTGAACAGTAGCCAGGCATCGTCGTAGCCGGGCGGGCCGTACAGCGCCACCTGCGCCGCGGTCGGGCTCCAGCCCCAGTTGCGCACCGAGAAGTTGGGTGTCTTGCCGTAGCGCACGCCCCACAGGGTGACCGACAGCGGACCCTGCTCCCAGCCGATGGTGGCGTTGAGCATGCGCGGGAAGAAGCTGGCCTGGCCCTTGGGCTCGTCGATCACATCGACGATAGGCGACACCGAATCCAGCTGCGCCCGGTAGTCGACGATGCGACTGGCGTTGAGCTTGAAGTTCCAGCTGCCCAGGCGCTCGGTGGCCACGCGATAGTTGGCCCCACCCATCAGCAGCTTCATCTGCTTGTAGGCCACGTTGAAGTACCCGCTCTGCACGCCGGTGATCAGCCCGTCGGCGCCGCGGCTGACCCGGGCCAGCGCGTCGGCGCAGCTGGGCAGGTAGGACGCCTGTCCGTTCTGCCGGCAGGCGGCCTCGTCGAAGAGGATGTTGGCCAGACTCAGCGCGCGCACCTCGTTGTGGATCTCGATGTCCATGAAGTCGGCGTTGAAGGTCAGGTTGCGCAGCGGCGCCCACACCAGGCCGATGCTCTTGGACTTGGAGGTCACCGGCTCCAGCGCTAGGTTGCCGCTGGTGTAGCTGGGCATGATGTAGCGGCACTGGGCACTGCTGCGCGACACGCCCAGCTGGTCGCAGCGATAGAAGTCGTAGGTGTTCTGGTTGCCCTTGCTGGCGCCCGAATAAAGGAAGGACATGTCCGGCGCGCGGAACGAGGTGCCCACGCCGCCGCGCAGCAGCAGGCTTTCGAACGGCCGGAACTCCAGGCCCAGGCGCCAGGTCGGGCGATTGCGGTCGTAGCCGGAGTAGCGATAGTCGTCGTATCGACCGGCGAGCGTCGCGGTCAGCATCGAGGCCATCGGCAGATCCATCTGCACCGCGCCGCCCCAGCGATCGCGATCGCCGTGGCTGGCCTGCGTGGCGCCGCCGAACATCGCACCGGAGCGGGACATGGCGTCGGGGCTGTCGTTCCAGCGCTCGTTGCCGCCTTCCAGCAGGACCGCCAGGCCCGCGTCGCCGCCGGGCAGGCCGAACAGGCGGGTGTTGTAGACCCGCGCGCTGACCTGCTGGGTCATGGTGTCGGCCTTGCGGGTCTGGTCGTAACTGAAACTCAGATACTCCTGCGGCGTCAGCGGCACGAAGACCTGGCGCACATCGCGGTAGCGCTGGGCCAGATAGGCGTTCATCGTCGGCGTCACCGGCTGAAGCTGGTGCTGCTTGACCGCGTACGCCGAGCGCGAATAGTAGGCGTCATAGCGCCAGTCGCCATCGCCGAGATCGCCGCGCAGGCCGCCGGTGAAGTCGTACTGATGGGTCCGGTTGCGCCGGGCCGCGTTGCCGAATCCGCCGATCTCCTCCAGCGCGAACTCGCGCGAGATCAGGTAGTTCCTGCCGGAGGCCTGGTCGGTGACGCTCTGCCAGTACCAGGTCAGGCAGCAGTTGCTCTGCGTCTGGCCCAGGGCGTAGTTCAGGTCCGCATAGGCGGTCATGCGCTCGGAGACATCGTGCTGCAGCGAGAGATAGCCGGCCACCGTGCGCCGCGCCGCGTCGTAAGTGGAGACCGAGGCCGCGGTGTTGTCCGAACCGCAGTACCTGGCCGCGCCGTTGGTCTTGTATTCCATCGTGCCGCCGAACAGGTCGGCCATCTGGGCGCAGCCCTGCGCGCCCGGGTCGTAGTAGGACGTGGCCGAGGTGCGGGCGAAGGCATCGTCCTTGGCCGGTGTGTAGGCGGTGAGCCTGCGCTCGGTGCCCAGCAGCGGCGCGGCATGGTCGTACTGCAGCGCATAGGTCAGCGAGGTGGCGCTGCCCAGCGCGCTTCCGCCCACCAGCTGCAGCCGCTGGCTGGCGCCGCCGCCTTCGGTGTAGACGTTGGACTGGACGCTGACCTCCGTGCCTTGCACATCGCGGCGCAGGAGGATGTTGACCACGCCGGCCACCGCGTCGGCGCCATAGGTCGCCGACTGGCTGCCGGGCAGGATCTCGACGCGGTCGATCATCGCCATCGGGATGTTGCTCAGGTCGGCCAGCATGCCGCCGTCGGTGGTATTGGCCGCCATCGGGAAGTTGGCGAAGGGATGGCCGTTGATCAGGATCTTGGTATAGCTGGCGCCCAGGCCGAACAGGTTGACCGAGCGCGCGGCCTGCGTATTGCCCGAGCCGATCGGCGCGCCTTCGCGCAGGCCGCCGCCGCCCAGGGTGGAGGCGCGCAGCGCGGTGGCAACGTCCTTGAAGCCCTGCCGGACCATGTCCCGATGGGTGATGGTCACAGTGGGCACGAAGGTCTCCAGCTGGCTGCGCGGCAGCAGCGAGCCGGTGACGCTGACGCCATCGAGCTGTCGCGGCTGGACCTGCTGCGTGGACGGGTTGGATGCCTGCGCCGGGTCGGTGTCCGCGGTCTGGGCATGGGCCGCGCTGGCAAGGCAGAGGGACACGGCGATGGCCAGTGCGCTCGGGGTGATCGTGTTCAACGAAGGCTCTCCGGTCGTGAGAAGAAGGGAACCGCTGGGTCAAACTCGCCCGCCGCTGCGGCACGGGCCGCCTCGTCCGGGATGGGAGCCACGCTCCCGCTTGCTTGTGTCAGGCGCGCTCCCCGCGCGCCTGCGCGCCTGTCTTTCCCACCTGGGCGCTTACCGCTGTTGCGTGGTGCGGCTGGCTAGCCCGTCGCGGGGACCACCTGCGCAGACGGTGCGGAACACCACGCCGGCCTGCCCGCGCCGGAGAAACTCAGCTTGCGTTCGTGCATGGCGATGACCGAGTCGCGGTGGGCGACGCTGATCACCGTGCAGCCCGGCAGCCGCTCGCGCAGTTGCCGGTAGAGCAAGGCCTCGGTGTCCTGGTCCAGGGCCGAGGTGGCCTCGTCCAGGAACAGCGTCTGCGGGCGCTGCATCAGCACGCGCGCGAACGCCAGGCGCTGCTGCTCGCCGGGCGAGAGCCGCTTGCTCCAGTGATCGACCTCGTCCAGGCGCTGGGCGTGGTGCTCCAGCCGGCAGGCGCGTAAGGCGTCGACGCAGCTTTGGTCGTCGAAGTCGGCGCTGTCGCCCGGGTAGCACAGCGCCTCCTTCAACGAGCCGATGGGCACGTAGGGCCGCTGCGGGATGAACATGCTGCGCCGTCCGCGCGGCATCTCGATGCGGCCGTGTCCGTGCGGCCATAGGCCGGCCAGCGACAGCAGGAACGTGCTCTTGCCGCAGCCCGAGGGCCCCACGATCACGCAGCTCGACCCGGCCTTGATGTCCACCGAGACCGGCTCGCCCAGCGCCCGCCCGTCCGGGCACTCCAGCGCCAGCGCATAGGTGCGCAGCACCTCGTCCTGGCTGTCGGCCACGACGATGTCGTGACGCGCATCGTGTGTGTCCAGCGCGTGGTCCAGCTCGACCAAGCGCGCCAGCGCGGCGCGCACGTCGGCCAGCTCGGTGTAGTTCTGGATGAACCACAGCAGGCCGATGCGGGTCTGGTTGCAGGTCTGGTGCAGCCGCGTCAGCTGGCCGAGCGAGAGGCCGCCGGCGAAGTACGCGCCGGCGCCGAGCACCCACGGCAGCAGCTGCACGCCCTGGTTGCCGGTATCGGTGGCCAGATTGACGCTGAAGGTATGGCGCACCACCTTGCGCCAGTTCTGGCGGATGCGGCCGAAGGCGCCGCCCAGGCGGCGACGCTCGGACGCCTCGCCCGCGTAGAGCGCGATGGGCTCGGCGTTCTCGCGCACGCGCACCAGGGCGAAGCGGTAGTCGCCCTCGCGCGCCTGCTGGCGATAGCGGGCGCGCAGCAGCGGCCGCCCCAGCCATTCCACCAAGCCGGTGCTGAGCAGGCAGAAGCCCAGGAACACGAAGACCACCAGCCCGGGAATGGCCACCTGCTGCCCGGCGACGGTGAAGGCGATATCGCGCGAGAGGTTCCACAGCACGCCGGTGAAGACCACCACCACGCCCATCTGGTGCAGGAATTCGAAGCCCTTGGTCACGCCCTTCTCGGTCAGGATCTGCAGGTCCTCGGACAGGCGCTGGTCCGGGTTGTCGATGCTGCCGGCGCGGTCCATCCGGTAATAGGCCTTGCGCTCCAGCCAGCGGTCGGAGAAGTACGCGTTGAGCCAGGTGCGCCAGCGCATGTAGAGCAGCTGCATCAGCCACTCCACCAGGGTATGGGCCAGCACCCAGGTGGCCATGACGGCGCCGGTGAGGATCAGCTGCCGCCAGAACACGCTGGCCTGGCGATCGCCCAGCGCATCGAACATCACCCCGTAGATGCGGTTCTGCAGCAGGCCCTGGTAGACCATCACCCCGTGCAGCGCGGGGATGGACAGCAGCAGGAGCCAGGCCATGAGCCGGTCGTCCGAGCGCCAGTAGCCGCCCAGCAGGCGCCAGAGCTGACGCGCCGGGACCTTCGGCAGGTGCCTTTCGTCGTGGTCGGTGTCGTTCATCGAGGCTCCGTGGCAACGGCAGCGGGCAGAGCGCGATGGCCCCAGGTGGCAGCGCGCCGCGCCACTGGCCGCCTGGACGGCGGCCAGCACAACGGGCGTCTGCGAGAGCGTTCCCCTTCTCCTCGGACGGCCCCTCCGCCGGTCCGGTCCTTGTCCTTCATCCTCCGCTGCGGCGTCCCCCCGCTGCAGCGTCGGTGGCCTGCGCGCGTTGGCGGTTGGCCGGGCGCCTGCGGCACGCGTCGAACGCGGGCCGCGGGCGTGCCGTCATTCCGCCAGGCGCAGGCCGGTCATGCCTCAGGCGGCCAGCACGGTGAAGCCGGCGTCGGTGATCACATGCTTGATCGCATCGACGTCGATGCCGGCCTCGTCGAAATCGACGGCGACCTGCTTGGTCTCCAGCACGATCTGCGTGGCCTGCACGCCGTCGGTGCCTTCCAGCACGCGCTTGAGGCGGCCAGAGCAGCCTCCGCACTTCATGCCGTCTACGGTCAGTTCGATATGCATCTTGGGCTTTCCTTGGGTGTGGGAAGTGGGACTGGGAAGCGGGCCGGCCAGGGCGATCCGATCATTTCGGACGCCAGCGGTTGAGCAGCAGCGAGTTGCTCACCACCGAGATCGAACTCATCGCCATCGCCGCGCCGGCGATGACCGGATTGAGCAGGCCGAAGGCGGCCAGCGGGATGCCGAGCACGTTGTAGAAGAAGGCGAAGAACAGGTTCTGGCGGATCTTGCGCAGCGTGGCGCTGGACAGATCGATGGCGGTGGCTACATGGCGCAGGTCGCCCTTGACCAGCACCACGTCGGCCGCCTCGATGGCGATGTCCGAGCCGGCGCCGATGGCCAGGCTCACATCGGCCGCGGCCAGCGCCGGCGCGTCGTTGATGCCGTCGCCGACCATGCCCACGTGCCCGCCCTGCGCCTGCTGCAGGCGCTTGACCTCATCGGCCTTTTGCTGCGGCAGCACTTCGGCGAAGTAGCGCGTGATCCCGGCCTGGCGCGCGATCGCCTCGGCGGTGTGGCGGTTGTCGCCGGTCATCATCACCACGTCCACGCCCATGGCCTGCAGCCGGCGCACGGCCTCGCGCGAGGTGTCGCGCAGCTGGTCGGCGATGGCGATGAAGCCGGCGGTCACGCCGTCCACCGCGACGCCGACCACGGTCTTGCCCTGGGCCTGCACGGCCTGGGCGCGGGCTTCCAGCGCGGTGCTGGTGCGGGCCCGCTCGGCCGCCAGCCAGGCCGGCGAGCCCAGGATCGCCTGGCGCCCGTCGATCACGCCGCGCACGCCCTTGCCCGGGATCGTCTCGAAGTCGGTCACGCCCGCCGCCTGCATGCCGGCCGCCTCGGCGGCCTTCATGATCGCCTTGGCCAGCGGATGCTCCGAGCCGGCCTCCAGGCTGGCCGCCAGGCGCAGCAGCGCGTCGCGTTCGGTCTCCGCGCTGGGCAGCAGGTCGGTCACCTGCGGCCTGCCTTCGGTCAGGGTGCCGGTCTTGTCGACCACCAGGGTCTTGAGCGCGCGGGCGCGTTCGAGCACCTCGGCGTTGCGGATCAGGATGCCGGCGCGCGCGCCCATGCCGGTGCCGACCATGATCGCCGTCGGCGTGGCCAGGCCCAGCGAGCACGGACAGGCGATCACCAGCACCGCGACCGCGTGCACCAACGCGACGGAGAAGCTGCCGGTGACCAGCCAGGTGATGGCCAGGGTCAGCGCGGCGATGGCCACGACGACGGGCACGAAGATGCCGGCGATCCGGTCGACCAGGTGCTGGATCGGCGCCTTGGAGCCCTGCGCCTCGTCGACCATGCGGATGATCTGGGCCAGCATGGTGTCCGCGCCGATGCCGGTGGCGCGCGCGCGCAGCATGCCGTACTGGTTGACCGTGGCGGCGAACAGCCGGCTGCCGGGCTCCTTGTTTACCGGCATCGACTCGCCCGAGAGCATCGCCTCGTCCACGCTGGAGGTGCCGCTGAGCACTTCGCCATCCACCGGCACGCTCTCGCCCGCGGCGACCACGAACACATCGCCCACCACCAGGCTGCCGGCATCGACCTCGACCAGCTTGCCGTCGCGTTCGACCTTGGCGGTCTTGGGCTTGAGGTTGAGCAGCGCGCGGATCGCCGAGGAGGTCTTGCGCTTGGCGCGCGCCTCCAGCAGGCGTCCGAGCAGGATCAGGGTGATGATCGAGGCGCTGGCCTCGAAGTACACATGCTGGCCCGGCAGATCCAGCACCGTCACCACCACGCTGTACAGATAGGCCATGGACGTGCCCAGCGCCACGAGCACGTCCATGTTGGCCGTGCCGCTGCGCAGCGACTTGAAGGCCGCCTTGTAGAAGCGCGCGCCGATCCAGAACTGCACCGGCGTGGCCAGCACCAGCTGCAGCCAGCGCGGCAGCAGTTCGGCGTGGTGGCCGCCCAGCGCGTGGCCCAGGTCGGCGAAGTCGAACATGGTGAACATCTGCGCGAACAGCGGCAGGGTCAGCACCACCGAGGCCACGAACATCCAGACCTGGCGGCGCCAGGCCGCGCGTTCGCCGGCCTCGCGCGCGGCCATCTCGGCCTCGCCGATCTCGCGCACCTCGCTCGCGCCGAACCCGGCCTTGCCGATGCGCTCGACGATCTGCGCCACGTCGACCACGCCCGGGGTGTATTCCACCCGCGCCTTGGCCGAGGCGAAGTTGACGTTGCCGGCGATCACGCCGGGCGTCTTGGCCAGCACGCCTTCGATGCCGGCCGCGCAGGCGGCGCAGCTCATGCCGGTGATCTCCAGCGCCACGGTCTCCGGCGGCACCGAGAAGCCGGCCTTGTCCAGCGTCTCCACCAGGGCCTGCGGCTGGACCTGGGTGCGGTCGCACTGCAGCTGCACGCGTTCGCTGGCGAAGTTGACCGTCGCCTTGACGCCCGGATGCTTGTTGAGCAGCTTCTCGATCGTGGTCGCGCACGCCGCGCAGGTCATGCCGCGGACCGGGAAGTTCAACGTGGTGGCTGCCGCCTGACTCATGAATCGTGTTTCCTGTCTTTGAGATCCGCGCCGCAGCACGGCGCGGGCGAAGGCGCGGCCGCCGCATCGTTCGCCTCGGGCGGCGCGCCGTGGATGCTGGAGAGGATCGGGCAGCCTTCCGGCTCGCCGCAGCCGGGGCAGGCGTCGATCAGCCGCGCCAGGGCGTCGCGCATCTCGGTGAGCTGGGCGATGCGCACGTTCAACTCCTGCAGGCGCCGGCTGGCGCGCTGCTTGACGCCTTCCACGCCGTTGACCCGATCGGATTCCAGCGCCAGCAGCTCGCGGATTTCCTCCAGGCTGAAGCCCAGCTCCTTGGCGCGCAGGATGAACCGCATGCGCTCGACCGACTGCGTGTCGTATTCGCGATAGCCCGAGGCGCGGCGATAGGCGGGCGAGAGCAGCCCCTCGCGCTCGTAGTAGCGGATCGTGTCGATCGCCACCCCGGACTGCTGGGCCAGCACGCCGATCGTGAAGTGGGAACCTGGCGGTGTGGAGTTCATGAGGTGGACCCTAAGACTTGGACCTAAGTCCAGAGTCAACGTGATTGTTGCATTGCGAGATGGACATTCATTATTTGTTCATTCCACGAGCGACGATGCGTCGTGCAGGGCCTTGTGGAGTGGGCTCCAGGGTTCTGTCCTATCTGGGGCCATGCGCGGCGGTTGGCTTGCCCGTGCGGATCTCTTGGTTATCCTGCAGCCATTCCTCGCTGCTTCCGCATCCGCCTTGTCGCTGCCGTCCGCCCTCCTGCGCCTGCTGCTGTGCACGATCCTGCTGGTCAATGGCGCAGGCGACGCCGCGGCGCGCGCCTGGGCGCAGGCGGCGGCGAATGCGCACGGGCCGGCCGCATCGTCGGCATCGCACGGCCATGAGGCGCACGCGTCGATGCAGCATCGGCCCGGCCACGCGCAGGCCGATTGCCAGATGCACCAGCGCGCCGCGCCGGCCTGCGGGCAGGCGATGGAGGGCGCGCACCAGAAGCATGGCGAGCACTGCTGCGCCTCGTCCGAATGCCACTGCGCCGCGGCCTCGCAGGTCATCGTGCCGGCGCTGCCGACCCTGGTGCACCCGCACGCGCCCGCCAGCCGCACGCTGGCCTTCGACGCGAGCACGCGCGGCGCGCCCGCCGTGCCGCCCCTGATCCGCCCCCCGATCCGCTAGCGCCCGCTCGGCCGCGTCTGTCGCGGCCTGGATCGCAGTCGCAGCCCGGCCTTGGCCTGGCGCGCTGCGCCTGCACTTCGTGCCGCATCGGCACGGCTTTCGATCGAGGCGTCTATGCCATCACGCTTTTTCTCCGGGCCCGATCGGGTCCCGGACCCTTCCCGCCGTACCTTCGTCACCGGCCTGGCGCTGGGCAGCGCCACGCTCGGCCTCGGGCTGGCGCGGGTACCCGCCTTCGCCCAGGACCGCCTTGCGGCCGCCAACGAACTGCGCGGCACCCAATTCGACCTGGCCATCGGCGCGAGCCGCGTCAACTTCACCGGCCGCGAGCGGCCGGCGATCACCGTCAACGGCCGCCTGCCCGCCCCGCTGCTGCGCTGGCGCGAAGGCGACACGGTCACCATCCGCGTCAGCAATCGCCTGGCCGCCGGCACGCAGACCTCGGTGCACTGGCATGGCCTGCTGCTGCCGGCCAACATGGATGGCGTGCCGGGCCTGAGCTTCGACGGCATCTACCCAGGCGAGGCCTATCTGTACCGCTTCAAGCTGCGCCAGTCGGGCACCTACTGGTACCACAGCCATTCGCTGCATCAGGAGCAGGCCGGGCTGTACGGGCCGATCGTCATCGAGCCGGCCACGCCGCCGCCCTACCACTACGACCGCGAGCACGTGGTGCTGCTGTCGGACTGGACCGACCTGGATCCGGCCGCGCTGTTCCGGAGGCTGAAGAAGATGCCGTCCTACGACAACTACTACCAGCGCACGGTGGGCGACTTCGTGCGCGATGCGCGGCGCGACGGGCTCTCGGCCACGCTGGCCGACCGCGGCATGTGGGGCCGGATGCGGATGACGCCCAGCGACCTGTCCGACGTCAACGGCCACACCTACACCTATCTGATGAACGGCACGACGCCGGCAGCCAACTGGAGCGGCGAGTTCCGCCAGGGCGAGAAGGTGCTGCTGCGCTTCATCAACGCCGCCAACATGACCTATTTCGACATCCGCATCCCGGGCCTGAAGATGACCGTGGTCGCGGTGGACGGGCAGTACGTCCATCCGGTCAGCGTGGACGAGTTCCGCATGGCCGTGGCCGAGACGGTGGACGTGATCGTCGAGCCGCGCGGCCAGGACGCCTACACCGTCTTCGCCCAGGACATGGGCCGCACCGGCTATGCGCGCGGCACGCTGACCACCCGCATCGGGCTGGAGGCGCCGATTCCCGCGCTCGATCCGCGCCCGCTGCTGAGCATGGGCGACATGGGCCACGACATGGGCGCGATGGGCGGCATGGACCACGGTGCGGCCGGACACGACATGGCGGGCATGGACCATGCGGCGATGGGGCACGGCGACATGGCCGGCATGGATCACTCGGCCATGGGCCATGGCGGCATGGCCGGGATGGATCACGGCGCGATGGGCCATGGCGCCGGTGGCATGCCCGCGCATCCGGCCAGCGAGACCGGCAACCCGCTGGTGGACATGCAGTCGATGGCCACCGCGCCCAAGCTGGACGACCCCGGCATCGGCCTGCGCGACAACGGCCGCAAGGTGCTGACCTATGCCGACCTGCGCAGCGTCTTCGACGATCCCGACGGCCGCGAGCCCGGCCGCGAGATCGAGCTGCACCTGACCGGCAACATGGAGAAGTTCGCCTGGTCGTTCAACGGCATCCCGTTCGCCAGCGCCGAGCCGCTGCGGCTCAATTACGGCGAGCGCGTGCGCATCGTGCTGGTCAACGACACCATGATGCAGCACCCCATCCATCTGCACGGCATGTGGAGCGATGTGGAGGATGCGCAGGGCCGGTTCCAGGTGCGCAAGCACACCGTGGACATGCCGCCGGGCACGCGCCGCAGCTATCGCGTGCGCGCCGACGCACTCGGCCGCTGGGCCTACCACTGCCACCTGCTCTACCACATGGACGGCGGCATGATGCGCGAAGTGCGGGTGGAGGAATGAGCATGCAGACCTTGCCCCGCACCGCAGCGGCCATCGCCCTGGGCCTGCTCGTTTCGTCGCCGGCGCTGGCCGGCCAGACCGCCGCGGAGACACCGCAGGCCACCTGCAAGAAGGCCGCGCAGGCGCAAGCCAATGGACAGCCTTCGTCCCCGCCATGCCCGCACAGGCCGAAGCAGCACGCCTCGTCCATGGGAGGCGCTGCGATGGACCATTCCACGATGGACCATTCCACGATGGATCACTCCTCGATGGATCACTCCTCGATGGAGCACTCCGCGATGGACCACTCCACGATGGACCACTCCACGATGGACCACTCCACGATGGATCACTCCACGATGGATCACTCCGCGATGGATCACTCCACGATGGATCACTCCGCGATGGATCACTCCTCAATGGACCACTCCACGATGGATCACTCCGCGATGGACCACTCCGCGATGGACCAATCCGCGATGGACCACGGCGCATCGCAGGAGCCGCACGAGCCCATTCCGGTCCTGACCGACGCAGACCGTGCGGCCGCCTTTCCGCAGCTCTCGCACGCCTCCATGGCGCATGGCCCGACGCTCAACTGGCTGGTGCAGCTGGATCGCCTGGAGGCATGGAACGCCAGCGATGCGCATGGCCAGGCCTGGGAGGCCAGCAGCTGGATCGGCGGCGACGTGAATCGCCTGTGGCTGCGCAGCGAAGGCGAGCGCAGCGCGGGACGCACCGAATCGGCCGACCTGGAAGTGCTCTACGGCCGCAGCATCACGCCCTGGTGGGATCTGGTCGCCGGCGTGCGCCAGGACTTCCGCCCGCGCGACGGGCGCACCTGGGCCGCGCTCGGCGTGCAGGGCCTGGCGCCGTACAAGTTCGAGGTCGCCGCCACCGTGTATCTGGGCAGCTCGGGCCAGCTCGGCGCGCGCCTGGAGGCCGAGTACGAACTGCTGCTCACCAACCGCCTGATCCTGCAGCCGCGCGTCGAGGCCGACCTGTCGGCCAGGGACGATCCGCGGACCGGCCGGGGCAGCGGGCTCAACAGCGTCGAGGCTGGCCTGCGCCTGCGCTATGAGGTCACCCGCCGCTTCGCGCCCTACATCGGCGTGAACCACACGCGCTCCTTCGGTGGCAGCGCCGACGCGGCCGACCACCCGCGCGAGACCGCGCTGGTGGCCGGTGTGCGCGTGTGGTTCTAAAGGTTCCCTTTCTTCTCCCACCCCAAGAGGCTCTCCATGAAACATCCGTTCTTCGCTGTCTCCCTGGTCTGCGCCGGCCTGCTTTCCGGCGCCGCCTGGGCCGGTCCGCAGGCGCACCCGCACGGCGACCATGCCGCGGCCGCGCCGGCCCAGGGCGAGTTCGCCGCGCTGGACAGGAACCACGACGGCTTCATCGACAAGGCCGAGCTGCCCAAGGACCATCCGCTGGCGCCGCACTTCGGCATGATCGACATGGACCGCGACGGCAAGCTCAGCCCGGCCGAGTACGACGCCGGCCTGAAGATGCTGCGCTGACCTCAGCGCAGTCCAGAGCGGGCCCGGCGCACCGGAACGCATGAGCGACGCGCCGGGCCCGCCATCACGCGCACACGGATCCTCGCCGCGCGCCTACAGCTCGATCCGCTCCAGCGAGATGATCCCGCGCTGCAGGGCGATGGTGACCGCATGCGTGCGATCGCGCGCACCGAGCTTGGCCATCAGACTCTTCATGTGCGCCTTGACGGTCTGTTCGGAGATCGACAGGCGCTGGCCGATGGCCTTGTTGGTCAGCCCGCTGGCGGCCGCCGACAGGACCACGGTCTCGCGCTGGGACAGCCCGTCGTCGGCCACATGGCAGGCGATGCCCTCGGCGATGTGCATCGGCATGCGCGGGCGCTGGCCGGCGAAGACCGCGCGGATGGTGTCCAGCAGGTCGTGGCGCAGCATGTCCTTGAGCAGATAGCCGGCGGCGCCGGCCTGCAGCGCGCGCACCGCGCGCGCATCGCCGCTGTAGGTGGTCAGCACCAGGATGCGCGCACGCGGATCGTGCCGGCGCAGCCGCTCGATGGCTTCCACGCCGTCCATGCCGGGCATCTGCAGATCCATCAGCACCACATCGGGCGCCAGCTGCGCGTAACGCTCCAGGGCCTGGTGGCCGTCGCCGGCCTCGCCCAGCAGGCGCATGTCCGGCTGCGCCTCGAGCATGGCGCGCAGCCCGTCGCGCAACAGCGGGTGATCGTCCACCACCAGCACGCCGATCTGCGATTGCATCAAGCGTCCTCCTGCGAAGCCCGGCGCAGGCGCTGCCACCAGCGCGTCCGTGCCACAGCGTAGGCGCGCGCGGCCGGGACCGAAAGTGCGATCTCCGTGCCCATCCGCGGCGCCGACCACACCTGCAGCGTGCCGCCGATGCGGGCGGCGCGCTCGCGCATGCCGCGCAGGCCGAAGTGCGCGCGCCTGGTCTGCGCGTCGGCCGGCATGCCCACGCCGTCGTCGCGCACGCGCAGGTGCAGCGCCTCGCGGCCGTAGCCGATCTCCACTTCGATGGCCTTGGCCTGGGCGTGGCGCAGCGCGTTGGTCAGCGCCTCGCGCCCGATCAGGAACGCCTCCTCGGCCACGCAGGTCGGCAGCGCGCGCGGCTGGCCTTCGATCAGCAGGCGCAGGCTGGGCGCCGGACCGTCGGCCAGGCGCTTGCCGACCGCCGCCAGGCGCGCGCCCAGCTCGACGCGCGTGTCTTCGCCGCGCAGGCCGACCACCCGCTCGCGCCCCTCGCGCAGGGTGGATTCGGCCAGCTCCAGGGCGTGCTCGACCTCGTGCCGCACCGGCTCGGTCGGCGGCAGGCGCTGGTTGGCCGCATGCAGCCGCAGCACCAGGCCCTGCATGCCCTGCAGCAAGGTGTCGTGCAGGTCGCGGGCGATGCGTTCACGCTCGCCGTGGCGTTCCTCCAGGCGCGCGCGCCAGCGCGCGGCCAGCGCGCGGCTGCGCAGGACGATGACCGCGGCGATCGCCAGCGCCAGCAGCACCAGCATCGCCACGCGGAACAGCCCGGTCTGCGTCCACGCGGGGCGGATGGCGAAGCCGGCCTGGACCGGCACGCTCCACACGCCGTCCTCGTTGGCGGCCATGACCTCGAAGCGATAGCGCCCCGGCTGCAGGTTGGCGTAGCGCACCTGCGCCAGCTCGCCCATTTCGCGCCAGTGCGCATCCACGCCCTCCAGGCGGACCCGGTAGCGCACCCGGTCCGGGCGCGCGAGGCTGGCGGCGGAATAGTCCAGCTCCAGCTCACGCGTGCGCTTGGGCAGGACCAGCCCGTCGACCAGCGGCTGCCGGCCCTGGCCCGAGACCACCTCCCCCAGACGGACCCGCGGCGCGACGCGGTTGCGCGCGATGGCGTTCACGTCCAGCCAGGCCAGGCCCTGGTTGCTCGCCATCCACAGCAGCCCGTCCTGGCCCAGCGCCAATGTCGGCACGCCACTGGTCTGCAGGGCGACGCCGGGCAGGCCGTCGATGGCGTCGAAGGCGCGGGCCTGGTCCAGCGGCAGGCCGGTAGCGGCACTGCGCCGCAGGTCGTCGGGCGAGACGCGCACCAGTCCCCGGATGCCGTAAAGCAACAGCTCGCCTTCGCCCTGGCGCACGATGCCGCTGATGCCGAGCAGCAGGTCCTCGCGCAGTCCGCGCACGCGGGCATAGCCGCCCGTCGCATCGGCCAGCGCCAGGCCTTCCTCGCCCGCGACCAGGGTCAGTGCGTCGTCACGGTACAGCCCGGTGATCGGCCCGACGCCGGCCTGCGACACCGTCGCCGGGCCCTGCGCATCGTCCGCCAACACGGCGACACCGCCGTCCGGGTAGCCGACCAGCAGCGCGCCGCGCGCATCCACCTGCAGGGTCGAGCAGCGCCGGTCGGGCAGGCGCGTCTCGCGTACCCAGCCGCTGCCGGCGTTGCGCAGCACGCCGCCCGCGGTCGCGCACGCCCACACCGCCTGTGCGGACTGGATCAGGGCCGAAACCTCGCCCGGCCCTGCGTCGGAGGGCGCTGCGGCCATCGTGGCCGGATGCGGCGAACGCACGATCCGACCGCCTTGCCAGCGCCAGACCGCTGCGGCGTCCTGCGCCGGCATCGGGCGCTGCCCCTGGCCCAGCGCCGCCAGGCGGGCGCGGTCCAGCGGCCAGACGGTGCCGGCCTCGCCATAGGCGCGCACCTGCTGCCCCGGCAGCGTCATCAGCGTGTCCGGCGCATCGCGCCCCGGCCAGGCCAGGCGATGGATCAGGTGTCGGCGGAATCGCGACAGGCCCAGATTCGTGCCGATCCAGACATCGCCCTCCAGGTCTTCCAGCACCGGCGAGGCATAGGTGGAAGGCAGGCCCTGGCCGACATCGAAGCGTTCGATAGGCAGCAGGGCGCCGGTGCGCTCCCAGCGCAGCCGCACGATCCCGCCGCCGCCCAGCACGCTGCCCCACAGGCTGCCATCGTGTTGGAAGGCGAAGCGCTGCAGGCGCAGCTGCGGCAGGGCGCGCCGCTGCCGCGCGTCTTCCGGCAGCAGCCCGGCGCGGTCGGCCACCGGCCACAGGCCGCGCCTGCGATCGGCCACCCACACCGTGCCGTCCGGCGCCTGCGCCAGGGTCGCGTAGCGGGTCAGCGGCACGCCGGCATCCAGGAACTTTTGCCCTGCGCGCGGCAGATACAGCAGGCGCTCGGCCGTGGCCACCCACAGGGTGCCGCCCGCGTCGCACAGCACCCAGTACGCCTCGCCCGCGGCGAAGCCCTGCCCGGCCTGCGGCGCGCGCCAGCGCTGCCCGTCGAACCAGCGCAGGCTGACGCCATTGGCCACCCACCAGCGCCCCTGCCCGTCGCGCGCCATCGAGAACACGAACCCCTGCGGCAGCCCCCGCTCGGGGCCATAGCGCTGCAGCGTCTGGCCGTGCAGATGGAAGACGCCGGCATCGTAGGTGCCCGCCCAGACGCCACCGGCGCCGTCGTCCTTGAGCACCGTGAGGTTGTTGGAGGGCAAGGGCTGCCCCGGCGTCGGCGCAGTGCGCATGAAGCGCTGCCCGTCGAAGCGGTAAAGCCCGCTGCCGGTGCCCAGCCACAGGGCGCGATCGCTGCCCTGGAACATGTCCCAGATATCGGCCGGGGCGCCGCGTTCGAGCGTCCAGCTGCTGTGGTCGAACCCCGACAGCGCCGCGTCCCGGGGCGCGTCTTCCGCATGCGCGACGCACGGCCACAGCCAGGCCAGGACCAGCCACGCCAAGCACGCGCGGATGATCCAACTGCCTCGATGTCGCTGCGCACCGGCGCCCCTCATGGATCGATTGTCTCAGGACAGGGGGGCGCGCTGACGCCTCTTTCGGGGGATGCGCAGCGCGTCGGAACCATGCGCCCATCGCTGGCGGAGGTGGCCATGCAGCGACTGTTCTCGATGTTTCCCGACCGGGGGCCCGGTGTGGGCCTGATGCTGCTGCGCGTGGCGCTGGCGGTGGCGCTGTGGCAGTCGCTCACGGCGGGTAGCCCTGCGTGGACCGGCACGGCGCTGGCGGCCGGCCTGCTGCTGATCTGCGGCTGGCTCACGCCCCTGGCGCTGCTGCTCGCCAGCGTGCACGCGCTGGCGCACCTGGCCGTCGATCAGGCGCCGACCCTGCTGCTCATCGCCGGCCTGGCCTTGCTGGGGCCCGGCGCGTATTCGCTGGACGCACGGCGCTTCGGTCGTCGCGTCGTCCGCCATGACGCCGCGTCCCCCGAAAGAGGGAACGACGGACGCAACGAACGAGGGTAGGCGGCCCGGTGTCGCTGGCGACACGATGGCCTTGGTCCCACCGCGCTTGACCGGGCGGCATTCCCGCCGAAGGAGCCCTTCACATGTCGCACGACCCGCACGATCCCCTGACGTTCACGCGTCGCCAGACCCTCCAGGCCGGTGCCGCCCTGATCGCCACCGCCGTCCTGCCGGCCGTGGCCCTGCCACGACCGGCCCCCTCGACCGCACAAGGAAATCCGCCCATGACCAGCAGCTACGTCCAGACCAAAGACGGCGTCCAGATCTTCTACAAGGACTGGGGCCCGAAGAACGCCCAGCCCATCGTGTTCCACCACGGCTGGCCGTTGTCCTCGGACGACTGGGACGCACAGATGATGTTCTTCGTCCAGCACGGCTACCGCGTGGTCGCCCATGACCGGCGCGGTCACGGCCGTTCGGCCCAGGTCAGCGAAGGCCACGACATGGACCACTACGCCGCCGACGCCTCGGCCGTGGCCGAGCACCTGGACCTGCGCAACGCCGTGCATATCGGCCACTCCACCGGCGGCGGCGAGGTGGCGCGCTACGTGGCCAAGTTCGGCCAGCCGCAGGGCCGCGTGGCCAAGGCCGTGCTGGTGAGCGCCGTGCCGCCGCTGATGCTCAAGACGCCGACCAGTCCGGAAGGCCTGCCGCTGGAAGTGTTCGACGGCTTCCGCAACAGCACCGCCAGCAACCGCGCCCAGTTCTTCCTCGATGTGGCCGCAGGCCCGTTCTACGGCTTCAACCGGCCCGATGCGAAGGTCTATCCGGGCGTGGTCCAGAACTGGTGGCGCCAGGGGATGATGGGCAGCGCGAAGGCCCACGTCGATGGCGTCAAGGCCTTCTCCGAGACCGACCAGACCGAGGACCTCAAGGCCATCACCGTGCCGACCCTGGTCCTGCACGGCGACGACGACCAGGTGGTGCCGATCCAGGCCTCGGCGCTGAAGTCGATCAAGCTGCTCAAGAACGGCACGCTCAAGGTCTACAAGGGCTACCCGCACGGCATGCTGACCACGCACGCCGACGTCATCAACCCGGACCTGCTGGCCTTCGTCAAGAGCTGAGGACGCGAACGCCACGGCAGCCCGGAAGCAAATGTGGGAGTGGCACCTGGGAAGAGTTGGAGTGGACGTCGGAGCGAGTGCGGGTGGGAGCCGGCATGCCGGTGATGAGGGTTGCCCGGCAAAGCCCCTCGCCGCCATAGCGGCTCCCGTCTGTAGAGCGGAGCTTGCTCCGCTGGGGCCTTCCCCCATGAACCCAACGAAGAGCAGCGGAGTCCCCAAAAGGGGATTGCCACAAGCTCCGCTCTACAGCCAGTCCACTGCGAGATTTGAGGAGACAGTTGATCCCACGCTCTTTCCCACACCCGCACAAGCGCGCGACACGACACGTCGCTTCATCAGGAGAAATCGTCGATGGCACAGGCCCCCAACCCCACCGTCGTCCTGGTGCACGGCGCCTGGGCCGACGCCTCCAGCTGGCGCGCCGTCATCGCGCGGCTGATGCGCGCACGCCTGAACGTGGTGGCCGTGCAGAACCCCACCACATCGCTGGCCGACGACGTCGCGGCCACCCGCCGCACGCTCCAGGCCATCGACGGCCCGGTCGTCCTGGTCGGGCACAGCTGGGGCGGCACGGTCATCACCGAGGCCGGCAACGACCCCAAGGTGTGCGCCCTGGTCTACGTGGCGGCCTTCGCGCCCGATGCCGGCGAATCGACCGGCGATCAGGTGGGCCAGCACCCGCCGCCGCCCGGCCTCGGCGGGGTCGTGCCATTCGGCGACGGGTTCCTCAAGATGGGCGAGGCCAGCTGGATCGCCAACGTCGCCCAGGACCTGTCCGAGGAAGAAGCGCGCACGCTCGCCGTCGTGCAGACGCCGCTGGCGCTGACGACTTTCAACGACAGGATCGGCCATCCGGCCTGGCGCGACCGACCGAACTGGTACGTCGTGTCCAGTCAGGACCGGGCGGTCAGCGTCGATCTGCAGCGCGCGTTGGCCACGCGTCTACAGGCCCGCACCACCGAACTGCTCGCCAGCCACATGTCGCTGCTGTCCATGCCGGACGCGGTGGCCGAGGTCATCGCGCAGGCGGTAGCCGCCGTTTCCAGTCAGGACGCCTAGGCGTTCTGGTCGAGTGCCACCGGCCTGCCGGAGCAGGCCGATGGGATGGGTGAACGCGCGCGTCGCGCTCAGCCCTTCTGGATGAACTCCAGCAGGTCGGCGTTGACCTGATCGGCATGCGTGGTCGGCACGCCGTGCGGGGCGCCCTTGTAGGTCTTCAGTGTGCCGTTGCGCACCAGCTTGGCCGACAGCACGCCCGAATCGGCGTACGGCACCACCTGGTCGTCGTCGCCGTGGATCACCAGCACCGGCACGGTGATGGCCTTGAGATCCTCGGTGAAATCGGTCTGCGAGAACGCGACCACGCCGTCGTAATGCGCCTTGGCGCCGCCCATCATGCCCTGGCGCCACCAGTTGTGGATCACCGCTTCCACGGGCTTGGCGCCCGGCCGGTTGTAGCCATAGAACGGGCCGGCCGGTACGTCGTGATAGAACTGCGGGCGGTTGGTGGCGACCTGCTTCTGGAAGTCGTCGAAGACCTCCTTGGGCGTACCGCCCGGATTGCTCGCGGTCTTGACCATCAGCGGCGGCACCGCGCTGATCAGCACCGCATGGGCGACCTTGTCCTCGCCGTGGCGCGCGATGTAGCGCACCACCTCGCCGCCGCCCGTGGAATGGCCCACGTGCGTCGCCTTGCTGATGCCCAGATGCTCGACCACCGCCGCGACATCGTCGGCGTAATGGTCCATGTCGTGCCCGTCCCAGACCTGCGCCGAGCGCCCGTGGCCGCGACGGTCGTGGGCGACCACGCGGAAACCCTTGGCGAGGAAGAACATCATCTGCGCGTCCCAGTCGTCCGAGGACAGCGGCCAGCCGTGGTGGAAGAAGATGACCTGCCCGTCGCGCGGGCCCCAGTCCTTGTAGAAGATCTCCACGCCGTCTTTGGTCGTGACTGTCGGCATACGCTTGTTTCCTCGCTGATGGTGGATGTGATGGGACCGGCGGCTATCGCGGATGCGCTGGGCAGGGCGCGTCACGGGAGGGCAAGCCACTGTCCGGTGGATCGTTCGTCGGCATGCATTGCCTCGGGATCCGCCACTGCATGAGGACCCCGCATCGACTGGCCCATTAGATACAACCGCCGTGTTCGGATGGCGTCGCCGCTTCGTCAAGAACAGGTGGAGGCTCTTGCACCAAAGGCATCGAAGCTCTGCGCCGGAACGCATCGTTGGCGGCCGGCCGGGCTGTTGTTCAAAGACGCGGCAATCACCACCGACGGTGGGCGCGACGCTCGCCTGCCTCACCTTGCGCTGCACGCACCCCTGCGCGCCGCTGCCGGCGATGGGCAAGCGACGAGATGGCCCTGCCGTGTCTCAGACGCGATCGGAACTCCGCTGGCCAGCCGCTAGATCGATCGCTGCGGAAGCAATCAGTTCGCTTCCGCAGCGGCCTCGGCTTCGGCCTCGATGCGCTGGCGCAGGCGGCCGGCGCGGACCAGGATCGCCGGCGGCCGCGTTTCTTCGGGGATGCTGAGCAGCTTGAGCCGGCGCAGCGCCTGCCCCGGTCCACGCGCCGAGGTCAGCGCCACGATCGGGATCGACAGCACCAGGCCGGCGATCACCGGCGACATCCACAGCGCCAGCGAAGGCGAGACGAAGTACGCCGCCGCGCCCATCAGCACGCCGAACACCGACAGCCCGCCGTAGCGGCGCACCAGCAGGCCCCACGGCATCGAGCCGTCGTCGCGGCGCTGCGCGTCCCAGCCCGAGTCCTTGCCGGCCAGCACCTCGGCCACGCCGCGCGACTGCACGTACATCACGATCGGCGCCATCAGCGCGGCCAGCACGCTCTCGATCACGATGCTCACGATCATGCGGAACCAACCGCCGCAGCCGCGCCGCACCTTGCGGTCGGCCAGCACCGCCAGGTATCCCATCACCTTGGGCGCGAACAGCGCGAACATCGTCGCCTCGAACACGTACAGGATCCGGTCCGGGTCGAGCGAGCGCCAGTAGCTCACCGGCGAAAAATGCGCCAGGTCCGACAGGCTCAGCAGCGTGCCGGCCTGCTCCAGCGGGATGGCGATGCCGATCAGCATCATCATCGCCCACATCGGCGCGGTCAGGTAATGACCGATGCCGATCATGAAGTGGGTGCGGCTGATCCAGTGCAGCCCGCGCGTGGGCAGGATGCCCACGTGCTGCAGGTTGCCCTGGCACCAGCGCCGGTCGCGCACCAGCAGGTCGGTCAGCGAGGGCGGGCCCTCCTCGAAGCTGCCGCCCAGCGCCGGCGTCATGTGGCAGGCCCAGCCGCCGCGGCGGATCAGCGCCGCCTCGACGAAGTCGTGGCTGAGCACATGGCCCTTGAACGGGCGCACGCCGCCGAGCTTGGGCAGGCCGGCATGATCGGCGAAGGCCTGGGTGCGGATGACCGCGTTGTGGCCCCAGTAGTTGCTCTCGGTGCCGTGCCACCAAGCCACGCCGTGCGCGATCACCGGGCCGTAGACGCGCCCGGCGAACTGCTGCATGCGCGCGAACAGCGTGCTGCCGTTGACGATCAGCGGCAGCGACTGGATCAGCCCCACGTCCGGGTGGGTCTCCATGCCCCAGGCCAGGCGCACGATGGTGTCGCCGGTCATCAGGCTGTCGGCGTCCAGGATCAGCATCTGCGGATAGGCCGCGCCGAAGCGCCGCACCCACTCGGCGATGTTGCCGGCCTTGCGCTCGGCGTTGTCGGCGCGGTGGCGGTAATAGAGGTTGGGCGCGCCGCCCAGGCGCTCGCGTAGGCGATGGAACTCCTCCACCTCGTCCATGCGGATCGGCCCGCGCGTGGTGTCGGAAAGGATGAAGAAATCGAAGCGGTCGATATGCCCGGTCTCGCGCACCGACTCGTAGATCGCCTGCAGGCCGGCCATCAGCCGCTGCGGCTCCTCGTTGTAGGTGGGCATCAGCAGCGCGGTGCGCACGGTCGGCGTGGGCAGCGGATCTTCCGGCCGCAGCCCCAGACGGCGGCGGCGGCGCGTGACGATCAGCAGGAAGCCGGCCAGCGCGCTGCAGAACGACAGCGACACCCAGGCGAACAGCAGCGCGAACAGGGTCAGGAACAGCCCTTCGAGCAGGTTGATGCCATCGGTCGCCATCACCCGGAACATCTGGTACAGGCCGGCCAGGGTGATCGCCAGCGTCCCGCCGAAGATGTAGAGCCGGCGCAGCGCCATGTTCGGCGGCGCCGAGGGCATGGGCGGGCTGCGCAGCTTGCCGGTGCGCAGCGACTGCTGCGGCATCTCCAAAGGCGCCGGCGGCGGCAGCAGTTCGTAGGCGAAGGCCTGCTCGTCGATGACGTGCTCGGGATAGGGCACGCGGATGGGTTCGGCGATCTTCATGCGGTACGACGCGCGGGGCCTGGCTGCGGGAGGGGAATCACGCGCGCGATCGCCACGCTGGCGTGCAGGCGCAGCGGAAGGAACACGACAGGGTCGGACGCGGGGACATGCGCAGAAGAATACAGGCGCTGGCGCGCTTGGCGAATCCGATCCGCCGGCAAAAGCGACTCAGGCCGCGGCGCGGACGGGGGGCGTTGCGGGAAGACCGCGATGGAGACACCGCAGTCGGCGGCGTTGGCACGCACGCAGACTCCTTGTTGGGGGGACAAGAATGCCGATGCTAGACGATGGAACGTTAGGGTTTTGCCGGACGGCGCGCGCGCCGCCGCCGCAGAACGCGACAGGCCCGCCGATGGCGGGCCTGTCGTGGATCGCGTCGCAGGGCCTGGACGGTCCCGCGCCTGGCCTGGATCAGTCGATGTCCAGGAAGCTGCGCAGCGTCTCCGAACGCGAGGGATGACGCAGCTTGCGCAGCGCCTTGGCCTCGATCTGCCGGATGCGCTCGCGGGTGACGTCGAACTGCTTGCCGACCTCTTCCAGGGTGTGGTCGGTGTTCATGTCGATGCCGAAGCGCATGCGCAGCACCTTGGCCTCGCGCGGGGTCAGCCCGGCCAGCACGTCGCGCACCGTTTCCATCAGGTTGATGTTGGTGGTGTTCTCGATCGGGGACTCCACGTTGGTGTCCTCGATGAAGTCGCCCAGGTGCGAGTCCTCGTCGTCGCCGATCGGGGTCTCCATGGAGATCGGCTCCTTGGCGATCTTCATGACCTTGCGGATCTTGTCCTCGGGCATGTCCATCTCCTTGGCCAGCTCCTCCGGCGTGGCCTCGCGGCCGTACTGCTGGAGCATCTGGCGCGAGATGCGGTTGAGCTTGTTGATCGTCTCGATCATGTGCACCGGGATGCGGATGGTGCGCGCCTGGTCGGCGATCGAGCGGGTGATCGCCTGGCGGATCCACCAGGTAGCGTAGGTCGAGAACTTGTAGCCGCGGCGGTATTCGAACTTGTCCACCGCCTTCATCAGGCCGATGTTGCCCTCCTGGATCAGGTCCAGGAACTGCAGGCCGCGGTTGGTGTACTTCTTGGCGATGGAGATCACCAGGCGCAGGTTGGCCTCGACCATTTCCTTCTTGGCCTTGCGCGCCTTGGCCTCGCCATAGGCCATCTGCCGGCTGATGTCCTTCAGATCGGCCAGGGTCAGGTACATCGCCTGCTCCACCTCGATGGTGGCCTGCTGCTGGGCGATGATCTGGTCCTTGACCTCACGCAGGCCCGAAGACCACTTCTGCTTGCGCTTGAGCGCCTCGTCGACCCACTCCAGGTTGGTCTGGTTGCCTTCCCAGGAGCGGATGAAGTCCTTGCGCGGCATCTTGGCGGTGACCGTGGACAGGTGCAGCACGCGGCGCTCCTGGTCCTTGATCTGCTGCAGGACGTCGCGCACGTGCTTGACCAGGTTGTCGGTCAGGGCCAGCGGCAGCTTCAGGGTGACGAACACCTCGGCCATCTCGGCGCGCAGCTTGGCGCCGGTCTTGCTGTCGGCGCCGCTCTTGGCGTAGCCCTTCTTGAACTTGGCCATGGCGGCGGCCATCACTTCCATGCGGCGCGCCACTTCCTCCGGGTCCGGACCGGTCGGGCCGGCTTCCTCTTCGGCGCCGCCCTCTTCGTCCTCATCCTCGTCGTCGGTGTCGGCATCGGCATCGGCGTCGCTGACGTCGGCCGCCTCGACCGCGGGGGCCTCCGGCTCTTCGACGATGTCGTTGAAGCCCACGACCACCTCGGCCAGGCGCTTCTTGCCGGCCTTGTGCAGCTCGTAGTCCTCCAGGACCATGTCCACGATCGACGGCAGCAGGCCCAGCGAGGCCTGCACCTGGCCCAGGCCTTCCTCGATGCGCTTGGCGATGGCGATCTCGCCCTCGCGGGTCAGCAGCTCGACCGTGCCCATCTCGCGCATGTACATGCGCACCGGGTCGGTGGTGCGGCCACCCTCGGTGTCCAGCGAGGTCAGCGCGGCGGCGGCTTCCTCGGCGGCGGTCTCGTCGACCTCGCGGTTGCCGCTGGCCTCGCCGGCCAGCAGCAGGGTCTCGGCATCCGGCGCCACTTCATGGACCTGGATGCCCATGCCGTTGATCATGCCGATGATGTCTTCGATCTGCTCCGGATCGACCATGTCGTCAGGCAGGTGATCGTTGACCTCGGCATAGGTCAGGTAGCCTTGTTCAAGGCCCTTGCTGATCAGCAGCTTGATGTCGGATGCCTGGGCAGGACGTTCGTTGGCCATGAGTGCTTGCGCCGCCTAAAAGAAAGGTCTGGAGAACCACGTATTATACCAGCCGGACCGCGTCCAGTCTGGATTTAGTGGGGCTTGTGCAGCTGTTTTCGCGGCAGCTCAGGGCCGCAGCAGGAAAGTCACCGGGCCGTCGTTGACCAGGTCCACCACCATATGGGCGCCGAAACGCCCGGTTTCCACCCCCCCGTGCCGCACCCGGCAGACCTCCACCAGCCGGTTGAAGCCGCGTTCAGCCTCTTCCGGCGGGGCGGCGGCGGTGAAGCTGGGCCGCATGCCCGAGGCCGTATCTGCCGCCAGGGTGAACTGGCTGACCAGCAGCAGGCCGCCGCCGGTGTCGGTCAGCGAGCGGTTCATCCGCCCGGCCTCATCGGCGAAGACCCGGTAGCCCAGCAGGCGCTGGGCCATGCGCTGGATCTGCGCCTCGCCGTCGCCCGGCTCCAGCCCGACCAGGGCCAGCAGCCCGGGGCCGATGGCGCCGACGGTCTGGCCGTCCACCGTCACGCTGGCGCGGGTCACGCGCTGGATCAGCGACAACATCGGCTTGGGCCTCCTTGGGGCACCGGTCTCGGCCGCACAAGGTGCGGACGGGAGCCGGGCTTTGCAATCCCCGCCCGGTTGACACCGCCGATAGACTGGGACGATGAAGCCGCACCTGCTGGCCGCTGGCGCCTACCGCGCCGCCGCCGCCCTCACCTCCCTGCCCTGGCCGCTGCTGCGCCGCCTCGCCGATGCCCTGGCCTGGACCTGGGGCCGGCTGGACGCGCGCGAGAGCCGGGTGGCCCGCCGCAACCTGGAGCTGGCCTATCCCGAGCTGCTGCCCAGCCAGCGCGCCGATCTGCACCGGCGCATCCTGCGCGGCACCGCGCGCCAGGCGCTGGAGACGCTGCGCTTCTGGACCCGACCGCACGCGCGGAACCTGGACGAGCACCTGCGCCAGCGCCACGGCCAGGACCTGTACGACGCGGCGCTCAAGTCCGGCCGCGGGGTGATCGTGGCCGCGCCGCATTTCGGCAACTGGGAGCTGCTGAACCAGTGGCTGGCCTCGCGCGGGGACATCGCCATCGTCTACAAGCCGCCGGCCTCGGCCGCCGGCGACGCCTTCCTGCAGCGCGTGCGCGGGGCGGAGAACATCCGCCAGGTGCGCGCCGAGGGCCCGGCCGTGCGCCAGCTGTTCAAGGTGCTCAAGGAGGGCGGCGCGGTCGGCATCCTGCCCGACCAGCAGCCCAAGGCGGGCGATGGGGTGTTCGTGCCGTTCTTCGGCGTGCCGGCGCTGACCATGACCCTGGTCAACCGCCTGGCCGAGCGCACCGGCGCGATCGTGCTGCTGGGCTGGTGCGAGCGCGTAGGCAGTGGGCTGGACTTCGCCCTGCACGTCGAGCCGACCCCGCCGGGCATCGGCGACGCGGACCCGGTGGCAGGCACCGCCCTGCTCAACGCGCAGATCGAGCGCGTGGCCCGGCGCGACCCGGCCCAGTACCAGTGGACCTACAAGCGCTACACGCTGCGCCCTCCGGGCAGTGGCCAGACCGACCCGTACTGGACCGCCAGGCACCCGCACTGACGGCCCAGACCCGCATCGTTCCGCTGGCGTGGCCGCCGCCGCGCGGCGGATCGGCGAAAATGCCCACCAGGCTCCATTCGCCCCATCGCACGCCGCCCCGTTCCTCGCCCCGCCGCTGATTCCGACCGCCATGACCGCTTCCCACCTCCACCTCGCCCTGTTCGGCCATCCCGCCGCCGTGGCGTGCGAGCGGGCGGCCGCCGAGCTGCGCGCGGGCCGGCCGCTGCGCGTGGTCGATGCGCAGGGCGGGCAGACCGCCGTGCTGGCGGTGGACACCGCGTCCCCGGACAGCTTCCACGGCTTCCTGGAGGTCAGCGGCGGGCGGGCGACGCTGTCGATCGGGCCGATCCGCGCCGGCGTGCTCGGCCTGGACGCGCCGCAAGGGGCGCGCCTGGCGCTGGACGGGCGCTTCGATCAGCTCGCCGACCTGAGCTATCTGCCCGCCCAGCCGCACGGCGACGCCTGGCACCCGGCCAACGCGCGGGATGCCGCCGGGCTGCAGCTGGCGCGCCTGGGGCTGCTGCTGCCGGCGCTGGTGGTGCACGACCTGGACGCGCAGGCCGGTCCGTTCGACGCCTGCCTGGCCATCACCCTGGACCAGGTCGAGGCCGGCCAGGCCGACGCCGGGCAGGACTGGGAGGAAGTCGCCAGCACCCGCGTGCCGCTGCGCGGGCTGGGCGATGCGCGCTTCGTGGTGTTCCGCGGCGGGGTGGCCCAGCGCGATCAGGTGGCGATCATCGTCGGCACCCCGGACTTCAGCCGGCCGGTGCCGGTGCGGGTGCATTCCTCGTGCCTGACCGGCGACCTGTTCGGCTCGCTCAAGTGCGACTGCGGCGACCAGCTGCGCAACGGCCTGGCCAAGCTGGCCGAGCTGGGCGGCGGCGTGCTGCTGTACCTGGACCAGGAAGGCCGCGGTACCGGCATCGCCGCCAAGATGCGCGCCTACGGCTATCAGCACCTGGGCCTGGACACCATCGATGCCGACGCGCTGCTGGGCTTCGGCCCGGACGAGCGACGCTACGGCACCGCCGCGGCTATGCTGCGCGGCCTGGGCGTGCATCAGGTGCGGCTGCTGAGCAACAACCCGTCCAAGGTCGAGCGCCTGCGCGCGGTCGGCGTGGAGGTGGTCGAACGCCTGCCGGTCACCGGCCGTATCACCACCGACAACGAGCAGTACCTGCGCACCAAGGCCGCCCGCGCCGGGCACGCGTTGGACGTGGACGCGCTGCTGTCTTCGCTGTCCTGATTGCTGGCGGCTTTCAGGATCGTCATTCCCGCGAAAAGCGGGGATCCAGTGCTTTGGGAAGTTGTGCGTAAAGTCCATGGGTTCCCGCTTGCGCGGGAACGACGGTGGGGAGTGCGCGGGTCGCGCAAGCGGCGAAGACGCCTGGGCCGAGGGCGCGACACCGGGTCGAGGTGTCCTGAGACGGCCTCGCGCTCACCCCCGGGGCCACCGCACGCTCTAGACTCGGCGGCGCTTAGCTCCCGCCCTCCCCGTCCAGGCTCCGCGTGTCGTCCTCGCCTCCGCTTCCCGAAATTGCTCCGCCACCCGCACCCGCCACCGCACTGCCCGATGGCTGGCAGGCGCTGCCGCCGCGCGGCGCCCGGCTGGCTGCGCTCGGCGCCTTCATCGGCACACTCGTGGCCGGCGCCTTCGCCCTGGGCGTGGCCTGGCTGTCCGCGCCGGGCCTGACGCCCTGGCTGGACGACGGCGCGATCGCGGTCGCGGTGATCGCGCTGGGCGCGGCGGTGATCGCCTATCGCCGCCATCGCTTCATCCGCTGGCGGCTGGACGCGCAGGGCTTCGCGCTGATGCAGGGCCGGCTGTGGCGCAGCGAGACCCATGTGCCGATTTCGCGCGTGCAGCATCTGGACGTGCGCCGCGGCCCGCTGGATCGCGCCGCGCGGCTGGCCACGCTGGTGGTGCATACCGCCGGCACGCGGCTGAACGCGGTCTCGGTCTCCGGGCTGGACCAGCGCGATGCCGAACGCCTGCGCGAGCGCCTGGCGCACCAGCTCGACCGCGACGACGACGCGCTGTGAGCGCGCCGCCTGACGCCGTGCAGCGCGGTCCGCGCGACCAGCGCCTGCATCCGTGGTCGTGGCTGTTCGTGCTGCTCCAGCAGCTCAAGCAGTTCCTGCTGCCGCTGCTCGTGCTGGTGGTGTTCGGGGGCGGGCGCGATGGCGACTCGGACCGCTACAACCATGTTGCCACGCTGGTGGTGATGGCGATCCTGGTCGGCACCTCGCTGCTGCGCTATCTGACCTACCGCTACCGCATCGGCGCAGAGGGCCTGAGCATCCGCAGCGGCCTGCTCAACCGCAGCCGGCGCGAGATTCCCTTCGCCCGCATCCATAACGTGGCGGTGCATCAGAGCCTGCTGCACCGGCTGTTCGGCGTGGCCGAGCTGCGCCTGGAGTCGGCCGGCGGCAGCAAGCCGGAAGCGCAGATGCGCGTGCTGCGGCTGGACCAGGCGCTGGCGCTGGAGTCGCTGGTGCGCCATCGCGGCCAGGCCGGCGCCGAGGCCGTGCCCGAGGCGCCGGAAGGCAACACCCTGCTGGCCCTGGGCGCGGGCGAGATCGTGCGCCTGGGCCTGATCTCCAACCGCGGCATGATCGCGATGGCGGCCACGGCCGGCGCGCTGTACCAGCTGTTCCCGCAGCGCGTGGTCGCCGATGCGATCGAACGCTACGGCCGGCAGGCGTTCGGCTTCGCCAGCCATCTGCACCTGGGCTGGCTGACCTGGCTGCTGACCGCGACCAGCGTGCTGCTGCTGGCGCTGGCGCTGCTGCGGGCGCTGTCGATCGCGCTGGCGGCGCTGCAGTACCACGGCTTCCGCCTGAGCGAAGCGCAGCAGCGCCTGACCGTCGAACGCGGCCTGCTGGCGCGCGTGCGCTCCAGCGCGGCGCGGCGCCGGATCCAGTCCTGGACGCTGCGCGAGGGCGTGCTGCATCGCTGCTTCGGGCGGCGCAGCCTGGACATCGACACCGCCGTGGTCGGCAGCTCGAACGAACAGGACCGCGCGATCCGCGAACTGGTGCCGCTGGCCACGCCCGAGCGCTGCGATGCGCTGCTGCAGCACCTGCTGCCCGACGCGCAGTGGCCACCGGCGCAGTGGCATGCGATGCCGGTCGGGCAATGGTGGCGGCTGTGCCTGTGGCCGGCGTTCTGGCTGATCGTCCTGGCCGCGGCGCTGTGGCCGCTGCTGGATGTGCTGGCGCTGGTGGTGCTGGCGTGGTGGCCGTGGTCGGCGTTCAAGGCGCGCCGGCAGATGCAGCACATGGCCTGGAGCGTGGACACACGCCTGGTGGCCGTGCGCGGCGGCTGGTGGACGCGCTGGTGGCGCTTCGCCGAGGTCGACAAGCTGCAGGCGCTGCGCCTGAGCCGCTCGCCGCTGGACCGCCGCTGCGGCACGGCCACGCTGCTGCTCGACTCGGCCGGCGCCGCCCACCAGGGACCGCGCCTGGAGCTGCGCCTGATGCCGCTGGACCAGGCCCGCGCCCTGCATGATCAGCTCACCGCCACCCTGGCACGGCGCCGGCTGCGCTGGTGAGGAAGCCATCGCTTGGCAGGGTGGAAGCAACTGTCTCCTCAAATCTCGCAGCGGCCTGCCTGTAGAGCGGAGCTTGTGGCAATCCCCTTTTGGGGACTCCGCTGCTCTTCGTTCGGCTCGCGGAGGAAGGCCCCAGCGGAGCAAGCTCCGCTCTACAGGTGGGTCAGTGCCGGGCGCCTGGGCCCCAGTAGCCTAGGTCCTTGCGGATCTGCAGGGCGCGCAGGCGTGCGGCGAAGGGCTTGGGCCTGAGCACGCCCAGCTCGCCGGCGATGAAGTCCTCGGTCGCGGCGATCACCCGCTCGGCGCTGAAGCCATCGCGATCGGGATGGATTGAATCGGCATAGCGCACGATCGCCTCCATCAGCGCCGGCGCTGGATGCAGCGCGCGCTCCAGCTGCGCCGGCAGCTGCGCCGGGTCGTCGAAGTCCAGCATGTGCGGCTTGGGCGCGCGGTTGCGCAGGGTCACCACCGGTTTGTGCTGGACGACGAACTCCGAGACGATCGAGGAGGTATCCGACACCAGCACATCGGCCGCGCGCTGGGCGGCCATCACCTGCTCGGGCTCGACGAAGGCGGCGTTGGCCCCGGCCAGCGCGCGGTAGCGATCGAACAGCGCCGGCGGACACTTGGGATGCAGGGTCAGCAGCCAGTAGCGCTGGCCACGCGCGATGTCGGCGGCGATCTGGTCGACCAGCACCGGCGCGGCACTCAGGCGTTCGGTGAAGGTCGAACCGAAGAGGATCACCGGCCGCTCGCCCGCCGGCGCGCGCAGCGCGGCGCTGGCGCCGCCATCGTCGCGGAACAGCGGATCGAGCTTGGGCCAGCCGGTCTGGGCCACGGCGAAGTGGCCCTCGCGCTCGGCCAGCGCGCGGAACGGCGCGGTGGTGGCCGGCCCCTGCGTGCAGTACAGGTCGAACAGCCCGCGCACGCGGAAGTGCCCGCGCCCATCGGCCCGCTTCTCCACGTTGAAGCCATGAAACAGCTGCACCTTGGCGCCGGCCACGAAGGGCGGCACCCAGTTGGCCGCGCTGAACACTGCGCGCGGGCGCAGCGCCACGGCGGCCTTCAGATCGACCGGGCGCACGCACGGCGCCACCTGCGTCTCCAGCCCACGCGCGTTGCCCTCGAACCATGCGTGGACCTGTTGGCCTGAAGCGTGCAGCGCCCGGGCCAGAGGCGCCAGAATAGGCAGGGCGTACCGTTCGGTCGCAAACAGCAGGTAGTCGGCCATGAGCGTGTTATGTCCTTGACGTCGCCACACGACCCGCGGCCGCGTATTTCGGCCTGCATTATCACTTTCAACGAAGCCGATCGCATCGGCGACTGCCTGGACTCGCTGGCCTTCTGCGACGAGTGCGTGGTGGTTGACTCGCATTCGACCGACGCCACGGTCGCCATCGCCCAGGCCCGCGGCGCGCGCGTGCTGCTGCGCGACTTCGAGGGCTATCGCAGCCAGAAGGACTTCGCCGTGCGCAGCGCCGCACACGACTGGGTGCTGTGCCTGGATGCGGACGAGCGCGTGGACGCGAAGCTGCGTGCGGCGATCGAGGCCGCGCGCGAGGGCGGCTTCGCCGGCGCGGCGGGCTATCGCTTCAACCGGCTTTCCGATTACTTCGGCCGCTTCCTGCGCCACGGCAACGCCTATCCGGACCGGGTGCTGCGGCTGTTCGACCGCCGGCGCGGCGGCTGGCGCGGCCAGCGCGAGATCCACGAAGCCGCCAGCGTCGAAGGTCCGGTCCACACCCTGGCCGGCGACCTGATCCACTATCCCTACCGCTCGCTGGAGCAGCAGCTGGCCAAGACCCAGCGCTACGCGCAGATGATGGCCGAGCACGAGTTCGCCCGCGGCAAGCGCGCCTCGCTGGCCAAGCTGGTAGTGTCGCCGGCGTGGCGCTTCTGGCGCGGCTATGTGTTCCGGCTCGGCTTCCTGGATGGCTGGCGCGGCCTGGTCTACGCCTACGTGCGCGCCAACTACGTGCGGCAGAAGGCGATCATGCTGTGGCTGCTGCAGCACGGGCAGCCGTTGGGGAAGCAGAAGTGAGCGCAGAGGAGTGAGGAAGGGCAAACGCTCACTTCTCACTCCTTTCCACGCACGCCTCGCCCCTAGCCCTTCCGCGGATCCTCGCGCAGGCTGAATCCCAGCAGGATGCCGACCAGCGTCAGATAGGCGCCGCCGCTGAGCTGATGGGCCCACATCGACTGGCTCAGCCCGCACAGCACGAAGGACACCACCGTCATCAGCCCGGCCAGCGCGGCGCTGCGCGAGCGGCGCGGGAACGGCCTCACCCGCAGCTGGCGCACGAACAGCCAGGCCGGCACGCCGTAAAGCGCCAGCAGCGCGACGATGCCGGGAATGCCCATGGTCGCGCCCCATTCGGGGAAGTCGCTGTGCGCGTGGTCCAGGTCGCACCAGCTCAGGGGCTCGGGCGGCTGGCACTCGGGCGAGGCCAGCACCACGCGTTCGAAATGCCCCACGCCCACGCCGGTCCAGGGCTGGCGCTGCAGCTCGTCCACGGCCATGCCGATCAGCTCGATGCGCGCCCCGGAGGACGAATCCGCATCGCCCACCGCATAGCGCTGGATGTCGCCGCGCAGCGCCTCCACCCGCTCGCTGACGTGCGGCAGCAGCGCGGCCAGGGCCACGATCGCAAGCCCCACCAGCGCCCAGAATTCCCAACGCCGCGCCTTGCCGCCGTTGGCGCGCGAGATCAGCGCGATGACCAGCACCAGCACGGCCGCCGGCCAGGCCCCGCGCGTGCCGCTCAGCACCACCGCCACCAGGCCGGCGCAGGTGGCCGCGATGGTCAGCATCAGCCGCCCGGAGGGCCGCAGGAACACCACCAGCCCCATCAGCAGCACCGTCAGGTCGCCGAAGGTGATCGCGTTGATCCAGCCATCGGCGCGCGCCACGCCCTGCCACAGCTGCACCAGCGCCACCGCGCAGGCGCCGAACAGGCCCAGCACCGCGCCACTCCACAGCGCCGCCCGCGGCGGCGCCAGGCCGATCACCAGCAGCATGGCCAGCGGCATCACCAGCACGCGTCCACGGTTGCCGGCCTCGCTCCAGCGGTCGTGGTGGATCAGCGTCGAGGTGCTCACCACCAGGGCGACCAGCGCCACGGCCAGCAGCATCCACAGCAGCGGCCGGCCGGCATCGAAACGCGCCGCCCAGATCCGGTCCGGCGCCAGCAGCACCGCCAGCAGCGTGCACACCGCCGCCGGCAGCAGGCCGAAGGGCGTGGCGATCAGGCAGAACGGCAGCAGCACCAGGGCCAGCGTGTACAGCGCGCGCGCGGCGCGCAGCCGCGGCGAGGCGGGAAAGGGCTGGAACCGCAGCGATGTCCGCTCAGGCGCGTTCGGCATCGGGCCCATGTACGCCAGTCATCCACAACATCGCGTTACTCACCCTGGGCCTCGACCTGCGCCTTGCGCGCCGAATCGTCGAACGGAATCTCCGGCGAGGCCGGACAGCCCATGCGCGCGGCCATCGGCACTAGCCACCAGCCGCGGCGACCGGCCTGCCCCGCATGCCGGGCCACGCCGCGGTCGATGCAGGCCGGCAGGGCGATGTCCTGGACCAGCAGCCAGCGCCGCTGCGGCGCCTGCGCCTGCCAGGCCAGGCCCTCGCGCAGCTGGTCCTTCCACAGCTTGCGGAAGCCGAAGGTGGTGGTGTTGGACTGGCTCATGAGCAGGTTCTGCTCCTTCCAGGCCACCAGGCCCAGCTCGGCCTGCGGACCGATGGCCTGGGCCACCTCGCGCATCACCCCGCGCGCGGAGCTGGAATCGTTGAGCAACGGGCACACCACCATCCCGTACAGCACCCAGGTCGCGCCCAGCGTCGAGCACATCGCCACCGCCGGCCGTCGCCAGAACGCCAGCAGGCTGCCCAGGCCCCAGGTGCCGATCGCCACCAGGACCCAGGCCAGGGCGTGGGTCGCGGCCTGGTCCAGGTCGCGGTCGCGATGCAGGCCGCGCTCGAAAGAGGGCTCGCCGGTCAGCATCGCGATGCCCATCCCCAGCGTGGCCAGCACCAGCACCGCGGTGAACGCATGCAGCACCCCGCGCACGTCGCGCCGCCGCAGCAGGCCCGGCAGCAGCGGCGCCAGCGCCAGGCACAGCATCGGCAGCGCCGGCATGATGTAGACGTCGCGTTTGCCGTGCGGGATGGAGAAGAACACCATCACGATCAGCCACCACGCCAGCGGCACCAGATAGCGCGGATCGTGGCGCAGGCGCAGGCGCCGCGCCCACGGCGCGATCGCCCAGGGCAGCGCCAGGATGGTCGGCGCCCACATCAGCAGCACCTGCAGGAAGTACCACCACGGCTGCGGGTGGTCCCAGGAGCGCGCGTAGCGCTTGGCGGTCTGCCGCAGCAGGATGTCGTTGAGATAGGCGCGGTGCTCCGGATCGCCCGACAGCAGCACCGTGGTCACCATCGGCACCAGCCAGATCGACACCGCCACCAGGAAGGCCAGCGGCCCAAGCCAGAAGCGCCGGTCGCCGGCCCACACCTTGACCCCGGGCCAGCCGCGGGCCGAGACCACCGCCGCCGGCACGATGCTCAGCAGCGCCAGGAAGCCCACGCCCTTGGTGATCGTGCCCAGGCCGGCGAAGAACCAGCCCAGCACCCACATCTTCCAGTCCGGCCCCTTGAGCAGATGCCGCAGCAGGCCGTAGTTGGCCAGCGTGATCATGCCCAGCACCAGCGCGTCGATCTGCGCGCGCTTGGCCTGATAGGTGAACTGGAAGGCGAACAGCAGCGCCCAGCCCGCGTACAGCCCGACCTTGCGCGTCCACAGCCGCTGGCCCAGGTCCTTGACGCACCAGATCGCGCCCAGCGTGGCCAGCAGCGAGGGCATCAGGAAGGCCACGCGCCAGTTGCCGGTGAGCAGGAAGAACAGCCCCTCCAGCCACATCAGCATCGGCGGCTTGTCCGAGTACAGCTCCACGCCGCGATGCGGGAACAGCCACTCGCCGCTCTCCACCATGTGCTTGGCGACCAGCGTGAAGCGCGGCTCGTCGGCCGGCCACGGATCGCGCAGGCCGATGCCCGCACCGATGACCAGCAAGGCGGTGATGAACAGCAACCAGGTATCGAGCGAGCGGGTCTTGGCGTAAGTCATGGGACGCATGGCGCGGGATGATAGCGAGGCGATGTCGGAACGCCGTGGTGAGGCGAAGCGCGCCGTCGGCTCAGGCGGCGGCCTTGCGCAGACGGGCATAGAAGAAGCCATCCATGCCGTCCTCGCCCGTCAGGCGCTGGCGCCCGCCGCCGCTGGGGTGGCCGAAGGCTTCACCCGGATCGTCCAGCTGCGCGGCGTCGTGACGCGCTAGGAAGGCCTCGATCTGCTCGGCGTTCTCCGCGGCCAGCAGCGAGCAGGTCGCATACACCAGCGTGCCGCCCGGCGCGAGCACCGCCCAGGCCGCGTCCAGCAGGCGCGCCTGCAGCGCGGTCAGCGCGGCGAGGTCCTCGGGCCGGCGATGCAGCAGCACGTCGGGCTGGCGGCGCACGATGCCGGTGGCCGAGCACGGCGCGTCCAGCAGCACGGCATCGAACGGCACCCCGTCCCACCAGCCGCTCGGATCGCTGGCGTCGGCCGCCTTGAGCGTGGCCGTCGCGCCGACCCGCTGCAGGGTCTGTTCGACCCGGCGCAGGCGGCGCGCATCCACATCGAGCGCCGTCAGCCGCAGGCCAGGCTGGCGTTCGAGCAGATGCGCGGACTTGCCGCCGGGCGCGGCGCAGGCGTCCAGCACCCGCGCCTGGTCGGCCAGGGCGAACAGATCGGCGACCTGCTGGGCCGAGCCGTCCTGGACCGACACCACGCCAGAGTCGAAGCCCGGCAGGCCGCCGACGGCGGTCGATTCGGCCAGCCGCAGGCCGTCGGGCAAGGCGGCGACGGTCTCGGCCTGGATTCCGGCCTCGGCCAGCTGCGTGCGATAGGCGTCGCGGCCGCTCATGCGCCGGTTGACCCGCAGCCACAGCGGCGCGGCCTGCGCGCTGGCGGCGAAGAGCGCATCGGCCTGCGCCGGCCAATCGGCGCGGATGCGCTGCTGCAGCCACTGCGGCCAGGCCGCAGACGCATCGGCGGCCGGCACGCCTTCGCGCTGGGCGCGGCGCAGCAGCGCGTTGACCATGCCGGCCTGGTGCGGCCGGCCCAGCGTGCGCGCCGCCTCGACCGTGGCCGACAGCGCCGCGTGCGCCGGCAGCTGCAGCGCGTCGAGCTGGGCCAGGCCGGCCAGCAGCAGCGCGCGCAGTTCGTTGTCCCTGGCCTGCAGCGGGCGGGGCATCCAGCCGCTCAGCGCCGCGTTGTAGGCCGTGCGCCGGCGCAGCGCGGCGAAGCAGATCGCCTCGAGCAGCGCGCGATCGCGCGGATCGGCCAGCTGCGGCAGCGCGGTGGCCAGCTCGGCCTTGAGCGAGCGGCCGCGATGCAGCACCGCGTCCAGCACGCGGGCGGCCGTGACCCGCACCACCACGCCGGCCTGGCTGCTCATGCGCCGGACAGATCGCGGCGCGCGTTGAGGTAGTCGGCGGCGGTGATCGCCTTGCCGCCCTCGCGCTGGACCGCGCGCAGGCGCAGCGCACCCTGACCACAGGCGATGTCCAGCCCCTGGCGGGTGGCGGCCAGCAGCGTGCCGGGCGCGGCGTTGTGGGCCAGGTCGATGGCGATGGCGCCGTGGATGCGCAGGCGTTCGCCGGCCACCTGGCCTTCCGCGATCGGCCAGGGCACGAAGGCGCGCACCTTGCGCGCCAGCACCTGCGCCGGCTGGGTCCAGTCCAGCCGCGCCTCGGCCTTGTCCAGCTTGTGCGCGTAGGTCACCCCCTGCGCGGGCTGCGGCCGCGGCACCGGACGCATGTCGGCGCGCAGCAGGCCCAGGCCGTCGGCCAGCACCTGCCCGCCCAGCTCGGCCAGGCGGTCGTGCAGCTGGCCGCCGGTGTCGGTCTCGGAGATCGGCGTGGACAGCGAAAGCAGCACCGGCCCGGTGTCCAGGCCGGCCTCCATCTGCATCAGGCACACGCCGCTCTCGGTGTCGCCGGCCTCGATGGCGCGCTGGATCGGCGCGGCGCCGCGCCAGCGCGGCAGCAGCGAGGCGTGCACGTTCCAGCAACCGTAGCGCGGGATCTCCAGCACCGCCTTGGGCAGGATCAGGCCGTAGGCGACCACCACCATCACATCCGGCGCCATCAGCCGCAGCGCGGCCTGGGTCTCGGGGTTGCGCAGCGTCTCGGGCTGCAGCACCGGGATGCCGCGCTTGATCGCCTCGAGCTTGACCGGCGAGGCGGTCAGCCCGCGCCCGCGCCCGGCGGGACGGTCGGGCTGGGTGTAGACGGCGACCACTTCGTTGTGGCGCACGGCCGCGCGCAGCGACGGCACGGCGAAATCCGGCGTGCCGGCAAAGACGATCTTCATGCGGAGAGGCGCAACTCTGGGTTCGGAGCGAAAGACGGGGGACACGCGCGTGGCTGATGCGTCGGCAGGGCCGACCGGCCGGGTCCCAGGTCCGAAGACCCGCGCCCCGGCGTCAACTCATGCCGCATTCCGTCGCGCCTTGGCCAGCTTCTTCTTGACCATCTCGCGCTTGAGCGGGGACAGGTAATCGACGAACAGCTTGCCGTCCAGGTGGTCCATCTCGTGCTGGATGCACACCGCCAGCAGGCCGTCCACGCGCAGCTGCTGCGCCGCGCCGGTGCGGTCGATGAACTTCACCGTGATCGCATCGGCGCGGGTCACGTCGGCGAAGATGCCGGGCACCGACAGGCAGCCCTCCTGGTAGACCTGCTCGCCGGCCTTGTCCAGGATCTCCGGGTTGATGAACACCTGCGGGGCGTTCTTCTCCTCGCTCACATCGATGACCATGAAGCGCTGGTGCACGTCCACCTGACTGGCGGCCAGGCCGATGCCCGGCGCCTCGTACATGGTCTCGAACATGTCGTCGAGCAGGGTCTGGAACGCCGGTTCGGCGATCTGCTCCGCGCGCACGGGCACCGCCTTGGTGCGCAGGCGCGGATCGGGGAATTCGAGGATGGGCAACTGGGCCATGGCGAGCACCTGGTGGGGAGGCCGGGATGCGGTCCGGCGACGGACCACACATTGTAGGGCTTGTCCTCCGGCACCGGGTAGGCCGCGTCGGGCCCACAGGGCAGTCGAGCGCAGCGCATGACGCGGGATAGACCGTTGCGCATTTCACAGCGCGCCTCTCGACCGTGGCCGTCCTGCCGACTCAACCCGAAGGGCCACCCCTGGGCAGGCCTGTGACGGCGCCATTGCTCGGTCGTGGACCCAAGTCCACTTCCGCGCGCTTCCTTGTCCCAGGGCGCCCGAGGGCGGCGCGACCCACCCGCCGCCGGGGGACAAGCCCCCGCGCAGCGGACCCCCACCATCGCTTGCGTCGGCGGGCTTTTTCTGGACTATAGTGGCGACCACCTGTAGGGGAATCAGGTACATACCGCCATGTTCAAACAATGCCGCACAGCTGTGGCTGTCGCGTTCCTGACCCTTGCCGCCTTCGCCACGGCCCAAGAATTCGCCGGCAACCACCCCGACACCTACGTGGTGCGCAAGGGCGACACGCTGTGGGATATCTCGGCGCGCTTCCTCAAGAAGCCCTGGCTGTGGCCGGAGATCTGGCAGGCCAACCCGCAGATCGCCAACCCGCACCTGATCTACCCCGGCGATGTGATCAGCCTGGCCTATCTGGACCGCGTGGCCCAGGCCCAGGTCAAGCCCGGGCCGCGCCAGGACGCGCCGATCACCGGCGTGCCGCTGTCGGACATCGAGCCCTTCCTGCGCCACCTGCGCGTGGTCGACAGCATCGACGATCTGCCCTACATCGCCGGCCTGCAGGACGACCGCCTGCGCGCCTTCGGCGGCCAGGACGTCTACGCCGTCGACCTGGAGGCCCCGCAGGTCGGCCAGCGCTACGCTGTGGTGCGGCCGACCAAGTACTACGACGAGCCCAAGCCCAGCACCGACCTGGACTACCGCGGTGAGCGCACGCTCGGCGAGGGCAACCTGTGGAAGGAGTTCCAGGCCCCGAACGACAACGACGACTTCCTCGGCTACGAGCTGGAGCAGATGGCCATTGGCACCGTCACCGCGGTCGATCCGGAGGGCAACGCCACCACGCTGCACCTGGAAGGCAATGGTCGCGAGGTCCGCGCCGGCGATCGCCTGATCCCGGTCGAGGCCCAGCCCTTCGACCTGCAGTTCTTCCCGCATCCGCCGCGCACCCCGCTGGTGGACGGCAAGGTGCGCATCATGTCGATCTCCGACACGCTGTCCTACGGCGGCGCGCACGACGTGGTCGCCCTGTCCGGCGGCAGTCGCGAAGGCCTGGACAACGGCACGGTGCTGTCGGTGTGGCGCCCCGGCAGCTACAAGCTCGACCCGTTCAAGGGCCCGACCTCGCGCATCGCCGAGACCAAGAAGCCCGGCCAGGGCCGCAACAAGCTGCCCGACCAGTACACCGCGCACGTGATGATCTTCAAGACCTACGAGAAGGTCAGCTACGGCCTGATCATGGAAGGCTCGGCGCCCTCGCGCGTGGGCTACTTCCTGCGCGACCCGGACGCCGGCATGCCGAACACGGCCACCGCCAGCGTCGACTAGTCCGACTTTTCCTACGCAGCATCACGACGGCGCCCGAGGGCGCCGTTGTCGTTTCCTGGGCCACGCTGGCGGCCATGGACGATGAAGACACCCGCGCCTGGCTGGCCCTGGTGCTCGCAGGCGGCGCAACCGCGCCACGCCGGCAGCTGGTCGAGACCCATGGCAGCGCCGCCGCCGCGCTGGCCGCCGGGCCCGCGGCCTGGCGCCAGGCCGGGCTGGAGGCCAAGCGCTGCGCGCGCCTGGCCGCCCCCTGTGCCGCGGCCCTGGCACGCTGCCTGGCCTGGCTGGCCGGGCCGCGGCGGCGCCTGCTCCATTGGGGGCATGCCGACTACCCACCGCTGCTGGCGCAGACGGCCTCGCCGCCGCTGGCGCTGTTCGTCGAGGGCGATGCGGACCTGCTCTGGCACCCCGGCGTGGCGGTGGTCGGCAGCCGCGCGCCCACCGCCGGAGGCCGCGACAACGCCGCCGACTTCGCCCATGCGCTGGCCTCGGCCGGCTGGGCGGTGCTCAGCGGCATGGCCGCCGGCATCGACGCCGCCGCGCACGAGGCCGCGCTGGCGCTGGCCGATGGGCGCACGGTGGCGGTGGTCGGCACCGGGCCGGATCTGGCCTATCCGGCCGGCCACGCCCGCCTGCGCGCGCGCCTGGCCGAGCGCGGCGCGGTGGTCAGCGAGTTCCCGCCCGGCACGCGGGCGCGGGCGCCGCACTTCCCCAGCCGCAACCGGGTCCTGGCCGGGCTGGCGCTGGGCACCGTGGTGATCGAGGCGGCCGAACGTTCAGGCGCGCTGATCACCGCCCGCCTGGCGGCCGAGGCCGGACGCGAGGTCTTCGCCCTGCCCGGCTCGATCCACAACCCGATGGCGCGCGGCTGCCATCGCCTGATCCGCGACGGGGCGACCCTGATCGAGCACCCCCGGGAAATCCTCGAAGGCCTGGCCCAGGCCGCCGGAGACCTGGCCAGAGGCCTTGCGGCACCCGCCGGCCGCCCCCATCCAGGGGGCGATCCCGCCAGGACGCACCCGGACCCCGACTACCAGCGCTTGTGGGAAGCGCTTGGCCACGACCCAACCGGTATGGATCAACTCGTCGCGCGGACCCGATTGACGACCGCTGAAGTGTCCTCCATGCTGCTGGTCATGGAACTGGATGGGCAGGTGGCGGTCCAACATGGCCGTTACGCACGCAGATCGTAGTTTTCCCACCTCCACAGTGCTTTTGAGCACAGGCCGAGGGCAATGAAAGAGAGCATCCTGGACGTCCTGCTATACCTGTTCGAACATTACTTCACCGAAGACGCCGATCCGGTCCGCGACCGCGACTCCCTCCAGAACGGCCTGATCCAGGCCGGTTTCAGCCCCACCGAAATCAATAAAGCCTTCGACTGGCTCGATGCGCTGGCCGAGCAGCGGCCCAGTGCCGGCGAGCCGCGCGTGGACGGCCCGATCCGCATCTTCCACGGCCTTGAGCTGGAGAAGCTGGACGTGGAAGGCCGCGGCTTCCTGATGTTCCTCGAGCAGCACGGCATCCTGGACGCCGACCAGCGCGAGCTGGTGCTGGACCGCGCCATGGCGCTGGACCAGGACGAACTGGATCTGGACGACCTCAAGTGGGTCGTGCTGATGGTGCTGTTCAACCAGCCGGGGTCGGAAGCGGCCTACGCCTGGATGGAGACCCAGATGTTCGCCGACGAGCCGGAGCCGGTGCACTGACCGATCAACCGGCCTGCGCCCAGGCGCAGGCCGCGCAGGGACGCGGGGAGAATCGATGAGTCAGTGGTATTACCGGCACGAGGCCCGGACCGAGGGTCCGGTGCCGACCGAGGACATCCTGCGTCTGCTGCGCGACGGGACGCTCGGCCAGCAATCGCTGCTATGGCGCGAAGGTCTGGCCCAATGGCAGCCGCTGTCGACCCTGCGCCCCGAGTTGGGCCTGGGTCCTGCGCTTCCGCCCGCCCCTCCGCCGCTGGCGGCCGCATCCTCAGCCCAGCGCATGCCCGCCCGGCGCGGCCTGTCCGGCTGCGCGATCGCCGCGATCGTCGCGCTGGCCTGCGCGGTGCCGGTGACGGCCATCCTGGCGGCCATCACGATTCCCGCCTACCAGGACTACGTCACCCGATCGGTGATCGCCCAGGCCCTGAGCGAGGCGGCACCGGTGCAGGCGCAGGTCCAGCAGGCCATCGCCCAGGCGCCGTCGGGGACCTGTCCGGCCAATGACCAGCCGCCTTTCCGCGCACCTGGCGATTACGCAGGGCGCGCGGTCTCGGCGATCACGATCGGCAAGTTCCCCGCCAGCGGCGCCTGCGGGCTGGAGATCGTCCTGCGCAGGCCCGGACAGGCGCGCCTGGACGGGAAGCGGATCTGGCTGGAAGCCGATGGCGCCGGCGGCTGGCGCTGCCGCTCGGAACTGCCGGGTCGTCAGCTGCCGGCCCATTGCCGCGCCGGTGGGCGCTAGCGCCCGTTCCCGGCCGGGCCTGGGTTCGCCCACCCGCCTGGGTTAACGTGGCGCCCGGGGAATTGGAAGCAACACGGGGATCGCATGTCGAACTGGTACTACGCAGACCGTGACCGCCAGCGTCACGGCCCGATGGACGCGGCCGCGCTGGCCCAGGCCTTCAACGCCGGCCGCATCGGCCAGGACGCGCTGGTCTGGCGCGAAGGGCTGCCCGACTGGCAGCCGCTGGGCCGGCACGCGGCCGAGCTGGGCCTGCTGGGCGACGCGCCGGTCGCGCCGCCGCCGGCGGAGCCGGCGCCATTCGCCGCCGAACCCACCCCGCCCGCCGCCGCCGACTGGCGCTCGGCCGTACCAGGGGCCACGGTCGAGCCGGCCTCGCCCTACGCCGCCCCGCGCGCCACAATCGCCCGCGAGCAGGACGTGGTCGACGGCGGCGAGATCGTCTATGCCGGCTTCCTCAAACGCTTCGCCGCCTCGATGCTGGACGGCCTGATCGTCGGCGCGGTGATGTTCGCGGTGCTGATGATCGTGGTGGTGGTCATGGGCGTCGGAGGCAACCTGTTCTCCGACATGCAGGCCGGGCGCGCGCCGATGCTGGGCGTGACCTTCGTCCTGCTGTTCTACCTGGTGCCCTTCCTCGTGCAGGCGGCCTATTTCACCCTGATGCACGCCTCCGGCAGCCAGGCCACGCTGGGCAAGCTGGCGGTGGGCATCAAGGTGGTGCGCTCCAACGGCGAGCGGATCTCGGTGTTGCGCAGCTTCGGCCGGTTCGCCGGGCTGGTGCCGCTGGGCTTCGTGACCTGCTATGTGAGCATGCTCGCCTCGGCCATCATGGCCGGCATCACCGCGCGCAAGCAGGGCCTGCACGACATGATGAGCGACACCCTGGTGGTGGACCGCTGGGCCTTCACCGCCCACCCCGAACGCCAGCGTCGCGAGCTGGGCGCGGTGACCATCACCATGCTGGTCCTGGCCGGTCTGGTGCTGCTCGGCTACGTGGCCATTGTGGTGTTCGCGGGCATCGGTGCGGCCATGAGCCACCGGTGAGCCGCGACCGGGCCGGCTTGACAGCCGGACCATGGCCGTGATTCCACTATAAAAAGCCACAAGCTGAACGCCCGGGGCCGAAAGGACCGGGCGTCGCCTTCTGTCCTCCCCCGATCTGCCCCACACTCGCCGCCCCGCACGGCCCGCATCGAACCTCCCCAGCCAATGCCCAAGCACCTGCTCATCGTCGAGTCGCCCGCCAAGGCCAAGACGATCAACAAATACCTCGGCAAGGACTTCACCGTCCTGGCCAGCTACGGGCATGTGCGCGACCTGGTGCCCAAGGAGGGCGCGGTCGATCCGGACAACGGCTTCGCCATGCGCTACGAGACGATCGAAAAGAACGAGAAGCACGTCGACGCGATCGCCAAGGCGGCCAAGACGGCCGACGACATCTATCTGGCGACCGACCCGGACCGCGAGGGCGAGGCGATCAGCTGGCACATCGCCGAGATCCTGAAGGAACGCAACCTGGTCCAGGACAAGCCCATGCACCGGGTGGTGTTCACCGAGATCACGCCGCGCGCGATCAAGGAGGCCATGACCAAGCCGCGCAGCATCGCCGCCGACCTGGTCGATGCGCAGCAGGCGCGCCGCGCGCTGGACTACCTGGTGGGCTTCAACCTCTCGCCGGTGCTGTGGCGCAAGGTGCAGCGCGGCCTGTCGGCCGGCCGCGTGCAGAGCCCGGCGCTGCGCATGATCGTCGAGCGCGAGGAGGAGATCGAAGCCTTCGTCGCCCGCGAGTACTGGTCCATCGCCGCCGAGTGCGCGCATCCCAGCCAGCATTTCAGCGCCAAGCTGGTGAAGCTGGACGGGCAGAAGTTCGAACAGTTCACCGTCACCGACGGCGACACGGCCGAGGCCGCGCGCCTGCGCATCCAGCAGGCCGCGCAGGGCTCGCTGCATGTCACCGACGTGGCCAGCAAGGAGCGCAAGCGTCGCCCCGCCCCGCCGTTCACCACCTCGACCCTGCAGCAGGAGGCCTCGCGCAAGCTGGGCTTCACCACGCGCAAGACCATGCAGGTGGCGCAGAAGCTGTACGAGGGCGTGGCCATCGGCGAGGAAGGCACGGTCGGCCTGATCTCCTACATGCGTACCGACTCGGTGAACCTCTCGCAGGACGCGCTGGACGAGATCCGCGACGTCATCGCCCGCGACTACGGCACCGCCTCGCTGCCGGACAAGCCCAACACCTACCAGACCAAGTCCAAGAACGCCCAGGAAGCGCACGAAGCCGTGCGCCCGACCTCGGCCCTGCGCACGCCCGCGCAGGTCTCCCGCTACCTGTCCGACGACGAGCGCCGCCTGTACGAGCTGATCTGGAAGCGCGCGGTGGCCTGCCAGATGATCCCGGCCACGCTCAACACGGTCAGCGTCGAGCTGGCCGCCGGCAGCCAGCACGCCTTCCGCGCCAGCGGCACCACCGTGGTGGTGCCCGGCTTTCTGGCCGTGTACGAGGAAGGCAAGGACACCAAGAGCGCCGAGGACGAGGACGAAGGCCGCAAGCTGCCGGCGATGAAGCCGGGCGACACGGTGCCGCTGGACCGCATCGACGCCGAGCAGCACTTCACCCAGCCGCCGCCGCGCTTCACCGAAGCGGCGCTGGTCAAGGCGCTGGAGGAATACGGCATCGGCCGTCCCTCCACCTATGCCTCGATCATCCAGACCCTGATCTTCCGCAAGTACGTGGAGATGGAAGGCCGCAGCTTCCGGCCTTCCGATGTCGGCCGCGCGGTCAGCAAGTTCCTGTCCGGGCATTTCACCCGCTACGTGGACTACGACTTCACCGCCAAGATGGAAGACGAGTTGGATGCGGTCAGCCGCGGCGAGGAGGACTGGGTGCCGCTGATGACGCGCTTCTGGGAGCCCTTCATCCAGCTGGTGGACGAGAAGAAGGAATCGGTCGACCGCGCCGAGGCCAGCGGCGCGCGCGAGCTGGGCACCGATCCCAAGACCGGCAAGCCGGTCAGCGTGCGGCTGGGCCGGTTCGGGCCGTACGCGGCCATCGGCAGCACCGCCGAGGACGCCGAGGAGAAGCCCAAGTTCGCCTCGCTGCGCCCGGGCCAGTCGATGCACACCATCACCCTGGACGAGGCGCTGGAGCTGTTCCTGATGCCGCGCGCGCTGGGCCAGGACAAGGGCGAGGACGTCAGCGTCGGCATCGGCCGCTTCGGCCCGTTCGCCCGGCGCGGCAACACCTATGCCTCGCTGAAGAAGGAAGACGACCCGTACACGATCGACCTGGCCCGCGCAGTGTTCCTGATCGAGGAGAAGGAAGAGATCGCGCGCAACCGGATCATCAAGGAGTTCGACGGCAGCGACATCCAGGTGCTCAACGGCCGCTTCGGCCCGTACATCTCCGACGGCAAGCTCAACGGCAAGATCCCCAAGGATCGCGAGCCGGCGTCGCTGACGCTGGACGAGGTGGTCAAGCTGCTGGAAGAGACCGGCAAGCCGGTGCGCAAGGGCTTCGGCGCCAAGAAGACCGCGGCCAAGGCGCCCGCCAAGAGCGCCAAGGCCACCAAGGAACCTGCGGCGAAGAAGGCCGCCAAGAAGGCGCCTGCAAAGAAAGCCGCCAAAAAGGCGGTGAAAAAGGTCGCCGCCCAGCCCGAACCGGCCGTGTCGATGCTCTCGTCCAAGGCCATGCCGGTCTCGGGCAAGAAGACCGTGATCAAGAAGAAGCCGGCCGACGACGCGGCACCGTTCTGACGCCATGCCGGTCTCGACCCTGTCCCTGGACGCCGCCGTCGCGCTGCTGCGCGAGGGCGGGGTGCTGGCCTATCCCACCGAAGGCGTGTGGGGCCTGGGCTGCGACCCGCTGTCGCAGCCGGCCGTGATGCGCCTGCTGGCGATCAAGCAACGCAGCGTCGACAAGGGCCTGATCCTGATCGCAGCCGAGCGCGACCAGCTCGCCCCGCTGCTGGACTGGGACGCGCTGCCGGCCGCGCGCCAGACCGCGGTGCTCGACAGCTGGCCCGGCGCCAACACCTGGATCGTGCCGGCCTCGCCGCAGGCGCCGCGCTGGGTCACCGGCGTGCACAGCGGCATCGCCGTGCGCGTCACCGCCCATCCGCAGGTGATCGCGCTGTGCAACGCCTTCGGCGGGCCGCTGGTGTCCACCAGCGCCAACCTGGCCGGCGAGCCGTCGGTGCGCCGGTTCGAGGATCTGGACCTGCGCCTGCTGGCGCGCGTGGACGGCGTGCTGGAAGGCCGCACCGGCGGCCTGGATCGCCCCAGCGTGATCCGCGACGCGCGCACCGGCCAGGTGCTGCGGGACTGAATCGTCAGCGCCGCGAGGCTTCCCGCCCCGCAGGCCAGCGCGCAAGATGCGCGCATGTCGCGCCCACCGCTGCCGCCGCTGTTGCTCGTGCTCGCCGCCCTAACGGCGGGTGAGGCGCGCGCGGCCGATCCGGTCACGATCTACCGCTGCGTCGGCCGCGACGGCACGGTGACGCTGAGCGACGCCAAGTGCCCGCCGGGCCAGCGCCAGGAAGTGCGCGAGATGCTGCGCCCGCAGGATCCGCCGCCGGTGCCGGCCTCGCCCGCGGCCCCGGCTTCGCCAGCCCGCCCCGCCGCCCCACCGGCACCGGCGCAGGTGGTGATCTATCGCACCCCGCCGCGGCCGATGTACCTGTGCACCAGCGACGATGGACGCACCTACACCAGCGACAATGGCGACGGAAATCCGCGCCTGGTGCCGCTGTGGTCGCTGGGTTATCCCGGCGGCGGCTGGGGCCCGCCCGGCCATCATCGACCCGGCGGACCGGTGGTGGTCGGCAACACCTGGGTGCGCGACGCCTGTCACCAGCTGCCGCAGGCCGAGGTCTGCGACCGGCTGCGCGACCGGCGCTACGAGATCCAGCGCCAGTACCACAGCGCGCTGCAGAGCGAGCGGCACGCGCTGGACAAAGAACAGCGCGGTCTCGACGCGCGCCTGGACAACGATTGCGGAGCAGGTTGATGGGAGTGAGGAACTGGGCGCGCGTCGCCCTGGCGGCGACGGCGCTGGGCCTGGCGTGGCCGCTGCTGGCGCAGACCACGATCTACCGCTGCACCGATGCGAAGGGCGAGATGACGGTGCAGAACGCGCCGTGCCCGGCCGGGACCAAGGAAGACAAGCGCCAGGTCGGCGAGGTGGCGAGCCGGCCGCTGCCATCTTCGCTGCGCAACGCGCCCGCGCCTGCGGCCGCCTCGACGGCGCCGCCCGCGCGCAGCGTCGAGGCGGCGCCGGTCGCGTTGCCTGCTCCTTCCGGGCCACCGCCCGCGCCGCTGCACCTGAGCGCCACCCCGGATCCGACCGTGACGCCGCCCGCGCCGACCGGGCCGGCGACGACGATCTACCGCTGCACCGATGCCACCGGCGCGCTGACCGTCCAGAACAGCCCCTGCCCGGCAGGCAGCAAGACCGACAAGCGCGCCGTGCAGGGCGTGGCGAGCATGCCGCTGCCAGGCAACAAGCCCGCCGCCGCAGCGCCGCCGGCGACCGCGGTGCCGGCGGCACAGGCGGGGGCGCCAACAGCGGCGCAGACCGCTCCGTTAGCTGCGCCGGCGGCGGCGCGCCAGGGCGCCGAGCGCGCGCGCGATTCGGCCATCGTTCCGGCGGCCGACGAGGCGCAGGTGCTGCAGACGATTCCCGGCATGACGCTGATCCAGGACCCGACCCTGCACAAGGACGACGCGGCCGCCGACGCGCTCGCCGGTCGCAAGACGCCGCAGGCCAACCAGGCCGCGGCCGGGCTGGTCACCGGCTCGGCGCCGCCGATCCTGTTCCAGTGCACCACCTACGACAGCGGCACCTACCTGACCGAGGAAGCCAACCCGCAGTCGCGCTGCGCGCCGCTGAACACCGTCGGTCTGGACGGCAACCCGGCCGGCGGCGCGGGCCGCGCCTGCGAGGTGATCCACGACGTCTGCGCCCGCGTGCCCGACCAGCGCCTGTGCGCGGCTTGGAACAAGCGCCTGGGCGAGGCCGAAGTGGCCTGGCGCTATGCCAAGCCCGAGAACCAGGCCGACAGGAAGGCCGACTACGACCGCGTGCAGCGCATCGTCACCGATGCGCATTGCAAGTAAGACGCGCGGGCGAGGAAAAGCGGACAAGCGCGGATCGGAACGGCGAAGAAGACCCGTCATTTCCGCGAAAGCGGGAAGTGCGTTTCGGCAGACGCATGCCTGACCATCCAGCGGCTTTCATGCGCGGTGCCCACGTCCATGGATTCCCGCTTTCGCGGGAATGACGGTAGATGGTTGGCGAAGGCTTTTAGATTGGACCGCGCTTCAAGGCACGGCCCACTGTTCGCAGCGAGGATTCAGCCTTGCGCCTTGTCGCTGATCAGCTGCACCACGCTGGAGAAGTCCAGGCCGCCGCGGCCGGCCTGCTTGTTCATGGCGTAGAGATTGCGCGCCAGTTCGCCCAGCGGGATGGTCGCGCCCACGCCCATGGCCGCCTCCACCGCCAGACCAAGGTCCTTGAGCATCAGGTCGTTGCCGAAGCCGCCGCTGTAGCCGCGCGAGGCCGGTGCGTTCTCCAGCACGCCCGGCCACGGGTTGCAGACCTCGGTGGCCCAGCTGCGCCCGGTGCTGACCGCCATCATCTGCGAGAGCACCTTCGGGTCCAGCCCGTGCGCCACGCCCAGGCCGATGGCCTCGCCGGTCACCGCCATGATCACGCCCAGGGCCATGTTGTTGCACAGCTTGGCGACCTGGCCGGCGCCGCTGGCTCCGACGTGGAAAATATTCTTGCCCATCGCCTGCAGCACGGGGCGGGCGCGTTCGAGCACCTGCGCCTCGCCGCCGACGATGAAGGTCAGCGTGCCGGCCTGGGCGCCGGCGGTGCCGCCGGACACCGGCGCGTCGAGCATCGCCAGGCCGCGCGCGGCCGCGGCCTGGGCGACCTTGCGCGCGCTGGCCGGGGCGATGGTGCTGCAGTCGATCACCAGCGCGCCGGGCGGGATCTGGTCGAGCAGGCCACCTTCGCCCAGGTACAGGCCTTCGACGTGCCGGCTGGCCGGCAGCATCGAGATCACCACCTCGGCGCCGTCCAGCGTGTCGAGGGCCGAGGCGGCGGCGTGGGCGCCGGCGGCCTTGGCCGCCTCCAGCGCCGCCGGCGCCAGGTCGAACACCGACAGCGTGTGCCCGGCCTTGACCAGGTTGGCGGCCATCGGCCCGCCCATGTTGCCCAGACCGATGAAGGCGATGCGGCTCATGCGTGACTCCTGTGGTGCGAAGAAGAATCCAGGTCGGCCAACGGATGCGCGTCGGCCGGCCAGGGCGAGATGAGGAAGCCCTGCGCCCATTGCGCGTCGGCCTGGGCCAGGGTGGCCGGGTTCCAGCGCGGCTTGCGGTCCTTGTCGATCAGCAGCGCGCGGATGCCTTCGGCGAAGTCGCCGTGCGCGGCCACGTGCAGGGCGGCGATGCATTCCCGGCGGAAGGTGTCGGCCAGGCTCAGGTCGGCGGCGCGGCGCTGCAGTTCCCAGGCCAGCCGCGCCGAGCCCGGCGCACCGGCGGCCAGCGTGGCCTGCGCGGTCTGCAGCCACGGGTCGTCATCGCTGGAGGCGGCGCCGATGGCGGCCACCACCTGCTCCAGCGAACCGGCGCCGACCAGCGCCTCGACCTGCTCGGCATGCGACTGCAGCGGCCCGGGCTGTGCCGCCATGGACATGCCGGCCAGCAGTCTGGTCAGCGCGGCGCGGTTGGCCGCAGGCGCCTCGTCCCAGGGCTGCGCGACCAGCGCGTCGAGCAGCGCGGCATGCCGGCCGCTGTCGATGCACACATCGGCCAGGCCTGCGTAGATCGCATCGCCGGCGTTGAGCGGCGCGCCGGTCAGCGCCAGGAACAGGCCCGCGCCGCGCGGCACGCGCGCCAGCAGCCAGCTGCCGCCGACATCGGGGAACAGGCCGATGCCGATCTCCGGCATGGCCAGCCGCGAGCGCTCGGTGACCACGCGGTGGCTGGCGCCCGACATCAGGCCGATGCCGCCGCCCATCACGATGCCGTGGCCCCAGCACAGCAGCGGCTTGGGATAGGTGTGGATGAAATAGTCCAGGCGGTATTCCTCTTCGAAGAACGCCGCCGCGTATGCGTTGGAGGTGATGTCCTCGCTGCCGCCATCGCGGTACTCGTTCATGCTGCGGTACAGGCCGTGCAGGTCGCCGCCGGCGCAGAAGGCCTTCTCGCCTGCGCCCTGCAGCACCACGCAGGCGATGGCGGCATCCTCGGCCCAGGCGCGCAGCTGCGCGTCCAGCAGGCGCGTCATCTCCAGCGACAGGCCGTTGAGCGTCTTGGGCGCGTTGAGCGTGGCGATGCCGATGCGCCTGCCGCCTGCGCCCTCGCGGGTCTCGAACAGCACCGGCGCCTCGACCACCGAATCATGCGGATTCATGCGTTGGTCCATTGCGGCGCGCGCTTTTCAAGGAACGCGTTGACGCCCTCGGCCTGGTCGGCGGTGTCGAACAGATCGACGAAGGCCTCGCGTTCGGCCACCAGCGCCGCGGCGAAGCTGCCGCTGCGCGTAGCCTGCACCAGCGCCTTGCACGCGGCCACGCTGGTCGGGCTCTGGCGGCCCGCGCTGCGCGCCCAGTCGAGGGCACGTGCGCGGCCCTCTCCCCGCGGCACCACCTCTTCGACCAGGCCGATGCGCAGCGCGGTGGCCGCGTCGACGCGCTCGCCGAGCAGGATCATGCGCTTGGCCCAGCCCTCCCCGACCAGCCGCGGCAGCGCCTGTGTGCCTCCCGCACACGGCAGCAGGCCGACGGCCGCTTCGGGGAGGGCGAGCTGCGCGTGCTCCTCGGCGATGCGCAGATCGCAGGCCAGCGCGCATTCCAGCCCGCCGCCCATGGCATAGCCGTTGATCGCGGCGATGGACACGCCCCGGAACGCGGCCAGCGCCTCGAAGGCCTGGCCGAAGCGGCGCGCCGCCTCCCGCGCCGCCGCCTTGTCGCCCGAAGCGAACTGCTTCAGGTCCGCGCCGGCCGAGAAGAACTTCTCGCCCTCGCCGGTGATCACCAGCGCGTAGATGTCGCGGTCGGCATTGAGCGCGGCGACCAGGTCGCGCAGCGCGGCCAGGCTGTGCACGGTCCAGGTATTGGCCGGCGGGTTGGACAGGGTGACGAGGGCGACATGGCCCTCGGCCTCGACCTTGAGCCCGGTGTGCTCGGTGTCGCGCCACCTCATCGCAGCGCCTCGTCGCTGCTCAGCAGATGGCGCGAGATGATCACGCGCATGATCTCGTTGGTGCCCTCCAGGATCTGGTGCACGCGGCAGTCGCGCAGCAGGCGCTCGACCGGGTACTCGCGGATGTAGCCGTAACCGCCGTGCAGCTGCAGCGCGTCGTTGCAGACCGAGAAGCCCGCATCGGTGGCGAAGCGCTTGGCCATCGCGCACCACACGGTCTTGTCCGCCGCGTCGGCGTCGAGCTTGCGCGCGGCGGTGTGGACCATCTGGCGCGCGGCGACCAGCTCGGTGGCCATGTCGGCCAGCTTGAACTGCAGCGCCTGAAACTCGCCCAGCTTCTTGCCGAACTGGCTGCGCTCGCCCAGATAGCGGCGCGCCGCATCCAGCGCGCCCTGGGCCGCGCCCAGCGAGCACGCGGCGATGTTGATGCGCCCACCGTCCAGCGCCTTCATCGCCAGGCGGAAGCCGTCGCCCTCCTGGCCCAGCAGGTTGGCGGCCGGCACGCGCACGCCCTGGAAGGTGATGCCGCGCGTGGGCTGGCTGTTCCAGCCCATCTTCTCTTCCTTGCGGCCGTAGCTGATGCCTTCCGCATCGGCCGGCACGACGAAGGCGCTGATGCCGCGCGCGCCGGGCTCGCCGGTGCGCGCCATCACCACCAGCACGTCGGTGGCGCCGGCGCCGGAGATGAAGGCCTTTGCGCCGTCGAGCACGTAGTGGTCGCCCTCGCGCACGGCGCGGGTCTTGAGCGAGGCCGCATCCGAGCCCGCGCCCGGTTCGGTCAGGCAGTAGGAGGCCAGCTTCTCGCCGGCGACCAGCCCCGGGCACCAGGCATCGCGCACGGCCGGCGTGGCGTTGCTGGCGATCAGCCAGGTGGCCATGTTGTGGATGGTGATGAAGGCGGAGGTCGAGGGATCGACGCTGGCCAGCTCCTCGAACACCACCGCCGCATCCAGCCGCGACAGCCCCAGCCCGCCGACGGCCTCGGGCGAGTACAGGCCGCAGAAGCCCAGCTCGCCGGCCTTGGCGATGGCCTCGCGCGGGAAGATGCATTCGGCATCCCAGTGCGCGGCGTGCGGGGCGAATTCCTTGTCGGCGAAGTCGCGCGCGGCCTCGCGGAAGGCCTGCTGCTCCTCGGTGAGTTCGGCCGCGTCGTGCGGGAGTTTCATCACTGCATTCATGGCATCGCCCTTGTGCGAAGGCTCACTTGAGACTGATCGTGGTGTTGACGCCGTGGCTGAGCGTGTCGTCGTCGAACCAGCGCGCGGTCACCGTCTTGGTCTGGGTGTAGAACAGCACTACCTGCTTGCCGTACGGACCGAGGTCGCCCAGCTTGGAAGCGCGCGAGCCGGTGAAGGAGAACAGCGGCACCGGCACCGGGATCGGCACGTTGATGCCGACCTGGCCCACGTCGATGTCTTCCTGGAACCGGCGCGCGGCCGCGCCCGACTGGGTGAACACCGCGGTGCCGTTGCCGTTGGGGTTGGCGTTGACGAAGGCGATGGCCTCATCGAGCGTGTCGACCTCCACGATCACCAGCACCGGCCCGAAGATCTCCTCGTCGTAGATGCGCATGCCCGGCTTGACGCCGGAGAAGATGGTCGGGCCGACGAAGTTGCCCTGCGCGTGGCCCTCGACCTGCGGCTTGCGGCCGTCCAATTCGAGCTTCGCACCCTGGGCGATGCCCGATTCGATCAGCGATTCCACGCGCGAGCACGCGGCAGTGGAGATCAGCGGGCCGACGTCCACGCCGCTGGCGTTGCCCGGGCCCACTTTCAGCGTCTTGGCCTTCTCGACCAGATCGGGGATCCAGTCGCGCGCCGCGCCCACCACCACCATCGTCGAGGCGGCCATGCAGCGCTGGCCGGCCGCGCCGAACGCCGCGCCGGCCATCGCATTGAGCGTCTGCTCCTTGTTGGCATCGGGCAGGACGACGGCGTGGTTCTTTGCGCCCATCATGCACTGCACGCGCTTGCCGGCCAGCGAGGCGCGGTTGTAAACATGCGTGCCGACCTTGGTCGAGCCGACGAAGGACACCGCCTTGATGTCCGGGTGGTCGCAGATGGCGTTGACCACCTCCTCGCCGCCGTGGACGACGTTGAGCACGCCCTTGGGGATGCCGGCCTCCAGCGCCAGTTCGACCAGGCGCATGGTCACCATCGGGTCCTGTTCGGAGGGCTTGAGGATGAAGGTGTTGCCGGTGGCGATGGCCATCGGGAACATCCACAGCGGGATCATCGCCGGGAAGTTGAACGGGGTGATGCCGGCGCACACGCCCAGCGGCTGCATGAGCGTGTAGGTGTCCACGCCGTTGGCCACGTTGTTGGCCAGCTCGCCCAGCTGCAGGTTGCCGATCGCCGCGGCGTGTTCGACCACCTCCAGCCCGCGGAACACGTCGCCCTCGGCATCGGGCAGGGTCTTGCCCTGCTCGGCGGTGAGGATCGCCGCCAGCTCGCTCATGTGCTCGCGGATCAGCTGCTGGTACTTGAGGAAGATGCGCGCGCGGGTGCCGATGGGCGTCTTGCGCCAGGTCTTGAAGGCTTCCTTGGCGGCGGCCACGGCGCGGTCCACCTCGTCCACGGTGGCGAAGGGCACCTGCCCCAGCACTTCCTGCGTGGCCGGGTTGACGATGTCCTTCCAGGTGGAGGTGCGCGATTCGACGAAGGCACCGTCGATCAGCAGAGACACGCGCGGCAGTTCAGCGTTCATGGGCGGCCCTTGGGGCGATGGCGAATGACAGGATTCGCATCTTTCGCAAGATCGGGGCCGATTTCAGCCCCAATTCTGCTTAATCCGGCCAATGACCCGGCGGATTTCTGCGAAGATTGCGAAGATGAGCCCCCACCGCCGCCTCGAACTCGGCCTGCGCCTGCAGCGCCTGCGCCAGCGCCACGGCCTGTCCCAGGCCCAGCTGGCCCAGGCGCTGGGCCTGTCGCCCAGCTATCTGAACCAGATCGAGCGCAACAAGCGCCCGCTGACCCCGGCCGTGCAGCAGCGCCTGCGCCAGGTCCTGCAGGACACCGCCGGCCTGTTCGACGCCGACGACCCGGCCGCGCTGATCGACCCGCTGCACGAGACCCTGGTCGCGCTGGACCGGCCTGGCGTGACCACGGCCGAGCTGCGCGCCCTGGCCGGCAACCTGCCCCAGGTCGCCCATGCGCTGCTGGACCTGCATCGCGAGCATCGCGCCCTGCGCGAGCGCGCCGCGGCGCTGGAACTGCAGATCGGCGATGCGACCTCCGGCGCGCCGGCCCTGCTGCCGCCCGGCGACCAGGTGCGCGACTACTTCAACCGCCTGCGCAACCACATCCCCGAGCTAGACACGCTGGCCGAGGGCCTGTTCGACGAACTGGGCCTGGTGCCCGGCCACACCGCGCCGCGCCTGCGCCAGCGCCTGGCCGACCGCCACGGCGTGCTGGTCGAGGTCCACGGCGGCGGCCAGATCAAGCGCCGCCTGGACACGGCCGCGCGCGTGCTGCACCTGCCCGACTACCTGCGCCCGGGCCAGCAGGCCTTCCAGATGGCCGCCGAACTGGTGCTGCTGGAACACCCCGGCCTGATCGCCGCGCTGACCGCGCGCGCCGGCTTCGACGACGCCGAGCGCGTGGCGCTGGCGCGCATCGGCCTGTCCAACTACTTCGCCGGCGCGCTGGTGATGCCCTACGGCGAGTTCCTGCGCAGCGCCGAGCAGAGCCGCTACGACATCGAATGGCTGGCGCACCGCTTCGGCGTGGGCTTCGAGGCGGTGTGCCATCGCCTGTCCACGCTGCAGCGCGAGGGCGCGCCGGGCCTGCCGATCTTCTTCATGCGCGTGGACCGCGCCGGCAACGTATCCAAGCGCCACTCGTCCACCGATTTCCACTTCTCCCAGGTCGGCGGCTCCTGCCCGCTGTGGATCGTGTACGAGGCCTTCAACCAGCCCGGACGCGTGCTGACCCAGGTCACCCGCCTGCCCGATGGCCGCCGCCACTTCTGGCTGGCCCGGCAGGTCAGCACCGGCCCGGTCGGCTACGGCCAGCCGCGCAAGACCTTCGCCGTCACGGTGGGCTGCGACCTGCGCCACGCCGAGCGCCTGGTCTACGCGCGCGGCATCGACATCCGCCCCGAATCGGCCGTGCCCATCGGCCCGGGCTGCCGCACCTGCGAGTGGAGCGACTGCCTGCAGCGCGCCTTCCCCGCGCTGCCGCAGCTGGGTGCGGTGGCGCGCTGAAGGGTGGCCGCCCGAGCGTGCGCCGCGGGGCGCGGGCAGCGCATTGCTGACGGATTGGCCAGGAGGCCCGCGGAAGTGACTTCCGGCAGACGCGGCGGCGATGCCGTGGCTGAGACGCTCGCGGCTCCAACAGGGGGTTCCGCATGTACTTCCGCAAGACGCTGCTCACGCTGCTGACCGTTTCGCTTGCTGGCGGCCCGCTGTGTCTGGCCGACGCGCGCGCCGCCGAACGCAGCGCCGAACCTGCCGCCCAGGCGACCTCGATCGATGCGGCGATCAGGCAGCAGATGCGCGAGGGCGGGCTGGTCGGCGTGGGGGCCGCGGTCATCGTGGACGGCAAGGTGGCCTGGCGCGGCGCGTACGGGCTGGCCGACCGCGAGAGCGGACGTCCGTTCACCACCGCGACCGTCATGAACATCGCATCCATCAGCAAGACCGTCGTGGGCGCGGCGATGATGCGCGCGCAGGAGGAAGGCAAGCTCAGCGTCGACGCGGACATCGATGGCTACCTGCCGTTCCAGGTGCGCAACCCGCGCCATCCCGACATCCCGATCACGCTACGCCAGATCGCCACGCACACCTCCAGCATCACCGATCGCTGGGACGTGTATGCCGCGAGCTACCACTTCGGTCGCAATGCGCCGCAGCCGCTGGGCGACTTCCTGCGCGGCTACTTCGTGCCGGGCGGCGCCGACTACAGTCCGGAGAACTACAACGCCTCCGCGCCCGGGACCGAGCGCGACTACTCCAACATCGGCGCCGGGCTGGCCGGTTACATCATCGAGCGCACCACCGGCCAGTCGCTGGATCGTTACACCGAGGACCGCATCTTCCGCCCGCTCGGCATGGACAGCACCCACTGGCGTCTCCAGCCGCGCGATCTGCGCGAGGGCGCCACGCTGTACCTGTCGCAGGACGGCATCGCCGTCGCGCTGCAGCCCTACACCGGCACGACCTGGCCCGATGGCGGCCTGCGCACCTCGGTCGACGACCTGTCCAAGTTCTTCATCGCCCTGCTCAGCGGCGGCCAGGCCAACGGCGTGCGCATCCTAAAGAAGCAGTCGGTCGACGATATGCTGCGCCTGCAGTTCACGGCCGAGCATAAGCCGGCCAATGTCGACATCGCCGAGAAGAACTCCGGCCTGTTCTGGCAGACCAAGTTCAACACCCGGTACGTGGGCCACGGCGGCAGCGACCCCGGCCTGAAGACCGAGATGCTGGCCACGCCCGATCTGCGGACCGGCATCGTGTTCTTCACCAACACCGCCGGCCAGGACACCGAGAAGGCGTATGTGGCGATCCTCAAGCTGTTGTTCGCCCACGCTCAGACGCTGAGCGCATCGGGCGCGGCGCGTTAGCGCGCGGCTGAAGGGCGGCGTCTGGATGCGTTGAAAGCGCCCGTCAACCGCCTGCGCTGGGCTAAGCTGCCGCCTCGCTCCTCGACCGTCGATCCGATGCATTGCACGCCCGCCTCACCTCTGCGCCCGGCTTTCGCGCTGCTGCTGGCGCTGTTCACCCTGCCCGCCTGCGCGCGGGTGCCGGTCTATGGCGTCAAGGCGGTCAAGACGTATCCGCACGACACGCAGGCCTTCACCGAGGGGCTGTTCTACCTGGATGGCGCGCTGTACGAGAGCACCGGCGAGCTGGGCGAGTCGGTGGTGCGCAAGGTGGAGCTGGCCACCGGCAAGGTGCTGCAGGAGGCGGCGCTGCCGCCGCAGTACTTCGGCGAGGGCATCGTCGCGCACGACGGCAAGCTGCTGCAGCTGACCTGGCGCAGCGGCGTGGGCGCGATCCGCGATCTGGCGACCTTCGACATCGTCGGCAGCTTCCGCTATCCGGGCGAAGGCTGGGCGCTGACCCGCGATGAAACGCATCTGTACATGAGCGACGGCACGCCGGTCATCCGCGTGCTCGATCCGGACACCTTGCAGCAGACCGGCAGCATCACCGTCACCGTCGAGGGCAAGCCGCTGCAGCGCGTCAACGAGCTGGAATGGATCAAGGGCCAGCTGTGGGCCAACGTGTGGATGACCGATCGCATCGCGCGCATCGATCCGGCCACCGGCGCGGTGGTGGGCTGGGTCGACCTCAAGGGCCTGTTCGATTACCGCAAGCTGCCCGACCCGAACGACGACGTGCCCAACGGCATCGCCTACGACGCGCAGGGCGACCGCATCTTCGTCACCGGCAAGCGCTGGCCCAAGCTGTTCGAGATCAAGCTGACCGGGCCGCGCTGAGCGCCCGCGCCCACAGACCATGCACACCTTCGACCTGTTTCCCTACACCTTCGCCGGGCTGCGCCTGCGCGCGCTGCGCCTGGACGATCTGGACGCCTTCCACGCCTATCGCCGCGATCCGGCGGTGGCCCGCTTCCAGGGCTGGCCGCCGATGGACCGCCCGGCCTGCGAGGCCTTCCTGCGCGAGCAGGCCGGACACGATGCCTTGGTGCCCGATGGCTGGCGGCAGCTGGCGCTGGCGCGCGCGCAGGACGACGCGCTGATCGGCGATGTCGGAGTGTGGCTGTCGGCCGATGCCACGCAGGCCGAGTTCGGACTGAGCATCACGCCGGACGCGCAGGGACAGGGCCATGGCACTGCCTGCGTCCGCGGGCTGCTGGAACGGCTGGCCTGCCTCCCGTCCCTGGTGGAGATCCATGCCGCCAGCGACCTGCGCAATCTGCCCTGCCTGGCGCTGCTGCAGCGGGCGGGCATGACGCCCTCGCACCAGCGCGAAGACGAATACAAGGGCGAATGGTGCGTCGAGCAGGTCTTCGTCACCCGGCTGGATCCGCATCGCCACCTCGCGGATACCACCGCACTGCGCACCGACAAAACGTGATCAAGCTGGCCAAGTCAGGCAGCTTGGTGGGAGCCCCCGTCTCTTCCGATCACGCCGCGCCCTCCCTGTAGAGCGGAGCTCGCTCCGCTGCCTTCCGTTCAGTTCGTGGGAAAGCCCCAGCGGAGCAAGCTCCGCTCTACAGGCGCGGCTGCGGTATCCCGTCAGTCCGATGGCGGACCATCGCACTCAGGCGGAGGAGCGGCACGCGCATGCAGGCGACCAGGGCCGCCTTGGCAGGCGCATGCGGCGAAGGAAGCGCCGGCTCCACGCCGATCACGCTCAGCCAGGCACGCGCACCGCAGCGGGCTTGCGCACCTCGACCACGCGGGTCGGCACCCACGGGCCGCCCCACCACATGCGCCAGCCCAGGCTGCGGCGCGTGGCGGTCACGCCGTGGGTGGCGAGCCTGGCCACGTATTCGTCGGTCTTGTTGATGTCGGCCAGCAGCAGCACGCCGCCGGGGCGCAGCACGCGCCAGGCCTCGTCGATGGCCTGCGCGCGGCCCTCGCGCGTGGCGATGTTGTGGATGGCCACATTGGAGACCACCGCATCGAAGCTGGCATCGGCGAACGGCAGGCGGCGCATGTCGGCGGTGTGCAGCTCCACGCGCGCGGCCACGCCCTCGGCTTCGGCATTGGCCAGCGCGGCCGCCATGGCGTTGCCCGACTGGTCCTTGCTGCTCCAGATGTCCACGCCCACCGCGCGACCGCGCGGCAGGTGGCGCGCGACATCCAGCAGCACCATGCCGCGGCCGCAGCCCAGGTCCAGCACCCGCTCGTCGCCGCGCCACGGCTGCGCGGCCAGTAGGCGCTGCCAGACCAGGAACTTCCCGCGCCGCGTGGTGTGCAGGTACAGCCCGGCCATCAGCGTCAGGATGATGGCGCTCACCCACCACTGCGGCGCCACGAATACCGCGACGGCCGCACAGGCTACGGCGCCTGCGAGCATGCCGAGCGGGGCATAGGGCGCGTCGATGCCGTAGCGACCAGCGCGAAGCGATGCGGACATGGGCGTGTTCTCCGAAAGGGGCGGCGCCATCGTGCGCGTGCGCCGGCACGCCCTCCAGTGACAGCTGTCATTGCGTTCGAGTGCAGGCTGGCACGGGCTGGCTCGGGTCCGGCTTCACCCCGTTCCGGTGCGGCCCAGACGCCCGACCGGGCGCGTCCGGCTGGGCGTGGACGGGCCGCGGCGGCCGTGAGCCTCCCAGGCGCGCCTCCTCGGCGTGCCGGCGCCCCCCGGGGCGGGGCCCGTCCGGGCCCGCCGGGCCGGCCGTGTAAAATCGCCGTCTTTTTCAGTGCGCCCGCCGCGCCCCTCCATGGCCAAACCCCGACAACACGGGCCTGTCCCCGGCCCGGCCTTCGTGCGCCTGCTCGCGCGGCTGGGCCAGGTCGCCGTGCCGGCCCCGCCGCCGGCGCTGCCCGAGCGGCTGGCGCAGTGGGTGGACTGGAACCGCGCGGTCGCCCTGTCGCGGGCGCTGGACGGCGCGCCGCCGCCGGCCGCCGACGGCCCGCGCTTCGACGCCGCCGAGGCCGACGCCTGCCATGCCCAGCGCGCGGCCCTGGCCGCGGCGATCCGCGAGGACCGCGAGCTGGCCGCGGCCATCCAGCGGCGCCTGGACAAGGCCGCCGGCGAAGGCACGAACCTGGACCTGGCCGTGGACTTCCCCGTGTTTCGCCAGCGCTACCTGGCCCACCAGCGCGCCATGCTGGCCACCACCGGCCTGCTGCGCGGCCGCCTGCGCGACATGCTCGGCCACGGCCCGGCGGCGCTGGCGCGGCTGGCCGAGGTCGACGCGGTGATGGAATCGACCCTGAGCCCGCGCGAGCAGACCGCGCTGGCCGCGGCCCCGGCGCTGCTGGAACAGCACTTCCTGCGCCTGCGCCCGGCCGAGGCCGACGCCGTCCCGGCCAGCGCCAACCCAACCGACGCCGCGCAGATGCCTGCCTGGCTGCAGACCTTCGCCCAGGACATGCAGCGCGCGCTGCTGGCCGAGCTGGACCTGCGCTTCCAACCGATCGATGCGCTGCTCGCGGCGCTCACGCCTTCGTTGATGCCTTCATGCCAAGAACCGTCCTGAACCTGATCGTCTTCCTCCTGGGCCTGCTCGCCGTGGCCTGGGTCGGCGCCGGCTACCTCGGCAACAACGCGCTGGGCGTGGCGGTGTCGCTGGTGATCGCCGCCTGTTACATCGCCGGCGCGATCGAGCTCCACCGCTACCGCCAGGCCACGCGCACGCTGGAGCTGGCCCTGGCCGAGGACCCCACCGCGGCCTCCGGCGTGGCGGCCTGGCTGGAACGGCTCGCCACCAGCCTGCGCCAGCCGGTGCGCCTGCGCATCGAAGGCGCGCGCGTGGCTCTGCCGGCGCCGACGCTGACGCCGTACCTGACCGGCCTGCTGGTGCTGCTGGGCATGCTCGGCACGCTGCTGGGCATGATGGCCACGCTGCGCGGCACCGGCCTGGCGCTGGAGAGCGCGATCGACCTGCAGGCCATGCGCGGCTCGCTGGCCGCGCCGGTGAAGGGCCTGGGCTTCGCCTTCGGCACCTCGATCGCCGGCGTGGCGACCTCGGCGATGCTGGGCCTGCTCTCGGCGCTGTGCCGGCGCGAGCGCCTGGAGGCCGTGCAGCGGCTGGATGCGGCCATCGCCACCACGCTGCATCCACACTCGCGCGCGCATCGGCAGGAGGAGGCCTTCCGCCTGCAGCAGGCGCAGACCGCGCTGATGCCGCAGCTGATCGAGCAGCTCGGCGCGCTGATGCAGACCATCCAGACCCACAGCAGCAGCACCCACGCGCAACTGGTCGAACGCCACGAGGTCCTGCATGCCCGGACCGAGGCCGCGCACGTGCAGCTGAGCGAGGTGCTGGCCAGCGCGCTGGCCGCCAGCGTCGCCGACAGCGCGCAGGCGGTGAACGCCGCGCTGCAGCCGGTGGTCGAACGCACCCTCACCGGCCTGGCGCGCGACGCGCAGACGCTGCAGGCCAGCGTGCGCGAGGCGGTGCAGCAGCAGCTCGACGCGCTGGACAAGGGCTTCGCCGGCGCCACCAGCATGGCCCGCGACAGCTGGACCGCCGCGCTCGATGCGCAGCGCCAGGCCCACGCCGCCCAGCTCGATGCCCTGCAGCAGGCGCTGGACGGCGCCGGCCAGGCGCTGTCCACGCACGCCACGCGCACGGTCGAGGCCATCGGCGCGCGCCTGGACGGCACCGCGCAGCAGCTCGACACGCAGTGGACCCAGGCCCTGGCCCAGCAGCGCGAGCTGCACGCGGCCCAGGCCGCGCAGCACGCGCAGGCGCTGGAGCAGGCCGGGGCCGCGTTCCAGACCCACGCCGCCGCGCTGCTGGACCACGCCCGCCAGGCGCAGGCGCAGCTGCACGACACGCTGACCGCCCAGGCCGAACGCGGCGGCGCGCAGCTGGAGGCGGCCAGCGCCGCGTTCGCGCGGCATAGCGCGCAGGCGGCCAGCGCCTTCGACACGCACGCCGGCGCCCTGGCGCGCAGCGCCGAGGACACCCAGCAGCAGCTGCGCGAGGCCCTGGCCCAGCAGGCCGAACAGCACGCGCATCAGCTGCGCGAGGCGGCCGCGGCCTTCGACCAGCACACCGCCACCGTGGCGCAGACGCTGACCCGCTCGCACAGCGCGCTGCAGGACGCGCTGGCCGCCCAGGACGGGCAGCGCCTGGCCGCCTGGTCCGAGGCGCTCGCCTCGACCCATCAGGCCCTGCGCGAGGAATGGCGACAGGCCGGCGCCGAGACCGCGCAGCGCCAGCAGGCCATCTGCGACACCCTGGCGCAGACCGCCGAGGCGATCACCGGCCAGGCGCAGACGCATGCGCAGGAGACCATCGCCCAGATCACGCGCCTGGTCGATGCCGCCGCCGAGGCGCCGCGCGCGGCGGCCGAGGTCATCGCCGAACTGCGCCAGAAGCTCTCCGACTCCATGGTGCGCGACACCGAGCTGCTGGCCGAACGCAACCAGCTGATGTCCACGCTGGACACGCTGCTGGACGCGGTCAATCACGCCTCCACCGAGCAGCGCGGCGCGATCGACGCCCTGGTCTCCACCTCGGCGCAACTGCTGGAAAGCGTCGGCACGCGCTTCACCGACCACGTCGAGGCGCAGACCGGCAAGCTGGAACAGGCCGCCGCGCAGGTCGGCGCCAGCGCCACCGAAGTGGCCAGCCTGGGCGATGCCTTCGGCGCGGCAGTGGCCCAGTTCGGCCAGGCCAACGCGGAACTGACCGAGCGCCTGCATGGCATCGAACAGGCGCTGGACAAGTCGCTGGCGCGCAGCGATGAGCAGCTGGCCTACTACGTGGCCCAGGCGCGCGAAGTGATCGACCTGAGCCTGCTCTCGCAGCGCCAGATCATCGAGGACCTGCGCCAGCTGGGCGATGCCAAGAGCGCGGCGGCATGAGTGGGGAGATCGAGCTGGACGAAGGCGCCGGCACGCCGGTGTGGGCGGCGTTCGGCGATCTGATGTCGGTGCTGCTGGGCGCCTTCGTGCTGATCCTGGTCGGCGTGATCGCCGTGCAGCTGCAGCTGTCGAGCAAGCTGGACGAGGAGGCGCACCGGCGCCAGGCGCTGGAGCGGGCGCTGGCCGGCCCCCTGGCGGCCGGCCGGGTGACCCTCGTCGATGGCCGCATCGGCATCCGCGGCAACGTGCTGTTCGCGCTCAACTCCGACCAGCTGCAGCCGGAGGGGCGCGAGGTGCTGCACAGCCTGGCCGCACCGCTGCGTCAGTACCTGCACGCGCGAGATGAGGTGCTGATGGTCAGCGGCTTCACCGACGACCGCCCGATCCACGACGACAACCTGCACTACGCCGACAACTGGGAACTGTCCGCGCAGCGCGCGCTGACGGTGACGCGCACGCTGATCGCCGAGGGCGTACCGGCGTCCTCCGTGTTCGCCGCCGCGTTCGGCTCCGAACAGCCGGTCGCCTCCAACGACGACGCCGAGGGCCGCGCGCGCAACCGCCGCGTGGAGATCGCGCCGATGCCGCGCCCGTCCAAGACCACCGCGACGCCCTGACGTGCAGGCGGCGCTGGGCCAACTGGAACGCTGGCGCGCGCAGGGCGCCGACCGCATCGACCCGGTGCGCTTCGCCCTGCTCGACGCCCTGGCCGCGCGCACCCAGACGCAGACCGGCGCGACCCGTGCATTGCTGGAAGCGCGCCTGGCTGCGCTGCTGGCCGAGTACCGCACGCGCGTCGAACAGGCCCGGGCGCGCAAGCGCAGAACGTCCCGCCAGGCCGTGAGCGTGGCCAGCCCGCTGGCCGAACTGCTCGATGCCTTGCATGCCGGCGCGCAGCAGCGATTCGACGCGCGCGATGAGGCGCATGCCGCGCCTGCTCCGCTTGCGCCCTCCGGCCCGACGTCCGCGCAGGATCACCACCATCGCCAGCCAGGCCAGTCCCGGGCACACGCCTCCACCGCGCGTGAGGCCACGGGGGCAATGCGGCCTGCCGCGGCGTCCTATCCGCAGCTGCCGGCGCTGGACGAGTTCCAGCGCCTGTGGGAAGAGGTGCGCACGGCGCGCCAGCTGCGCCAGTCGCTGGAGCCGGCGCCGGAAGATTCGGGCCCGCTCAACTCGCACCTGCTGGTGCACCGCGCCCTGACGCTGATGCACGACACCGCGCCGGGCTATCTGCAGCACGTCCTCGGCTACGTCGATGCGCTGTCGTGGATGGCCCAGCTGCAGGGCGGCACCGACCCCGAGGCTGACGCCCCGCGCCTCCCCAGCGGCGCCAAGCCATCCAAGCCCTCGCGCAGCCGCACCCGCAAAAAGCCCGCCTAGCGCCTTTGCCCCCTCCCTTTCGCGCAGCGAAGGGGAGGGCTGGGGAGGGGTTGGCTTTTGATGTTGCTGTTGTTTCTGCCGACGGCGAGAAGCAACAGCAAAAGCACCTCTCCCCAGCCCTCCCCTGCTTCGCAAGGGAGGGGGCAGATCGCTGCGAGTGGAGGGATTCGCGAGCGCTGGTTAGAAGCCGCTGCAGCCGAAGCCGCCGTCGACGTCCAGGCAGACGCCAGTGATGTAGGCCGCCGTCGGCAAACACAGGAAGGCGATCGCGCCGGCCACCTCCTCCGCTTCGCCCAGGCGCTGCAGGGGCGTGCGCGCCAGCACGCGCTCGTGCTGCGCCGGCGAGGCCAGGCGCGCGGCGGTGCGGGGCGTGCGGATGGCCCAGGGCGCGACCGCGTTGACGCGGATGCCGTCCTGCGCCCATTCCACCGCCAGGCTGCGCGTCATCTGGTGCAGTGCGGCCTTGGCCATGCCCTCGACCGTGGCGCCGCGCACCGCGCGCAGGCCGCTGGACGCGCCGACGTTGACGATGCTGCTGGCCGGGTGCCGCGCCAGCAGCGGCTGCGCATAGCGGCACAGTTCGAACGCGGAGAACAGCCCGGTCTCGAACACCGCCCGCCAGGTCGCCTCGTCCAAATCCAGCAGGCTACCGTTCGCCCCCGCGCCGACCGCGTTGACCAGGATGTGCAGCCCCTCGCCCTGATCCTCCACCCAGTCCAGCAGCGCACGCCGCTCCTCGTCGTCGGCCACGTCGGCGGCGAAGCCCTCGATCATCCGCTCCGGGTGGGCGTCGGTGAGCTCGTCGCGCGCGGCCTCCAGCGCATCGGCGTCGCGTGCGACCAGCAGCACGTCCGCGCCGAGCGCGAGCAGTTCGGCCGCGGCGGCCAGGCCGATGCCGGCGCTGGCGCCGGTCACCAGGGCGAGCTGTCCGTCCAGGCGCCAGCGGTGGGGATGGGACATCGCGTTCTCCTTCAGCGCACCAGGGCCATGCCGATCGACGCCGGCGCGGTCGGTGCGAATCCGAACTGCGCATAGAGCCGATGCGCCTGGCCATCGGCGATCAGACTGACATAGGCACTGGCCGGCACCTGCAGGCGCAAGTAGTCGGCGATCGCGGCCATGATGCGTTTACCCAGGCCCTGTCCCGGATGCGCCGGCAGCACGGCGATGTCGACGACCTGGTAGAAGCAGCCGCCGTCGCCGATCACGCGCCCCATGCCCACCGGCTCACCGTCGCACAGCACCTGCACGGCGAAGCAGGACTGGGGCAGCCCCTTGGCCGCGGCTTCTTCGGTCTTCGCGCTCAGCCCCGCGCCGACGCGCAGCGCGCGGTAGACCGCGACGGTCGGGACGGCTTCGATCAGCGTGTAGCGAGGGGGCATGGCGCGCTCGGCGATGGCGTCGGCGTAGGATAGCCACGCATCCCTCGCGAGGCAGCCGCCATGTCCGCATCCCCGTGCCTTCGCTTGCTGTGCGCCGCCTGCCTGGGCGCGCTGGCGGCCTGCAGCCCGCCGGCCGCGCCGCAGCCGGACAAACCGCCCACGCCGCAAAGCACCGCCGCGGTCCAGGCCCTGCACCGGCCGCTGGACAAGGCCAAGGCCGTCGAGGGCCAGCTGCAGCAGGCCAAGGACGCGCAGGACAAGCAGATCGAGGCCGCCGAAGGCCAGTGACGCGTCAGCCCTGTTCGGCGCGCTGCAGCGCCTGCAGCGCCCACTCGCCCAGCAGGCGACGGCCGGGGTTGTCGCCGGCCATCCATTCCTCGGGCGTGAACAAGTCGAACAACCCCACCTTGATCAGCGTGGGCACCGCCAGCTCCAGTTCCCGCTCGACCTCGCCGCGCTCGCCGGCGTTGTAGCGCACCACGTTCTGCAGCATCGCGCCCACCGTGCCGGTCTGGACCCGGCTGCCATCCTTGAGGCGGACGCTGGGAAGGGATTCTCCCTCCGCCACGATCCGGTGATTGGCCTGGGCAAGGTCGCGGCTGTCGAAATCGGTCGTCTTCATGGCATCTCCTTTCACAACCCGCAGAAGCAATACGCCAGCTCGCTGACCGGCTTGCCGCCGGGCTTGCGCTCCAGCGCGTCCTGCACGAACTTCAACTGCTCGGCGGTGTGCGGGGCGGCCTTGAGCAGCAGGCTCTGGGCAAGGTCCGAACGGCCCATCAGCGCCTGACCCATCGGGCTGCCGGCCGCGTTGGCCAGGAACTGCTCGAACGGCGACAGCTCCTTCTCCACGTACTGCACCCGGTACTTGTCGGCCGCGCCCAGCTTGGCGCGCGCGGCGGCATCGGCGATGGCGTCCTTCAGCCCACCCATCTGATCGACCAGGCCGCGCTCCATGGCCTGCTGGCCGGTCCATACGCGGCCACGGGCGATCTGGTCGATCTGCTCGACGCTCTTGTGGCGCGCGGCGGCCACGCGGCCGGTGAAGTCGGCATAGCCCTTGTTGATGACCGACTGGATCATCTGGCTCACCTGCGGATCCATCGGCTTGGTCGGGTCGAACGCGCCGGCGAAGGGCGTGGTGCCCACGCCATCGGTATGCACGCCGATCTTGCCCAGCGCACGGGTGAAGTTGGGCACCAGGCCGAAGATGCCGATCGAGCCGCTGATGGTCGAGGGATCGGCATAGATGCGGTCGGCGTTCATGCTGATCCAGTAGCCGCCCGAGGCGGCCAGGTCGCCCATCGACACCACCACCGGCTTGCCGGCGGCCTGCAGCGCGACCACCTCGCGGCGGATCTGCTCGGAGGCGAACACCTCGCCGCCGGGCGAATCCACACGCAGCACCACGGCCTTGACCTTGTCGTCCTCGCGCGCGGTGCGCAGCAGGGCCGAGGTGCTCTCCCCGCCGATGCGGCCGGCCGGCTGGTCGCCGGAGCTGATCTCGCCGGAGGCCACCACCACGGCCACCTGCGGGCGCTCGTCCAGCGCGGCCGGCTTGGCGGGCAGCTGCGCCAGGTACTGCTCCAGCGTGACGTGGCGGAAGCCCAGGCCGGACTTGTCGGCGTCGTCCTCGTCGGCCACGCCGCGTTCGATCAGCAGCTGCTGCACGTCCTGCCAGGTCTTCAGCCCGTCGACCAGCTTCTGCTGCAGGGCGACCTTGGCCAGGTCGCCGCCGGTGGCGGTCACCTCGGCCGGCAGGTTGGTCACCCCGGCGCTCACCGCCTCGGGCGAGAGCTTGCGCGCCTTGCCGACGTCGGCCAGGTAGCGGCCCCACACATCGTTCATCCAGAACAGGTCGGCTTCCTTGGCGTCGGGCGAGGCCGCGTCCAGGATGTAGGGCTCGGCGGCGGACTTGTACTCGCCCACGCGGAACAGGTGCACGTCCACGCCCAGCTTGTCCTGCAGGCCTTCGCGGAAGTACTGGCGGTAGCGGCCCAGGCCGGTGATCTCCACGCTGCCCATCGGGTCCAGATAGACCTCGTTGGCCTGCGCGGCCAGCAGGTACTGGCCCTGGCTCATGTTCTCGCTGAAGGCCAGGATCTGCTTGCCCGAGGCGCGCAGGTCGGCCAGCGCGGCGGCGACCTCGCGCAGCGAGGCATAGCCGCTGGCCCGCAGCTTGTCGAAATCGACGAAGACCCGCTCGATCCTGCGGTCGGTCTTGGCCACTTCCAGCGCGCGCAGCAGGTCGCGCAGCTGCACCTCGCCGCCGGCCTGGCCGAAGGCCTTGGACAGCGCGCGGCTGGCCGGGTCGGACGAGTACTGCTCCACCAGCGCCGCGTCGGGGGCGATCACCAGCGTGGTGCGGTCCTGCAGCGGCTTGGGGCCACCGCCCTTGGCCAGGGCCACGATCACCAGCACCCCGATCAGGAACAGCAGGCCGAAGAAGACCAGGTTGAAGATCAGCCGTCGGGTGAAATTCATCACGTCCCACAGGCCGATGAAGAATCGGCTGATCGGATCGCGGCGGACGGGTTGGTTCATGGGCGCTGGGGGCTCGTTCGACAAACGGTGCATCAGCTTAGTCGCAGCCGCGCCGCCGCGGCATGCCCCACACGTCACGGCACGGCTGTTCAGCCGGCCGGCCCCGCCCTCAGGCCAGGCGCGCGGTGCTCCGGCGCAGGCGCAGGGCCATCATCACCGCCGCGGCGGTCAGGCCGATGGTCAGGCCGACCCACATCCCGCGCGGACCGTAGCCCAGCCCCAGGCCCAGCGTGGCGCCCGCCGGCATGCCGACGCCCCAGTAGGCCAGCGCCGCCAGCAGCATCGGCACGCGCGTGTCCTTGAGCCCGCGCAGCGCGCCGGCCGACATCACCTGGATGCCGTCGGGGAACTGGAAGATGGCCGCCAGCACCAGCAGGCTGCCGGCCAGCGCGGCCACGGCCAGATCGTCGGTATAGATGCCCACGATCTGGTTTTGGAACAGCGCCAGCACCAGCGCCGAACAGGTCTGCGTGCCCAGCACGATGGCGTAGCCGGCGCGCACCGCGCGGCGCACGCCGTGCGCGTCGCGCCGGCCCAGCGCATGGCCCACGCGCACCGTGGTCGCCTCGGCCAGCGCCATCGGCACCATGAAGCAAATCGCCGAGAGATTGATCGCGATCTGGTGCGCCGCCGCCGGCACCGCGCCCAGGCGCGCGATCAGCAGCGCGGTGCTGATGAACAGCCCGCCCTCCATCAGCACCGTCACCCCGATCGGCAGGCCGGTGCGCAGCAGTGGAGCGATCTGCGCCCAGCGCGGCGGTTCGAAACGCGCGAACAGCCCCAGCGGGGCGAAGCGCCTGGAGCGCGCCAGATAGGCGAGGAACAGCAGCGCCTGCGCCCACATCATCACCGCCGAGGCGATGCCCAGCCCGCCGGCGCCCAGTTCCGGCAGGCCCCAGGCGCCGAAGGCCAGCCCGTAGCCCAGCGGCGCCAGCAGGAACAGCCCGCCGAAGCCCAGCACCATCGTCGGCAGCGTCCAGTGCATGCCCTCGCTCAGGTTGCGCATGCACAGGTAGGCGGCCATCGCCGGCATGCCCCAGCGGATGCCGTGCAGGAAATCGCGCGCGCCCGGCACGATCTCCGGCGCGATGCCCATCGGCGCCAGCGCGTGCGGGATCAGGCTCAGGAAAGCGAACATCGCCAGCCCCAGCCCCGCCGCCAGCCACAGCGCCTGGCGGAACAGCGGGCCGATGCGGTCGTGCTCGCCGGCGCCATCGTGGTGCGACACCGATGCGGCCAGCGCCACCAGCGTGCCGATCGGCACCATCAGCGGCAGCCACATCAGCGCGGTGCCGGTGGTGACGGCGGCCAGGGTGGCGGTGCCGTGGTGACCGGCGATGACGTTGTCGACAAAGCCGACCAGGCCGGCCGAGACATGGCCGATGACCAGCGGCAGCGCCAGGCGGCCGGTGCTGCGCATCTCGTGCGCAAGGCCCGGCGCGGGCAAGGAAGGGGCGGACATGGAAACACGCACAGCGGCTGCGATCGCGCGCGGGATGGGCGCTGGCATCGGGCCGGGAAGGGCCGCTATCTTACCGGCCGACCTTGGGGAAAGGGGCGCCGCTTCGATGACCACACCACCCGGCGGACACGCCACGTCCGCCGCATGCGACAACTGCGCCACCCCGCTTGCCGGCCATTACTGCCATGCCTGCGGCCAGCCGGCGCACAACCCGCTGCGCAGCTTCGGCCACGCGGTGGAGGAGGTGTTCGAGTCGTTCTGGCACCTGGACGGGCGCATCGTGCGCACGCTGCGCGAGCTGATCGTCCCGGGGCGTTTGCCGGTGCGCTTCCTGCGCGGCCACCGCGCGCCGTATGTGCCGCCGCTGCGGCTGTTCGTGGTGCTGAGCGTGCTGACCTTCTTCGTGGCCCAGTACGCGGTGCATGTGGACGGCGGCAAGGAGATCGGCTCGATGCTGCGCGGCGTGCAGGACGGCGCCTGGGAGCGGCCCGAGCTGATCGCCGATCCGGGCCAGTTCGGCGCGCAGACCACGGTCGCGGCGGTGGAGGCCAGCCGCGACGAGAAGCTCGCCGCCCTGCGCGAAGCCAGGACCCAGGTCGCCGCCGACTCCATCGCCGCCCGGGCCATGACCATGGGCGAACGCAAGCTGCGCGCCGATGCGCAGGCGCGACTGCATCAGCTCGACCCGAGCCAGCCGGCCACGCTCGCGCCCGAGGCAGGCGCAGGCGCAGCGGAGCACGCGCAAAGTACCCGCGAGCCCGAAGCACTCAAGCCGGCCAGCCGCAACACGAACGAACAGATCCACATCGACGCCCTGCCCGGCTTCGCCAACCGCTGGCTCAATGCCAAGGTCGAGCGCGCCCGGCTCAATCTGCAGCGCTACAGCGACGATCCGGGCGAGTTCGTGCACGTCTTCCTGGCCGCGATCCCCAGTGCGCTGTTCGTGCTGGTGCCGGCCTTCGCGCTGCTGCTGAAGCTGTGCTACCTGGGCAGCGGACGCGGCTATCTGGAGCATCTGGTGGTGGGCCTCTACAGCCACGCCTTCCTGGTGCTCGCGCTGCTGGCGATGTTCGCGCTGATGCTGATCGGCGACGCCCTGCCCGCCAGCGCCGGCTGGCTGGCGCGGACCCTGGGCGTGCTGCGCGTGCTGCTGGCGCTGTGGCTGCCGGTCTATCTGTGGCTGACCCAGCGCCGCGTCTACGGCGAAGCGTGGTGGCTGACCACGCTCAAGTACGGGGTGATCGGCGTGCTGTATTTCATCCTGGTGGGCATGTTCTCGCTGGTGCCGATGTTCTCCAGCATCACCCACTGAGGCCTGCCGTCCATCCCGGAGGCGGCACGGCGCGCCGCTTTAGTGGCGCAGCCGCTCCTGCAGCCACTGCCCGCGACCGGCGGGATCGGCGGCGATGAGCGCCTGGCGCAGTGCATCGCGGTCCTGCGGCGGCGTGCGCTGGGCCAGCACGGCCAGGTCGGCGCGCTGCGGCGCGGTCAGCTGGCGCAGCACCGCGCGCATCGGCGCGATCTCCGCCTGCGGCATGTAGGCCAGCAGCGGCTGCAGGCGGGCGAAGTCGGCGCCGATGTCGGGCCCAAGGCGCCAGCCGGCCTGTTCGCTCTGGTCCAGTTGCCCGAACCGGGTCAGCAGCGCCTGCTGCTGCGCCGGCGGCAGCGTGGCCAGGGTCGCGGCGGCCTGCTGCAGCCGGCTGCGGGTGGCCGGGTCCAGGGCCAGCCAGTCGGCGTACTCGGCGCGGCGCCTGGCGCGCTCCAGCGGCGGCAGACGGTCCCAGGCGACCATGCGGTCGGCGAAGGCGTGCCGCGCCGGCGTGCTCAGCGCCGCCAGGCGCGCGGCGCGCGCGACCTGGATCGCTGGCGTGAGCGCCTGCTCGTCGCTCGCCTGGGCCAGCAGCACCGAGGTCGCCAGGCCCAGCACGGCCGCCACGGCCAGGGCCACGAGGGGCTTACTGCGCCGCATCGCGAGCCTCCGCAGGGGCGTTCATGGCCTCGGCGGCCTCGCGCTGACGGTCCTGCGGCGCGGCCGCGTACCAGGCCAGGAACCCGGCCCGCTGCGCCAGCGCCAGCCCTTGCGGGTCCATCAGCGCGTCGAAATCCGGATGGGTCAGCACCGCCTCGGCCTGGCTGAAGCGCTTGTCGGCCTCGTCGTCGCGCGACAGCGGCTCGACCTGCACCTGGGCCTCGTCGCGCAGCGGCTGGGCGCCGTCCCCGCCGCCCTGGGCGCCGACGGTCGCCGGTGCGGCCAGCCGGCCCTGGTGCAGGTACCACCAGCCGCCGGCGATGGCGGCCAATACCAGCAGGACGGCGGCGGCGATCAGCACCTGGCGCCACGGGAAGGGACGCCTTGCGGCCGCCGAACGGGGGCGGCGCGGTGCGGGCGACGGGGATGGCTTCCGGACCGGCTCGGGCGCCACGCTGACCGGCGCCGGCGTCGGCTCGGGCACGTCCGGCGCCAGGGCCTCGCGCAGCCGGCTCAAATGGGCCAGGCGCTCGGGCGAGAGCGCGCGCAGATGCTGCTGGATCGCCTCGGCCAGCGCGCGCCAGGCGGCCGCGTCGGGCTGGCCGGCCTCGTCGCGCGGGCAGGCGCGGGTCAGCGCGCCGCGATAGCCGACCTGGTTGACCCCCATGACGGCGGCCGCGTCGTCCTCGTCCAGGCCGGCGGCCAGGCGCAGCAGCAGGGCCAGGCGGTCGCTGTCGGAGAGGTCGGCCAGCCAGTCCATCTCCTGCGGCCAGCGCGCCTCGGGGTGGGCCTGGCGCAGCGGCGGAGCCGAGGCCAGCAGCGACCAGAAGCCGCGCGGCCACTCGGCCATCGGCTGCTCGCTGGCGTACTGGCCGAAGGCGCGCAGGGCCGCGGCCATGGCGATCTCGCCGGTCTCGCGGCGGCCGCACTGCAGCTCGGCCAGGACGATGCCGCGGCGTTCGACGCCGCGCAGGAAGGCTGAGAGCGCGGCGGGGACATCGGCGGGCGTATTCAAGTCAGGATCGATCGGCGGCGGCGTGTGACATACGCATGATAGGCGGCGACGGTCCGGTTGGGTTCGTCAACAAAACCCTTGACATTGGCCAAACATTCAAATTTCCCGGGATTCTTCGGGGCTTGACGAATCGATGGTTGTGCACAGCATCCAAAGCGGCGTCATCCGGGCCCTTCGGCCGCCTCCACAACGGCCCACTTTTCGCCTGTTCCACGCTCAAGTGATTGATTTTAATTGACTAATTGGCCTTGGCGTTTTTTTCACCAATATGACGCCCGCCCAGAAAAGACGGCTGATTTGGCGTGGAGCAGCGGCGTGATGCACAGCCTTATCCACAGGCGGTGTGGATAAGGCGGTTTTCCCATGTGTGTCGGCCAGTTGCGTGGGTTTCGTCACCTGGCAGACAGGTTCCTGCCGCAACTGCACAACCGGCGGTGCGATTTGACCGGTGCCCTACACTTGCCCGCGATGTCCGCCCCGTTGCTCCGTGTCGCCTTGCCCGTTCCCCTGCGGCAGGCCTTCGACTACCTGCCGCCCCCCGGCCACGCCGTCGGCCAGGACGATGTCGGCCGGCGGGTGCGGGTGCCGTTCGGCAATCGCGAACTGGTCGGCGTGGTGGTCGAGGTGGTCGCCGCCGGCGCCTCCTCGGGCGAACTGCGCACCGCCCTGGCCGTGCTGGATCGGGCTCCGCTGCTGGCCGGCGAGCTGGCGCGCTCGCTGCAGTGGCTGGCCGCCTACACCCACGCCCCGCTGGGCGAGGTGCTGGCCACCGCCCTGCCCGGCCCTCTGCGCCACGGCGAGCCGCTGCCGGTGCGCGAGGCCTGGGGCTGGCGCCTGACCGAGGCCGGCATGACCGCGCTGGACCGCCTGCGCGCCGGCAGCCAGCCGCGCCTGCTGGCCGAGCGCTTGCGCGGCGAAGGCCTGGCCGAATGGCAGCTCGACGACCTCCACCCCGGCTGGCGCACCGCCGCGCGCAGCCTGCAGCAGCGCGGCCTGGCCGAGCGCCTCGCCCAGCCGCCGCGCAGCCGCGCGCGCGATCCCCAGCCCGGCCCGGTGCTCAACGACGAACAGCAGGCGGCGGTGGCCGCCATCCCCGCGCAGGGCTTCGCCCCGATCCTGCTGGAGGGCGTGACCGGCTCGGGCAAAACCGAGGTCTATCTGCACGCCATCGCCGCCTGCCTGGCGCGCGGCCGGCAGGCGCTGGTGCTGGTGCCGGAGATCGGCCTGACCCCGCAGACACTGGCGCGCTTCCGGGCGCGGCTGGGCGTGGAGGTGTACGCGCTGCATTCGGGCCTGGCCGACGGCGAACGCGCGCTGACCTGGGCCGCCTGCCTGCGCGGCGAGGCCCGCGTCGTGGTGGGCACGCGCTCGGCGGTGTTCGTGCCGCTGCCCGAGGCCGGGCTGATCGTCATCGACGAGGAGCACGACGGCAGCTACAAGCAGCTGGACGGCATCCGCTACCACGCCCGTGACTTCGCCCTGGTGCGCGGCAAGGCGCTGGACGTGCCGGTGGTCCTGGGCAGCGCCACGCCCTCGCTGGAGACCCTGCACAACGCCCAGGCCGGCCGCTACGCGCATCTGCGTCTGTCCACGCGCGCCGGCGCGGCCAAGGCGCCCAGCGTGCGCGTGGTCGACGTGCGCAAGCGCCCGCTGGCTGCGGGCCTGTCGCCCGACACGCTGGCGGCCATCGCCGCGCAGCTGCAGGCCGGCGGCCAGGTACTGGTGTTCAAGAACCGCCGCGGCTACGCGCCGGTGCTGCTGTGCCACGACTGCGGCTGGAGTGCGCACTGCCATCGCTGCGACGCGCCGATGACGGTGCACGCCGCCGGCCGCCGCCTGCAGTGCCACCACTGCGGCCATCGCCAGAGCGCGCCGCTGGCCTGCCCGGACTGCGGCGGGCTGGCGCTGCAGCCGCAGGGCGTGGGCACCGAGCGGCTGGAGGAACTGCTGGCCGATACCTTTTCCCAAGTGCCGGTGCTGCGCATCGACCGCTCCACGACCCAGCGCAAGGATGCGCTGGAGCAGGCCTTCGCCACGCTCGGCGACGGGCCCGGCATCCTGGTCGGCACGCAGATCCTGGCCAAGGGCCACGACCTGCCGCTGCTGACGCTGGTGGTGGTGGTCGGCGTGGACGAGGGCCTGTTCTCGGCCGATTTCCGCGCCGGCGAGAAGCTCGCCCAGCTGCTGATCCAGGTCGCCGGCCGCGCCGGGCGCGCCGCGCGCCCCGGCCAGGTGTGGCTGCAGACCCACCATCCCGGTCATCCGCTGCTGGAGACGCTGCTGTCCGGCGGCTATCGCGCCTTCGCCCAGGCCGAGCTGGCCCAGCGCGAGGAGGCCGGCTTCCCGCCGTTCGCGCACCTGGCGATGTTCCGCGCCGAGGCCAAGCAGATCGAGCACGTCCAGGCCTTCCTGCGCGCGGTGCGCGCGGCGCTGGCGCAGGCCGATGCCGGCCTGGAGCTGCACGGCCCGATGCCGGCGCCGATGCCGCGCCGCGCCGGCTTCCAGCGCATGCAGCTGCTGCTCTCCTCGGCCCAGCGCCCGCGCCTGCACGCCGCGCTGCAGGCCGCGCTGGCGCAGGTCGAGGCGCTGCCCGAGGCCCGGCGCGTGCGCTGGTCGCTGGATGTGGATCCGACGGATCTGTATTGAGTGGGGAGTGGGAGCGGTGGCGTTGGTTCGCGCGGGCGGGAGGTTGGGGTTTCCGGCGTTCGGGGCGAAAAGTCCCTGGATTCCCGCTTTCGCGGGAATGACGGTGAGGGAGGTTGCTTGTGAAGTTTGGATATCGCGCTGCGTCTGGCGGTGCGATCCGGCGCCGTATTAGCAAGAAGTTGAATTGACTTCAGCGCCAGGCCGACCCGGCTGTGACAGGATGGGGCGTGCGGTGCCTCACCGGCGCCCGTCTCTCCCCCCGTTTCCAAGTCTGTTGCTCATGTCTGTTTCAACACACCATCTGGTCATCGTCGGCGGCGGGTTCGCCGGCCTGTGGGCCGCGCGCGCGCTCGACGACGCACCGGTGCGCATCACCCTGATCGACCGCCACAACCACCACCTGTTCCAGCCGCTGCTGTACCAGGTGGCCACCGCCGGCCTGTCCGCGCCGGACATCGCCGCGCCGCTGCGCCACATCCTGCGCGACCAGCGCAATGTCGAGGTGCAGCTGGGCGAGGTCACCCGCCTGCTGCCCGACGCGCACACCATCGAACTGGCCGACGGCACCAGCCTGCGCTACGACACGCTGGTGCTGGCCACCGGCGCCGGCCATGCCTACTTCGGCAACGACGCCTGGGCCGAGCACGCGCCGGGCCTGAAGACGCTCGACGACGCCCTGCGCCTGCGCCGCGAGATGCTGGTGGCCTTCGAACGCGCCGAGGCCGAGCCCGACCCCGCCAAGCGCGCGGCCTGGCTGCACTTCGCCATCGTCGGCGGCGGCCCGACCGGGGTCGAACTGGCCGGCACCCTGGCCGAGATCGCCCGGCACACGCTCAAGCACGAGTTCCGCCATATCGATCCGACCCAGGCGCGGGTGCGCCTGATCGAGGCCGGCCCGCGCGTGCTGCCGTCCTTCCCCGAGGACCTCACCGACAAGGCGCGCGCGCAGCTGGAGAAGCTGGGCGTCGAGGTCTGCACCGGCGCGCCGGTGACCCACATCGACGAACACGGCTACACGCTGGGCGGGCAGACCTTCGCCGCGCGCACGGTGGTGTGGGCCGCCGGCGTGGCCGCCTCGCCGCTGGCGCGCAGTCTGGGCGTGCCGCTGGACCGCGCCGGACGCGTGCTGGTGCGCCCGGACCTGAGCGTGCCGGGCCATCCGGACATCTTCGTCGGCGGCGACCTGGCCGCCGTCACCCAGGCCGACGGCAAGCCCGTGCCGGGCGTGGCGCCGGCGGCCAAGCAGATGGGCCGCTACATCGCCAAGAGCCTGCGCCTGCGCCTGGCCGGCAAGCCGGTGACGCCGTTCAAGTACAGCGACTACGGCAACCTGGCCACGATCGGCCGCATGGCGGCGATCGTGCACGTGGGCCGGTTCAAGCTGTCCGGGCCGCTGGCCTGGTGGTTCTGGCTGGCCGCGCACGTGTACTTCCTGATCGGCTTCCGCAACCGCTTCGTGGTGCTGGTCAACTGGGCCATGGCGTACTGGAGCTACCAGCGCGCGGCCCGCATCATCTTCGGCCAGGCCCCGCGCGAGACCGTGCCCGACCACGCCGTGCAGGACCTCGCGCCGGAACCGCACCGCGCGGCGGACTGAGCTGCGCATCGGCCCGCTTAGCGCGGGCCGATGCGTGTCATCAAATCCGCGGCAAGAACCCACCTACCGTCGTTCCCGCGAAAGCGGGAACCCATGGACGTTCGCTCAGCAAGCCCCAAGGCGCTAGGTTCCCGCGTTCGCGGGAACGACGACGTTGAGTTCTGTGCGGCTTGCGGGCGCCGGCTGAAGCCGGGACGCGATGCGATCACGCACCCGATCCCGGCGTCTGCGGGAACAGCGCGCGCTGGAAGTGGCGCACCCCTCCTACGGCGCGCCAGCGAAATCCATCGCCTGCTGCAGCGAGGCGCCCAGCGTCTGCCCATGCGAGAGCCCCGGCAGGATCTTCTGCTCCACCGTGAGCCCGGGCACCTTGCGCAGCTGCGCGGCCAGCGTGTCCGGCGCATCGGCGGGTAGATGCATCCGCGCCGCCTGCATCGCCTGGCTGCGCGCCGCATCGGCGGCCCGCGGCGCGGCGCGTTCCTGCGCGCCGCGACCGTTGAGCATCAGCAGCGCTGCCGGCGCCGGCAGCGCCTTGGCCTGGAAGCGCGCGGCCTCTTCGAGAATCTGGCCGCTGCCCCACCACAGCGAGGCATCCACCGCGACATAGCGGTCGAACGCCTGCGGCCGGGTGAACAACGCATGCAGCGCGAACAGCCCGCCGTAGGAATGTCCCCACAGCGTCTGCCGTGCCGGGTCCAACGCCGCTAGCCGGGCCACGGCCGGACGCACCTGATCGACGATCAGCGCGAGGAACGCATCGGCGCCGCCGCTGCGCCGGCCCAGCGCGTCCTCCTGCGCGCCATCGGCCGGCGTCGGCGTGTAGTCGTAGGAACGCGCGGCGCTGTCGATGCGCAGGTCGTTGTCGGTGGCGATGAAGACCAGCACCGGCGCATGCCCGCCAGCCCGCTGCCGTTCGAGCGCGGCCTCGTCCAGCTCCATCAGCGCCGCGTTGCCATCGAGCAGATACAGCGCGGGGAAGCCGCCGGCAGGCGCCGGCGTCTTCGGCACGGCCACGCGCACGCGGTAATGGCGCTGACCATCGGCCGAGACGAACCTGAGCACATGGAAGGCGTAGGCGCGCGAACCGGTGTCGGCCAGCGTCGGCCCGGTGGTGCGGGTGAGGTCGGGCTGGGCCCATGCCGGCGCGGCAACGAGCGCGAGCAGCAACAGGCCGCCCAGGCAGGAGGCGAGCGCGCGCATCAGAAGCCGAACCGCAGGCTGGCCCAGTACGCGCGACCGGGTTCGTTATAGGTCTGCGCGCCGGCGCTGCTGGCGCGGCTGCCTTCGCGGAAGATGCGCTTGTCGGCCAGGTTGTTCACGCCCAGGCCGAGGCTGACATCGCGCGTGATCCGGTAACGCAGGCTGGTGCTCCACAGCTGGTAGGCGCCGAGCGTGTCGCACACCGGCAGCCCGGCCGCGCCGCAGATCGCCTCGCTGTTACGGTCCAGCCGCGCCTGCTCCTGCTTGCCGTAGAAGGTGGCCATGAGCGCCAAGGACAGGCGCTGGGTCACGCGCCAGTCCAGGGTCGAGTTGAGCGTGTACTTGGGGATCACCGACAGCGGCTGACCGGTGGCCTCGTTCTTGTTGTCGATCATCCAGGTCAGGTTGGTATCCCAGCTCAGCGTATCGCCGCGATCGCCGAGCAGCGGCAGCTTCAGATTGCCCTCCACGCCCTGCACCAGCGCCTTGGAGGCATTAACCCACTGATAGACGAAGGCCCGGCCCGGCGTCTGGTAGTAGTCGCTGTAGCCGGCCACGATCTTGTTGTCGTAGTCGTTATGGAAGTAGGTCAGCGAGGCGTGGTAGCCGGTGTCGGGCAGCCACTCGATGCCGATCTCCTTGTTGATGCTGGTCTCCGGATCCAGGTCCGCGCTGCCCTGGATGTAGCAGCCGCCGGTGCCGACGCCGACGTAGTAGCTCGGGCAGCCGTTGCCGCGCGTGTAGTAGAGGTAATTCGGGTTGGCCTGGTACAGGTTGGGCGCCTTGAACGCGCGCGCCACGCCGCCCTTGATCAGCCAGTCCGGCGCCAGCCTGTACTGCACGTTGAGGCTGGGGCTGAGTTCGTTGCCGAACGCGCTGTGGTGATCGAAACGCAGGCCAGGCGTCAGGGTCAGCCGCTCGGTGGCGTAGAGGTTGTCCTCGACGAACACCGCACTGACCTGCTCGTCGGTCTTGCCGTTGCGGCCGCTCGGATCGATGCCGACCACACCGGGGGCCGCCTGCGAGACCGAGTACGGATCGTCCAGCCGGCTCTTGCGGTACTCGAATCCCACCGTCCAGATGTTGTCCACGCCGCCGAGCAGGGTCGGCACGTTGATCTCGCCGTCGGCAGCGACGTCGCGCAGGGTCGAACGGGTCCACACCGGCGTGGTCGACAGCGAACCCTCCGGTCCGCCGGCCAGGCCTTCGGCGATGCGGTCGTTGTCGGTCTGCGCATAGGACACCGTCAGGCGCGAGGTGCCGAAGTCCCACTTGCCGCGATGGGTCAGCGCCGCATCGCGGCGGGTCATCACATTGGTCTCGTCGCCGACCTTGCTGACCACGGTGGCGTTGGAGTTGTTGAGATATTCGCCGGCGAAGATGTTGCCCTGGCGGCTGTAGCCGGACTCCACCTCGACCACCTGCGCGTCGCTGGCGTCCCAGCGCAGCAGGCCGTTGATGTCCTTGTTGCGCACGCCCTCGCGGCCGGCGGCGGCGACGCCGCTGCGGGAATGCGCGCTGTTGATGTCCGGCGCATCGGCATCGGTCTTGTTGAGGTTGCCGTACAGGCGAAAGGACAGATCGCGCGCCAGCGGTCCGCTCAGGGTGAACCCGGCGCGCTGGCTGCCGCCCTCGTCGCTGTGCTCCGGCACCAGGCCGTACAGCGTCATGCTGCCGGACAGGTCGCCGGTGGGACGCTTGGTGATGATGTTGACCACGCCACCAGCCGCGCCGGAGCCGTAGCGCGCCGCGGCCGGGCCGCGCAGCACTTCGATGCGCTCGACCGCCTCGGCCGGCACCCAGTTGGTATCGCCGCGGCTGTTGCGTTCGCCGGCCACGCCCATCCGCACCGAATCGCGCGCGCTCACGCGGCGGCCGTCGATCAGGATCAGCGTGTTCTCCGGCCCCATGCCGCGCAGGTCGATCTGGCGGTTGTTGCCGTAGGCGCCCGAGGCGCTGTTGCCGGTCAGGTTGACGCCCGGCATGGTCCGCAGCAGGTCGGACAGGTCGTTGGCCGGCGGCCGGCGCTCGATGTCCTCGCGCGTGATGATCGAGGTGCCCAGCGCCTGCTTGGCGATCTGCTCGGCGGTGACGTGCAGCGTGTCTAGGGTGGTGTCGGCGTCCTGGTCGGTCTCGGCCTGCTGCGCATGGGCAGGCAGGGAACTGGCCAGCGCGGCCAGCAGGGCCAGGCGCAGGGGACGTGTAACAGGCGCACGGAGCGTGCGACGCGCAGCAGGAGTCATCTCGAACAGCCTCGGTCAGGGGGTGATGCCCTGGCGACGGCTGGGGCGAATCTGGCAAAGCCGCACACCACCGATCACGCCCGCGAGGCGGGCATGTGTAGGACGAGGACGGACTTCGCGTGTCGCCGCGCGCGGCGGCGACCGGATGCGCGGCAGCTTAGCAAATGAGAATGAATCTTGAAATCGCGATTACACGATTGTCAGGGCTGACTGCAGTGCCCTTGCCTGGGCGCCGCCCGCAGACACAACAAGAGAGTCCTTCGGCTTGTCGCGCAGCCTATGCACTTACTCCGCCGACCAGCCTCGACCCGTCCGATTTCAGTTTGCACGGTCGTTCGAGAACCCCTCCCTTGCGCACAGCGCAGGGGAGCTCTAAATCGCGGCTAGCGCTTGAGAGGGAGGGCTTAAGGCTTTACCGGTCAAGCCGCCGAAGCAAGAGCAACAGCACCCCTCCCCGGCCCTCCCCTTCGCCTGCGGCGAAAGGGAGGGGGCAGAGCGTTTGCGCAACGCCTTTGAATCGAAGCCCGATGACTCAACGCGCGAGGCGGCGGGCCGGCGGGCGGTGGCCGCGACGAGCGAGGCAGGAAGCCGAGCGCCCGAATCAGGGCAGGATGCCCTGATTGAGGGAAAAGCGGACGCCGCCCGCCGGACCGCTGCCCACCCGAAGTCAGAACCTTCAATCACCGAGCGAGTCCGATTCGGCGAAGCACCACAAAAAAGCCCCGCCAGGAGCGGGGCTCTTCGATCATCGAGGCGACGGCCTCGATCAGGCGGTAAACAGCGCCTTCATCTTCTTCAGCGCGTTGGCCTCGATCTGGCGGATGCGCTCGGCCGAGACGCCGTACTCGTCGGCCAGCTCCTGCAGCGTCACCTTGGCATCGGCGTCCAGCCAGCGGCGGGCGATGATGTCGCGCGAGCGCTGGTCGAGATTGGCCATGCCTTCGCGCAGCAGCTCGAGCTGGTTGTCCTCGCTGTCGGCGCGCTCGTAGGCCTGCGAGGGATCTTCCTCGTTGGCCATCAGATAGGCGGCCGGCGACGGCGGGGCGTGGTCGTCGTCCTCGTCGGACGGGGCATCGAAGCCGATGTCACGACCGGACAGCCGCGACTCCATCTCCACCACTTCGCGCTCGGAGACGTTGAGGTCCTTGGCCACGGCGCTGACTTCGGCCGCGTTCATCCAGCCCAGGCGGGTCTTGGACTTGCGCAGGTTGAAGAACAGCTTGCGCTGCGCCTTGGTCGTGGCGACCTTGACGATGCGCCAGTTCTTGAGGATGAACTCGTGCATCTCGGCACGGATCCAGTGCACCGCGAAGGACACCAGGCGCACGCCCATGTCCGGGTCGAAGCGCTTGACGGCCTTCATCAGGCCGATGTTGCCTTCCTGGATCAGGTCGCCCAGCGGCAGGCCGTAGCCGCTGTAGCCGCGGGCGACGTGCACGACGAAGCGCAGGTGCGAATGCACCAGCTCGCGCGCGGCGTCGAGGTCGTCCTCGTCGCGGAAACGGTGGGCCAGCGCCTGCTCCTCGTCGACCGTGAGCACCGGAATCTGGTGCACGGCGCCGATGTAGGCGTCCAGCGAGCCAAGCGGGCTGGGAATCGGGAGGTTGTTGGCCACCAGGGCGGTGGCAGCGGAGGTCTGGGTCATGGCAGCGATTTTAGCAATGTGGGGGTTGGACTGCTAAGGCGCGGGATGGTTCCCTTCGTTCTACCAAGGGAACAATCATCGCGACATCTGTTACATTGCATTCATTTTTGGAAATCCGTTCACATCTGCTGCCAGGTCCTTGGCAATCAGCCACTTAGCGCATCCAACAGCATTCGCGACGCTGCCAGAGCATGACATGCGGTCCGTCAGCGCGCCGTTCAAGAGGCCGGAAGGTCGCTTCGCCTCATGCCAACGTCGCAGGCGGGACGCGCGAGGCTGGAAACGGCTTCAGAAGTCGAACAGGTCGGAGAGAAAACCCTCCTTCTTGCGCTTGCGACCATAGCCGTCGTGGCCTGTGTCGCGGTGGCGGCGATCGTGGTCATGCCGCGGGTAGGCACGCGCTCCGTAGGCGGCGGCCGGCGGCGGAGGCGGCGCGGCGACCTGGCGCGCGGGCGGCTCCGGGCTGGCCCGGTCGATCAGCTTGTCCAGCTCGCCCCGGTCCAGCCAGATCCCGCGGCATTGCGGGCAGTAGTCGATCTCGATGCCCTGACGTTCGGACATCATCAGCGCGGTGGTCTTGCAGACGGGGCAGTCCATGGTGGGCATCGGCTAGGGAGAGTGACCTGGAGCCTGTGCGGGCCGGATTGAAGCCGTGCTGAAACCGGCCACGGCCTGTCCGCATGGTCACCGCCGCGAGAGCGCGCGGTCGGTTTGGCCTCGGCGGGCACCGCGGTTGCGCGCGCGGCGCGGTGCAGACATGCATCGCCTGACGCGCTCGTTATCATGCGCGCCCCCTTCCTGCAGTGCCGTCCAGGCAATCGGAGCGCATATGAGCAAGCAACCCATTGGCGTGGTCGGCATGGCGGTCATGGGCCGCAACCTGGCGTTGAACATCGCCAGCCGCGGGCACAAGGTCTCGATCTTCAACCGCAGCCGCGAGAAGACCGACGAGGTGATGGCCGAACATCCGGATGCCGGCCTGGTGCCGAGCTATACGCTGGCCGAGTTCGTCGAATCGCTGGAAACCCCGCGCCGCATCCTGCTGATGGTCAAGGCCGGCGCCGGCACCGATGCGGTCATCGCCGAACTCAAGCCGCTGCTGGCCAAGGGCGACGTGCTGATCGACGGCGGCAACACCTTCTTCCAGGACACGCGCCGGCGCAACGATGAGCTGGCCCAGGCCGGTCTGCATTTCATCGGCACCGGCGTGTCCGGCGGCGAGGAAGGTGCGCTCAAGGGGCCCTCGATCATGCCCGGCGGTCCGAAGGACGCCTACGACCTGGTTGCCCCGATCCTCAACGAGATCGCCGCCAAGGCCGAGGACGGCACGCCGTGCGTGGCCTACATCGGCCCGGACGGCGCTGGCCATTACATCAAGATGGTCCACAACGGCATCGAGTACGGCGACATGCAGCTGATCGCCGAGAGCTATGCCGTGCTCAAGCACGTGCTCGGCCTGTCCAACGCCGAGCTGGCCGACACCTACGCGCAGTGGAACCAGGGCGAGCTGGACAGCTACCTGATCGAGATCACCGCCACGATCCTGCGCAAGCGCGACGATCGCGGCGAGGGCGATCTGGTCGACAAGGTGCTCGACCGCGCCGCGCAGAAGGGCACGGGCAAGTGGACCAGCCAGAGCGCGCTGGACCTGGGCACGCCGCTGCCGCTGATCACCGAGTCGGTGTTCGCCCGCGTGCTGTCGGCGCTGAAGGACGAGCGCGTGGCAGCCGCCAGGATCCTGGCCGGGCCGGATGCGCCCGCGTTCGACGGCGATCGCGCGGCCTTCGTCGAGGCGGTGCGCAAGGCGCTGTACCTGAGCAAGATCGTGTCCTATGCGCAGGGCTTCGCGCAGATGCGCGCGGCCTCGGACGAATACGGCTGGGACCTGCAATACGGCCAGATCGCCAGCATCTTCCGCGCCGGCTGCATCATCCGCGCGCGCTTCCTGCAGAAGATCACCGACGCCTACGCGGCCGACGCCAGGCTGGCCAACCTGCTGCTGGCGCCGTATTTCCAGAAGATCGCCGCCGACTACCAGGGCGCGCTGCGCGAGGTGGTGGCCACGGCGGTCAAGGCCGGCATCCCGGTGCCGTGCTTCGCCTCGGCCATCGCCTATTACGACGGCTACCGCAGCGCGCGCCTGCCGGCCAACCTGATCCAGGCCCAGCGCGACTTCTTCGGCGCGCACACCTTCGAGCGCGTCGATGCGCCGGGCAGCTTCCACGCCAGCTGGGGCGCGTGATCGGCGCGCCAGTGCGGCGGGTCGGCGAATATGTGATGCAGTTCAATAAATCGCGGACTGCCTGCCGGAGGTAGGCCTTCGCCTTGCGACTTTCGCCGCGTTTCGCGCGGCGCGCGTTTGCCGGACCATGACGCCCGTCGCGTTGCCTGCTCCGGTCCCATGCCCCTGTCCCGTCTGCTGCCTCCCGCCTTCCGCCTGCTGCTCGCACGTCATCGCCAGGCGCGCATGCTGCTCCTGCTGCTCATCGGCCTGCCGCTGGCGCAGGCCTTCGCCGCCGCGCCGGCCACGCTGAAGGTGATGAGCTTCAACGTGCGCACGCCGGCGGACACCAACGAGAACCGCTGGGAGAACCGCCGCGACCTGCTCGCGCGCGTGGTCACCGAGCAGGCGCCGGACGTGATGGGCACCCAGGAGCTGGTCACGCGCCAGGCCGACGATCTGGCCGCGCGCCTGCCGCAGTACGCCTGGTTCGGCCAGGGCCGGCGCGGCGGCGACGAGGACGAGCACATGGGCGTGTTCTATCGCAAGGACGCGCTCAAGGTGCTGGATTCGGGCAACTTCTGGCTGTCCGACACGCCGGAGGTGCCGGGCAGCATCAGCTGGGGCCATCCGCTGCCGCGCATGGTGACCTGGGCGCGCTTCGAGCGGATCGCCGATGGGCGCACCTTCGTGCTCTACAACACCCACTTCCCCTACCGCGACCAGGACGAGGCCGCGCGGGTGAAGTGCGCGCAGCTGATCGCGCAGCGGCTCAAGGCGCTGCCGGCCGACGAGCCGATCGTGCTGACCGGCGACTTCAACACCACGCCGGACTCCGCGCCGCACGCCACCCTGACCACGCTGCTGCATGACAGCTGGGAAACGGCGCCCTCGCACAGCGGGCCGGACCGCACGTTCCACGACTTCACCGGCACGCCGGACAAGCGCATCGACTGGATCCTCTACCGCGGCCTGCAGCCGCTGACGGTGGCCACGCTGACCGACCACGACGGTGCGCGCTATCCGTCCGATCACTTCCCGGTGGTGGCGACCTTCGCCTTCCCGGCGCGGGCCGCCGCCAAGCCCTGAGCGAAGCCCGGCCGGCCTGACCGGGCCGGCGCGCACACGGATCGCACGCCGGACTGCAGATCGGCTGGCGCCAGCCGATACCATGGTCGTCCGCCGCGTGGCGGCGCTTATTGCCAAGCCCATGACCTCCGACCTGGCGTCGCGTCTTTCCCGGCTGCTGTGCCTGGTCCTGCTGTTGGTCCTCGGGCTGGCCGCCTGCGCGCCGGCGTCGCAGCCGCGGGCCTTCGTGGTGTCCGGCCAGCCGGCGCTGGCCGAGGAACACATCGATCCCTGCCGCCACCAGCACCGCCCCGGCCATGTGCGCATTCCGCTGGCGCCGCCCGTCGGCGGTTGGCCGGGCACGCCGCAGGCGGCGCTGGCGATGAACATCTACCAGGGGCAGGTGGAGATCCGCCACGGCACGCGCGAGCGCTGCGGCACGCCGCTGGACGCGCGCACGCTGGACTCGCGCTTCCGCACCGGCATGGGCACGGTGCTGGTGCCGCCGCGCGGCAACCTGCAGCCGATCGAGGTCGAGTTCGACCAGGCGGCGCTGCCGCTGTGGCGGCCGATCGTGATGCTGGGCGAACCGGCCGTGGTGCAGCGCCAGGACACGCTGCGCTTCTCGATGCGGGTGGCCTGCCTGGCGGTGGTGCTGTCGCTGGTGCTGTCCTGCCTGCTCACCTTCATCGCCACGCGCGAGCGCGCTTTCTTGTCCGCGGCGATCGGCGCGGTGACCTTTGCGTTGTGGATCGCCCTGCTGTCCGGGCTGTGGACCTATCCGCGGCCCTGGTTGCCGCTGGACGAGGCGTTGGCGCTGCGGCTGATCGCCGCCCTGCCGACGGCGATGATCGGCCTGACCCTGCGCATGCTGCGCGATCCGGGCAAGGCCTCGTCGCGCGTGTATCGGCTCGCCGGCGTGGTCTCGGTGGCGTTCCTGCTGCTGTCGGCGGTGGTGCTGGTGCTGCCCGAGGCGGCCCTGCGGACCATCTGGCTGCTCGATGGCGTCGGCTTCGTGGCGCTGTGCGTGCTGCTGGCCGCACGCGCGGTGCTGGCGCTGGTCCGCCGGCAGCCCGGCGGGATGATCACGCTGGCATGCCTGGCGCCACTGCTGCTCGCCACGGGGCTGGAGCTGTTCGCGCCTACCCTTCTGGCGTTGTGGGAAGTGGAGACGCTGATGGTGACCGGCGTCTGGCTCGGCCTGACCGCCAGCATGGCCTTGACCCTGCGCCTGGGCAGCCTGCGTCAGCAGCGCGATCAGATGCGCCTGCTGGCGCAGACCGACGCGCTGACCGGGCTGCCCAACCGCCGGGCGGCGCTGGAACGGCTGGCCCAGGCGCGCGCCGGCGCCCAGCAGGAGGGCCGACTGTTGACGGTCTGCTTCCTGGACATCGACCACTTCAAGGACATCAACGACCGCTACGGCCATGACGTGGGCGACCGCGTGCTGGAGCGCGTGGCGGCGACCCTGCGCGCGGTGTTCCGTGGCCAGGACTATGTCGCGCGGATGGGCGGCGAGGAGTTCCTGGTCATGCTGCCCGACGCCGAGCCGGCGCATGCCCTGCGGCGCATCGACGCGCTGCGCGAACCGCTCGATGCGATCGCCCGGGATCTGGGACTGCCCGAGCTGCGCGTCACGCTCAGCACCGGCATCACCGGGCTGCTGCCGCAGGACCGCGACACGCGCGGCCTGCTGCAGCGCGCCGACGCGGCCATGTATGCCGCCAAGCGCGCCGGGCGCGATCGGGCGACGCTGGCAGAGGTCGGCTAGGCGCCGCCAACTGCGCCGCCACGGCGGCGTGAATCGCTTGACCTGACAGGCAGTCGCGCGGAGGCGGTCGCGGGTTGCCGTGAGGCTCGGGTGCTCGTCAGAGCCTCGCCCGTCGGCCGGATGGCGACCGCTGGCGGCGGTGCCGAAGGGGCAGATCGAGGGTGGCGAAGCGAGCGACGCAAAAAACGGCGGGTGGGACGCGATTCAGCACCTCTGTCGCGAACGTCGGCCAACGTCGCATGATGGTGTCGCGTCGGAGTGAAGTCTGGATGACGGTTCGGGCTCCGGCGGGGTTCGTGAGAATGCCTGAACAGGCTGGTCGGCCGCGGTCTGTACCGTGGTCGCCAGCGCTCAACACAAGGAGAGTGCAATGGCTTTTTTCCATCTCTATGGACGCAATACCGAACGGCTGTACTTCGTCACCTCGGGCGACGACACCATCTGCGTGACGGCCGATGGCACGGCGTCGCTGTGCCACGACGCCGACCTGCTGACCATGCGCTGCGCGCCGGTGTCGCATCTGGAAGACAACCCGGTCGCGCTGGCCGCGTGCCGCGCCGCGGTCGCCTACGCCAAGGCCAACGGGCTGGAGATCGACGCCTCCGACGCGTTCTACGAATGAGCGCGACGCGGTGGGTGCTGTCCTGGCCGTCAGCGGCGTGACGGGCCCGCCGCGGTGGCAGTGCTAAAACCTTGGGTCGACTTCAACCGCAGCCGGAGCGCTCCCATGGAAACGCAGGAACTCTTCCGCGGCCGCCTGATCGACCACCTGCATCTGGTCGTGCGCGACCTGCATGCCAGCCAGGACTTCTACAGCGCCGTGCTCGGCGCGCTGGGCATCCCCATCGGCGGCACCGGGCCGGGCTTCTTCTGGGCGGACGAGCTGTTCGTCTCCAGCGCCGACAGCCCAGCGGCCACCGGCGAACTCACCGGACGCCATCATCTGGCCTTCCAGGCGCGCGATGCGGCCATGGTCGATGCCTTCCACAAGGTCGCCCTGGCCCACGGCGGCCGCGACCACGGCGCGCCCGGGCTGCGGCCTTATCACCCGGGGTATTACGCGGCCTTCGTCCTCGACCCCGATGGCAACAACATCGAGGCGGTCTTCCACGGCCCGGCCGAACGCAGCGCCGAGGCGGTGCGGATCACTTTTCCGCAGTGAGCTCGACCCGGAACGGCAGGTTGGCGGTGGCCGAATGTCCCTGGCCATCACGGACCTCGACGAACAGCCGGTAGTTGCCGGGCGCCTGCGGTGCGACCAGGCGCATCGCGCCGTTGGCCGTGTCGCTGATGGCCACATCGACCTGGGCGGGGACGGTTTCCGGATCGCCGCCGACACTGGTGGCCTGGCTCTCGCGCAGGACGGTCCAGCGATAGTCCAGGGCATCGCCATCGGGATCCTGCGCGGGCGCCGACGCGGTATGCGCGCTGCCCGGCGCCAGGGTGACGCTGGCGCGCGCGCCCTGCCCATCGATCGTCGGCGCCTGGATCGACGGCGCACGGTTGCGCGGCCAGTGGCCGGTCCACAGCCACTGCAAGGTATCCACCGCCGGCGTGGTGGTGCCGTCCGGCAGGAACAGGCCATACCAGGTCGGCGTGCGCTCCTGCTTCTGGCCCCACAGGAACACGAACGACCCCAGCCCCTGACGCGTGTCCGCCTGGATGACCTGGCGGTAGCGCTGCGCCAGCAGCCGCGCCTTGTCGGTGGACGTGTCCTCGATCGGCGCGCCCCAGGCGGTGAGCGGGCTCTCCCAATGGCCGGTCGGTCCCCATTCGGTGACGAGATAAGGGCCGGTCCACTGGCTCTGGCGAAGCTTCTCCGGCAGCCGGTCGAGGTCGCCGTAGAGCTGGATGCCGATCAGGTCCAGCGCGGGCGCGCGCGCCTTGATCGCCTCGACCAGCGGCTTGTCCAGGCCCGCCACGGTGGTCATCACCGGATGATTCGGATCGATCCGGTGAATCATGTCGGCCAGCGCGCCCACGGCGTTCCAGACGCGCGGGTTGGTCGATTCCAGGTTCAGCTCATTGCCGACCACCCACATCAGCACGGCGGGATGGTCCTTCCAGGCGAGCACCTCGCCGCGGATGCGCGCGCGCTGTGCCTCCACGGCGCCGGCGTCGGCGTAATCGAACCCATGCCGCTCGCGCGCGACCTCGATGCCCATCGCCACCTTCAGGCCCTTGGCCTGCGCGTGGTCCAGCATCGCCTTCACCCGGGCGGTGTCGGCGCCGGTCTGCCAGGTGCGGAAGGCATTGCCACCGCGCGCGGCCAGCGCATCCTGCTCGCGCGCGTCGCCGCGCATGCCGGCGCCGCGGACGTAGAACGGTTGGCCGTCCACCAGCAGCACGAAGCCTTCCGGCCGCTCGACGATCCGCACCTGCGCCGGCCGTTCGGCCCGCGCCTGGGCCTGCGCCAGCGGCACACTCGCCAGCAACAGCGCCAACACCCACCCCCTGCCTACCCGCATGCCCCGCTCCTCAGTGCAGGCACCGCACGCCATGCAGCGTGGGCGCATTCGAATCGGTGGGGGATGGCGATGATGCCACGTCGCGTGCGGGCCGAAGCGGCGACCGGATCACGCCATCGTCAGCACGACCTTGCCCAGATGCTGGCCGGCTTCGAGATAGGCATGCGCCTGCGCGGCCTGCTCCAGCGGGAAGGTGCGGTCGACCAGCACCTTCACCTGACCCTGCGCGATCCACGGCCAGACGCGGCGCTCGATCTCGGCCGCCAGGCGGCCCTTCTCTTCCGCGCTGCGCGGGCGCAGGGTCGAGCCGGTCAGCACGGCCTGGCGTCGCATCAGCTCCATGATCGGCACTTCCAGCGTGCCGCCGCCTTGGGCGGCGATGTAGACGATGCGGCCGCGCGGGTTGAGCACCGCCAGCGTGTCGGCGAACACGCTGGCGCCGACCATGTCCAGGGACACATCGACGCCGCCGGCCGCCTTGGCCGCCTCGACGAACGAACCGGCGCGGGTGTCCACCGCGATGTCGGCGCCCAGCGTGCGGGCCTGCGCGGCCTTGTCCGCGCCGCGCGCGGTGGCCAGCACCTGCGCGCCGGCGGCCTTGGCCATCTGGATCGCCATCACGCCGATGCCCGAGGTGGCCCCGTGCAGCAGCAGCCGTTCGCCGGCCTTGAGCTGGCCATGCTCGAACACGTTGGCGAACACGGTGAACACCGTCTCCGGCAGCGCCGCGGCATGGACGAAGTCGCAGCCTTCCGGCAGCGGCAGCACCTGACGCGCGTCCACCGCCACGTACTGCGCATAGCCGCCGCCGGCCAGCAGCGCACACACGCGATCGCCAGGCTGCCAGCGGCCGGCGCCCGTGACGACCTCGCCGGCCACTTCCAGCCCCAGCGTCTCCGGCGCGCCGGGCGGCGGCGGATAGTGGCCCTGACGCTGCAGCAGGTCCGGCCGGTTGATGCCGGCGGCATGCACGCGGATCAGCACCTTGCCTTCGCCCGCCACCGGGCGCGGCACCTGCACCGGATGCAGCGCGTCGGCCGCGCCCTTGCCGTCGCGGATGGCGATGGCGGTCATCGTGGAATCGGGCATGCAGACACCTGTGCGGACTCGGGGGGCGGCCATGCTAAGCCCGCGGCGGCGACGGGCGCGTCTGCGCGATGGGACGCTGCATCGTGTCTGGCGCACCGGCTTGTGAGCCGCGCTCGCGGCCGCGTATGGTGAGGCCAAGGGAGGACCCGACGGCGTGCGCATGCTGCCCTGGCTATATCTGTTGATCCACGCGGCGGCGATGTGGGCACTACCCGCCCATGCCGAGGCGGTGTCGTTCGCGTTCCTGCTCGGCGCGCCGCTGCTGGCCGCGGCCGCCTGCCTGTGGCGCAGCCGACGCAACGTGGCGGCCAGCGGCTGGATCGCGCTGGCGATCGGCCTGCTGCTGTGGGCCGGTGGCATGGGCGTCAACATGCTGCAGACCACGGTACTGGGCAACGCCTCGTCCACCTCCGGTGCCAGCGTCCTGCTGTACGTGCTCTACGGAGTGCCGCTCACCTTCGTCCTGGCCAGTCATCAGGGCGAAGGGTGGCCGCTGCGCCTGCTCGATGCGCTGATGGCGATCGCGCTGGGCCTGCTGTTCTTCGTCCACACCTTCACCTTCGCCACCTTGAGCAGCGCCAGCGAGGATGGGCTGGACCGGCTGGCCCTGATGCTGGACGTGGAGAACGCCTTCATCGCCGTCTTCTCGGTGCTGCGCTGGCTGGCCGCCGGCACCGCGGCCCAGCGCCATTTCCATGGCAGCCAGGCCGCCTTCGCCTGGGTCTATCTGGGCGTGGCGGCCTACATCAACCACGGCGAACCCGCGGACGGCCAGTTCGGGGCGTTGTGGGATCTGCTGATCGACGTGCCGTTCCTGCTGCTGGTGTCGCTGGCGCTGCGCCCGGTACCCGATGCGCGTCCCGACTGGCAGCTGCCGCGGCTGGCCTCGATCGTACGCGCCGGCAGCCCGCTGCTGCTGCCCATCAGCGTGCTGGTCACCTCGGCGATGATCGTCGGCGGGCATCCGCGCTGGGCGATCGGCGGCTTCGTGTTCGCGCTGCTGGGCTATGGCGCGCGCAGCGTGCTGCTGCAGCTGCGCGCCATGACCGAACGCGAGGAGCTGCGTGCGCTGGCGCGCGTGGACACGCTGACCGGGCTGGCCAACCGCCGCGAGTTCGATGCCGCCCTGAGCCGCGAATGGCAGCGCGCGCGCCGCTCCGGCGAGCCGCTGGCGCTGCTGATGATCGACATCGATCACTTCAAGCGCCTCAACGACGCCTTCGGCCACCAGGTCGGCGATGCCCATCTGCGCGCGGTCGCGCAGACCCTGGCCGCAGGCTGCACGCGCGCGCTGGACGTGGTGGCGCGCTATGGCGGCGAGGAGTTCGCGGTGATCCTGCCATCCACCGATGCGCCGGCCGCCCAGGCCATGGCCGAGGCGCTGCGCGCCGCTGTCGAACAGCGCCGATTGAACGCGCCCGAGCCCGGGCCCTACGTCACCGTCAGCGTCGGGGTCGGCGCGACGTGGCAGGTCGAGGGCCCGGATCCCGCGCCGCTGCTGGAAGCGACCGATGCGGCGCTGTACGACGCCAAGCGGGCCGGGCGCAACCGCCTGGCGTTTCGGGCGCTGGGGCCGCTTTCGGGGCCGGTGCCCGCGGGCCAGGGGTGACGGGCGCCGTTGTCCAGGGGAACCGGGAGCTGGTGCGTCCCGCGCTCAGTGCGAACGTCCATGGGTTCCCGCGTTCGCGGAACGACGGGGGTTGGATGGGTGGCCTCGCTGTTGCGCGGCCGAGGCGAGTGACGAGCGGGTCCGCGCGAGGACGTAAAATGCGCGATTGCCGCACACGCGGCGTTGCTGCCGAGCCCCACCCATGATCACCAACGACGTCCTGCGCAGCGTGCGCTACATGCTCGATCTGAGCGAGCCCAAACTCATCGAGATCGCACAGCTGGCCGACCCGGCCTTCTCCATCGATCGCGCGCAGCTGCAGGCCGCGCTGAAGAAGGAGGACGAGGAAGGCTTCGCGCCGTGCAGCGATGCGCTGCTGGCGCACGTGCTGGACGGGCTGATCGTGCAGTTCCGCGGCCGCGACGAGAGCCAGCCGCTGCGCCCGGTGGAGACGCGGGTGACCAACAACCTGGTGCTGAAGAAGCTGCGCGTGGCCTTCCAGCTCAAGGACGTGGACATGCATGCGATCTTCGAGGCCGCCGGCTTCCCGGTGTCCAAGCCGGAGCTCTCGGCGCTGTTCCGCCAGCCGGACCACAAGAACTACCGCCCCTGCGGCGACCAGCTGCTGCGCGCCTTCCTCAAGGGCCTGACCCTGCGCCTGCGCGGCGCCTGAGCGCCCTCGCGCCGGGGCTGCCGGCGCGCCTTTCCCCTGTCCGAGCCTGCCGATGCCACGTTCCCTGATCGCCCGTGTGGTGTTGCCCTGCCTGACCGCCCTGGCGGGGCTGACCAGCCTCTGCGCGAACGCCGCGACGCCGGCGCCGATCCAGGTCAAGGTGTTCGTGGCGGCGATGTTCGAGATCGGCGCCAACAGCGGCGACCGCGCCGGCGAGTTCCAGCACTGGTACGAGCGCTACTGGGCCGACGCCAAACCCATCGCCGTGCCCGGCGCCCTGAATCCGGTCTACTGCAACGCCGAGGGCGTGTGCGGGGCGGTGCTGGGCATGGGCAAGGTCAACAGCGCCGCCTCGATGCAGGCGATCCTGCTCAATCCCGCGTTCGACTTCTCCCATAGCTATTACCTGCTGACCGGCGTCGGCGGCACGCCGCCGCAGCGCGGCACCATCGGCGAGGTCAACTGGGCCAGCTGGCTGGTGGACTACGACCTGGGGCATCGCTGGGCGCCGGAGGAGAACACGCCCGGCGCGTCGACCTTCATGCCGCGCAAGGGCTACGAGGCCTATCGCGTGTTCCATCTCAACCCGGCGCTGGTGGGCTGGGCGATGCAGCTGTCGCAGGGCGTGCCGCTGGCCGATTCCGACGCGGCACGGGCGTATCGCCTGCGCTATCCCGACGCGGCCGCGCGGCGCGCGCCGTTCGTGGGCACCGGCACGCACATGACCGGCGACACCTTCTTCCATGGCCCCGGCCTGTCGCGGCAGGCGCAGTACATCGCCAAACTCTACGGCGCCGACGACTACGTCATCACCGAGATGGAGGCGGCCGCGCTGACGCTGGTGATCCAGCGCACGCACGGCACCGATCGCATCCTCAGCCTGCGCGGCGCGGTCAACTTCGACCAGGGCAACCCGCACGAGACCACGCTGCAGCATCTGGACCCGGCGCCGGGCGAGACCGCCGGCGGCTTCCCCGAGACCGTGCGCAACATCGAGGCCGTCGGCGCGCGCGTGGTCGACCACATCGTCGCGCATTGGCCGCAGTGGCAGGACGGCGTGCCGGCGCGCTGAGGCTTCAGCGCGCCGGCGTGAAGCGCAGCGTCTTCAGGTCGAACGCCGCGCCTTCGGAGCGGATGCGCAAGGTGTTGGTGCCCGGCTGAAGCGCCAGCCCCCGGAACGCGCCGGCCGCCTGCGCGGGCGGCTGCGCATCGCCGTTGAGCACCAGCGCCACCTGGCCCGCGCCCTGCATGTCCAGCGTCAGGTCGTAGCGGCCGGCAACGGCAGCGGTAAAGGTGTACTGCAGCCATTCGCCGGACTGCAGGCCGGCCACGTGCAGCTGCCCGTCGCGATCGCGGCCCAGGTCGACGCCATCGTTGCGATAGGCCATCAGCGCATTCCAGACCAGGCCGCCGGGCTCGCTCGACTCGTTGGCCGGCGTGCGGCCGTGATAGGCCACGCCGTCCGGTCCCAGATCGAAGTCCACGGCGGCCCAGGCCCCGCCGGCGGCCTCGACGAGGTGCGGTTTGAACGGCCGCGCCCGGTCCGAATGCGGCGCGCGCAGCAGCGCATCGACCACATCGGGATGCTGCAGGTTGTTGGCGAAGGCCACATCGTGCGTGGCCAACTGCATCAGCGCCGCCTCGGCCGCCTGCGGCGAGGGCTTGGGGCCCGTGCCGTTCCAGTAGGCCAGCAGGGCGTCGTAGCCGGGATTGGGCACGATCTGCAGCGGGTTGTTGTAGCGGATCTTCTTCAGCGGCCACCAGCTCCAGCCGATGCCCTGGCCCTCGGCCAGCGCCACGGTGCGGGTGTACCAGTCGTTGGAGTTCTCGCCGGTCTCGCCCAGCCACAGCGGGATCCGATGCCGGTCGCGCAACGCCAGCATCCTGGCGATGCTGGCGCGGTCGGGCGTGTCCCAGTACTTGTGGAAGCTCAGCACCAGGTTGTCGTCCCACAGGCCCGCATCGAGCACGCCGGCGTAGTTGCTGCCCCAGCAGTTGCCCTCCAGCACGATCATGTGGCGCGGATCGATGCGGCGGACCGCGCGCGTGGTGCGTTCGAGCAGCGCGCGCAGCGGCGCGTTGCCGGTCTCCTTACAGCCGTGCACGTCGGCGCGATCGGTGAAGCCCCAGTTCGGCTCGTTGATCAGGTCGTAGGCGGCGACCGCCGGCTCGTCCTTGTAGCGGCGCGCCAGCTGCTCCCAGAGCGCGACCAGCTTGTCCTGCGCGGCCGGGTCCTCCCACAGCGAGGGCTTGGACGGGTCGCGGTCGGCGATGCTGAGGTCGTTGCCCTGCCCGCCCGGCGCGGCGTGCAGGTCCAGGATCACCACCATGCCATTGGCCTTGGCCCAGGCGATCAGCGCGTCGGTGCGCCGGAAGCCGTCCTCGATCCAGGTCTGCCGGCCTTTGACCGGCTCGTCCTCGACCGGCAGCGTGTACAGCGCGTAGTGCATCGGCAGGCGGATCGAGTTGAAGCCCCACGCCCCCATCGCGTCGATGTCGGCCTTGGTGGTGTGGTGGTCCAGCCACGCGGTGTAGAAGGCCTGGGTCTTGTCCTGGCCGATCAACTCGGCGATGTGCTGGCGGATCACGCGCTGGGCGCCGAACTTGGGCAGCTCCAGCATGTAGCCCTCCTGCAGCATCCAGCCGCCCAGGCCCATGCCGCGCAGGATCACCGGCTTGCCGTCCTCATCGACGATCTGCGTGCCCTGCGCGCGCAGGAACCCGCGCGGCTGCGCGTGGACGGCAGGAGCGGTCAGCAGCGCAAGCAGCGCGGCCAGTGCGAAGACACGGAAAAACGGCATGGAGGCCTCGGACATCGCTTCGGGACCGTCAAGCCTAAGCTGGGCGGGAGGCGGGCGTCGCCTGCAATGCAGCATCCGGCCCGCCACCCGCCCCGCTACACGCCCTATGCGCCGTCAGGCCCGCGCCGCGCCGATGGCGTGCATCACCATGCGCGGCGCACGCCGGGTCGCACCCTCCTCATTCCTTGCCGGACGCATCCCCGGATTTGGCTGCCCGCAGCTGTTCGATCATCTCGCCCTGCATCTCCTGGATCCGAGGCAGCAGCAGCTGCAGCCGCTCCTGGATCAAGGCCATCGAATTCTTCATCAACACCGGCATCTTCTTCAGCATGCTCTGGCCCGCGGGCGAGCGATAAAAGGCGAGCATCCCCTCGACATCGGACTGACTGAAGCTCTCCATGTAGAGGCGGACGTAGTCCGGCTCCATGACGTCATAGCGCATTTGTTCCATCATGACATCGAGCATCTTCTTGCCGGTCCTGTCGATGATGGCGCGCTGCGCGTCATTGAGCGCCTGCCCCTGGGTCGCACGCTGCAGGTTCTGCCCGACGGTTTCCCGGATCTGGCCTTCCATGGACTGGACCAACGCGCGCACGTCGGTGACCTGTAGCAGCTCCCTGACCGAGGCTTCGCTTGCGGGTGTTTCTGCGGCGGGTGCGGCAACAGCGACCGCGTACAGCAGCGCGGCAGCGAAAATGGACTTCAACATGCAGGACGTCCCTGTCTTGGTTCGCACGTCCGCCCGATGCGGACATCGCAACCCTATTCTGCGCTAGGGCCGAGCCGGGACAAAGCGCCAGTAAACGCTTCCACTTCAAACACTTGCATGTGTCATCGCTGTTGTCATGCAGCAAGACTCGGCAAAAACGACGCCGTTCTTCATGCGTCGCGAACGCGTGGCTGTGACAGAGCCCGCGGATTCGCACATGGCTGAAAACAGGCTTTGACAGCGCTGTCATACGCGGAGGAGCGTCGGCGCTGGCCCCGCCGCGGAGGCGGTCGCGCCATCATCCAAGGGAGATAGACCATGCGCTCATTCCGTGCCCTGGCGGTGTCGTCCGCCGTGATCCTCAGCGCCGCGTGTGCCAGCTACGCACCGGCGGTGCAGGCCCAGACGCTGGTGTGGGAAGACAACTTCGACGGCACCGCCATCGATGGCAACAAATGGACCTATGACGTCGGCACCGGCTGCCAGATCGGCAACTGCGGCTGGGGCAATGCCGAACTGGAGTACTACACCAGCCGCCCGGAGAACGCGCGCGTGGAGAACGGCCATCTGGTCATCGAGGCCCGGCGCGAGGACTTCGGCGGCATGCCCTTCACCTCGGCGCGGTTGAAGACCGAGGGCCGCATGCACTTCAAGTACGGCACGCTGGAAGCGCGGATCAAGATCCCGCAGGTGGGCAACGGCCTGTGGCCGGCCTACTGGATGCTGGGCGCGGTCGGCGTGTGGCCGGCGCGCGGCGAGATCGACATGATGGAGGCCGGCTCGGCCCAGGCCATCGCCGACGGCATGGCCAACCGCCGCGTCGGCGCTGCGGTGCACTGGGACTACAACGGCTCGCAGGCCGACTACGGCAGCGACTACAACAGCCCGGTCGATCTGCAGAACGACTTCCACACCTACCGGCTGACCTGGGACGCGAACTACATCCGCATGTCCATCGACGGGCAGCAGTACTTCGAGTTCGCGATCTCCGACATCCAGGGCGCCTCGCTGCAGGAGTTCCACGCCCAGCAGTTCCTGCTGCTCAACCTGGCCGTCGGCGGCAACTACCCGGGCATCCACGACGTGGCCGGCATCACCGCACCCATCCCCGGCAAGATGGAGGTGGACTACATCCGCCTGTACCAGGACACGCCCGGCTCGGAGCTGTATATCGGCGCGGACCACGCCGCCCCGGCCGGCACCTTCGGCCTGTTCTCCGAGCGCGCGGGCCTGAGCGGCCAGCTGGACTACGGCAACGGCACCGACCTGTACCTGTGGAACAACCTGACGCCCAACAACGGGGCGGCCTATGAGGGCAGCCAGGTGATGTCGTATCACGCGGCGGCCAACAACTGGTACGGGCTGGGCATCAGCAGCGGCTTCAAGAACTTCAGCAACTACGCCGGCGGCTCGCTCAGGTTCCAGATGAAGACCAACGCCACCGGCACCTTCAAGATCGGCATCAACACCTCCTTCGGCGACAGCTGGGTGGACTTCGTCAACGGCGGCAACAGCTACGGGCTGGTGCGCGACGGCAACTGGCACCAGGTGACGATTCCCTTCAGCGCCTTCTACGACCTGGACCTGACCGCGGTGAAGCAGCCCTTCATGGTGGTGTCCGATCCGCCGCCGGCGGCTGTGGATTTCGCCATCGACGATGTGGTGTATCAGAGTCCGTAGGGTGAGTACCTGACCGTCGTTCTTGGGGGGACGGCCTGGGTGCTGGGTCTTCCGGTCAACGTCCATGGGTTCCCGCGTTCGCGGGAACGACGGTAGGGAGGGTGCGGGGGCTGAGAGGCTTCACTTGCGGCGGCGCGGGACGGGGTGGGAGCGCTAGGATGCGGGGCCACCCCACCACGCCGCCGCCATGCCCTTGCCCCGCTCGATCCGCAGGTCCCGACACGCCCTCGTCCTCACCGCCAGCCTGCTCGCTTCGGGGCTGGCGGCGTCCACCGCCCTGGCCGCGCCCGATGCCGGCGAACGCGCCCGCTGGCAGCAGCATGCCGCGCAGGTGGAGATCACCCGCGACACCTGGGGCATCGCCCACGTGCACGGCAAGACCGATGCCGACGCGGTGTTCGGCATGATCTACGCGCAGGCCGAGGACGACTTCAACCGCATCGAGACCAACTACCTGGTCAACCTGGGCAGACTGGCCGAGGTCGAAGGCGAGACGATGCTGTGGCAGGACCTGCGCCAGCGGCTCTACTACGATCCGGCGCGACTGCAGGCCGACTACCAGGCCAGCCCGGCCTGGCTGCAGACGCTGATGCAGGCCTGGGCCGACGGGCTCAACGCCTACCTGGCCGCTCATCCGCAGGTGAAGCCGCGGCTGCTGACCCACTTCGAGCCGTGGATGGCGCTGAGCTTCAGCGAAGGCAGCATCGGCGGCGACATCGAGCGCATCGCGCTGAGCCAGCTGCAGGCCTTCCACGAGCGCAAGCCGGTGGCGATGACGCTGCTGGAACGCGAACCGCAGCTGCGCCTGCCCAGCGGCTCCAACGGCATCGCCATCGCGCCCTCGCACAGCGCCGACGGCCGCGCGCTGCTGCTGATCAATCCGCACACCAGCTACTTCTTCCGCTCCGAGCTGCAGATGCGCAGCGACGAGGGGCTGAACGCCTATGGCGCGGTGACCTGGGGGCAGTTCTTCGTCTATCAGGGCTTCAACCGTCATGCCGGCTGGATGCACACCAGCAGCGGCGTGGACAACGTCGACGAGTTCGTCGAGACGCTGGCGCCCTGCGCCGACGGCAGCCCCTGCTACCGGGATGGCCAGACGCTGCGGCCGCTGCAGCAGCGCCAGGTCACCCTGTCCTACCGCACCGCGGCCGGCGGCCAGGCGCAGCGCAGCTTCACCGTCTGGGCCACGCACCACGGGCCGATCGTGCGCGCGCAGGACGCCACGCACTGGGTGGCCTTCGCCATGATGGACCGGCCGGTGGCGGCGCTGCAGCAGTCGTTCCTGCGCACCAAGGCGGGCGGCTTCGCCGACTTCATGAAGGTCGCCGCGCTGCAGGCCAACTCGTCCAACGACACGCTCTATGCCGATGCCGATGGCACCACGGCCTATCTGCATCCGCAGTTCGTGCCGATCCGCCATGCGCACGTGGACTACCGCAAGCCGGTGGACGGCAGCGACCCGGCCACCGCCTGGGACGGGCTGCATGCGCTGGACACGCTGCCGCAGGTGGTCAACCCGCGCAACGGCTGGGTCTACAACTCCAACAACTGGCCGTGGAGCGCGGCCGGCGCCGACAGCCCCAACGCCAACGATTTCCCGCGCTACATGGACCAGGCCGGCGAGAACGCGCGCGCGCCGCATGCCATCGCCGTGCTCAGCGCGCGGCCGACCTTCACCCCGCAGCAGCTGATCGAGGCGGCCTACGACCCGTGGCTGCCGGCCTTCGACACGCTGCTGCCGCTGCTGCAGCACGACTACGCCGGCCTGCCCGACGGCGATGCGCGCAAGGCCGCCCTCGCCGGCCCCATGGCCGCGCTGGCCGGCTGGGATCGTCGCTGGGGGCTGGACTCGGTGCCGACCACCCTGGCGGTGACCTGGGCCGACGCGCTGCTCAAGGAGATCACCCCGCTGGCGCGCGAACGCGATCGCGGCGGCGTCGATGCGATGGCCACCCTGGCCACGCCCGAACAGCGCCTGGCGGTGCTGCAGGCCGTGGTCGACCAGCTGCAGCGCGACTTCGGCCGCTGGCGGGTGCCCTGGGGCGAGATCAACCGTTACCAGCGCAACGATGGCGCCATCGTGCAGACCTTCGACGATGCCAAGCCGAGCCTGCCGGTGCCGTTCACGACCTCGCGCTGGGGTTCGCTGGCCAGCGCCGAGTCGCGCACCTATCCCGGCACGCGCCTGCGCTACACCACCTCGGGCAACAGCTTCGTGGCGGTGGTGGCCTTCGGCGCCGACGGGCCGCAGGCCTGGGCGGTGAGCGTGGGCGGGGAAAGCGGCGATCCGGCCTCGCCCCACTTCGCCGACCAGGCTCCGCTGCATACCACCGGCCGGCTGCGGCCGGTGTGGTTCACCGAGGCCGATGTCGCCGCGCATGCCGAGCGCCGTTATCGTCCCGAGGTGCCGCAGGGCTGAGCCGCGCGCGGCACGCCTGCACTGCGTTCGTTGGAAGCTCGCAACCTTCAATCCCAGGGGGATCTTCATGCTGCACCGTCTTGCAGTCGCCGGCTCGCTGGCGCTGGCCTTCAGTGCCTGTGCGCCCGTCACGCAGGCGCGCGATGCGGCGGCGGACACGCCGGCACCGCACCGCTTCGTCCACATCACCCTGCCGGCCGGCGCGGCGCCGACCTCGGGCCGGCTGCTGGTGTTCGCCAGCGACCCCGCCTCGGTGCGGGCCGCGTCCAGGAACGGCCAGATCACCGCGGTCGACGGCAATCCGTCCGCGCCGCATTCGGTGTTCATCGCCGCGCAGGAAGTGACGCACCTGGAAGGCGGCGGCAGCGTGGACATGGATCTGGACCAGATCGCCTTCCCGGCGCCGTTCTCCACCCTGTCCGGCGACTACCTGGTGCAGGCCGTGCTGGATGTCGACCACAGCTACAACTACACCGGCCGCAGCGGCGGCGATCTGGTCAGCGCGGTCACCGCGGTGAAGCTGACCCAGGGCAAGCCCTTGCCCAGCCTGTCACTGGCGCAGACGGTGCCGCACACGTCCGACCCCTGGGCGCTGTCGCCGCGCCTGCCCGAGGCCGCGCGTGCCGCGCTGCCGCAGGCCAAGGCGCACAGCTTCGACGCCTCGATGACCAGCCCGGTGCTGAGCGCGTTCTGGGGCCGCGACATCCAGCTGCGCGCCCGCGTACTGGTGCCGCCCGGCTACGACGCCAAGGCCGCCACACGCTATCCCACCGTCTATGTGACCCACGGCTTCACCGGCAACTACGATGCCTTCGCCGACAGCATCGTGACCACTTGGGACGCCATGGCGCGCCAGCAGATGCCGGCGATGATCTGGGTCTATCTGGAAGAGGCCGTCCCCAGCGGCACGCACGAGTTCGCCGACTCGGTCAACAACGGTCCATGGGGCACGGCGCTGACCGAGGAACTCATCCCGGCGCTGGAAAAGCAGTACCGCATGGACGGCAAGCCCTCCGGCCGCTTCCTCACCGGGCACTCGTCCGGCGGCTGGGCCACGCTGTGGCTGCAGACGCGCTACCCGAAGCTGTTCGGCGGCACCTGGTCGACCTCGCCGGATCCGAGCGACTTCCACGACTTCACCGGCGTGGATCTCTATGCCCCGAACGCCAACATGTATCGCCTGCCCGACGGCAGCGTTGCCCCGATGGCGCGCGAGGCGGGCAAGGTCGTGGCGACGGCCGAGGACCTGATCAAGATCGAGCGCGTGCTGGGTCCCTACGGCGGGCAGCTGGCCTCGTACGAATCGGTGTTCTCCCCGCGTGGCGTCGATGGCGCGCCGATGCCGCTGTTCGACCGCGACACCGGCCAGGTCGATCCCAAGGTCGCCGCGTACTGGACCGCGCACTACGACATCGCCGCGCGCCTGGCCGCGCAGTGGCCGCAGCTGGCGCCCGACCTGGACGGCAAGATCCACGTGATCGTCGGCACCGCCGATACGTTCTACCTGGACGGCCCGACACGCAGGCTCAAGGCGGTGCTGGATCGCCTGCATGCCAAGAGCGATGTCCGCTTCCGCGAGGGCCGCACCCACTTCGACCTGTACCAGGACGGCGACGACGAGGACGCCCTGCTCAAGCAGATGACCCGGGAAATGTACGCGGTGGCCCGGCCGGGCCAGTAGGCCGCCGGCGCGCGACGATGGCACGCCACCGGCCGGCTGCGGCCGGTGTGGTGCACCGGGGCCGACGTCGCCGCGCACGCCGAACACCGCGATCGTCCCGAGGTGGCGCAGGGCTGAGCGATGGACGAAACACCTACACTGCGCATCTCGAGCACGCGTCATCCAACCTGGGGGCTTCCATGCTGCATCGTCTCGTAACCGCCACCGCCCTGGCGCTGGCCTTCAGTGCCTACGGGCCGTCCCTGCAGGCGCAGGCTGCATCGGCGACGACGCCCGCGCCGCATCGCTTCGTCCAGGTGACCCTGCCGGCCGGCGCCGCGCCGACCTCGGGGCGGCTGCTGGTGTTCGCCACCGAGGCCAAGGCGGCGCAAGCCGCCGCCAAGGACGGCCAGGTCACCTCGATCGACACCAGCCCGTTCTCGCCCAAGTCGGTATCCATTGCCGCGCAGGAGGTGACGCATCTGGGAGGGGGCGCAAGCGTGCAGGTGGACCTGGACCAGATCGCGTTCCCGGCGCCGTTCTCCACGCTGGCCGATGGCGACTACCTCGTGCAGGCCGTGCTGGATGTCGACCATAGCTACAACTACACCGGCCGCAACGGCGGCGACCTGGTCAGCGCGGTCACGCAGGTGACGCTGGGCAAGGGCAAGCCGCTGCCGAGTCTGTCGCTGACGCAGACGCTGCCGACCAAGTCCGACCCGTGGGCGCTGTCGCCGCGCCTGCCCGAGGCCGCGCGCGCCGCGCTGCCGCAGGCCAAGGCGCACAGCTTCGACGCCTCGATCACCAGCCCGGCGCTGAGCGCGTTCTGGGGCCGCGACATCCAGCTGCGCGCTCGCGTGCTGGTGCCGCCCGGCTACGACGCCAAGGCGGCCACGCGCTATCCCACCGTGTATGTGACCCATGGGTTCACCGGCGACTACGACAGCTTCGCCGGCAGCATCGTGACCACCTGGGACGCCATGGCGCGCCAGCAGATGCCGGCGATGATCTGGGTGTTCCTGGATCAGGCCACGCCGACCGGCACGCATGAGTTCGCCGACTCGGTCAACAACGGCCCGTGGGGCACGGCGCTGACCGAGGAACTCATCCCGGCGCTGGAAAAGCAGTACCGCATGGACGGCAAGCCCTCCGGCCGCTTCCTCACCGGTCACTCGTCCGGCGGCTGGGCCACGCTGTGGCTGCAGACGCGCTACCCGAAGCTGTTCGGCGGCACCTGGTCGACCTCGCCGGATCCGAGCGACTTCCACGACTTCACCGGCGTGGATCTCTACGCGCCGAACGCCAACATATACCGCCGGCCCGACGGCGGCGCCGTGCCGCTGGTGCGCGATGCGGGCAAGGTCATCGCCACCGCGGAGACCTTCATCAAGCTCGAGCGCGTGCTGGGTCCGTACGGCGGGCAGATGGCCTCGTTCGAATGGGTGTTCTCGCCGCGCGGCGTCGACGGCGCACCGATGCCGATGTTCGATCGCGACACCGGCCAGGTCGATCCCAAGGTCGTGGCCTACTGGAAAGCGCATTACGACATCGCCGCACGCGTGGCAGCGCAGTGGCCGCAACTGAGGCCCGACCTGGACGGCAAGATCCACGTGATCGTCGGTACCGCCGACACGTTCTATCTGGACGGCGCGGCGCACAAGTTCCAGGCCGTGCTCGACGGCCTGCACGCCAGGAGCGACTTCCGTTTCCTGGACGGCCGCACCCACTTCGACCTGTACAAGGAAGGCGAGGACAACAACGCCCTGCTCAAGCAGATCGCCAAGGAAATGTACGCGGTGGCCCGGCCGGGCCAGTAGGCCGCAAGCGCGGCGGTGGCAACCATGGGCCATCGCCGCGTCCCTCACCTGCCAGGGCGATAGGCGCCCGCTCAGGCGGTGCGGATCGCTTCAAGCTGGCAGAGCACATCCTCCGGTGGAAAGCCGTTGACCTTGAAGCGCGGTGGATACAACGCGCGATCATCGCTCAATAAGTCGCCCAGCAGCGGCATCGCCGCACTCCAATCCACCACAAGCGTATCTCCGGCCCGGCTGCCGCTCGTCACCACGAACGCGATGCGATCCGCCTTGGGCAAGGAGGTCGCTATCCCCTCGGTCCATGTGGCCAGAAGATAAGAGGGCGTGGCGCCGCACACTTCAGACGCGTCGCGGTATGTGGCACGCAGGCAAGTGGCGACGAAGACATCCTCTCCCAGCGCCTGGTTGATCTTGTCCAGTACACGCTTCTGTTGCGCGTACTGCTCCTGGTCGATGTCACGTCGCAACTCATCCAGGCAACACCGGACCTCCGGGTCCTTGAGCGGAAACGACACGACATTTGCGTCGTGGTAGGTGTACATCCCTGCCGAAACCACACGCCCCTCCCGTGCGAACTCCAGCGCGGACCGCGCCATCCGCCGAAGCGCGGATTCGTCGGATGCGCTGGCGACCAGTACGACATCACGGGTGGGAATCATGAAGACCGGGCTGCCGCCTACCGGCGCCCGGTGAACGACGTCAGGCAGCAGCACGCGGCTACTGTCGTAACCGTCGGACCAGGCTCCGATGTACACGCCGGGAAGATGCTCCCTGAAGGCATTTGGCGTCACGTCACGAAGCTGCGTGCGCGCCATTCCGAGCGCCTGATCGAGACTCACGTTCCACGCCTTGGAAGGGCCGTTGGTGAACGTGGTGATGACCTCTCCTGCATCGACCGCCAGCAACTCGAAGCAATCCTCCCCCCATGGACGTCCGACGGGCTGATGATAAGCGTCCCACCCCTTCTTGAGGACCACATCGAGACTGCTCTCGACGAAGGAACCGCGGTTGCGGATCACCGGCCGCAGTTGGTCGCGGACCTCATCCCATGACCTGTCCTTGACGTGCTCGCGTGGCATCAGCGCGGCATATCGCACGATGACAGCCTTGCGCTGGCCACGCGGCGCCTGTCTGTACGCACGGTAGGCATTATCCAGGTTGGCGATGCCGTAGTCGGTCACGATGCGGAACGCGTCCGGCTCGTACACCAGCGAGCCGCTCAGCCCAGACTCACGCAGGCACGCCATGTATCGGCGGGCGAATGCATCGCGAAACAGCGCTCTGCGAAAGATGACGTCGAACAGTCTGGTCAGCACGGCCTTGCCTTTTGTTCAGGGCGGCATGATCGCGCTGCTTCACTTATAGGACAACACACAGACGATGCGTGCATCCCACTACGATGAGCCCTCCGAACTTCCTCCCCAGAAATGGATCTCACGCCCATGTCCGACCGTATCCTCGTGTTCTATGGTTCCTATCGCAGCGACCGCATGGGCATCCGCCTGGCCGAGTACGCGGTGCGCACGCTCAACGCGCGCGGCGCGCAGGCCGAGCTGATCGACGCCAAGGCGGTCGACCTGCCGATGCTGGACCGCATGTACAAGGAATATCCCAAGGGCGAGGCGCCGCCGGCGATGGAGGCGCTGGCCGAGAAGATCCGAACGGCCGATGGTTTCGTGTTCGTCACCGGCGAATACAACTGGGGCATGCAGCCGGGGCTGAAGAACCTCACCGACCATTTCCTCGAGGAATGGTTCTGGCGCCCGGCCGGCATCGTCAGCTACTCGGCCGGCCGCCTGTCTGGCGCGCACGCCAGTTTCGCCTGGCATGGCACGCTCACGGAGATGGGCATGGTGGTGATCTCCAGCACCGTCACCGTCGGTCCGATCGGCAAGACGCTGGATGCGGACGGCCAGCCGATCGAGGAGGCCGGCAAGTCGCTGGAAAGGAGCTTCGCGCGCTTCGCCGACGATCTGGCCTGGTGGACCGAGGCCGCGCGCACCCAGCGCGCCAAACACAAGCCGCCGTACTGACCACGTCCCCTGCAGGCCCCGTTTTGCGTGTTCTGGCATGTCCTGCCTGCTGGAATCCGCCATGCGCGCGCTGCTGGTCCTGTGCCTGCTCCTGTTCCCCCTGCTCTCCGCCTCCGCGGCCGAGCCGCGGATCGTCCAGCTCAGCGGCTCGGACGGGACCATGCTCGCGCTACGCGAGGACGGCACGGTCGTGGGCTGGGGCACGTTCAAGGACGGGCAGCTGGGGCCGAACCCGCAGCAGTACGGCAGCACGCGCTGGGCGCGTCCGACGGCGATCGCGCTGCCGGCCCGCATCCGTGAGATCGCCGGCGGCGGCGAAAACAGCTATGCGCTGACCGAGGACGGCCGTGTCCTGGCCTGGGGCGGCGGGGGTGGCGGCGTCATGCAGGTGGCGCTGCCCCCGGTGCGCCACCTCTATGGCCGGGAAGGCACCGCCATCGCCCTGCTCGAAGACGGCACGCTGCGCGCCTGGGGCCGGCGCGAAGAAGGCAGGATCGGCGACGGCCTGGCGAACAAGCGCTGGGGCGAGGCCAGCCCGCCCGCGCTGACGCCGGTGCGCGTACCCGGCGCCACCGACATCACCCAGGTCGCCATGGGCTTCACGCACACGCTGGCGCTGCGCCGCGACGGCACGGTGCTGTCCTGGGGCAGCAACCGCTATGGGCAGTTGGGCCGCCAGCCGGTGCAGGAGCCCGCACTGGACCTGCCCGCCGCCGTCGATGGCCTGAACGAGGTGGTCGCAATCGCCGCCGGCGCCTACACCTCGATGGCCATCCGGCGCGACGGCACGCTGCTCGCGTGGGGCACCCGCGGCAACTACATGCTCGGCGACGGGCTCCGGGACGATCCGCCGGAGCGCTTCTCCGTGCAGCCGCTACCGGTGCCCGGCGTGCGTGGGCCCAAGGCGGTGCAGCTGTCCATGTACAACGCCATCGCCCAGTTCGAGGACGGCAGCGCGATGGGCTGGGGCAATACCGACTGGGGCACCCTGGGCCTGGGCCAGAAGACCGGCTACGTGAAGCAGCCCAAGCGCCTCACCGTGCGCGACATCGACCTGGTGTTCTCGCTGAGTTACGGCACCTACCTGGTCAAGCGCGATGGCAGCACCTGGTACGCCGGCCATGGCGGCAAGGAGGAATGGCAGTCCCCGGTGCTCACCCAGGCCACCTTCGTGCCGATCTCGCTGGCCCCGTAACGCGGCCGACGCGGCGGCTTCATCCGATCTGAGCGACCGGGTCGCTAGCCTCCCCGTTCCACCGTCATACAAGGAGACATCGCGATGGGCCTCTTCTCCAGCATCGTCAACAAGATCTTCGGCCACGCCTCGCCGCAGGCCACCACCGCGGCCACGCCGAGCGCCACGGCCAAGCCCGAAGTGGTCATCGTCGACGGCAGCGAAGCCACCGCTGGCATCGCCCCGCCCGCGCGGACGCCTGCGCCCGCGACGCCGGCCGAGCCGGTCGATGTCGCCGCCGTGTTGACCGACATCGCCGCGCGCAAGGGCGGTAAGAGCGACTGGCAGCACTCCATCGTCGACCTGCTCAAGCTGCTCGACCTGGATTCCAGCCTGACCGCCCGCAAGGAGCTGGCCGAGGAGCTGAACGTCCACGCCGGCGAGGCCGGCAGCGCCGAGCAGAACATCGCCCTGCACAAGGCGGTGATGAAGAAGCTGGCCGAGAACGGCGGCAAGGTGCCGGCCGAGCTGAAGGACTGATCCCGCGCCGGGCCGCCTGCCGGCGGCCTCGCACGCCTCGAACCGCGCGCCATCCCTGTGATGGCGCGCGGTTTTTTCGTTCAGATCGTGCGCGACGCCGGCGCCGGCTGGCGCTCCAGGCGCAGGAAGCGCGCGGCGTTGTTGTAGAAGATGTCGCGCTTCTGGCCATCGTCCAGGAATGGCGCGCGGCGCACGGTGTCGATGGACGCGCCGATCGAAGCCGGCCAGGCCGGGCTGCCCGAGCCGAACATCACCTGGTCGCCCAGGCCGGCATCGAGGATGGCCCGCAGGTCGCGGTAGAAGGCCGGGCGGTCCTGGCCTGCGACCAGCTGACCGACGTCCAGGTACACCTGCGGATGGGCATCGAGCACGGCCAGCAGCGCCTCGGAGAGCGGCTGCGCCCCGTGCACCAGGTCCAGGCGCAGCTGCGGATGCCGGGCCAGCACGCGCTGCAGCGCCTCCAGCTCGGCGTCAGCGCCGGCCTGGCTGGCGTCCTGGCTGCCCAGGTACAGGCCGACCGGCAGGTCCACCCGCGTGGCCAGCTGCCAAAGCGGTTCCATGCGCGGATCGTCCAGCGCCATGTCCGTCGCCGGGCGGCGCAGGCCGAGCAGGGTCAGCTGGCCGCTGGCGCGCAGCGCCTGGACCCGCGCCTCGGTCGCCGCGTCGATGCGCAGCGGGTCCAGCGCCAGGTGGCCGGGCGCGCGCGCTTCGGACGCCGGCATGGCCTGGCCGCTGTCCTGCACGGCGGCCAGGCCGATCACGTTGTAGCGGCGCAGCTGGGCCTGGGTATGCCGGTGCGCGGCGGCGGCATCGGGCGCCGCACAGCTCCCGCCCGTCTCGAGACAGGGCGCAGGCGCGGCGCCCGGCGCCGGCAGGGCGTGCAGGTGCATGTCGAGGATCAGCGGCCCGCGCTCGGGCTCGGCCACGGCCACCCAGGCCATGCTGGCCACCAGCAGGCACAGCAGCCCTGGCATCAGCAGACGCCCCTGCAGGACGCTCAGGACGAGCATCAGGATTCGAAGTTGCATACGCGTTTCCCCAAACGGTCGGCACGGGCGCCCCGGAAGGGGTCGCAAAGGCGCCAGGCTTCCCAGTCAACGTGGACTGCGGAGCGCGCCGGACAGCCTCTGGCGCAGGGGGCTAGTCTAGAACGGTCCGCAGCACTTCGTCGTTTCCGCGGAAGCGGAAAGCCGGCGCCTGGCGCGCTGAAAGGCCAAAGCCCCTGGATTCCCGCGTTCGCGGGAATGACGGTGGAGGGATTTCAGCGACGGTCGGTGACGCGCGTCGTCTGCGCCCGGAGCGCGCCTTAGACTGCCTCGCCCCTCTCCCAAACGAACGCTGCTTATGCCCTGGCTCATCGCCAAGTACGCCGTCACCGCGCTGATCGTCGTGGTCGTGTCCGAAGCGGCCAAGCGCAGCGACCGGCTCGGCGGCCTGCTCGCCGCGCTGCCGCTGGTCACGCTGCTGGCCCTGGTCTGGCTGCAGCTGGAGCGGCAGCCGGCGGAGAAGATCGCCAACCATGCCTGGTACACCTTCTGGTACGTGGTACCGACGCTACCGATGTTCCTCGCCTTCCCCCTGCTGCTGCCGCGGCTGGGCTTCTGGTGGACGCTGGGCGCCAGCGCGGCGCTGACCGTGGTGTGCTTCTGGCTGTTCGCCCTGGCGGTGCGGCCGTTCGGGATCCAGCTGCTGCCGTAAGCAAGGCTCGCAATCTGCCCTGCTCACGCTTGTGCAGGCCCGCTCACAAGACCTAACGCTCCAACGCATCCGAACACTTGCTCACGCCGGTGCCACGGGTGGTTAACGGCGCGGCTTGCACCGTCGTTCCCACAGCAACGGCCGCACGTCGCGGCCGGACATGGGAGATGCAAGTGAGCAGGGCCAATGAAAAGTACGACCCGACCGTCGATGAGACCGTCGCCAATCCGAACCGCGATCCCATCACCGGCACGCCCGGCGCGCATCCGGTCGGCGTGGGCGTTGGTGGCGTGGTCGGTGGCGCCGCCGTCGGCGCGGCGGCCGGTTCGGTCCTGGGACCGATCGGCACCCTGATCGGCGCGGCGGTGGGCGTGGTCGCCGGTGGCGCCGTCGGCAAGGGCGTGGCCGAGAAACTCGACCCAACCGTCGAGGCCGACTACTGGCGCGCCGCGCACAAGCACCGTCCCTATTACGATCCGGCCAAGGACTTCGATCGCGACTACGCCAGCGTCTACGGCTATGGCCTGCAGGCGCGCGAGGCCGAGCCCGGCCGCAGCTGGGAGGAACGCGAGGCCGAGCTGGAACGCGACTGGCCGCGCAACCGCGGCACCTCCACGCTGGAATGGGAGCAGGCCCGCCCCGCCGCGCGCGATGCCTGGGAGCGCGCCGACCGCAGCCATCTGGCCTATGCCGACAGCGACGAGCGCTTCCGCACGCACTTCGAACGTGCGCCGTATCGCGGCCCGGAGCACCAGTACGAGGACTTCGTGCCGGCCTACCGCTATGGTACCCGCTCGCGTTTCAGCAGCGACTTCGGCGGGCGCATGTGGGACGACACCGTCGCCGACGAGCTGCGCCTGGGCTGGAACAGCGCGCGCGGCAGCTCGCGCCTGGACTGGGACGAGGCCAAGGGCGCGGTGCGCGATGCCTATCTGTCCGACGAGCCCTTCGACGGCGGACGCCGCGGCTGAGTCCGATCCGACACACTGAAGACACGACAGGGCGCCGCGTGGCGCCCTGTCGCTTTGTCGTAACTCACACCAGCTGCAGATCCTTCGGCTTGGCGCCGGGGAAGACCTGCTCAAGCTGGGTGCCGTTCAAGCCCCACATGCGCTGCAGCAGGCCGCCGAACAGCTCGCGGTAGTTGGTCAGCACCGGATAGTCGCGGTTCTGCAGCAGGTTGGCCTGTGTCACGTCCACCTGCGGCCCGGCGATGCGCCCGCCTTTGACGCCGCCGCCCAGCACCCAGTACGTGGTGCCGTGGCCATGGTCGGTGCCCTTGTCGCCGTTCTCGCGGAAGGTGCGGCCGAACTCGCTCAGCACCACCACCACCGTGTCGTTCCAATCGTCGCCCAGCGCATCGGCATAGGCCGCCAGGCCCTGGCCGAGGTTCTTGAGGTTGTTGGCCAGCTGGCCGTCGGTGCTGCCCTGGTTGACGTGCGTGTCCCAGCCGCCGACATCGACGAAGCCCAGCCGGTACTTGTCGCGCATCAGCACGGCCATGCGCCGGGTCTCGTCGGCGAAGCTGCGCGCGCTGGCCGCGCCGCGGCTGGCCTGCATCATCTCCTGCTGCAGCGCCTGGCTCACCTGCTGGCGCAGGGCCAGGCCATCGCGCGCCGCGCTGGCCAGCTGGGTGCCCTGGTACATGCCGGCCAGGATGTCGGACTGGCGCGGATCGAACACCGGCTTGGCATCGTTGCGCAGCGACAGGTTGGGGATCTCGCCGGCGCCCTGGAAACTCAGCGGCAGCGAGTCGGTGAAGGCGATCGCCGGCACGCCGGTCATCACCGCCGACAGCCGCGCCAGGAAGCCGGAGCGATAGTCGTGCCGGTCGGCGCCGGCCTCGCCCGATTCGATGTCGTCCTGGGTCTCGAAGTGGCTGCGCGACAGGTCGTCGGTGCCGGCGAACGGCACGAACGCCAGCTGCTTCCTCTGCCACAGCGGCAGCAGGCTGTCGCGCAGCACCGGGTTGAGGCCCCAGTGCGCGTCCAGCGCGATGGCGCTCTTGTCGTTGGCCGGGTCGGGCCTGGCGATGGCCAGGGTCGGGCGCGCGTCGTAGTAGAAATCGCTGGCCACCGGCACCAGCAGGTTGTTGCAGTCGTAACCGCCGCGCAGGAACACCACCAGCATCCGGCTGCGATCCTTCGGCGGAGCGGCGAACAGCCGCCCGGACCAGCCCAGGCTGCCGCTTGCGGCGGCGGTCAGTGCGCTGGCGATGAGGAAATCACGACGTTTCATGGGAACACCCTCGTGCAGGGATGTAGGGATCAGCGGTAGTTGAAGTCGGGAGACGCCAGCAAAAAGGCGTTCCACTCCTGCTGCGAACGCGCCTTGGCCAGCGCCTCGCGCGTGGCCGGCGCCAAGGTCGGCTCGATCGCGGCATAGAACAGCCGCGAGGCCGGCATCGGGAAGCCGCCCTGTTGCTCGGCCTTGCCATCGGCCTTGGCGGGCGTGAACAGCCGCGCATCGCCACCACCGATGGCGCGGGCGATCTCGAAGCGCTTGGCCATCTGGCCCGAGCTGTTCCACGCGTCGGAGGCCAGCGGCCAGCCGTCGGGCGTGATCCGGCCGAAGCTCTGCTCGCCCAGCTGCCCCAGCCAGCCCACCAGCGGCGCCGGGTTGGCGATCACCTGGCCGTCGTAGGCGAAGCGGATCGAGGACACCAGGTAGCGGTACGGATCCTTGAACTTGCGCTGGCCGGCATCGGCGAACTCGCGCGAGCTCACCATCACCTCCATCACCTTGGCGATGTCGCCATCGCTGCGCAGGAAGGCCTTGGCCATCTTGTCCACCAGCGCCGGCGGCGGCGTATCGGCGACGAAGTACTGCGCCAGCTGGCTGGAGATGAAGCGCGCGCACGCCGGCTGGCGGGTGATGAGTTCCACCGCGCTGCGCACCTCGTCGAAGCCGCCGCCGGCGATGCGCTGGCCCAGCAGGGTCTTGTCGCCCTCCTGATGGCGCGCCGGGTTGAACTCGAACGCGCCCTCGCGCAGGTACTGGCCCTGCTGGGCCGGCTTGAGCTTGGGCGGGCCGTCGCGATCGGGCGGCGCAATGCCCACGCCGGTCAGTACCAGCGCCAGCTGTTGCACATCGTGCTGGGTATAGCCGGCGTCCACGCCGAGCGTGTGCAGCTCCATCAGCTCGCGTGCGTAGTTCTCGTTGACCTTGCCCTTGGCGTTCTGCGCGTTGTCCAGGTAGTCCAGCATGGCCGGGCTCTTGAGCGTGGCCAGCACCAGGTCGGAGAAGTGACCCAGCGCATTCGGGCGGATGGCGCGATCGACGTAGTCGCCCAGCACCCAGCCCACGCGCGCCTTGTCGGCCTGCACGCTGAAGTGGTTGAGCCAGAACCACACCAGTTGCTCGCGCAGCTGATCCGGGTCGTAGACCGCGCGCAGCAATTCGGCCTGGCGCACCTGCTGCACGTTCTGGTTCTTCTGTTCCTGCAGCGCCTTCTTCGCGGCGGCCTTGGCATCGCCGTCGGGCATGGCGTTGATCTCCTTCTGCCGCGCCGCCAGCTGCGTCAGCGCCGCCGGCGCCGACACGTTTAGTCCTTCGTAGCCCTGCAGCTGGGCCTGCACCGCCGCGGGCAGATTGGTATCGCCCGCATCCGGGTGCAGCTGCGCGCGCAGGTAGTCGCGCTGGCCCTGCTGGCCGAGCGCGGCCACGCTCGCGCTGTCCAGGCCGAACTGCACCCGCTCCAGCCAGCGCAGCTGGTCCGGGGTCGGGCTGGCATCGCGCGCGGCGGCCGGCAACGCGCACAGGACGGACGCGGCCAACAGGCCAAGTGACAACGCGCTTCGACGCGCACGGGAGAGCAGAGCATCAGACGGGGTTGCAGGCGGGTGCATCGACCACCTCCGGGCGTTGCGGGCCATGTGCGCCGCGTGAAAACCCTAGCCCCGGCGTCTTGCACGCGGGTTAAGCAATTGTCGGAACGCGACCGCGCGGGGGGCACGGATTCAGACGTGGCGCGATGTGGCGCCGCGTGGCAACGCACGTCGCCTGGGAGGCCGCGAAACGCGGCGTTGGCGGATGCTGCGACCGTGCCACGGTTGGCGTCCGAAGGGAAGCCGGCGCGGAAAGCGCACGCCACCGCCATGCGCACGGGAGGCGACGACGCGGTTCGTGCGAGCGCGCCTCAGCGCGCCGGCGCGACCGCCGCGCTCAGGCCTTGCCCACATCCACCCACTGCGCCTGCACCAGGTCGGCCAGGCGCGTCGGCGCCAGGCACACGGCACTGTTGGGCGAGCCGGCGGCCGGATACACCAAGGCATGCGCCTGCAGGGAGACATCGCAGCAGATGCGCGCCGGTCCGGCCAAGCCGAACGGGCACACGCCGCCGACCGGATGCCCGGTCAGCGCCAGGGTCTGCTCCGGCGGCAGCATGCGCGGCTTGGTGCCGAAGGCGGCCTTGAACTTCTGGTTGTCCAAGCGCGCATCGCCGGCCATCACCAGCAGCAACAGCGCATCGTCCAGGCCCAAGGCGAGCGTCTTGGCGATCTGCCCCGGCGTCACGCCCAGCGCTTCGGCGGCCATCGCCACGGTGGCCGTGCTCTGCGCGTGTTCGATCACCTCCACCTCGGGCGCGTGCTGCTGAAAGAAGGCGCGGACGGAATCGATCGACACGGCGTGCTCCTTGAAGGCAGGAAGGAAGGCGAGCTTCGCGGCGGGCACCGGGACACGATGACGCCGACGCCTTATTCTGCCTGCCTGCGCCGCCGTTGCGCGAAGCCCCGCGGCCGCCGTTCCCTCGCCCAGAGAGCCCCATGTCCGCCCACACCCTCGTGCGCTGCACGCACGACCAGCACGCCGCCGCGATCCTGGACATCTTCAACGATGCCATCCTCCACTCCACCGCGCTGTACGAGTACGCGGTGCGCACGCCGGCGACGATGACGGCCTGGTTCAAGGCCAAGGGCGATGGCGGCTTCCCGGTGATCGGCGTGGAGGACGCGCACGGCACGCTGCTGGCCTTCGGCAGCTACGGCACCTTCCGCGCCTTCCCGGCCTACAAGTATTCGGTCGAGCACTCGGTGTACGTGCATCCCGACCACCGCGGCCAGGGCCTGGGCCGGGTGGTGGTGCAGGCGCTGATCGAGGCCGCACGCGCGCAGGGCCTGCACGCGATGATCGGCGGCATCGACGCCAGCAACACCGCCAGCGTGACCCTGCACGAACGCCTGGGCTTCCGCCATGTCGGCACGCTGCCGCAGGTGGGCTTCAAGTTCGGCCGCTGGCTGGACCTGGCCTTCTACCAGTTGCTGCTGGAAACACCCGCGCAGCCGGTCGACGGCTGAACTCGCTCCCACTGCCGGCGGCGCGACGGACTCCGACGCCGCGAGGGCTGACAGGAAGGTCGGATCCACCGACCTGATCAAATCCGGCGCGACCACCTTGGGCCGCGCACCCGGCGCATCGGCGCGTGATGCGCGCCGCATGGCCTGTCCCTGCGCCGTTTTGCGCATTCCCGGGACACGCACGCCACCGGAACGCCCATGTCCAGCCACCGCCTCCTGCCCGCCGCCCTCGCCGCCTGCCTGCTGCTGGCCCTGCCCACCCGCGCCGCCGCGCCGGCCGCACCGACCCAGGTCTTCATCGACGTGGACACCCACAGGATGGCCGGCATGCCCGACCTGGGCGCGCTGGGACGCTTCGCCGGCATGCTGGGCGGCAAGCAGGACCTGGGCTATCCCGACGCGCGTTCGGCCGGGGCGAGTGGGCTGTACTTCGACATCGCCCTGCACAACACCCTGGCGCCCGGTCTGCCCGCGCAGCAGGCGATTCCGACCGGCCTGGGCCTGGGCGATGCCCTGCCGCTGCTGCCGCCCACGCGGGCGGTCATCCCCGACTCGCAGGGTGACGGCCCACTGATGGAAGCCACCGAGGCGCGCATGCTGGTGTACTGGGGCTGCGGCGCCAGCATCCGCCCCGGCCAGCCGCGCGTGATCCAGGTGCGCATGCGCAACGGCATGCCCGAGGCCAGCGGCACGATCGAGGCGCGCCGCGCGCCCGACCGCGACGTGCGGCCCGACCCCAGCTACGCGCTATGGCCCAACCAGAAGGCGCGCAAGCGCGCCGAGCGTGGCGCCTCGCTGCAGGGCGAGCACCGCATCACCGGCCAAGGCGTGCCGGAGTCGCTGAAGTTCACCCTGGGCCCGCAGGCCGACTTCATGCCCGACATCGTCCTGCAGCAGCAGGGCGCGCCGGCCGACGGCATCGTCCTGAGCTGGCAGCCGGTGGCGCGCGCCGGCGCCTACTTCATCAACGTCATGGCCAAGCAGGGCAATGAGATGGTGCTGTGGAGCAGCGCCGAGATGCCCGACATGGGCAGCGGACTGATGGACTTCCTGCCCGGCGGCAGCCTGGAGCGCTGGGTCAAGGAGAAGGTGCTGCTGGGCGCGGACACCACGCGCTGCCAGATCCCCAAGGGCATCCTCAAGGACGGCGGCGAGACCGGCGCGGGGCTGCTGTCGATGATCGCCTACGGCCCCGAAACCAATCTGGTCTGGCCGCCCAGGCCGGCCGACCCCAAGCAGCCCTGGACGCCGGAGTGGAACGTGCGCGTGCGCACCAAGTCCACCGCCAGCGCCATGCTCGGCATGGACCTCAGCGGCGCTGGCCAGGACCCGCAGTCGCCGGCCAGCGACCCGAACCAGCCCGCGGAGAAGGAAAGCACCGGCAAGAAGCTGCTGCGCGGCCTGTTGAAGGGCCTCTGACGCCCGCGTCGAACGGCCCCAGCCGCTTAGGCAGCGCGGTTGGCGGCATGACGGTCGCATGACGGTCGATGCTGCGATCGCTCATTTCCCGACCGCCCGCTTCGCTCATCCCAGCGCCTGCGGGTTGAGCTGCCACACCGCGTAGTTGAGCGCACTGGCGAAAGTGACCCACGCCAGATACGGCAGCAGCAGCAAGCCTGCCAGCGGCCGCACGCGCCAGAACATCGCCACCGTGACCACGATCAGCACCCACAGCACGACGATGTCCAGCATCGCCGCCGCGCCCAGGTGCCAGCCGAAGAATAACCAGCTCCACAGCGCATTGAGCGCCAGCTGCGCCACGAACACGGTCAGCGCCCGCCGCTGCGCGGCCCAGCCGCCGCGTCGCCACACCAGCCACGCCGCGATGCCCATCAGCACGTACAGCACGCTCCACACCGGCCCGAACACCGCCGCCGGCGGCGCCCAGGACGGCTGTGCCAGCGTGGCGTAGAAAGTCGCCGCCTGCACCGACGCCGCCGCGCCGATGGCGCCGGCGACCAACACCAGCAGCAGCCAGCCGACCAGCCCCAGCACCTGGCGCTTTCCGGAAACCCCTTGCATCCCACACCTCGTACGCGATCGATATCGCGCGGCAGCCTAGCGCCGCCCGTGACTGCGCGGCGTCAGCAAGGGGCAGGGGCGCGTCGGGATTCGTCGCGACGCCCGCTACAGCGGATGCCGGCCAATCGGGCTCAGGGCACCGAGTACTCGGCACCCAGCACGCATTGGCGCGCCTTGGCCTCGTCATCGAAGTTGTCCACCGTCAGCACACCCCAGCCGTGGCCGGTGACGCCCACCCACAGGAAGCGTACTTCGTCGGGCTTGGTGTCGATGGTCATGAAGCCGCCGGCGCCGGCATTGATGCCGTCGTGCCGCAGCAGCACGCCGTGCTTTCCGGGCGCGAGATCGGTATGCACGAAACTGTTGGCCTTCAGTGCGCCGATCGGCTCGTTGTCGACCAGGACCACGGTCTTGACCCCGCGCGCCACCAGCAAGGCCTTCTCGCGGCACACATACAGGCTCGATTTTCCGGGCACCGGCTCGAACTTCTTCAGTTGCGCCGATGCCGATGCGCCGCCGACGTTGTAGGTGGCGCATCCGGCCACGCAGAGGCTCGCCATCGCGAGGACGGCCGAAACAACACGCTTCATGTGTTTTCCCCTTTTCTGGCTCGCGCTCCATGCGCAGCCCAACCGCATTCTCGACAAACACCCGCCACCGGGCAAGGACGAAACTACCCGCGCTGCGACGCCTGCGGCTCAGCCCCGCTCCAGCACCACATGCAGCGCCGCGTCCGAGGCGCGGAAGCTGGTGCAGCGGTAACCGGACACCGTCAGGTCCACACCGTCGAACAGGCGCTCGCCCGAGCCCAGCAGCGTCGGCGCGATGGCCAGATGCAGCTGGTCGATCAAGCCGGCCTGCAGATACTGGCGAACGGTGTCGGCGCCGCCGCCGATGCGGATATCGCGCGGGCCGGCCGCCTCGCGCGCCAGGCGCAGCGCCTCATGGATGCCGCCGGTGACGAAGTGGAAGACCGTGCCGCCCTGCATCGGCACGCTGGGCCGCGCATGGTGGGTCAGCACGAACACCGGCACGTGGTGCGGCGGATCGTCGCCCCACCAGCCGCGCCAGTCCGCGTCGCCCCAGTCGCCACGGATGGGCCCGAACATGTTGCGCCCGATGATCCAGGCGCCGAGGTTCTCAAACCCGCGCGCGGCGATCTCGTCGTCCAGTCCCGTGCTGCCGCCCTCCTTGCCGAAGAGCGTCTGCATGAAGGTGCGCGTCCCGCGCAGCCACCGATGCAGATCCTGTGCACCCTCGCCCATCGGCGCCTCCAGGCGCTGACCCGGCCCGGCGGCGAAGCCGTCCAGGGACAGGGTGAAACCTTCGACACGGACCTTCGACATCGCCAGCCTCCCGGACGCGCTATAGGCAGCATCTTCCCTCAACCGCGCGCCGATGGCCCGCTGCGGTGCGCGAACCAGGCCACGGTATGCCGCGACGCCGGCGACGGATGCCTTGGGTCCTGCTTTAGCGCTTACGGCTCCGCGACGGGAATGGCCGGAAAACCCGCAGCCGCCCTGTAAGTCGGCCCACGATCGTTGGCCCTTGCCTGCGGAAGTCGCTGGGTTCCCGCGTTCGCGGGAACGACGATTCGGGTCTTTCGGGGGCGTATCGGTGCGATGCCGCCGGTGAGCGGCGACGCCGGGACCACCTTTCCCAAGGTGGCGTCGCAGGAGCTTCAACGTCGATAGCCCTCCCAACGCATCGCCATGGCGGCGCCGCGCTCCGAACGGCGTAACCCCAGAGGCCTCCCGGCACCGACGCGCCGCCACCGCGCGCGGTTTCCCCGACGCCACGCCCGCGGACCCCCAACCCATGCATCGGCATTCCCCCGGCCGTTCCTGTTGTGCCCTGCTGTGCGCGCTGCTGATCTGCGCGCAGGCCCACGCCACGCCTGACCAGGCCGCCACCATGACCGGCGACTGGGGCGGCGTGCGCCAGGACTGGTCCACGCGCGGTGTCGCGCCGCGCGGCGATTACATCGGCGAGGCCGTGGACGTCATCGACAACGGCGACGGGGCCAGCGGTGCGCGCTATGCGCAGCAGCTGCGCGTCGGCCTGGACCTGGCCATGGATCGGCTGGCCGGCTGGCGCGGCGGGGCGTTCCACCTCACGCTCAACGATCGCCGCGGCCGCAGCGCCTCGGCCGATCTGGTCGGCAACCGCTTCGCCCTGCAGCAGGTCTATGGCGGCACCTACACGCGGCTGAGTGAGGTCAGCTTCGACTACGGCTTCGCCGACGGCGGCTATCTCAAGCTGGGCTTCTACGCGATGGGCAGCCACTTCGGGCTGCTGGCCGCGGGCAACAGCTTCCTCAACTCGGCGCTGTGCGCGCACCCGCTGTCGATGACCGGCAACAGCGGCTGGTACAACTACCCGGTGGCGCGCTGGGGGGCCGAGGCCGGGTGGCCGCTGGCCGCGCGTGTGGTCCTGCGCGGCGGCTGGTTCCAGGTCAATCCGCAGCTGCGCGGCAACAACGTGCACACCGCCTTCCGCCCCTTCGCCAGCGGCACGACCGGCTCGCTGTTCGTACTCGAACTGGCCTGGACGCCGGGTGCTGGCGGCCCCTACGCCGGCAGCTACCAGATCGGCGCCTACGCCGACACCTCCCGCGCCAGGCGGCTGGGCACCGCGGCCAGCGTCAGCGGGCGCGACGGCGTGTGGCTGCTGGCCGAGCAGAAGCTCAGCGTCGAGACCGCCGACCCCACGCGCGGACTCACCGTCTTTGGCGAGTACATGCAGACCGACCAGGCGACCTCGCCCCTGCGGCACTGGCGCGTGGCCGGCCTGTACTACCAGGGCATCGGCACCCGCAGCCAGGACCGCCTGGCGCTGGGCTACGCCAGCGCCAAGGTCAACGGCGCCCTGCGCGCGGCGCAGCGCGTCGAACTGGCCGACACCGGCGTGCCGAGCGATTCACCGCTCTATCAGCTCACCGATGCCGAACGCCTGTACGAGCTGGCCTACACCGCCCAGCTCAGGCCCTGGCTGACGCTGCGCCCGGACCTGCAGTACATCGTCGATCCGGGCACCTTCAGCTACAGGCGCGCGGGTGATGCGCTGGCGGTGGGGCTGCAGGTTCGGGCGACGTTTTAGGGCGCATCGCGGACACCGAAGCGCGAATGGGCAACCAGCTTTCGGAAATCCGTCAGTCCCGCGAACGCGGGAATCCAGCGCCTTGGAGGCTCTCCCGCGAAAGTCCCTGGGTTCCCGCTTTCGCGGGAACGACGGTGGTGGGTGATGGGAATGACTCCAGACTCAACGCCTTCGGCAAGAGAAAAGCCCGTCATTCCCGCGCACATGGGAATCCATGGACTTTGACGCTTCCGCGTGAGAGTCGCTGGGCTCGCTTTCGCGGGAACGACGGTGGTGAGTTACTTGCGTGGCTGCAGGTTCAAAGGCTTCGGCGATCTGACAGCGACAAGCCGATGTCCAGTAGCGGAGCCTTTTGCGTGCCGACCTCAGCCACCGCGAGCCACCGCCAGCCGCACTCCGAACACCTTCACTCCACAGCGTCACCACCGCCCGTATGCACCAGACTCTGGTGCAGCGCCCGGGCCACCGCCAGATCCTCCTCATCGTCGAAGTACACCGCCATCTGCACCTGGCTGTCCTCGGCGAAGGCATGGCCGTAATAGCCCGGCCTGCGTGCATCGTCCGGGTCGTCCATCTCCTCGGCCAGGCGATAGGCGTAGAAGCGGATATCGCCGATCTGCGCCTGCTCGATATCGTGCGCCTCCGGCGACTGATGCTGGCGCACATCGTCCAGGCGCGCCTCGATGCTGGCCCCGCCATCGTTGTGCCAGATCGTCATCCACACTGTGACGCGCTCGTTCCACAGCACCAGATCGCCGTCCTCGATGCGCCGGTTGTAGGGCGCGTCCAGCGTGATCGCCCAGTCCGGCGTGAGCGGGTAATGGCCTTCGACGACGGGGAAGTCGGGATGGAGGGGCATGGCAGAACCTTGGTGCGAACGATAGGAGACTAGCCTACCCGCTTGGCTGTGCTCGATGTCTGCAGAGCGAGCTGGCGAGCACGCGCGGCACGCCCGTACTGCTGCCCCCCGGTAGGCCCATAGCCGGTCACGGCGTGTCAGCCGAAACGTCGGCAGGCGCGTCTTTCCGCAAGCACAGGCGCTGACCACGCGGCTCGGAACCCAGCCGCCGCACCATGCGCGAACGCAACGCGCAAACCCACTTCGCACCACGCCCAAGGCGACGACGCCCCCGCAAGCCGCCTTTCATTCCGCAGACAACAGCGGCGGCCGAGGCCGCCGCTGCTTCCCACCGATCGCGGTGCGCGCGCGTCAGTGCAACCGCATCGCCCCGGCCATCCGGCCGACGGCCTGCGGCAGACGCGGTGCGGCCTGCGCGTCGTGGCACAACGCCAGGACGGACCCGCCGCCATACGTGAGCCGGACTTCCCGCACCGACGCGGGGCCGCCGCCCGGCGCCAGCGGCTGCGCCGCGATCTCCGTGAGCAGGTCCGCCATCTCGCTGGCCTGGTTGAAGATCGCGAAGCCCAGCATCGACACGCTGCCTTCCGCATAGTCGGCCGCCTGCTCGGCGAACACCGCATCGCCGAAGGCCTTGATGCCCGAGACCAGCAGCTGCAGGGCGTCCAGCTGCGCCAGCGTCGCCCCGAAGGCCGGGCGCGGGCCCTGCGCCTGCGTCGCCTCGTCCACCGCGTACGGCGCGGCGGCTTCGGCCGCCGCCAGCGCCGCGCCGGCCTGCGCCGGACGCGACATCCGCAGCAGCACCGCCTCCACCTGCCCGGCCAACTGGTCCAGGCTGAAGGCCAGCTCGGCCGCACCTACGCCGGGCGCCTGCTTCCGCTTGCCGCCGGGGCGGGGCTGCGCCAGCCGCGCCAGCAGCCGCAGCTGGTGGCCGACCTGCATCAGCAGGTGCTGGCTGTCCTCGGGCAGCGCGCTGCCCGTCGTCTTCCGATCATCGAAGAAATGGTCCGTCATCGTTATTGCTCCTTGGCATCGCGAAGTGACCGCCCGCCATGCCCGGCGGACGGAAGGGAAGGAGACGCAGGCACCGCAGCGCGCCGGCAGGCGCATGCGCCTTGCTGGGCGGTCTGACCACCCTGCCGATGCCGCCATCGCATCGGGCGCCCCTGCCGGACTGCAGGCACCGGGACACCAGGTTCAAGGGCGGGCAGCGCGCGCTGGGGCGTTTCCAGGCTCCTCGAAACCGAAATTGCTCCGCCCCGTGGCCGGTGTCAACACCGCGCGGGGCGGCTTCCGCGCGCGCTTCGGCCGCCCTGTCCGGGCGGGAGCCGCCGGAAGCGGACCGCGCTCAGGGCGCGGCGTTTTGCTCGCCGTGCAGCCTGCGCGCGGCCTCGACGTACTTGGCGGCCTTGGGGTTGTCGGCGTTCCAGCGCGGCGCCTTCGGGTCGTTGGCGATGGTCCACACGGCCAGGGCGACGGTGCGGTCGATGGCGGCCATGTTGGCGTAGTCGATCTTGTCCCAGGTGTCGGCAGGGCCGTGGTAGTCGGGGAAGGCGTAGGCCACGCTGATGGTGTGCGCCGGCACGCCCAGGTCGGCCAGCGCCTGGTTGTCGCTGAAGGCGAAATAGCGGTCGCTGTTGACCGGGTGCTTGGTCATGCGGATGCCGGTGGCCTCGCCCGCCTTGCGCAGCACGTCGGCGACCTGCGAGTAGTCCGCGCCGGTGATCGCGGCCGCGCGCACCTGCGGGCCCTCGCTGTCGTCGGTGCGGCCGATCTGCTCCAGGTTGATGTTGGCCACCGTGTCGGCCACCGGCACCAGCGGATGCGCACCGTAGTAGCGCGAGCCCACCAGCCCATGCTCCTCGCCGAACACCGTCATGAACACGATGCTGCGCTTGGGGCGCACCTGCTGCGCAGCAAAGGCGCGCGCCAGCGCGATCACCGAGACCGTGCCGCTGCCATCGTCGTTGGCCCCGTTGAAGATCGGGTCATCGCCCTTGTCCTTGCGGATGCCCAGATGGTCGTAATGCGCCGTGACCAGCACATAGGTCTTGCTCAACACCGGATCCGAACCGCGCAGCACACCCACCACGTTGCGCACGATCAATGGCTCGGGCGCATCGGCGAACTTCGCCCGCTCCTTCTCCGGCGCGATCTGGCGCCAGTCCGCCGTCTGGAAATACCCGTCATCGCCCAACGGCTCCAGCCCCGCGCCCCGGAACTGCGCCGCGATGTACTCGGCCGCCAGATCCAGCCCCCGCGACGGCGTGCCCCGCCCCTCCAGCGCATCGGACGCCAGGAAGGACAGATCTCCGCGCATCGCATCGGCGGAGATGCTGGCGAGCAGGCTGGCCTGCGGCTGCGGCAGCTGGGATTCTTTGGCTTGGGCGGTGCCGGCCATCAGTGCGGCCGACAGCAGCGCGATGCGCAAGGTCGTGTAGATCGTCATCCTGCTCCCCCTGGTGATCTGGGGCAGAAGTCTAGCCCGCTCGCACGCGCACTGCGCCAGAGTCAGGGAACGGAAACGGCGGCCATCGTGCCAACCGCCCCCAGCGCTTCAGCTTTAGCTTTCTCGTTTCGTCGGGATGGCTCGCCCGAGCCATCCTTCTGAGACGGATGCGCTATCGCGCCGTTTTCCGGCTTTAGGCCCAAGGCCCCATGGTCGGGAAGACCTCAACCCTATCCAGGTGACTGCGGGTGCGCGGGAGTCGACCTGGATCTCTGAAGCTGCTGCCGAAGCACGGCCTCAGGCTCCATCCGCACAGCCGTCAGGCATCGGGTCCCGGTGGCATCGAAGAACAGCGTCACGGCGGAGCCGCCGGTGAAGTAGGCGTAGCCGATCGTCGGTGCGGGGTCGTCCGGCGGCGAAGTCCAGACCACATCCTTCAGTTGAAGGTGCTCGCGCACGAACTCCCGATGCACACACGCACCACTGAAACGCATGACCAGATCGGTGTCTTCCGCACCCGCAGGGCCGATCGAGGAGGACACCTTCACCAGGCCTACGCTGGTGTCTCCCATAAAGGTGCGGCCGTCCACAACGGCTTCGTTGCGGACCTGCGTCTTGGCGCGCAGGTCGGCCTCCAAGAGGCCACGGCCCGCCGCTCGACTCTGGGCGAGATTGTTGATCAGGGCCAGAACGGCCTGCTGCGAAGCCTCTGGCGCCTGGACGACCGGCGTCGCGGCGTTGACCACCACGCAAGTGAGGGAACCGATCGCCAACGCGCAAACAAACGGGACAAGCTTGGATGTCTTCATGATCTCACCACGGATAGTTGGCATCGTAGTAGTCCCCATTCGCTTGGGTATATGTCTTACCCGTCGAATTGGTGTTGTTGTCGCAGAAGGTCTGGCCAATCTCCTGGAGGCTCTTACCACTAGCGAGCATGGACAGCATCGTCGATTCATTCTGTGCGATCAGCGGAATGACGATCGAACCGGAAGTCGCGCCAGAAATCTCGCCCCTCACCACACCATTGTTCGACACCGCGTTCGCCTCCCAGACGCACATTTTGGTGATGTACTGGTCGCGCGTCAGCGGGGCCGAAATGTCTGGAATGCCGGCCACATGGTGACCAAGCTCATGGGAGAGATAGCCGAGGGTGCGATACAGGCCAACGGTATCGAACGAGTCGCATGAGTATGGCGGCACATAAATGATCTTCGTCGCCGGGTCGTACCTGGGAGGGTTCCCGTACAGACGGCCGGCGGTATGGGCGGCCACTTGGGAACGAAGTGTCGAAGACGCCTCTCCGATCCCATCGATGCAATAGCCCAAGCCAGTGTTCATGGTCTGGGCCGACGCAAATGGCGAGAACAGATAAAGCAGCACCAAGAGACAGAGCGCTCTGGTCATTTCACATGCTCCTTGTGATCAAACTTCCTTCACCAGCATCGTTTTTGAAAGCCCGCTGCAAGTCAATCCAGAAAACACATGTCTTTCACTAACGGCGCAACCTGTCACGTGCTTGGTGGGCATAGCGCCTGGAAGCGCATCGCATTCCCATCTGAGGCGCGGCTTCGGCGCGGGTGTCATCCAGATCAATCGATCGCGGCATTCATTGCTTGGTATCTCTCCAGACCGGCCCACGACTTAGGCTCCTGCCGTAGTGCCCTTCCTCTCTGCGAGGGCGTACGACCAATTAGAGCTGCACCGTGATCTATCTCAGGCGCTGAATCCATCGACAGCCGCGGCGCGCGAATAGGACACTTGACCTAGTTCGGCACCCGAGATTAGGATGATTGTCCTAGATACAACAGGGGCGAGAATGGACACACGTGCGCGCATCGTGGCCGAGGCGGACCGACTGTTCTATGAGCGGGGTTACGAGGCCACCTCGTTCGCCGACGTCGCCGACGCGGTGGGGATCTCCCGTGGCAACTTCTATCACCACTTCAAAAGCAAGGACGCCATCCTGGAGGCCGTGATCGGCCTGCGCCTGGAGGGAACCCGCGCGCTGCTCCAGCGCTGGGAGGCAGAGGCGGCAGCGCCGGCCGATGGCATTCGCACTTTCATCCGCATCGTGGTCCGCAACCAGGCGTTGATCATGCGCCATGGCTGCCCCGTGGGGACCTTGTGCAGCGAGCTGTCCAAACTCGAACACCCTGGACTGGCGCAGGCCACGCAGTTGTTCGTCCTGTTCCGTGAGTGGCTTGGACGCCAGTTCGAACGGCTCGGGCGCGGCGCGGACGCCGATGCGCTGGCCATGCACGTGCTGGCCTTCAGTCAGGGCGTGTCGGCGCTGACGCAAGCCTTCGGCGATGCGCAGTTCGTCCAGCGCGAAGTCGAGCGCATGGAGACCTGGCTCGACGCCGTTGCCGCCAGCGCGCCGGCATCGACGGCCGGGTGATCGGTTCGGCTTCAATCGTCTTCTTCCACAGGGGTACGTGCATGTTCATCGTGTTTCTGCGCTTCGCCGTCGACCGCAGCCAGGCCGCGCCGCTGCTGCAGGCGCATGCGCAGTGGTTGCAGCAAGGCTTCGATGACGGCGTGTTTGCGCTGGCCGGCAGTCTTGCGCCGCAGGCCGGCGGCGCGATCCTGGCGCATGGCCTCAGCCGCTCGGACCTGGAGCGCAGGCTGCAGGCCGATCCCTTCGTCGCCGCTGGCGTGGTGCACAGCGAGATCGTCGAGGTGGCACCGGCCAAGGTGGCGAACGGCCTCGAGTTCCTGCTGCCGTGAGTCGGCGTGTCGGCGATCCCAGGGGCCTCGCATGAGCGCCACCGTTCCCGGCCCTGACGGCCGCCCGCGCTGCGCCTGGTGCGCGGCGGCGCCGGAGTTCTTTCACTATCACGACACCGAGTGGGGCTTCCCGGTCGACGACGACCGTCGCCTGTTCGAGAAGCTCTGCCTGGAAGGATTCCAGTCCGGGTTGAGCTGGCGCACCATCCTGGCCAAGCGCGAGAACTTCCGCGCCGCCTTCCTCGACTTCGATTACCACCGCCTTGCGGCGTTCGACGAGCACGACGTGGCCCGGCTGCTGCAGGATCCCGGCATCGTGCGCCATCGCGGCAAGATCGAGGCGGCCATCCATAACGCGCGCATGGCCCAGGCACTGGTGCAGCGCGAAGGCTCAGTGGCGGCGTTCGTGTGGCGCTACGAGGCGCCGGCACCGACCATGCCCCAGACCCGATCGACCTCGCCGGAGTCCGTGGCGCTGTCGAAGGCGCTGAAAGCGCGTGGCTGGAAGTTCGTCGGCCCGACCACCGTGTATGCCTTCATGCAGGCGATGGGCCTGGTGAACGATCACGCCGAAGACTGCGTGGTGCGTGCGCAAGTCGCACGTGCGCGCAAGCGCTTCCGACCGCCCATCGCAGGCTGAGGCAGCTACGCCAGATCAACGGATCAGGGCGCAGGTTCATGTTCGCGAAAATAGGAGCAGACCGCGTCACTCGCGTAGAAAGCCGTACGCTGACCCTTGCTCCGCCTTTAGCTCGACCTTCAGAACGACTCTGAAAAGATCATCACCATCAAGCGTCGAATTCAGGCCAATTCGTACTTGACACAAAAGGCATTAAGTTCCGAGGAGACGGCCTCTAACTCGTCGTCGCGGACGTGCAGCTCAACACGCGTTCCCTTCAGCACATTGTCAACGGCCTTCTTGGCCTCACCAAGAGTAAAATTAAACCGTGCCCTTAGCATGCCATTGAGACCAATTTTGTCACAGCCAGGCTTCCATCCGACCAGATAGATGACCTTCATTTTTTTCCAGCCTTATCACGATCTCTATTGGTCGCTCTTGAAGAAGAGTTTTCGGCAAGGCCCGACCAAATCACGGATCAGAGTGCAATTTAATGGCCGAAAGAGCCCGAGCACTCTCTCCTCTTGCGAGCAAAATCGCACGCCGCCCCCTGTTCTCCTATTTCTCTACTCGGACCAGGCTAGAGTCTCTCGATGGTGAGCCCGTCCCAGAATGCCGGATGTATAACTAGAGGAGCGCCCGCTTCCGTCCGAGACTTCACATAAGCTTCGTACAATTTCTTGTTGTAAGCCTTATTATAAATATAATGCACCTCGTGCTTCTCATCCCTTACTCCAAAAAAGCCGTACCAAAAAAGCAAACTTATGACTTGGCTAATCTGAGACTCCTCAACACCAAACATCAAAATCCTGAGTCGAGCATCCTCCAAGGAAATGACTGATGGAGCCTCGATAAAAGCATACAAAAGCCCATCATGCGCCGGGTATATGTCCCTCAGTTCAAGATTGGTATCTTGGACTACGTCGGATGAAAAGTATTCAATCGCCTTGTCAATATCCTCCTCCGTTATTTTTTCGTGGTGCAGTGTAACCGCTCTTCCTCTTGCATGCTTAAGTAGATCGAGTAGATATCTGGGCCTCATCAGAGATCGATCGACAAGATACTGAAATGAACTCTCACCATGCGCATGACGAACAGAAATCCGAGGCCAAAGATCATCCAAAGACGCGGAACCCTCCTCAAGACTAGTCGTGATTCGCAAAGCGATTATTTGCTTTAGAGCTTCTGGGTCTCGCCAATCCACCACAACCTTTTGCTCTTTCCCTCGATCCGACATATGGTCGAGCAATATCTCGTAAACGTCGTTACGCAAAAAAACAAGAACCCTAACATCAATATCATCTGCAACCAGTTGTCGCTGCAGCTTTCTTGATGATTCCAGAAGGGCCTTCAATGTTAGAATATCAGATGCGTCGATTCCCGTAGGGTTCCATCCCTTATCAATATTATCGAACAATATCCAAAGCGAATCTTTCTTCTGAAGATGGCTTACTACAGCGGCATTAAGCTTTTGGACATCATTGTCATAGATTAGGGCCGTCACCTCCGGCGTGGACAAGGAAATCTCACTATCGTCATTACGCCGCTCAAAACGCTGCTCAATGCGGTAAATCAAACTCGATATACGCTCAGCAAAATCTCCTTGGCCCGCATCATAGCCATATTCTTTATATTTTTCTTCTAGTTGCAGGTAAGACTTATAAATAGAGTCATCCAGCCGATGCGTTGACTTGTCGAGCTGTAGCGCCGCGCGAGCAATCTCAAGTATTAAGACGCAGTGCCAGAAAGCCGTAATCGTATGCTCCTGACTGCCTTTATCCATGACATTAAGCACACGATCCTTAAGCTTAACAAGTTGATAGCCATCAGGCTTAAGGTCTAGTACGACATTTCTTCGAGCAGAGGAAACTTTGTCACGTACGCGAAAAAAAACAGCACTCTTTCCAGATCCTTTCCTCCCGACTACAAGCCGCACTTCTCCTTGCAGTGCCCTTCTAAATTCATCAGTAGCTAGGTAATAATCAGCCAAATCTGAAATTTCATTTTCAGCGGATGAAGCACCGAAGTGAACTCGCTCTAGAAGCGAAGCGTCCGCTTGATCTTCACTATCACCTGGCTCATTCAAACCAGAAACAATGTTACCGGCGAGATCAGCGACAACCTCATCAATCTTTGACGGATGGTGTATTACAGCAACCAAGTCTCGGTAATCCAAGGGGATCGGATCTTCACCCTCTTGTATGAGCGTGCAGGCCTTGGCCATCCCAGCGGCCAATCCTGCAATGAAAGCGCATCGCAGGTTGTGCACCTCAGCATCATCGACCGCGGACGGTAGCAAATGCACTAAAACTCCAAGCGATCTAGCCACCTGAGAAATGGCATCTATGGCGGAAAGGCGTGGCTGCTCAGAAGGATCAAAACTTCTGTATCCAAGGCCAGATTTCTTTATTCGAGCAGCTACGCGAATTGCATAATCACTCTGAAATCTAGTCTTTGTTACATACAGCGGCTGATTTCGATCTATTGGAACCTCACGCCTAAGCGGCTCGACATCCCTAACCGACTTTATAAGACCAGATAACTCGATCGAGTTCTGATAATCCTTGTATCCAAGAGTATCATATATTCCGAGCCTCCTTATTTTCTCATCTTCCCCTTTCCCATAGGCAATGTTTCGGACGATAACAAGTCGCTTCCCTCTGCCAATCGCGTAGCCAACTTCATAAGTTACATTGAAATTCAGGGATGTAATATCAGCAATCAGAAAATCTGATGTATCAACTCCCCTCAAAACCTCCGAAGAAATAAAGCGGCCGGCAATATCGAGTTCCTCCCATCCAACGAGTTCCGTGACGGCGTGAAATCGCTTCACCTCATCGATAGCAGACCGAATCGTTGCCCCAATTTGCGGAGGACGGGCTGGGTAGGCGAAGAAACCTTTCATTCAGTTCGTCCTCCTTAAGAAAGGCTAGCCGCACTTCGAATACCCACAATTCAAGCACGTCTGACACCCATCCATGATCACCATGGCCTTGGTGTTGCACTTGTGGCACATGCTGGCCGAGGGCGGGAAGCTGGCGCCGTCGCCGGTGACTTCGATGTCCTCGACGTGGTCGGCGGTGCTGTTGGGGATGAGGGCGGAGGCGGAAGCAGAGGCAGGAGCGACCCCTCCCCGGCCCTCCCCTTCGCTGCGCGAAAGGGAGGGGGCGGGCGCCTCGCTGCGCTTGGCGCTGGGGGTTACGTCAGTGTTTTTTTTTGAGCGGTCTTCGTACTGCTTGCGCTTTTCGGCCAGGATCGCCTTCTGGTGCTCGGACATTTCCGGGTCGTGGATCAGGCCGATGGACTTCATGTGCTCCTCGACGATGGCGCCGAGCTCGGCGACCAGCGAGGGCATGTAGACGCCGCCGGCCTTGAAGTAGCCGCCGCGCGGGTCGAACACGGCCTTCATCTCGTCCACCAGGAAGGTTACGTCGCCGCCCTTGCGGAACACGGCCGACATGATGCGCGTCAGCGCGACGATCCACTGGAAGTGCTCCATCGACTTGGAGTTGATGAAGATCTCGAACGGGCGGCGGTGCTCGTGCTCGGTCCCGGCGTTGAGGACGATGTCGTTGATGGTCACGTACATGGCGTGCTCGACCATCGGCGACTTGATCTTGTAGGTGCTGCCGACCAGCACGTCGGGGCGCTCGATGCGCTCGTGCATCTGGATGACTTCGGCCACGGGCAGCTCGGCCTCGGCGGCGGCGCGGCTGACGGACTCGGCGGGCACCGGCGCGGCGGCCTGGCGCGCCTTGTCTTCCGGGGTGAGCACGCTGTAGCCCTTGATTTTCTTGTCGATCTTGACGGCCATGGCCTTGGGTCCTGGGTGCGGTACTGCGTTGGGGTGGGAGGACACCGCCGTGCGCCAGTAGGCGCGCTCAGGCGGTGTGCCCTGGCCGGGGCGCGGCCAGGGCGGTGCTGCGGGTTACTTCGCTTTCTTGGCGACTTTCTTGACGGCTTTCTTCACTGCCTTCTTGGCGGGCGCCTTCTTGGCGGCGGCTTTTTTGGCCGGCGCTTTCTTCACCGCGGCTTTCTTGACGGCCTTCTTGACCGCAACCTTCTTGGCGGCGGCCTTCTTCACCGCTGGCTTGGCGGCGAGCCGCTTGGCCGTCGTCTTCTTGGCCACTTTCTTTGCAGCCTTCTTGGCGGCCACCTTCTTGCCCACGCCCTTGGCCTTCAGCGCGGCGGCCTCGGCCTTGGCCGAGGCGCTGGCGGCGACCAGCTTCTGCTTGGTGCTGGCCACGGTCTTCTTGACCGCCTTGGTGACCTTGCTGGTGCGCTTGGTCACGGCCTTCTTGGCCTTCTCCAATGTCTTGCTGGCGGACTTCTTCGCCGTGGCCGCGCGCTTGGCGACGGTGTCGGCGGCATGCGAAGCGGCCTCGGCCACGACGGTGGCGAGCTCGCTGGTCTTTTCCTTCACACTTTCGGCGGCTTCGGAAAGCGTCGCCGAGATTTCCGTTCCTGTGCTCATGTGCCCTCCATCAGGGCTCGTAGGGGTGCCAAGACGATGCCAGTGCAGCCGCGTGTTACGGGTGTCCCCCCTGCGCCGTGCTGCCGGCGACGCAGGGGTCTTCCAGCATCGCGCATGCCGGTGTGGGCCGGCGCGCGCGGCGCTCAGAACTTGCCGTAATACCCTTCCTTGAGCGCGTCGAACAGATTGGCGGCGGTGTGCATCTCGCCGTCGTACTCGATCTGCTCGTTGCCCTTGACCTCGACGAAGGAGCCGTCCTCCAGCTCGAAGCGGTAGGTGGTGTTCTCCAGGTCCGCCTCCTTGACCAGCACGCCCTGGAAGGCGGCCGGGTTGAAGCGGAAGGTGGTGCAGCCCTTCAGGCCCTGCTGGTGGGCGTAGCGGTAGATGTCCTTGAACTGCTCGTAGGGATAGTCCGTGGGCACGTTGGCGGTCTTGGAGATCGAGCTGTCCACCCACTTCTGCGCGGCGGCCTGCACGTCGACATGCTCCTTGGGGCTGATGTCGTCGGCGGCGATGAAGTAGTCCGGCAGCTTGGCCTGGGCGTCCTCGGAGAACGGCATGGCCTTGGGGTTGACCAGCTCGCGGTAGGCCAGCAGCTCGTAGGAGAACACGTCCACCTTCTCCTTGGACTTCTTGCCCTCGCGGATCACGTTGCGGCTGTAGTGATGGGCGAAGGAGGGCTCGATGCCGTTGGAGGCGTTGTTGGCCAGGCTCAGCGAGATGGTGCCGGTGGGGGCTATGGAGCTGTGGTGGGTGAAGCGCGCGCCGACCTCGGCCAGCTCGTCCACCAGCTCGGGCGCGACCGAGGCCACGCGCTGCATGTAGCGGCTGTACTTGGCGTGCAGCACCTTGCCTTCGATCTGCTGGCCGACGCGCCAGCCGTCGCGCTCCATCTCCGGGCGCTGGCGCAGCATCGCCGGGGTTACCTCGAAGCGCTCCTCCATGATCGGGGCGGCGCCCTTCTCCTTGGCCAGGGCCAGACCGGTTTCCCAGCCGGCCACGGCCATGTCGCGGGCGATCTGTTCAGTGAACTCGCACGAGGCGGCGCTGCCGTACTTCATGCGCAGCATGGTCAGGGTGGAGCCCAGGCCGAGGAAGCCCATGCCGTGGCGGCGCTTGCGCAGGATCTCGTTGCGCTGCTGCTCCAGCGGCAGGCCGTTGACCTCGACCACGTTGTCGAGCATGCGGGTGAACACGCGCACGACTTCCTTGTATTCCTCCCAGTCGAAGCGCGCCTGCTCGGTGAACGCATCGCGCACGAAGGTGGTCAGGTTGATCGAGCCCAGCAGGCAGGCGCCGTAGGGCGGCAGCGGCTGCTCGCCGCAGGGGTTGGTCGCGCGGATGTTCTCGCACCACCAGTTGTTGTTCATCTCGTTGACGCGGTCGATCAGGATGAAGCCCGGCTCGGCGTAGTCGTAGGTGGACACCATGATCATGTCCCACAGGTGGCGGGCGCGGATATGCCCGTACACCTTGCAGGCCACCAGGCCGTCGTCGCGCTGCACGTACTGGTCGGCGTTGGGCCACTCGCGCCAGACCACCTTCGCCGCGTCGGCCAGGTCGATGTCGCCCTGTTCCTTCTGGTTGACCGGGAACACCAGCGGCCAGTCGGCATCGTCCTCCACCGCCTGCATGAAGCCGTCGGTGATCAGCAGGGACAGGTTGAACTGGCGCAGGCGGCCGTCCTCGCGCTTGGCGCGGATGAAGTCCTTCACGTCCGGATGCGACACGTCGAAGGTGCCCATCTGCGCGCCGCGGCGCCCGCCGGCGCTGGACACGGTGAAGCACATCTTGTCGAAGATATCCATGAAGGACATCGGGCCGGAGGTGTAGGCGCCGGCGCCGGCGACGAAGGCGCCCTTGGGCCGCAGCGTGGAGAACTCGTAGCCGATGCCGCAGCCGGCCTTGAGGGTCAGGCCGGCCTCGTGGACCTTCTCCAGGATGCCGTCCATCGAGTCGGTGATGGTGCCCGAGACGGTGCAGTTGATCGTGCTGGTGGCCGGCTTGTGTTCCAGCGCGCCGGCATTGGAGGTGATGCGCCCGGCCGGGATGGCGCCGCGGCGCAGCGCCCAGACGAAGCGCTCGTACCAGTAGGCGCGCTTCTCGGCGGTCGGCTCGGCGTCGGCCAGGGCGCGTGCCACGCGCTGGTAGGTGCCGTCGATGTCGGCATCGATGGCCACGCCGGCCTTGCTCTTCAGGCGGTACTTCTTGTCCCAGATGTCCTGGGACGCGGGCTGCATCGGGATGACGCGGGCCGCTTCTGTTTTCTTGACCGCCTCAAGGCGCACCGTGCTCATGGATTGGAGCTCTCCGTCATGGATGAAAGGCGCGCACGCCAGCTTAGGCGCGCGCGCGAGATGGATGAAATTTCGGTCAGCTGCGGCGTGTGCGCACGCATGCCCGGGCAAGGCACTGAAGCGTCGGACAGATTGTGGTGACGGTCCGGCCTGGACCGCCTGCACACCTGATGCATGCGCCGCTTCCCCACTGGCGCCGGGAAACCCAAGCCAAACCCTATGGCTTGGGGCCATTGCGCGGACACCTCGCTACATCTTGGGGCCGCAAGCCATGGAAAGTAGTCCCGCCCCCGAGGGCTGTCAACCACGCGTCACGCAGTTTGCGTGGAACGCTCGGGTGCACCTTCCATGGAACCCGCGCCGCGCCTGCGCGGGCCGATTTCATTGCCGGTTTAGGCGCCGCTGATCACACTCGTTCAGGTTGCCGGGGGCGGTGAGGACAGGCGCGTTGCCGCGATGCCGCACGCCCCCGGGCGCCTCCTTCCATGCCGATCGCCACCCGACCCGTATGCGCCCACTGCCGACTCTGCTGTCCCTGACCGCCGCCGCTGCCTTCGGCGGCTTCGTCGCCCTTGGCCTGTACCAGACCTTCGACCATCCCGCGCTGGCGCGCGAGGACGGGCCGCCGTCCTCGGCGATCCTGCCGGCCGCCGCCGCGGGCGCGGCGCTGCCGGCCGCGGTGGAAGGCCAGGCGGTGCCGTCGCTGGCGCCGATGCTCAAGCGCGTCACCCCGGCGGTGGTGAGCGTCTACAGCCGCCAGACCGTGCGCGTGGCCAGCCCGCTGGGGCCGTTCGCCAACGATCCGGTGTTCCGCCGGCTGTTCGGCATCCCCAACATGCCGCAGGAGCGCGTGCAGCGCGCGCTCGGCTCGGGCGTGATCATCGACGCCCAGCGCGGCCTGGTGCTCACCAACCACCACGTGGTGGAGAACGCCGACGGCGTGTCGGTGACCTTGAGCGACGGGCGCACGGTGGAGGCCGAGTTCCTCGGCTCGGACCCGGACACCGACGTGGCCCTGATCCGCATCCCGCCCAAGGACCTGACCCAGATCCCGCTGGGCGACAGCGACAAGCTGCAGGTCGGCGATTTCGTCGTCGCGGTCGGCAACCCCTACGGCCTGGGCCAGACGGTGACCTCGGGCATCGTCTCGGCGGTGGGCCGCAGCGGCATCCCGGTGGCCGGCTACCAGAACTTCATCCAGACCGATGCCTCGATCAACCCGGGCAACTCCGGCGGCGCGCTGGTCAACCTGCAGGGCCAGCTGGTGGGCATCAACACCGCCAGCTTCAATCCTTCCGGCTCGATGGCCGGCAACATCGGCCTAGGGTTCGCCATCCCGATCGACCTGGCGCGCAACATCGCCGAGCAGCTCTACACCAACAAGGGCGTGGTCAAGCGCGGCACGCTGGGCGTGACCACGCAGGACGTGGATCAGCGCCTGGCCACGGCGCTGGGCCTGGATACGCCGCGCGGTGCGCTGGTGACTGGGGTGTATCCCGGTTCGGGCGCAGCCGCCGCGGGGCTCAAGCCTGGTGACGTGGTGCTGCAGGCCAACAACCAGCGCATCGACAACAGCGCGGCGCTGCACAACTTCGAAGGCCTGCAGGGCGTGGGCAGCCAGGTCACCCTGGACATCCGCCGCGACGGCAAGCCGCTGAGCCTGCGCGTAGGCCTGAAGGAACAGCAGCGCGACCTGCCCGGCGCGCAGCTGGACCCGCGCCTGTCCGGTGCGACCTTCAACGAGGTCGACGAGGCCCTGCGCCAGACCCTGCGCGCCAACGGCGTGGGCGGTGGCGTGCAGGTCGGCCAGGTGCAGCCGCGGAGCCGTGCCTGGACCAACGGGTTGCGCAGCGGCGATGTGATCATCGAGGGCAGCAATGGCCGCTTCGCCGACCTGCCCAGCTTCCGCAGCAGTTTCGCCAAGCCGCCGCAGCAGCTGGTGCTGCGCGTGTTGCGCGACGGCGAGGACGGCACGCTGCTGATGCGCTGAATGCTGGCCGTCCCGTCACGGGCCGCATGCGGCACGCTGACGGGGCATTCATGCGGCCCTGGGGTAGGCTCGACCACCTGCTGTCCCACCCGTTCAAGGAGCCATGCCATGTCCGACGCTGCCAACAAGATGAAGTCCTCCCTCGGTGAGGCCGGGGAACACCTGAAGTCCGCCGCCTCGGCCGCCAGCGATGCGGTCAAGGGCGCCGCCTCGGTCGCCGGCGACGAGCTGCGCCTGGGCAAGGCCACGGCCAAGGCCGAGCTGTCCGACGGCGCGCTGGCCGGCCTGAGCGCGGCCGAATTCGGCGGCGAAGCCGCCCGCGAGCAGGTCGACGCCCTGGTGGAAAAGGGCCGCGACCTGATCGACAGCGCCGCCGAACTGATCCGCGAGCGTCCGCTGGCCTCCTTCGGCATCGCCCTGGCCGCCGGCTGGGTCATCGCCAAGCTGGGACGCAGCAGCGATTGATCGCCCGCACCACCGCGACACCGGAGCCGGCGTGAGCGCGCCCGACCACGACGCCGCCCCCGGCGACGACGCAACGCCCTCGCTGGACGAGAGCCTGCGGCGCGTCGGCAAGGCCGGTAAGGACAGCCTGTCCTCGGCGGTGGCTACCGCCAAATCGCTGCGCCGGCTGGTCCTGGCCGACTTCGCTCTGGCCCGCGCCTCGCTGGCGCGGGCGATGGTGTGGATGTCGGTGGCCGCCGCGTTCGGCGTGTCCAGCTGGCTGCTGCTGATGGGCGCGCTGATCGCCCTGCTGCAGCGGCTTGGGCTGTCCTGGCTCGGCGCGCTGTCGGTGGCCGCGGGCCTGAGCCTGGCGATCACCGCGCTGGGCGTGTGGCAGACGCTGCGCTATTTCGGCTTCAGCCGGATGGATGCTACCCGGCGCCAGCTCAAGGCCATGGGCCTGGGCGACGACGATGAGGAAGACGCCGGGCCGGAGGCGCGCTCGGCCGCCGAGCAGCTGCGCGCCCAGCAAGGAGGCACGCCATGAAGTTCGCTCACCTGCGCCATCGCGTGGACCGCGCCGAGGCCCTGGTTGAGCACCGCCGCGCCCAGACCCTGGCCGATGCCGATGCCCTGATCGGGCACTGGAAGCGCGGCTGGACGCCGTGGCGCATCGTGCTGGCCGGCCTGGGGCTGGGCTTCGTGATCGGCCAGACCCGGCCGATGCGCGCGGTCGGGGCGACCAAGTGGCTGCGCTCGGTGAGCGCGATCTCCGGCATGTTCACCTCGCTGCAGGCGGCCATGGCCGCCTGGCAGGCCGATCAGGCGGCGGACAAGGCGCACGATGCGGCCGGCAGCGCGCAGTCGGCGGCCGGCGCCACCCATCAGGCCGCCGCCGCGGCGGGTGCGGCGGCCGCCAGCACCGGCGCAGACGACGCGGCGCGGCTGGCGCAGGGCAACACCACGGCGCGGGCGGCCGGGCTGGCCACCGCCGACGGCGGGCCGGCGCCGACACCGGCGCGCGGCGTGTCATCCTATGGCCGCGCCGCCGAGGCGCGCGGTGAGACCGAGGCCTGGGCGGCGCAGGCGCCGCGCCCGGCCGAAGCGGCCACCGACGTCTCCGAACGCTAACGCCAGCCGCCGCATGTCCACGTCCGAAGCCGATCTCTCGCCGGCACCCACGCCCCTGCCCGTCAAACCGGTGGCGCCGCGCCCGCGCGGGCCGCTGTCGCTGGTGATCCTGGCCTTCCTGGCCTGCGGTTACACGCTGTGGCTGGCGCAGGCGGTGATCCTGCCGGTGCTGCTGGCGGTGTTCCTGGCGCTGGTCGGCAACCCGCTGCTGCGCGGCCTGCAGCGGCTGTACGTGCCGCGCTTCCTCGGTGCGCTGCTGGTGCTGCTGCTGGGCCTGGCCGCGGCCGGGGCGCTGGCCTACCAGATGGTGCCGCCGGCCGCGGCCTGGGCCAAGGCAGCGCCGCGCGAGCTGCGCCAGCTCGCGCCCAAGCTGCATGAGCTGACCAAGCCGGTCTACGACGCCAACCAGGCGGCCGAGAACTTCGCCCGCGCCGCCGCCGGCGACACCGGCCGGCGCCCGCAGGTGATGCGCACCGCCGACGATCCGTACCGCACGCTGACCGCCACCCCGCGCATGATCGCCTCGGTGCTGGCGGTGGTGCTGCTGACGTTCTTCTTCATGGTCTATGGCCAGCCGCTGCAGCGCCATGCCGTGGCGCTGATGCCTAGGCGTCAGCAACAGAAGCTGACCGTGGGCATCCTGCAGTCCATCGAGCGCGCGGTCTCGCGCTATGTGCTGACCATCAGCCTGATCAACTGTGTGGTGGGCCTGCTGTTCGCCGGCGCGCTGATGCTGCTGAAGTTCCCGCTGGCCGATGCGCTGCTGTGGGGCACGATGGTGGCGATCCTCAACTTCGCCCCCTACGTGGGCCCGCTGATCGGCATCGTGATGATGCTGGTGGTGGGCCTGACCACCTTCGACGATGCCTGGCCCTCGCTGCTGCCGGCGGCGATCTACCTGGGCCTTCACACGCTGGAGGGCCAGGTGGTCACGCCGATCGTGCTGGGCCGGCAGATGCGCCTGTCGCCGCTGATCCTGATCCTGTCGCTGATGGTGTTCGGTTCGCTGTGGGGGATCGTGGGGCTGCTGTTGGCGGTGCCGATGCTGGTGTGCATCAAGCTGGTGTTGGCGCGGGTGCAGGGGATGGAGGGGTGGGCGCGGCTGATGGAATAGCGCAGCTTGCTGTTGCTTTGGCCTTTGCTTTGGCCTTTGCTTTGGCCTTTGCTTTGGCCTTTGCTTTGGCCTTTGCTTTGGCCTTTGCCTTTGCCTTTGCCTTTGCCTTTGCCTTTGCCTTTGCGGTTGCTCCACCTGTCTGAGCCGTAAAGCACGCCGAGCACCGCAGCGAAGCAGGGCCGAAGAGGCGCCCTGTTTGAGCGAAGCGAGTTTGGGCGCCGTGCCCTGCTTCGCGAGGAGCGCA
>NZ_JBBCKO010000011.1:0-156705 GCF_037153335.1 Pseudoxanthomonas sp. USHLN014
CAACCGCACCGCGCTTGAACTCGGTGCTGAACTTCCTTCGCTTCGACATGAACACTCCTCATGGCCTTGATCGGCCTTCTCGTAAGTGTCCGTGAAAACGGGGGTGAACCCTCGCGCCCACCTGTCGCGCGAATTCGGCAAGGCGGTTTTCGTGATCCTTCCATGTGCCCTTCTTCAGCCCCCGCTCCTGCTTGCCCTTGATGAAGTCGGTAGCCCAATCCGACAGCGGCCGGTAGCCGGGGTCAGTGATCGAACGGTGGACCTGAGTGAATCGTGCGGACACTGGTGGCGACAGCAGGTTCAACGCTGGGCCGTCCTCCGGGTCCACCGCGCCAATGCTGACCGCATGAGCATGCAGCAGCTCGCCTAGCTCGAACTCGGCGCCTGCGACGTCGGCGGGATGCTCGGGTGCGGGATAGGCCCCGGCACGGTGCCGGGCTTCGATGTTGTGCAGTTCCTGCAGGACGCTGGCGGAACACTTGGGGTCGAGCTGATGGCGTCCGGCGATGGCCTCTTCAACTTCCCGCTGGATGGCGGCCAGCTTCGCCGGCAGGCGTCGCTGCGCCTCCAGCTTGTCCCGCGTGCCCAGCGTTCGCCACACCTCTTCGCGTCCGTAGGCCTGCTGGTGTTGACGAGGAACAAAGTAGCGAGCGTTCCAGGTAAGCCCCCGAAGCCGAAGATTGGTCCGGGTCTTTGGCGGGGTGTTGCGGGTGGTCAAGCTGAGCCTTAAGTGGCAGCGGATCGTAGCAACTGATCGTAGCAGTTCTGGGCCGCAAGTGACTGATACTCAATCGGAAGATCGGCTTAGGTAGTGCCCAGAGTAGAGTCCCTTCACCCGCTCCATCCTGCTTCTCGAAGTCCGTAAGTGACTGAGAAATCACGGGAAATGGCGAAAAACGATTCCTTGAACGATCCCTCCCCGAGGTATCAATCAAGGTATCAAATTGCCCAAACCGTTCCTTCTGCCGCGCCGCTCTGGCCTCTACGCACGCTTCTTTGTCCCCACCGATCTGCAAGGGGTGGTGGGCTCGCGTTACCTCGTTCGCCCTCTCCATCTGCCACCTGGTGACGCTGCGCGTCTGGTGTCGGCCTACATGGGGATGGCACTATCGAACGCGTTCAAAGCATTGAGACAAGGGAAGTCCATGGATCTGGACGAGGTGCTGCGCCGCATCCGAGAGCAAGGACTGCGCGAACTCACATTGACCGATGTGACGCTGCCTAACGGCACGCATCTGGGTAGGGCCCAGATCGACACGCCTGAGGACGCAGCGCTATTTGCTGAGCTGTTGCGTGAACCTGCCGCCGAGGTTGCCGCGCCTGCCAAACCAAGCGGTTGGCGCACTGGCAAGGCCAAAGCCTCCCCGCTGCTGTCCAAAGCGATTACGGATCACTTGGGAGACTTGGGTCGCGCCAAGCTCCACAGCAAGACCATCCTTGAAAGCCGCCACACCCTGCGGTTGTTCGCGGGCGCCGTGGGGCAGGACCTGGCAGTGTCCGAATTGACAGCAGACCACGTGCGCGCCTTTTTCGATGTCGTGCGGTGGTGGCCATCGAACGCGACCAAGCGCGCGCCCTACAAGGGCCTTACCGTCATGGACGTGGTCGCGCTCGCCAAGGTCAATCAAGTTCCTGAGCCTGCCGCCTGGACGGTTGCCAAGCACCGTCAGCGCTTGTCTGTGTTCTTGGTGTCGCTGGTCTCGGCAGGGCTTTTGGCGAGCAACCCGCTGGCGGGTATCCGGGCGATTGCCACACCTGATGCCGACGACACGGGCGAGCCGTTCACCGACGCTGAGTTGAAGGCGATCTTCGACCCGGTGGCCTTCCCGGCGTGGGCTAAAAAGTATCCGCACAGATGGTTTGGCCCGATGCTTGGGCTCTACTCAGGGGCACGCGTGAATGAGATCGCGCAACTTAGGGTGGAGGACATCGACACGATCGATGGTGTGCCGGGCTTCTATGTCAGAAGCGGTGGGAAGGGCCAAAGCGTCAAGAACAAGAATAGCCGCCGTTTTGTGCCGTTGGCCAAGCCGGTGGTCGATGCTGGCTTTTTGGTCTACATCGATGAAGTGCGTCAGGCTGGCCACACTCAGATCTTTCCGCATCTGCCCAATAGCACAGGACTTGGCTTTGGTCGACAGTTGAGTCGCCAGTTTTCCGTCTACATTAAACGTCAGGGGATCACGGCGAAGGGGCAAGGGTTTCATGGCTTTCGCCACACCATTGCATCGCGCTTAGATGAGGCCGGCGTATCGGCCTCCGCCATTGCGGCAATCACCGGTCATGCGCGCGGGCAGGGGGTGTTGGAGAAGTTCTATATCGACCGACGGACACTGCCGGATCGTGTAGAAACCCTAAGACGCTTTCAGCCCTGTGTATCAATTCCTACTTACTGCAAGGATTACTTTGGGTTGTAATCGTAAGGTGGGTAGAGGGCGCCTTGATGATAGCGAGAGCCGGGCCGCCGGTCATGAGGGACATGAACAATGCCTCTCATTGGTATTTTTTACCAACACTTGGAAATCGGCTTTCCCCGGTTAAGTAAGAGCGAACTTCATTTGCAAATCTTAAGCGACAAGCTGAACCTAGCCCCGATTGACGAGACCTTCGTCAATCGGGGGTTTTCTAGCATTCGTGCGGAGATGTCTCTCGCGACGGCGATTTTTGGGCCTGATAGCTATCAGAAGTTCATTGAAAATCAGTCCTTCCCAGAACTATTTGTGGCCGCTAAGGAGCGGGCGAGTGAGCTTGGCGTTCGACTTGCGGAGTGGGAAGCTACCTCTCGGGATGAGGTGAATGAGGCTGTTGCGCTTGTCTTGGACGATCCTGTTCTCGATTTCTTGCGAAAGCGCAATTTGCTTGTGCGGTTCTTTCCTGAGCAGCTCGGACAGATGCTATCTGCGCATCTGCCCGCCTATCAAAGAAGCGTCGAGCAAGAGGTTCAAAATCTCTGCATCGTCACGCGCGGGACCGCCATTCATTTGACAGGAGGGGAAGCGATCGTTGCGCGGAAGCAAGTATTTAATGAGGTTGCACGAGACGCCTTTGCGAAAATTGGACTATTTGTTGCCGGTGAAAAGGATGGATTGCTTCGCTTCTCTGGCGTCGGAAGCGATGGTGCCAAGATTTCGGCGCAGATGGAGCCTTCATCCCTCACTCGGACATACATGACTTACATGTGGCCGACCATTCGATACTGGCCTTTGATGCAATTTAGCTTCGTCGTCAAGAGGAGAGCTAGAGGCGAGAAGAAAGCGGCATTCTTGATGCCACCTGATGTTCGGTCACTGGCAGCGCTGCGCCTAGGAAGATATGAAGACAGCCACTCTTTAGAGTGTGCTGTGCGAGCTTTGGCGCTATGGATCGAGCTAGGATTTTTCGGCGGCGCGCCTAATAGGGCATCGTGAGATCTAGCGTTGAAGCTCAATGGCATATCAAGCCATGAGATAGACGGCAGAGTAACCCTGAGGCTGCTGGTATTTACATTCAAAGCGGCTGTTGGGTCATAATAGATGCGTCTACTTTTAGGGTAATGAGATATGGCAGGAATTTCACTCGATTCGATCGCCGCCACCAAAGCAAAGTTGGAGGAAGAGCTTCGCAAGTTGGAAGAGCAAGAAGCCCAGTTGCGGCAAGATCAGGCTGCCGAAGCGTTCAATGAAGTCGTCAAGCTGCTTGGAGAATTTGCGCGACACTTCAATGCTCAGCAGCGTGCGGAAGTTGCGGGCTTTGTCATTCATGGGGCGGCAAAGTCCAAGAAGGCAGCTGCTTCAAAGAAGGAGGTCGCTCCCAAATACTGGCTGCCTCATACGCAAGAGACTTGGTCGGGTCGTGGACGCACTCCGAGGAACTTTGCCGCGTGGGAAGGCACTGCGGCATACAAGGACTGGAAATCGAAGCATCCTGACGAGAAGTTTCCGAAATTTCCGGGCTAATCGTCTTAAAGAAAGCCGGCAGCAATGCCGGTCTTCCTTGTGCGGTTGGAAGGGCAGTAGCTCCAAACAGATGTTATGGCAGAATTTCGTGAGCGCGCTTGGCGCAGTGCAGCTTCGAGCTACGAGCACAAAATATACGCCAAGCCGCCAGGTATAGTCGTCGACTGTAGAAGTCAACAGACCGTGACAAGTATGCAAACTGCCAAGCAACTCCACTGGCCATTGGCGAAAAGAGGCGTATGGGGTGAGCGGCTAGATTCAATCAGCGGATTGTTCGACTAAAAGCCTGCTTCTAGATCGTTTAAGCAGTTATGCTTCTCAGAGGATGTCGTTAACTAGGTTCGGACCAGTCAAGACCTTTCTGTGATTAATCTGCATGGGTGATCTTTGACGCCTTGTAGGACTTAATCGCTTGGCACCACATTGGAAATACCAACAGTGGGCACTGCCAAAAGATCTCAACGCGTTGTTACACACGACCACCCGCGAAGCTTGACTAAGCAGCCCTGTGCGAGTATACGTCATGATATTACAGGGGTGTAACGTTTGACTTAGGCAAGGAGCAAGGGTTTGTGAAATTGAATGGGGTAGTTGCGGCTAGCGTTATAGCCGTGTCCGCTATTGGGATTTATTTGGCGTTTTCGCATGCTGAGGCCGATAACGCAAAAACCCAGGGAAAAGTTTCAGGTGAAGAAAATGGTCTTGCATCTTACGCTCCTGATGGCGTAGGAGTTAACAAGAAAGGTGCTAGGCATGTCACTTATCTTGATTACAACCAAGCTGGAATAGATAAAAGATACACAGCGTCGCCTGAACTTACTTATGAACATGTGAGCAAGTGCGAAGCTAGGAAGTCATTCGAGTCTTTCTTTCTGTCTAATCAATCCGATCCAGACTCGATCTTCAATAGCAAAAAGAAGTTGCAGGGTCTGTCGGACCTTAAGAGATCTTATCTCGAAAAAGATCTTAAAATGATGACGGATGCGAAGAATGAGTGCGCTGAATGGGAGGAATTAGTGGATCCCCAACTAGCTGGACAACAGCTCTATGGATCAGCACTGAATGCGTCACTTGCCGGAGATGACAATGCAACAGCGTGCATGATGTTTGAGCCGTGGCAATTGCCCGACGCTAATTCTCCTGATTACAAGCAGCTGGCCGCAGCGTTTGAGTCTAGCGCTTCATCATTAATTGATAGAGGTATTGCCAACGGCAACTGGAAGGTTGTTGCGGCAAGCGTCTTGGCCTTCCGGGAGAGAACGGGACTGCGAGCATTGGTTCCTGGCAATGACGCTACCGCATATTATTACGCACGTCTAGGCCAGATGGGCTCTTACAATGACGAGCTGGCCTCGTCTTTCGGTTATGACGCATCAAATTTTGCAAGATTGATTGCGCCGGCAGCCCTAGAAGCAGCGGAAGCAAAGGCTATCCACGATTACGGAGCATACTTCGGGAGCAAAAAGCTAACGGAAGAAGACATTACTGTCAGGTGCGGGAAGTAATCCAACAACCCAAAAAGGGAATTTCGATGAGAATACTGAATGAAAGCGAATTGGAGTTGATCTTCGGTGGTGATGGTTACGGCACTACAACTCTCGAGTCAGTTAAGGTGACGGCACCCTCATACCAGTCAATAGGGAACTATTTCAACTTCTCTTATTCCGCCCCATACACTGAAAGCGGGGGCGGAGGCTCTGGTGGCTCCTACCATGCTCCTGCGAATTCGGCACTACCCCCCTCGCAAGTCCCGAACGTAGCGAAGCTTAGATGTCAAGCCAATGCTGCGGCAGTTCCTGGACATGCACCTAGTGATGTTCCCGGTTATAGCCTTGATTTCTACAATACCCACGCCTATCAGTATAACGGGTCGACTTCAGTTTACTTCACAAAGGGATCAGACAATCAGCCTGCTGGAACAACTCAGTTGAGAGGTCAAACTTATCCCAATTCCCTCACGAAAAACGAGGCAACGGGGGCGTATTCTGGGGGGGCAGTGAAAATTTATGCTGATGCTGCAATTGCAACGACTGGGAATACTTATTCGCATTCATACTATGACGATAGTAATAACTTCGTTTCCCAAGGAGTTTCACTGGGAGTTTTGAGCGCCGAAGAAAATGCACTAATGGTCACCCTCCATGAGTTTCAGCACGCCTATCAAAGTGCGAATCCGAGTTGGATGGCCTCACAAGGTAGAGCAAATACGGCAGCTAATATTGAAGCAGACGCTGAAACATTTGCCATAAAAGGACTTGAGAGATTTCGTGCTGGAAACAAGGGAACTTGCAATTAGATCATGGAAAGATGGCTCTCAAGGGAGCCATCTTTTTAAGAGATGGCAAGGAGCGCTATGCTGTTCGAAATTCAAAAGAAGTTGAGGCAAGCGATTGTTGAGCTGGCTCCAGGCAGCCATCATGCGCTACGCTATAAGTATAGTCAGAATGAATTGATATCGATTTATCCAGTAGTTATTGCGCTCCCACCTATATTTAAAAGTAATATCAGGTCAAAGAGTGACGCGAACTATTTTGATAGGATACTTAAGCGCACAGACGAAATCTACGATGGGTTAAGCTCCACCGAGATCGTAGATACAATTGCACGAGAGCGCACATGTTTCTTCTTGCAGAGAACGGAATTTCTTATTCCTGCAATAGTTTGCGCCTATTTAGTCGCTAAAATTCTTAGCGTTGATGCTCGCGATCAGAGCACTGTAAAGAGGCTTTGCGAAGGAATTTCCCAAGTCTCTGGCTCTCGGGGGCAAGAGCTGGTCTTAAATTCATCAAAAAAACAGCGTCTACTGTCGCACGCCTTAGGGGATTCTTACAATCTACTCAACGCTAAGCTCAAATCGTTAATCCATTCGCGTTTGGGGCAACGAGCTAATTCGCACCTTCATCGCGCTTGCGATGTAGATGACGAGGTTATGGGTAATAGTAGCAACTTATGGGAGATAGTCGCTCTTAGGTCGCGGCGGTTACCAATTCAGCATGCTCGGCTGATCGGTTTCCGTTTTTTGGTTGCCTTGGCTATCTTTCTATTTCAGATGTATCTCACGTACCAATTAATGGGTTTGGCTGATCTCAATGTTTCATCCATATTTTTGGTGGCGCCTTCGGCTTTGTTGTTATCGCTTGAGATTGTGGATGATCTAAGCTTTTTGAGAAAGCCTGAGAGACATGTGGCATACAACGACTACAGCATTTCCGGCATCCCACATGAAGTCTGTGTTGCCATTCCAATTATATTCAATACAGGCGATGACTTAAAGGCAGAGCTCAAGAATATAGCTATAAATGTGTTGGTAGCAAATGACTCCAACGTGAAGTTCGTAGTTTTAAGTGATTTGGTCGACTCTACATGTGAGCCGGATCCTGCTGATGAGCTTCACTTCGTCCATAAGTTAAGACAGGCGGTTGAAGAGCTAAATCTTGAGCTTGGATCTCGCTTCGGTGAATGCATCTACTACGCGCATCGAGAGCGCAAATTTGTGGGTGAGGCAGGGAGGTGGTTAGGAGAAGGGCGTAAGCTAGGAAAAATCAATCTGCTCAATACGTTGATTATTACCGGAGCCTCTGAGTTCTCTTCAATGAGCCCACGTTTGGCCAAACAGGCGCAATGTTTCAGATACGTAATGGTCCTAGATCAGGACTCTATCCTGACCCCAAACGCTATCCAGACTCTCGCCGGTGCACTGGACCACCCTGCAAACTCAGTCTTGATTGATGGCCAGGAAATCAAGGCCGGGCACGGCATCGCGGTTCCTCAAATCTACACTCAGGCAATTTCCTTACGGGATTGGCGCCTGCCCGAGTCGGTTACAAAGGGCTTAGTTGACGCTCGGGGCGGGCGTGAGACAACCAGCCTATTGTTCAATGATTTTGGACAGGCCGGCTATTTCGGAAAAGGTATGTTTGACCCGCGTGTTTATGCCCAAGTCTCCAAAAAAGTGGATCATCGATCTTCTCTGAGCCACGACACCGTCGAAGGAGATTTACTCCGACCGTGCTTTTTAGGTTCCGTCAGTGTAGCGGACGCTTTTCCGAGTGGCCCGCTAGAGCTGCTTACTAGGGACGAAAGATGGGCAAGGGGAGACTTCCAGAATCTTATTCAGAGAATTTTGTTGCCTAAAGGCCACCGCCCACGCTTGTCGCCGGTTGGATCGTATGTTGTTATGCGTCAATGTCTATCATGGTTTTCGCTTGCATCGACGTTTCCGATGGCATTATTGCTGTCAGCAAGTGTCAAAAGTGGTATGGCGCTCTTCTTTTCGATCGCGCTCGCTGTTTATCCTGAGGTAATAGAACGGTTTCTCGCCGCATTGTCCTCAATAAAAAGTGGGAACCACTTTAAGTTCGGTATGTTCTTGAGAGTTTCGCTCTTTATCTTCTTTAAAAAGTTCGTTCTTGCTCCTTGGCGGTTTGGTCAGGTGAGCGTGTCTCTTTGCGGCGCTATATCAGCGGGTCTAGGTTGTAAATATTCGCTTGACTGGAAGGTTGGAAAAAACCGTGTCAGCAGGGGTTCTTTCTACAATAAGCTTGTGTGCGGAGCTTTTGTTGTGTCGATAGTGGCTCTAGCACTCGCTCAGGACGAACGCCCTTGGGCTGCAGTTTATATGGCCCCCTTTATGTCAGCCTTGTTCTTGGAGAGGATATGTCTCAATCAGCGAGCGAGCAGATAGATTCTTCACCTAATTATCGTGTATTCGCTGAAAAACTTGGCTCCGTTGTTGACCTGTGCTCACAGTTGCCAAGCTATCGGATGATGCCCTTAGTCAATCTTCGTGCTTGGACCATCCCGGCAATAGAGCTTGATCAAGTGGTCTTTTTTTATGGCCCTTCCGGGGCGGCGGTGGGCTATTTTTCTTGGGCATATCTCGACTATCACGACGCATTGTGCTTTTTGCAGGGAAGGTCTGCGCCATTTGTTGCGGTCCAACGATTGGACGGTCCAGACTTTTGGATCACAGACCTAGTCGCACTCCCTGGGGCAGTGAGAATAATCACGAAATACATTCGAGATGTAGTCGTCCCCGAGGTGAAGGTTCTGAATTTTAGATCGCCTAGGACCGGTAGACATGCAAGATATGACGCTGAAAAGTTGTTCAGTGGTCGCGAGGGCGCTCGCATCAAGTTCACTATATGAAGAAAGCGCCTGCTTTTTGCCTATCACCGTAAAGAAACTTGAGCGTGCAAAGGTCATCTGGGTAAATCGCCGACTTGAGACCGAAATCCGTAAATACTTTGGTGTTGGCCTAGAGGCCGATGTCTCTGAGCTTATCTTGTCTCGCTTGGCATACACGATAACTTCCCCTGAAAGTGCGTCGAGTCGACTGGTAACTGATTTCTATGGCTCTAGCGGTGTTACTTTCTTTGGAGGTAGCGGTCGTGCGGCGATAATTGATGGGCTGCAAGTTAAAGGTGTTGGAAAAACACCTCTGGTGAGTCCTTATACCAACTGGCACCACTCACATGGATCTGTTTTCTTGGCTGAGGCAATTCGCGAAGTCTTCTACGCCGAGAGAATCCAGGCCGAAATTCCCAGCTCCGTTGTTCCTTATTGGGCAATCATCGACTGTTGTGAATACATAGATCTTCCGAACGGTACACGAGAGCCTAGAGCGCTTTTGGTGAGACCTTTTGTCATTAGGCCTGCACATGTCGAGCGTGCACTTGGATATGGCCACGCCAAAGGGCAGTTCAAGAGAACCTTCCAATTGTCTGACAGACGACGTGTCTCCTCGTGGGTTGAATTCGCAACGACGAATCTAGAATTCGATCTTGTCGAATTCTCAGAAAAACTCGGATCAGCCTGTGCAAATTGCCACGTAAATTCGTGGTTCCATGGCGGACTTTTTTCGTCGCTCGTGGATCTTGATGCCCGAGTAATAGATTTTGGATCTACACGACGGGTGGAGTCATGGTTGAGGGTCAACTACGAGCCTGGCGAACCGGCCTTTGGTGAAGAGATCAGATATGGCTTCAATATCTTGAGATCAATTGCATTCTCTTTTGCGCGCTATGGCGGAATGATATTCGACGTTAATCAAGTCTTGGATAGATTTAATTATTCATATCGAAATGCCGCCATTATGCTGCTGGCTGGTGGAGCGAGCACGACAACAAAGGAAGACTCAGGAATTTTTGAGGTCTTCATTGATCATTTTAACCGCGCGCAGATATGCGGCTCTCATGACTTGGCACAAACGATTGCCAATCAGTTATTTGATGAGCTTAAGTGCTCCCATCCTCTGGGATCTACCCCACCTGAGAGAAGAGAAGATATTGAGCGATCTGCTCTTGAGTTAGTCAGAAATCTGAAGGATGGCGCTGACCTACAGGATCCGATTGATCAGTTGATCCAGAGCGGCGTTGGTTTTCCGGCTAGTAAGGGTTCGTAAAATGGATTTCCGAGAAGAATTTCTGAAGGAAAAGCGAAGGGACAGCCTTGGGCATGTCTCGCTATCGTCGCAGAAAGCTGTGACCATGGCTGCTGTCTCTTTTGCGATATCGAGTTTATTGATAGTGGTCGCGATTTTTAATGTTCGATATTCGCAATACGAGCGTGCTGTGGGCTATGTAGCTGAGAGACATCCTAAGAGCATAGTCGCATCTCCACTTCCAACTAACACCTCTGTTAACGAAATATTTGTGCAGCAGGGAGATTCGCTTATCCCCGGAAAGGCGATCGCATCAGTCGTCCCAGATAAGGATCTGCCGAAAAATCAATTTTCGGCAAATGCTAATTCATTCTTCTTTGCGCCTCAGGTTAAAGATTCCGCGGAAAAAAGCGTGATCATTAGCAGCACCGTCGCGGGAAGGGTAGACAATATCCTTGTTAGAGAAGGAGCAAGCCTATCCCCAATGCAGCCTCTAGTGACCATATCGACTGCTGAGCCCCGCACTTACTTTCAGATCCTCGCGCCGGGCTCAGTTGTTTCGCATCTGGAAGTTGGCAGCGATATTTCAATTTCTATCTCGGATATAAACGAATCTGACCTTGCGGGCTATAGAGGCGTTGTGACGCGGATATCTCATGTGGGTATGTCGCCGATGGAAGTCTCGTCTTTACTGGGGATCCCGCCACCTCCCGGCCCAAGATACCTAATTGAAGTCGATCCTAAAACCGCGCTGAACGTTGAGCAACAGCGAGTCGTTAGACCAGGCATGAGTGTTCTCGCGTCAATCAAGACTAGGGAGAGGACATTGGCATCCTGGATATTGAATAAGAAGGAATAAAAATGGCTTTCAATTCTCAGGTGGGTGAACGCAGCTTTGAGTTTGGTTGGCGAACGAGGATTGAGCCTGTCTTCCAAGCACAGTCTTCTGAGTGTGGGGTCGCTTGCTTGGCAATGGTTCTTAATTTTTACGGTAATGCCATAACAATAACCAAGCTCAGACTAAGCAGCTGGTCTTCGTCTCGTGGCACAACTCTAGCGGGATTGGTCGAGCTAGCCTCCTTACATGGCCTGCAATCACGTCCATTGAGTGCAAGCATGGATGAACTCAGCGCTGTTCGCCTACCCGCCATTGTTCATGTTGACGGTGATCATTTTGTGGTCATCGAAAGCGTCAGAAAGAATACTCTGACAATAGTTGACCCGGCACGCGGCAGAAAGACCGTCAAGGCGAGTGAGTTTTCAAAAAAATTCACAGGTGCTGTCTTGGAGGTGTTTCCTAACTCAAAATTTGAAAAAAGGACGCCCGGCGGCGTAGATTCAGTTATTGGTTTTATAAAGGGGTTGGGGACTGTCGCAGGATTGAGAGCCGCGCTTCTATGGATGTTTGTTCTTGCGGTTGTATTAGAGCTAACAGTTTTGCTCAGCCCGCTATTCATGCAGCTAGTAATTGATGGCGTCGTGGCAAACAGCGATGCCCGTCTATTGGTGATCGTATGTGCGGCATATTTGGGATTGATTTCTTTTCAGACCATTGTATCGTCTTTCAGAAATTGGGCGCTTTCAGTGCTCGGTGCAGAACTCAGTCTTGGCTGGACTGCCAATGTTTTTAGGCGTTTGATCATGTTGCCAGAACAATATTTTTATAACCGATCTGTGGGCGATATATCATCTCGATTTATAGGTTTGAAAGAAATCCAAAACCTGGTTTCAGTCTCCTCTATCGAAGTGGCGCTAGATTCGATTATGCTGATCGGCGTTGCTGGAATGTTGTTCTATTATAATTTATCAATGGCATTGATTGCGATAATAGGTTCTCTGTTTTATCTAGCGGTGCGATTTCTGTCACTAGAAACAATTTCTAGTGCCAATGTTGATCTTATTTCGGCCGACGCTCGGCGCGAGACTGCCTTCATTGAATTTGTGAAGAGCCATTCTAGTATTCGATTTTCCAACTTGCAGCCCTTCGCTGTCAGTAAGCTCGTGAATCTTACCTCGACGGTGCAAAGGAATGGGCTTAAATTACAGTCTATCCAAATTGTATTTGGAGCTATCGGCACAATTCTTCTTGGTGCTGTGAAAGTAGCGACTGTCTATTTCGGTGCTAATCTGATCTTAAAGGGTGACCTGACGGCTGGCATGCTGATCGCTTTCATAGCTTACTGCGATCAATTTTCTGGCCGCTCATCTAAGCTCGTTGATTTTCTGATATCTTATAAGATTTTGAGAATGTACGTGTCTCGCCTAAAAGATATAACTACGTCTGAGGAGGAAAGTAACTTTCAAAGTAGCAGTGCAGTGGCCTTCGATGACTATTCACTGCAATTGAATGGCGTTTCATTCCGATATGGAGTCAATGATCCGCCCATCGTATTGCAGGCAACGTTGGAGGTTCCTTTTAATTCAACGATTGCGCTTGTCGGTCCGTCCGGAACTGGAAAAAGCACAATCGTCAAATTGATTGCTGGGATTTTAAGTCCGCAAGGCGGCGAATTAATGATTGGTCGACAGAAATATGCGTGGGTCGGCCTCGCTAAAGTCCGTGAGTTGATCGCATTTGTCACGCAAGATGACACTCTCATGTCCGGAACACTAATGGAAAACATCACAGGCTTCGAAGCCAATCCGGATACCGAATTCGCCAGTGCTTGTGCCATGATCGCTGGCGTTCATAGTGAAGTCCTGAAGCTGCCGATGAGATACGAAACGGCAGTCGGCGATTCTGGCGTGCTGCTATCAAGCGGCCAGCGACAGAGAGTCTGTCTTGCAAGAGCTCTGTATAGAAATCCCAAAATATTGGTTCTGGATGAGGCTACAAGTCACTTGGACATCAGAAAAGAGGCGGAAGTGATGGCTTCCCTCTCAAAGCTGGAAATGACCATAGTTATCATCGCGCACCGACCGGAGACTGTTCGGTATGCTGATACGATTTACTGCTTAGACAGCGGAAGATTCGTCAGGCTTGAACCTTCCCCCAACCCGGCAGCGAGTGTCAATGTCTCTATCTGACTCGAACGAACTGATTCCAATCCGAAGTGTAAACGGGATAAGGAGTGCCAACTCACTTTAATATTCGAGCACTGCCTCCGCTGCCAGTCGCTCCTAATCTTGATGATCCCCTACCCGCCGGCGACTGGCGCGTTGTATCGGGGAGTCGAAAAAAAAAAAAGACCTAGAGAAGTCGAAGCATGCTCCGGCCAATAGGAGTGCTGCAACCTAAGTTGAAGCGTCGCTCGGCCAAGCCGATCAGGAAGCCAAGGCACACGAACGAGAAAGTCCCGAACTATCCTAGCTAAGGACTTGGGCTGGGAGGTTGAATCCAGGCCCAAGCGCGAGGGTTGACTGCCTCATTGCTGCCTGCAAGACGGCAAGCCACTAGGAATAGCAATGTCGAAACGACGGACCTTGAAGCTAGCCACATTCAACGTAAATGGCATCAACACGCGCCTGGCGAGCTTGCTCAGCTGGTTGGATGAAGCCAAGCCAGACGTGGTCGCGCTTCAGGAATTGAAGGCGACCGATGGAGCCTTCCCTGCCCAGGCGCTGGAAGCGGCTGGCTACGGAGCGATCTGGCACGGGCAGCAGTCTTGGAACGGCGTGGCGTTGCTCGGCAGACAAACGCAACCCATCGAGAGCCGTCGCAGCTTGCCGGGTGACCCGAGCGACGAGCAGAGCCGTTACATCGAAGCGGCCGTGCACGGCGTGGTGGTGGCTGGCCTCTATTTGCCAAACGGCAACCCACAGCCCGGGCCGAAGTTTGACTACAAGCTGGCTTGGATGAAGCGTTTGGAGCAGCACGCGAAGGCCTTGGTCGCTTTGCCGCACCCTGTGGTCCTGATGGGCGACTTCAATGTCATTCCCACCGATCTCGACGTCTACGACCCGAAGTCATGGAAGAAGAACGCCCTGATCCAGCCCGAGTCCCGAGAAGCGTTTGGCCTCCTGGTTGGACAGGGGTGGACGGATGCCGTGCGTAAGGTGTTTGGCGAGGAGCGGATCTACACGTTCTGGGACCACTTCCGCCAGCACGCCGAGCGCGACCGGGGCCTTCGCATCGACCACCTTCTGCTCAATCCTGTTCTGGCCGAGGGTTTGATCGAGGCGGGGGTGGACCAATGGGTGCGCTTGGAAGAACACGCGAGCGATCACGCCCCGCCCTGGGTAACCGTGAGGATCTGATCACATCCGGCAGACGAAGCCGGGGCTACAACCATCTCGGGCCGAAAGCGACTGTCAGGCCCCAACCCAACCGCTTGGAGGACGAGATGAGCGACGACAAGAAGAACACCTGATCCCCTGACCGCGACCGCATCAACGTCAATGAGGACTACGAGGTGCAGTATTGGACCAAGGAGTTGGGCGTGTCCGCCGAGAAGCTGCGCGAAGCGGTGAAGGCGGTTGGCCCGACTTCGGCAGCCGTGCGCAAGCACCTGGGCAAGTAAGCCGGGCTTAGGCCTTTTGCTGATGGAATACCGCCGGAAGCGGCCGAGTCCCTCCGGTCAGAAGCTTGATCGCTGACGCTTGCCGTTCGGACTTTTCTGACGCCCCACTGCGCCAATGTCTGATGGATTCTGGCGTTCGCGACGGCCAGGCTAGCTCCATCGTCCAGGCCACTTCACCCATCATGGATGGGGGACGGAAGTTAGAACTTCCACAAGGCGCCGACGTTCGAAGGCCCCGCATGCGGTGCCTTTGCTTCTCGCGGTCTTCCAGGGACCGTGCAGAGAGCCCCCTAAGAAAGCCCCCGATCAACCGGTGCTTTGGGTGTCCGTGCGTCCAATTCACGATGTGGCCGCGCCCAGCCATGCGGGTAGCTACAATTTTTAGCGGCAGGTCGCGCGCGCACTACGGGGTCGTCTGGGACGCCGCCACGTTTTCAACTGGTGACCTTGTGCCTGTAGAGTTCGAGCGGCGCCACGTGCAATCTGGGCCACTCGCCAAAAAACGGCATCAGATGAGCAATAGAAGAGATAGGGATGCGGGCGGTGCGACTGACTTGCCATACCACTGAGATTGAAATGAAAAAGAGATCAAAACAGCGCTGGGGAGTAGGGGACTATTTCAAGGTGCCGCTTTCTGATGGCTCTTGGGGGTTTGGTCAAGTTGCCAGTATTGAGGCTGAGATGGGGTCAGCAATTTGTGCGTTCTTCCCTGTTCGCGAAGAGTCTAGTGAGGCCACGCCAAGTGACTTTGGTAGGCCGTTCTCCGTCTTTGTTGTTACAAAGGATCTTTTGGATTCTGCGGATTGGCCTGTGTGTAGTTCAGGAAAGGCCATCGAGGTCGAGAATTACATTGATGTTGATTCAATGCGAGCAAGACGCTACGTCGGGACGCGAATTACTGGTTCTGGAATTGCCATGAAGCTGGTCGAAGCGTATTTTGGCTTGTATCCGTGGAACGGATTTCACGATCCGAATTACTTGGACGGATACCTTGTCTCTCCTGAAATGAAGTCGAAATGGGCTGTCTATAAGTAATGCTTGCACGCTTTTGCGTGGCCACGCATAGCGACATAGTTTGAGCATTCGTTCAGTGACCTTTGCCATCATGATCGCTTCTGGGCAGCGGGTAAGGGCGCAATGAGATGGGTTTCCCAGATCCAGCGCAGATGGCCTGCTAGCGTTTTTTTGGGGGGGGGCGTCCCCAAGGAAGACTACGACAAGCAAAGGAGAATGCATGCGAACGCTTATTGCGTTTTTCGCGCTGATACTTCTTTTTTTTGCGAGTTTCCGCGCTGAGGCCCAGACTGCTGTTCCTAATACAGGTCTGGGCTGTCCGGATTTTCTAATATCCGGATCGACAACACTCACTAATCAAATCATCGCTCACCAGAACGAGTGGCATTTCGTTTGGGACACGGCCAGCTATACGAGCTACGGCCCAACGACCATCCATGTTCAAAATTACGACTGCAACTCATTTGACGTCGCCGGGTTGTATTCGCGCGTCGCGAGCATCGCTCACGAAGTCGGTCATGTGCTCCATCCTTGGGTGATTGACGTTCCCCAGATCCCTTTTATCTCCCGCGAGGTTTTTATCGAGAACTCTTGTGCAGGGGAGGGGCGTGCTGTGATCAACAACATCGTCGCTCGCAATGAAATCTACGCATTCTCCAATCAGTCGGCGGACATTGGCTACGCAGCGGCCAACGGGCCAGAGTTGGTGGCGCTTTACAACGCCGGTAAAACCGATGTCGAAATCGGTAAGGCGTTTTGCGATGCGAACGTGACTTCGACAACCGGCCAAAATTACAATGACTACTATGGACAGATCTATGACAACCTCACGGCACCTTAAAGCCTGCGCGACACTGGTCTTGTTGGCTTGCGTGGGTGTTGGTCATGCGCAGACCCAAGCAGTCCAGTCAGGCGTGGCATCGAAAGCTGAGGCCAGCGGGCTTTGGAACACTACTGAGAAGATCGCGGCCAGCGCCGCCTCTGCGTCAAGCGTCGATCAGCTTCGAACGAGCTTGGCGAGCCTTGCAGGTCAAAGCGCGGCGGGTGTCAAATCGCCACAGCAAGACGGTATCGACCAGGTTGGGCCCTTTCGCATTGCAGGCTCTATTCAAGCGTTTTCGACTGCGATTTATACCGATCCAGCCGGGAAGAACTTCAAGGGAATGGCCATCAAGCTTGCCGGCGCCTGTGTCTCCCGGCGCCAGTTCATTGAGCGCTATCCGAATTCCAAGTTGCTATCGTTCCCGACGGGAAAGAGTTCGGAGGAAGCATACCGCTACGCAGCTCTCGTGGATGGCATGCAGCTGGTGTATGAATTTCCGGAGCGCGCCAAGAATTGTGCATCGGCCGTCAAGATCAGTCCGGAAGGATCCGAATTTTGACGGACCAAAAGCGGGGGGGCGGGGCAACGCGCTCCCCCCGCTCTTTTTTGGTGTCAAGTAACAACCAGCCACTCTGCCTTGGGATGGCGAGTGCGGTGCGCGTAGATCCTCAGCAGTGCATATGCCCGGTCAACAATCATTCGGGCAAGCAATGGCCTTGTTCATAGAGCAAGCTTGCATCGATGCAAAGCCGTCAGGACGAGAACGGGCGTCGGCGGACGCAAGCAAACAGCACAGAGAGCTTCAATCTAACGAGCGCAAAAGAGCGGCACAGAGCAATGCGGCAGAGCTGGTGATGATTAATTCATCTTGTAGCTTGCGCTTGTAAGTTTTGCGGGTTTATAGCTTGCATATCTTATTGCGCCACTCGGCGGATCTCGAAATCACCGCGCGACATTGTCCTAACCTGATGAAGGTCAACGTCGTAGATGGCGATCAGTTCAGAGTTGCTGGCGATGATGTGGCCTCGGATCCTTCGCTCGCCGCCTCTCCATAGCTCCGTTTCGATTCTTGAAATGGGGCCCAATAAGCGAAGCTCCTCCTTAGTTGCCTGCTCAACTCCGGCGCGCTCTCCAATGAGTCCTGGAATGATGGCGATAAGCAACACAACGAAATAGGCGGTCAAGATCAAATAGACCACAGCTACAGAAATCGCAGTAGATGAAAGCAATTCTCGCAGCCAGGGTCTTTTTTCAATGAAGGGTTTGTATGGCCTACTTTTTGGCCTTGCGGGTAGTCGGTAGAGCCAGATTGGGATAGTGAGAAGGAGGACTGAGATGGCCAAGGCGAACCACGGAACGGATTTGATGATTCTCGCCCCTTGGAACACAAGCGCGTAATAACCACGAATTACCTTCCAATCGGCAGATTGTGGGAAGAGGTCGGCTTGCACGCCCCACTTATCAAGATAGCTCGTGTAAGCGACATGCCCACAGCCGTGAAGCAAAATCCCAGCCAGAGTTGTCATAGCTGCGATACTGCCGATCAAAGTGGTGATAGACCACGATCTCCTGAAAAATAGTGGGCGGGGCTGGAATCTTTGCGTAACAGGGCGGTTTGATCTGACGATCTTGACGTGGCGCATGGCTGTTGTATCGGTTGACTAGCTAGCTGCGTTGATCGTTCCGCAGGAATCCAATGTATTTCACGGAATTGATATCGGCGATAAAGCGCCCAGAGCCTGAGACTCTGGCGTGATCGAAGAGGAGAAGATAGTGGCCAACCATCTCGTCAATGCTAGATAGGCTATAGCGAGCAAGAATGGGGGGGATGCGGTCGCGCGGAAGTGCTATGCGGAAACTCTGGTGAGTCGCGCCAAAGTTGCAGTAGTAGGTATCATGCGCTGCCCACAAATTCCAGGGGCGAACGATGCCCCAGAATCCAAGCCAGCGACCGACATGCTGCGCCATACTGGCCGATTCGAAACGCACGAAGGCATCATGGACAGCCATCTCCGTGCGATCGGGATCCGGCATACGAAGCGTTAAAGAACTGGTCTTAAAGCTCGGCCAATCAACAAGCTGTTCAAGCAGCTTTTGTGGGCCGCGTGGCACGAAATTTGTTGACCGGGTCCGGTCACCTCCTCCACGTGATCGGCTGTCGTCTCCCGTTGGCTCGCCGGTTGCGGTGTCATCGGCAGAGGCTTCATCTTGATTGGTCAGAATCCGAACGATCAGTGTGGTGTGTCGCTGTTCCCAGCGAGCCACAGTGCGATCGGTATCGTCTTCTTCAGATAAATCACCATAGTTCCGGGTGATGTCGCACTCATCTCCGTGGGGCCGGGAGTAGAAGTGAGCGACCTTGCTGCGCCGCCCTGGGCTGGGCTTGGACGCGGATCTTAAATGGGCGGTTGCCTCGCAGTAAGGGCAACGCAAATGAGGTTTTAGCGCCAGACGAGCAGACTGATTCAGGTCCACCACCTCTTGGGCTGTGTATTCCTGCTCGCTTCGACGATCCCTTGCTTTATCCATCAGACACCCCCTGTCTCGCCTTGCATGCTTTCAAGTGTAGTGCGGCTAGTCAAGCCGATCCGTACGGGGAGTATTCTGATGCAATCAGGTGCACGGCATCTGATGACGAAGGGCTCTGTAAAATTAGGTGTTACCGATCAACTTATGAAAGACAGCAGACCTGTAAGGAGTGATCATTCGGGTGCTCCGGTCGAAGACCTCGCCCACTTGAAGCACAATGGCGCTAAGATTTGCCTGTCAGCATTCGAAGGGGCGGCAGGGGATGGCTTGGACGGATCGGTTAGTCATCAGCAGACTGTTAGCAGAGAAGGCACCCCTTGGAGTTGAGTCTGTCGGTGACGATGTCGATGAGATCTTCAATGCTATTGGTAGGGATAGCTGGACGCATGTGTTGACCCAAGATATGGGAATTGGTGGGGCGATTGCCTCGCCCCACATCGGTGAGCTGTCAAGCTTCGTGGATCGATACAATGAGGCGCCTGAATGGTTCAAGTTGAAACAGCTCGATTGGCTTCTGGCTGACGCTCTCTGTTATGCAGAAGTCAACCAGGCCATGCATGCCTGGCGCTATCCGAAATGGACTAGGGCTGGCAGTTTTCGGTGGGAAAAGCTGACTTTTAAGGTCATCGCATTTCTCATCAGCTGGGTCATCTGGCTTGCCATTCTCTGGCTTCTATCAACGATCTCCGGATGGCTCGTAGCGCTCTGGGTTGCTCTTACTATCCTTAATGTGGTTTTTGGAGTGATTCGCAAGGTGGAGCGGGACAAACTGATGTTGTCCATGATCGATGCTTACCATACTCTGGATTCCAGCCATCCCAGTTGGTCCAACACTTGGAATAGCTTGCAGAAGAGCAAAGATCTTGGTGCGAAGTGGCCCACACCACTTTTGCGCCTTGTGGAGGATAAGTCTCGGGGGCGGAATGCTTAAAGAATTTCCAAGGCCACTTGCTAGTGTCGTGGGAGATATCATCGGTAGCTACTACTACCACCATAAATCGATCGAGACACTATTCTACGAGTCTGGCGCGTCTGGCGATCCTCCTGAGGGTAATGTCTATAAAAAGACAGAGCTTTGGTTGATCCGAGAAGGGAAAGAAGATCCCTCGAAGGCTCTTTCTATCCTCGGCAAGGTCATAGAAGACTTTATGGATGGTGATAGCACTCGGTCCATGAATCACGAAGAGAAGCCGAAGGCGCAAAAGCGCCTCACTGATGCTCTTGCTCGTTATCAACTTAATTATGGCTTCGGTGGTCAGATATTTGGAGCAGCGAGCGTTACGGCACCAAGTAAGGCGTTCGGAGAAGCACTGAGAGAATTTTCCGTCGCAGAAATTGAAGATGAGTTCAGTCGCGCGGTGCGGTTCATCGATTCGGATCTGCCAAGCGCGGTAACAGCTGCGTGTGCCATCGTGGAAGCACTATGCAAGCACTACATTGCTCAACAGAATCTGGATCTTCCAAGCATGCAGACTGTCAAGCCACTATGCCAAAAAGTCTCTAAGCACCTAAAGCTATCCCCTGATCAAATTGAAGACGATGATTTGAAGCGGGTGCTGACCGGACTTAGCTCTATAGTGGATGGACTAGGAGCGTTCAGAACGCACGCCGGCAGTGCCCACGGCCAGCACAAGCGGTCCTACAAAGTAGCCCCAAGGCATGCACGACTGGTCGTGCATGCTTCTCACTCCCTATGTCTTTTTATCATTGAGACTTGGCGCGCACGGAGCGGTGAGTAGGGCGCCGCCATTATCGATCAGCTCAGGTCGCGGATGCGATGCAGTTCAAGTTGCACTCGGCAGCATGTGCTTCACCTCGTAGGACGCGATGATGCCGACATTGCTCGCTCCGATGAGTTCTTCCAGGAAAGCCCGGGCGGTTTTGCCAGGGCCCTTTCCAATCACTCTCCCAGGGACTGCAGTCGCGTGCGCTCCAATTCCTGCCTGAGCACGAACTTGTCATCCCGTTCGACCGGACTTGTTGAGCTGGTCGTGCTCGCGCTCTTCGCGTTGGCGCCTGCAGAGATTCCTGCCTTCTCCTCAAGCACAGCCAGACGCTTCACGTAGTAGTCGCGATGCTGCTTGCTGACATCTTGCAACCTGCCCGAGTCGAGTTCGAGTAAGCGTTGCTCCTTTGGAGTGGGTAGCGCCCCTTCATACTGATCAATGAAGCGGTCCACGACCAAGAGCTTCTTCGGTGAGCCTGGCTCAGAAATGAGCCGCTGATCCAGCCCGCGCATGTTGGTCCCGTTGCTTCGATAGATCGTCACGACGGGGCTGCCTGCTCGCGTTGTGATGACGGCAAGGTTGTTGAAGAACGCGCGCCCGGAGTAGTCCACCAGTGCAACAAGCTCCAAGTTGCCATCGCCATCGAGGTCAATGAACTTGGCTTCGCTTACCGTGGCTTGCACAGTGTCGCCATCCGGGTCGTATCGAACGATCAGCTTCTCAGCAACCTTGGCAAGGTCGGGAGTCTGATTGAGCTTGGCGGCCTGGGACGATCGCCAGGTCATGGGTTGACCAAGATCGGCGCTCCACGCGGTGAATGGGGCGGAAGATGAGATGACAAGGGCGAGGAGTAGGGCGTTCATCTTCATTGGATTTTTGACCTCACTTCATTGGTGTAAGCCACGCCAGCCGGGTTGTTCTGCGTATTGACCACCCAATCCCAAGCGCCATTGGTATTCACTGCTCGGTAGTATTGATTTTCTGTTCCCGAAGCGGCGCCAGGACCATAGAGCGTGACAGCCATATTTTCCAGTTCTTTTCCGGTTAGCTCGCGAATGCCTGGGGCAGCGTTACGCATGCGATTGTAGAGCCGCACCGCTGTGAGCAGCTTCTCTCGAAAGAGCTTGTCTGCGGAGGTTGTGTTCTCAATCCAACTCCACGCATTGAAGACGCCTTGTGAGCCGGTAATGGTGCTGCCTGACGATGCAACCTGCATCAGCCCCACATGGCTTCCGCCATCGTAGCTTTCGGTCGGCCAAAGCCCCGCATGCCCATATTTCGTCGTCTGTGTGAACTGGCGGTAGTTGCTTTCCTGCTTGGCGATACCCGTGTAAAGGCGTGGCGTGGGGCCGGTGGAGTAAAGCGAAACCAGGCGCGTGGTGATGGTGTCATCCGGGATCTGACTGCCTAGGATGTAGACATACTCGACAGGGCAGGCCTGCGCCGCGCTGGTTGACGCTGAGACCTTCAAGCGCCCTCCGCGAGACTGGTAGTAGAGCTTGTGGGTCGCGGTGCCTTCCGTAGTGAAGGTGCTGGTCAAGCCCGGCATCGAGCGAGGTGTAGAAGTGTCGTATTCCAGTTCGGCGGTCCAGTTGACAGTGCCAGTTGCCGCGCTCCCTGCCGCAGCGAAGCTCACATCCTCAGATCGGGTCAGGTTCTGCTGGGTCAGCAAGAACTCTGCATCCTTGGTCGGGGTTGAGATACGCAACGCGCCGCCGCTCTGGGCAGTGAACTGCAGATTGTCGATGGCAAAGCCGTTGGCGTCACCGCCTGCATCTGCAATGCGGAAGGAATGCGTGCCTGCGGGCGCGGTGAAGGTCACAATTCCCGTGGACTGGTTGCTAACGGTGCTCAGAACTGCGTCATTGATGTCGCGAAACTCGACGACAGTGGAAGCCACTTGGTCGAAGTATCCCGCTTGGAAGCTCAGAGAGGTTGCAGCGAGCTTGGTCGTAGGGTCGCTAGGATCAACCAGTTCGGCAACGATGGGTCCCTGGAACTTGGGCGTGCCCGATAGAACAGGTGAGGTCGGATTGGAGCCATCAGTGGCGATCTGTGCCGCTTGGCTTGCAGGGAAGTTGACGCCCTTGTTTTGATACTGCGTGGTGATCGTCGTTCCCACCGGGAACTCACTGAACGTCAGTTGCGCGCTGGTTGATGCGCACTGTTGTGCGAAACCTGGCCCAGCTGCGCTCATGGCGACGGCCAAAAGCGAGATGCGCCTCAGATTGATTGCAGTCATTTGCATCCATCTCCTTGGGTTGAATGGTCTTTCTTATGGGGGACGAGACGGTGTCTACCTCCTTTGGCCAAGCGTAAAAGTGACAAGCAAAGGCAAGCCCTTCCGTGCGCGACGAAAGCGGGGGCGGCAGTTCTGGGGGAATGCGATGCGCGTCATACAGTCCTTGTAGCTAGGACGCTTTGCTGCGCCCTGAAAGCACTTCCTGTGCATGGCGTTCCGCTAGGTGCGGTGCCATCGCTGCTGTATACGCCATCGATGTTTACCGCGCAATACGAGCAAACGGCGGCTTCAAGAACTTAGATACAAAGCAGATTTCGAGTCACTCGCACGGGGAGGGCGTGGAATGCGAGTCGCAATCTCGGGCGCTGAGACCAATGCGCGCCAAGCTTCCTCTATGCCCTCCCTTTCGTTTGACTCTCCCGCCTGGGCGGATCAAGTTCGATCTGCCTACGTGCCTGGCAACTGCATGACGGCCACGTAGTGGGAAACGCTTCCCAGAATGACGAAGCCATGCCAAACGGCATGCATGTAGGGCTTGGCCGAGCGTAGATAGAACAGCGTGCCGAGCGTGTAGAAGCAGCCGCCTGCAAAGAGCCAGGCGAAGGTGCTGAATCCAAGGTGCTGGATGATGGGCATCGCCGCGCACGCAACGAGCCAGCCCACGCCGATGTAGGGGATGAGTGAGAGCCAGGTTCGACCCAGGGGGCGGAAGGCTTTGAACATCGTGCCAACCAGGGCCAAGGTCCATATTCCGATCAGGGACGGGGTGCTCCAGGAGCCTGGGAGCGCCAGGCAGAACGGCGTGTAAGTTCCAGCGATCAAGAGGAAGATCGCCGCGTGATCGGCACGGCGAAGGCTTGCCTTGGCCCTTGGGTCAGCGCAGGCGTGATAAAGGCACGAGACGACATAGGTGATCGTCAACGTCAAACCAAAGACGCCGCTCCCTAGCAGGGCCCGACTGTCTCCGTTGGCGGCTGCTTGGCGCAGGAGAAAAAGGGTGGCGGGGATGGAAAGCAGCGCAGCGGCGCCGTGGGAGAGCGTGTTGAGCCACTCACCCGTAGGCAGAAGCGTCTTCTTGGGTGTTGATCGGATGCGGTAAGGCCGGAAGAGCGCCTGCGTCAATCCAGGTGCCTTTAAGGCATCGGTCGTAGTGCGCGTCTGGCGCATGAAGATCCGTTCCATCGATGAGTAATCGGGCTCAGCGTGGACCGGAAAGGTTGTCCGAAGGTTGCGCGTCGAATCGTTTGCTCCGTCAGGGTGGCTTGTCCATCATGCTCACGAGAAGACGTAGACGGATCGATCCATGCGCAAGACCCAGTCGCTATCGTGGCGACTCTCCTGGCAAGTCGGCGTGGCGCAAGTGCTTGCGTTCGTGCTGTTGGGCGCAGTGATGTGCATTGCGTTTCTGGATCGCTCGATCGGCCAACTGCCGCATGGCACGGCGATCGACGTCGCCGAAGCCTTGGGCTACGAGCATGGAAGGCTTCGCTTCGATCCGGGGCTACTGCCGCAAGAGTTCACCAGCCAAGCGCCCCATGCGTGGGCCCTGGCGAAAGATGACCTCGGAAACATCGCGGCTTGGGGCACAGCGCCCAAGGCGTTCGAAGCCTGGGTGCCGATCATGGGTGAGCTTGAACCGACCGACATCAAGAGCAACGTTCCACCGTTCCGCTCGGCGACGAAGTTGATCGTGCATCATCAGGGCGGCAGGACGCTGCGTGTGCTGGTCGGCGGCTACGGCGGCTATGACCTGGCTGGCGCCATTGCTTTTATCGCGATTTACCTGGCGCCGTGGGTGGGCCTACCGCTCATGGTCACTTCGATTGTTGTGATTCCTTTGGTGGTCCATCGACGCCTGAAGGGAATGAACGAAGTCGCAAGACTGGCCGCGCAGACGGACCTGAGTCGTCGCGCCAAGCCCCTGGAGGCGGCGGATGTTCCCGTTGAGATCCGGCCATTGATCGATGGCTTCAACCAGGCGCTCCAGCGGATCTGGGACGTGTCCGAAGCCCGCGACCGCTTCCTGGCAGACGCCGCACACGAACTCAGGATGCCCATCGCGATTCTGACGACCCGGGTCAGCGGCCTGGAAGCAGGCGCTACGAAGGATGAGTTGATGTTGGACGTGGCGCGCCTGCAGAACATCACCGAGCAGCTGCTTGACATCCAGCGGGTCGATCGCAGGATCGGTGTCTTCGAGCGCTTCGACCTGGTCGCCATCGCGCAGGAGGTTGCCGAGGTGACCGCGCCGCTCATTGTCGCCAACGGGTATGAGTTCTCGTGGGAACCGCCGGATCGGGCGCAGTGGATGGAAGGTGATGCCGGCGCGATCCAGCGCGTGATCACTTGCCTGGTCCAGAACGCGATCGATCACGGATCGAAGCAGGGCGAGATCAGGATCGTGGTCGGCCCCGACTGCTCGGTGAGCGTATTCGACCAGGGAGAGGGCGTGCCGAGCGAGGCCAGCTCGCGGATCTTCGAGCCATTCTTCCGTCTGCGTCCCTCGGGAGCTGGAAGCGGGCTGGGGCTTTATCTGGCGGCGGAGATCGTCAAGAAGCATCGCGGCGTGCTGACGGTATCCCAGCCTGTGCGAGGTGGCTGTTGCTTCACCATGCGCCTGCCGAGCGCCGGCAGCCCGATCTCGGGTGAGCACTAGGATGCGCCTGCTCATCGTTGAGGACGATCAGCAATTCGCGTCGGTGCTGGCCACGCAACTGGCGCGACACGGCATGATCGGCGATGTGGTCCCCAGCCTGCGCCAGGCCGAGCAGGCACTTGCCAGCCACGAATACAGGGTGATGCTGCTGGATCGGCAGCTGCCCGACGGCGAAGGCGCGGACTTTGTGCCGCGCGCCCGAGCAATACGCCCGGGTCTGCCCATCGTGATCCTGACGGCAAAGAGTGAGATCAGCGAGCGCATCGATGGGCTGGATAGCGGCGCGGACGATTATCTGACCAAGCCGTTTTCGACGGATGAGCTGCTTGCGCGGCTGCGGGCCATCTTGCGCCGCCCGACTCAGGTGGTGGTCCAGACGATCCGCATCGGCAATGTTCGATACTCCTCTGACGATCGGGAAGTGTGGGTAGACGGGGAGAGGCTGACGCTTCCCAGACGACAACTACTGGTGCTCGAGGCGCTGCTCATGCGCCACGGGCGGACGGTTTCAAGAGCGGCGTTGCTGGAAAGCGTCTATGGGTTGGACGAACACCTGGAGTCCAACGCGCTGGAAGCCCATGTCTCCAAACTGAGGCGAGCGCTCGCCGATAGCGGGGCGGGGATCAAGATCCATGTGTTGCGGGGGTTGGGCTACATGGTTCAGGAAACTCGCCAGGAAGGCGCCGGACCTGTTCGTCGGTGAGGTTTCCGATCAGCTCAGGTCGCAGTTGCTCGGCAGTGTCCAGGTCGAGCTCGGCAGCATGTGCTTCACTTCATAGGATGCGGTGATGCCGACATTGCTCGCCCCGATGAGTTCCTCCAGATCCGCGATCGAGACGATGTAGTCGTCCAGGCTGCCCAGGCCTGTCTCGTTGGGGATGATCCAGCTGATGGCCTTCTCGGCGCCCGTGTTGGGGTCCGTGGTGATGATGGTCTTCCAGAAGTATTCCGGCGTGCGGATGCCGTGGCTGGCCAGGAAGTAGTCGTTGGAGGTGTCGCCATAGACCACGCCGCCGTACACCTCGACGGGGTTGATGTCCCGGTAGCACTCGGCGACGTTTTCGGCCTGCACCCAGATGCCCTGGTTGAAGCCCGACACCTGCGGCACGATGTTGGACATCAGGTTGGCGCGGCGGATGTAGGTCGTGTTGTAGTCCATGTGGTTGGAGGTGACCAGATGGCCGCGATCGTAGCCGGAGTGCACGCTGGAATAGGACTTCGTCGAGGTCTGGCCACCGCAGCCGCTTGGCAGCGTCGTGTCGAGGTTGAAGTCGGAGGGGCGAGCGGCGGAGCCGTTATCGGCGCCGAGGGTGTATTCGTAGCGCGTGGCGGTGTGCTCGGTGCAGTCGTAGGTGAGGATGAAGCCCCCCTTGTTGAGGGTGACCACCTGGGCCTGCGCTGCGGCGCTGAAGGTGGTGAGCAGAAAGACGGCGAGAAAGATCGGGAATCGCATGGCTTCTCCATGATGTTGGCGGGCCGCACGAAGCCAGCACGCACGGCCCTGGGCCGTGCCTGTTGAGCGACATGCGAGTTGACGGAGGTGGAGCAGACAGCCAAGACCGGCGCGATGCCGGAGTGGTGTGAGAAAGACGACCACCGCGCCCCTTTGCCACGACGTGGCACGCGGTGACCGCAGATATCCAACAGAGTTTCTGCGTGGTCAACAGCCAATCAAGCAAGCTGTGACTGAGTCCTTGAACCCGGCTTCTGTCAATGAAGCGCCATCAGGATGAAACGTCGATCAGGGCTGCCCTTGCTGGGTCGGCCGATCGAGCATGGTGCATGCCACGTGCTTCCAGGCGTCGTGCGGCTCCCGCATCCGCGCCTCAACACGGCGCAGCCGTCGCAATCGATGAGGGCAGCAACGTGGGCATGCCGACCTGGCACATCGTTGAGCACTGCGGAATGATTGCGCGGCTGCAGGCACTCAACTTCAGCAGGTTGGCGACCCAACCGGCCCGTATCGATCCAAGTGGCTGCAGACGACAGACTCCGGTTCGAGCGTCCAGTCACATTTCGAGGCGCCGCCCCTCCAGCATCTTCGAGCCACGCTGTGCACCGGCGCTAGGATGTTCCAGACAAGGAATCCCACAAAAGGAGATTGGCCATGGGCGTCTCGAAGCACACGCTCCAAAGCGGGCAGCAGGTGGAACTCGTGGATTGGGAGGGGGTGAAGCCGCCCCAGCACGGGGCCGCACTGCAGAACGCGGCGTGGGATCCGGAGGCCTCGCGCATCGGCCTGGCGTTCTATGGGTCCACCGAAGAATTCATGCGCAACGACTGGGCCAGGCAGCATATGAGCCCGACGCCGGCAGCGCTGCCCGGACAGCGCCCGGTGCTGCTGTATTACAGCGAGCGAGAGGGGAGCTGGCACACGCCGGAGGCGTTGGATATCGACCACATCGTGCAGTGGAAGGACCACCTCAAGGCGCTGGACGTTCGCAATCTGGCCGAAGCCCAGATGGGCTACAACGATGTGAGCAACCTCAGATTGCTGCCAGCGGCGGTCAACCGCGCGCGCGACGCAGCGGATCGTGTCCACGACCAACATGGGCCACAATCGGCCGAATGGCGCGCCTGGTGCCATGCGCGTTTCGGCTTCGATCCGTCGGCGCCGCGGGCGGCCTTCGATCCGGACACCGACGGCGCCAAGCGGCGCGCCGCGACGCTCGAGGCCGATTGGACGCCGGCGATGACGCGCAAGGACCTCTCGTTCGATACGGCCGTGGTGGAGAAGTGGTTCGAAAGCGCCTTGAAGGAAGCCTACCGCGGTGAAGCCTCGGTCACGCGTCCGGTGGCGCCTTTCGACGCGATGAAGGTGCCGCTCTTCGAGTGCGCAGTCACCAGGCAGCTCTGCACGCGCGACGCGTTCGATATCGATCATGCGATCGCATTCGAGGCGCTTCTCAAGGAATTGCCCAAGCACACCGGCGGCCAGGGCCTGAAGAAGGCCGATGTGCTGGATGCCTTCAACGACACCAGCAATCTGCGCCTGGTCAGCCGCGCGGCCAATGCGTCCCACGAGTTCGAGCTCAGTGGCCAGGGTCAGTACCAGGAAGCGCTCAAGGAGATGCCGGAGCAGCCCGGAGAGTTCAGGAACTTCCTGGTGCCGGGCGCGATGAGTGCGGCCGACCAGCAGGCGCTGACCGACGCCATCAAGGCATTCGTGGGAAGGGATCAGCACAAGGCCGAGGTGTATTCGCAACTCAAGGCCGGCGGCGTGATCGACTTCCAGGATCCTCGCGCGACCGCGGGGCCGGTATTGCAGCTGTCCGATCCGCATCATCCCGACCATCATCGGTTCGATATGGTCATGCGCAGGATCGAGGTCCTGGACCCCAACGGGCAGGTGCTTCCCACGCAAGCGCATCGCGAGAATCTGGCAGCGGCGCTGGCGGTGGAATCCAAGCGTCAAGGCATGACCAGGATCGACATGGTCGACAAAGGTGGGCCCGAGGGCACCCAGCTGTTTGCCGCCGAGAAGCAGGGCGCGGTGCTGGGCCGGGCCCAGGTCTCGGTGACCGAAGGCGCCCTGACGCCGATGGCATTCAGCACGGCCGCCGCCGATGCCATGTCTGCCCCGGTCCAGTCGCAGGCGCACGCCCTGCACAAAACTGCGCATCAATAGCCTCGGACTTGCGCCCTCCGGACGAAGCTCTAGAGCGGCGCTTTGCGCCTCGGTCTTGCATTGACGGCCTGCGCAGCAGTCTTGGGCTGCTTTGCGCCCAGCAATGCCCGAACCTGACGCTGCTGCTTGTCCGTGAAATCGTGGAAGTGCGCGGACAGCATGCGTTTGATGCGCCGGTGTGCCTCGGCGATCGCGGCCTGGATCAATGCCTGATCCGCCTGTTCGGCTGCGGGCTTGCGGGACAGCAACGGCGTCGAAGGCTTGGGGGGCATGGGGCGGGGCGAGCGAGGGCGAAGCCAATCCTCGGACCTGCCATGCCGGCTCGCAACCCCGTGCTGGCGCAATCGCCGTCATGCGCGGCGTGCGACGCGCGTCAGCGACATGAGCGGCCTGTCCATGGAATAGGCAGCTGACAGCCCTGGCGCACGGATGAGAGCAGGAGACGCTCCCTGCCTGCATCAGGCCGGGTCGTCTCCGGCCGCTTGTTCTTCCTGTTCTGATCCGAAACCAAGGTGCGCAACCCGATCGCCGGTACGCGCCGCTCGCCGCTGCCGTTTGTCTGTCGGTGCCCGCCAGTCGTCGCCTCCCCGCATCGAGCCGGCTGATCAGCTCCCCTGTTCATTTTGCACGGAGGAGGAGCTAGTCGCTTGTTTTACAAAGTGTTTACGTCTTAGCTGAACGCTTTGAGTCACGCATGTGAAATTCGTGACTCAAGTCACGTTTATTTCAGGGGTGGTCAGAAAAGCGTGCGCTAGTTATCATTTCAATGCGACTTGCCTGGCAGTTTTTGCGGCGCGCGTCGTACATCGCGGTCCTTGGCCGTGATTGGGGAGGCTCGCAAGGCTGCGTTGGCCGTGGGTGGACCGGCGCTGCCTTGTGTCTTTGAAACAGGGGGCAGTTCCGTGGCAGTGACGTCAATCCGTGGCGCGCAGAAGGTCTTGCGCGCGCTCTCCTCGTTCGCGCTGCTGATCGGCCTGGCCGCCGCGCTTCCCGCCGCCGCCCAGAGCTCGGTCACCAATACGGTCACCGTCACCAACCCGTCCGGGGTGACCTGCACCGCCGGCGGCAGCTGCGAGGTCTCGGCCACCGACTCGGACACGGTGGTGGCACCCCAGCTCAACCTGGCCAAGAGCCACAGCGGCAACTTCCGCCAGGGCCAGAACGGGGTCTACACCTTGACCCCCAGCAACACCGGCACCGCGCCCACCAGTGGCGCGATCAGCGTGGTCGACACGCTGCCGAGCGGCCTGACCTATGTCTCGGCCACCGGTGCCGGCTGGGCCTGCAGCAGCACCGCCCCGACCGTGACCTGCACCAGCACGGACGCCATCGCCAACGGCGCGTCCGGCAACCCGATCACGCTGACGGTCGCGGTCGCGAGCGGCACCACGGGCAGCGTGACCAACACCGCGCGCGTCAGCGGCGGCGGCGATGCGACCTGCCCGGCGTCCGGCGCGACCCAGTCGCGCTGCACCCCGTCGGACGCGACCGCCATCGATCCGCCGATCGACGCGGTCAACGACCCGTTCGGCACCGTGGTCAGCGGCACCAGCACCGCTTCGGTGCTGGGCAACGACACCTTCAACGGCGCGGCGGCCACCACCGCGACGGTCGCGCTGACGCCGGGCACGGCGCCGTCGCCCGCGGCCGGCAGCATCACCATGAACGCCGACGGCACCATCACCGTCGCGCCGGGCACCACGCCGGGCAGCTACAGCTATCCCTACACGATCTGCCAGACCGGCCAGTCGAACAACTGTGATACGGCTACCGCGACCCTGACCGTGGCGGCGCCGAGCATCGATGCGGTCAACGACACGGCCAGCACGCCGGCCACCACGCCGGTGACCACCGCCGTGCTGAGCAACGACACCCACGTGGGCGGCACGATCAACCCGGGCTCGGTCACGGTCACCACGCCTTCGCCGAACGGCAGCACCACCGTCAACGCGACGACCGGCGCCATCACCTTCACCCCGAACGCCGGCTTCAGCGGCACCACCACCTACCAGTACCAGGTGTGCCTGGCCAGCCCGAACCAGGCGGTGTGCGACATCGCCACGGTCACGGTCAACGTGGGCAGCGCGATCGACGCGGTCGACGATGCGACCGAGACGCTGACCAGCGCCGGCGGCACCACCGCCACGTCGGTGACCAGCAACGACACGGTCAATGCGGTGCCCGCCGTGCTGGGCACGGGCGGCAATGCCACGATCACCGGCTCGACGCTGTCGAGCACGCCGGCCGCGGGCGGCATCACGCTGAATCCGGCCACCGGCCGCGTCACCGTGGCGCCGGGCACCACGCCGGGCAGCTATACGCTGACCTACACGCTGTGCACCAATCCGGCGACCACGCCGGCGACCTGCGACACGGCGGTCAAGGTGATCGTGGTCCAGGCCGGCATCGACGCGGTCGACGATGCGGCCGAGACGCTGACCAGCGCCGGGGGCACGACCGCCACGCCGGTGACCAGCAACGACACCGTCAACAACGCGCCGGCCGTGCTGGGCACCGGCGGCAACGCCACGATCACCGGCTCGACGCTGTCGAGCACGCCGGCCGCGGGCGGCATCACGCTGGACCCGGCCACCGGCCGCGTCACCGTGGCCCAGGGCACCACGCCGGGCAGCTACACGCTGACCTACACGCTGTGCATCAACCCGCCGACCACGCCGGCGACCTGCGACACGGCCACCAAGGTCATCGTCGTCCAGGCGGCCGTGGATGCGGTCGACGACACCATGCCGGCCATCGGCAGCGGCTCGGGCGGGACCACGCCCTCGGTCTTGGTCAACGACACCCTGGCTGGCCAGCCGGTGTCGCTCAACACGGTCACGCTGACGCCGGGCGCCTCGCCGCAGGCGGGGCTGACGATGAACGCCGACGGCACCATCACCGTGGCGCCCGGCACGCCGGCCGCGACCTACGCCTATCCGTACACCATCTGCGCCAAGAACAACGCGAACAACTGCGACAGCGCCGTCGCCACCGTGGTCGTGGCCCCGCCGATCGTGGCCAACGACGACCGCTTCCCGGCCATCAACGAAGCCGGCACGACCACCACGGTGCTGAGCAACGACACCCTCGGCGGCCAGCCGGTCAGCACCTCGACCGTGTCGCTCACGCCGGGGACGTCGCCCAATGCCGGCATCGCGATGAACGCCGACGGCACCATCACCGTCAGCCGCGGCACGCCGGCCGGCAGCTACGGCTATCCGTACACCATCTGCGAACGCGCCCATCCGACCAACTGCGATCCGGCGGTGGCCACCGTGGTGGTAACCGTGACCCCGATCGTGCCGGTGGACGACCATCCGCCGACGGTGGACAGCAGCGCCGGCGCGACCCTGCCCAGCGTGCTCGGCAACGACACCGTCGGCGGCAGCGGCGCCACCATGACCAATGTGGTGCTGACGCCGGGCACCTCGCCGCAGCCTGGCCTGGTCATGCGCGCCGATGGCACGATCACCGTGGCGGCGGGCACGCCGGCCGCGACCTACGCCTATCCGTACACGATCTGCGAGGCCGCCAACCCCAGCAACTGCGGCAGCGCCATCGCCACGGTCATCGTGGCTTCCAGCTACGACATCCGCCTGACCAAGACCGTGGCCGTCAACACCGCGGTGGTCGGCGACCTGGTGCGCTACACGCTGACCGTGCGCAATGTCGGCGACGGCAACTTCGTCGGCGGCGCGATCACCGATACGCCGCCGCCGGGCTTCACCTATGTGGCCGGCTCGCTGGTCGCCGGCGATGACGACCGCAGCGCCACGGTCAGCGGCCAGTCGCCGATCCGCATCGCCGGCGTGGACGTGGCCGCCGGGCAGAGCGCGACCTTCGTCTACCTGATGCGGGTGGGCGCCGGCGTGCGCCAGGGCATCCAGGTCAACCAGGCCCAGGCGGTCACCGCCGCCGGTGCGCCGGTGTCCAACGTCGCCATCGCCTCGCTGACCATCTCCTCCGATCCGCTGGTCGATGAGAGTCTGCTGGTGGGCACGGTGTTCGACGACCGCGACGGCGATGGCTGGCAGGACAGCGCGGCCATCACCGGCCTGCACGTGCAGGGCGGGTTCGATCCCTCGGCCTACGTGCCCAACTCGACGCTGATGGACGCCGGCCAGGGCTGGCAGGCGCAGGCCGACGCGAGCGCGCCGCTGCTGCACGGCATCGCCGTCGGCAAGCTCAGCGCACGCCAGTCCGAGGCCGATCCGGCCGAGGCGCACCAGGTGGTGATCCGCCAGGTGCTCAGCGCGCCGCGCTTCAGCGACGACTTCGTGCTGACCACCGACCAGGGCGTGACCGTGCGCATGGATGCGGCAGGCAGGACACGCGTGGACACCAGCGGCCAGGCCGCCAAGGGCCTCACCGCGGCCGCGCCGACGGTCGAGCGCCGCCTGTCGCAGGGCGAGCAGGGCTACGTGGTGGATTACGTGATCCGCAACAGCGGCATCGACGAGCGCGGCATTCCCGGCGTACGCATCGCCTCGGTCGAAGGCCTGGTGATGGAGACCGACCAATTCGGCCGCTATCACCTGGAAGGCGTCGACGGTGGGCAGTGGTCGCGTGGCCGCAACTTCATCCTCAAGGTCGATCCGACCACGCTGCCGAGCGGCGCGCAGTTCACCACCGCCAATCCGCTGGTCCGTCGCATCACGCCCGGCATGCCGGTGCGCTTCGACTTCGGCATCAAGCTGCCGCAGGGCCTGATCGAAGGCGGTGCGCGCACGGTCGAACTGGAGCTGGGCCAGGTGCTGTTCGAGGCCGACAGCGCCCAGCTCAAGCCGCAGTACCTGCCGGTGGTGGAGAAGATGGCCGGCCGCATCGAGGCCTATCACGGCGGTGAGGTGGTGATCGCCGCCGACGGCGAAAGCGCCGCGCTGGCGTTCGACCGCGCCAACGCGGTCAAGGCCGCGCTGCTGCCGCGTCTGACGGCCGCCACCGCGGCGGCCACGCGCGTCAGCCTGCGCAGCGAGGCGTCCGATCCGGACACGATGATCGCCGGCCTGGACGGGCGCGGCCCGCTGCTGGGCTCGGTCCTGTTCGACACCGGCAAGGCCACGATCAAGCCGCAGGCCGATGCGCTGCTGGATGGCGTGGCCCGCTATCTGGAACAGCGCGGCGGTGGCGTGGTGGCGCTGGTCGGCCATGCCGACCGTCGCGGCGACGCGGCGCGCAACGTCGAACTCGGCCTGCGCCGCGCCAAGGCGGTGTACCAGGCGCTGGCCCAACGACTGCGCCCCGAGGTGCGCGCGAAGGTGACGGTGCAATCCAGTGACGATCCGACGGCTCCTGCCGGCGTGGCCGGGCAGTAAGGGGGCTGAGCATGAAGACCATCACGATGAAGTTGCTGGATTACACCCTGATCAGCCTGCTGGCCGGCACCGCGCCGCTGGCGGCCGCGCAGGAAGCGTCCCCCGCTCAGCCCGAGACCCCCGAGCCGCAGTGCGGCCCGGAGGGCTGCCAGGCGAGCGAAGGCCTGTTGTTCAAGGTGCGCACCCGCGGCGATACGCAGCCGGTTACCGCGCCGCAGGCGTCCGACGCCGCCGCGCTGGCGGCGGACCGCCGCGTGGACATCCTGCAGGTGCAGCCGGGCCAGGCCACGGCCACGGGCAAGTTCTCGATCAACCTGGCCAACGGCGGGGTGATCTGGGCGACCGAGGATCCCCAGATCGGCACGGCCGAGCTGTCGGTGTCGGCGCCGGGGCTGGTCGCCTTCGACGGTGCGCGCATCACCAAGCCGGTGCAGTTCTATGTGCGCAGCAACTACTCGGCCTTCGTCGCGCGCTACGAGCTCGCGATCTATCGCGCCACCGACACCGACCTGGTCGCGCCGCTGGCCACCGTGCCGATGCAGGTGGGCAACGTCAGCCATGTCGACTGGGATGGGCAGCTGCCGGCCGACTACCACTATCGCGCCGGCGATTCGCTGGCCTATGTGCTGCGCGCCTACGACGCGCAGGGCCGCTTCGACGAGACCACGCCGCGCACGCTGCAGCTGGTCCGGCCCGATGAGGCCCAGCGCGGCAGCGATCTGCTGCGCACGTCGACCGAACGCAGCCTCGGCACGGCGCTGACCGACGACCAGGCCCAGACCCAGCGCCTGGTGGAGGACGTGTTCGCCGGCAACGGGCTGCGCCTGCAGAACATCCCGCTGTACGGCTCGCGCGTGCGCATCCAGGGCCGCAACCTGCCCGAGGGCTACCAGCTGGCGATCAACGGCGAGACCTATCCGGTCGACCTGGAGCGCAAGTTCGCCGCCGAGTACCTGGTGCCGGTGGGCCATCACAGCTTCGACGTGGCGCTGCAGGACGGCGCCGACGGGCTGGGCGGCGCGGCCGCGGGCACCGGCGTGCCGGCCGCGCACCGCACGCTGGATGTGGATGTCACCGGGCGCTATTTCTTCGGCGTCGGCCTGGCCGATGTGACCGTGGCGCAGAACAAGGTGTCCGGTTCGACTGCGACGCTGTCGGCCACCGATCCGCGCTACGCCGACGACATCATCAGCGACGGCCGCCTGGCCTTCTACGGCAAGGCCAAGTTCAACGGCAAGTACCTGGTGACCGCGCAGGCGGACACCACCGAGCAGGATCTGGAGCACCTGTTCGACCACTTCACCCAGGCCTATGCCACGGACGTGTTCCGCAGCCTGGACCCGGACCTTTACTACCCGACTTACGGCGACGACTCGTCCGTGCGTCGCGACGTGGACACGCAGGGCCGGTTCTACGTGCGCGTGGACTGGGACAAGAACCAGGCGCTGTGGGGCAACTACGCCACCGGCTTCACCGACACCGAGTACGCCCAGTACGTGCGCTCGCTGTACGGCGCGGCGATCGACTGGCGCTCGCACGCGATCAATCCCTGGGGCGAGGCCAAGACCCAGGTGCGCGCGTTCGGCTCGCAGGCGCAGAGCGCGCCGGGGCACAGCGAGTTCCTCGGCACCGGCGGCAGCCTGTACTACCTCAAGCACACCGAGATCCTGGCCGGTTCCGACCAGGTGGTGCTGGAAGTCAGCGACCCGACCACCGGCCGCGTGGTCGACCGGGCGAAGCTGGTGCGCGGGGTGGACTACGAGATCGACCAGATCCAGGGCCGCATCCTGCTGACCCGTCCGCTGGCGCAGATCACGCGCGACAACGTCACCACGCTCACCCGCGACACGCCGCTGGACGGCTACACGCAACGCCTGCTGGTGGACTACGAATTCGTCCCGACCGGGTTCGACGACGACGAGGTCACCGCCGGCTTCCGCGGCAAGCAGTGGCTGGGCGACCACGTGGCCGTCGGTGCGACCTATGTCGACGAGAACCGCAGCGGCGAGGACTACACGCTCAAGGGCGGCGATGTCACCCTGCAGGCCGGTCGCGGCACCTATCTGAAGGCCGAGTACAGCCAGACCGAGTCCTACGCCACGCCGGTGTTCTTTTCCGACAACGGTGGCTTCACCTTTACCCAGATCAACGCCACCGGCCCGCGCCAGGGCGAGGCCAAGGCCGTTGAGGCGCGCGCCAATCTGAAGGAGCTCGGCTGGACCCAGCAGGACTGGGCGGCCGGCGCGTGGTGGCGCGAGGTCGGCGCTGGCTATTCGATCAGCCGCTACGACACCGGCGAGGACCTCACCGAGTACGGCGCGGAAGTCACCGGCCAGTTCACCCAGGACCTGAGCGTGTACGCGCGCTACAGCAAGACGCAGAGCGGTGCGCAGTCGCTGATCCAGGCGCAGGTCACCAGCGAGTGGCGCATCGGCGACTTCGACACGCTGGCCGCCGAGATCCGCCGCGTCGAGGAGCAGCGCACCGTCGGCGAGGCCGCCGGCCTGCTGGGCGCGTTGAAGTATACGCACCGCTTCGGCGACACCTTCGACCTGTATGGGCAGGCGCAGCTGACCCTGGACGACGACCACGGCAAGTACGCCGACAACGACGCCTACACCGTCGGCGGCAAGTACCTGTTCGGCAACCTGTCCTCGGTCGGCGCGGAAGTCACCAGCGGCGATCGGGGCGATGCGGCCACGGTCAATGCCGAGTACCGCCTTATGCCCGATCACAGCCTGTACGGCGCCTACACCGCCACCCACGACGACACCCAGGCCTACGACCCGCTGTTCAACAACAGCGCGCGCGACGGCTGGACGCTGGGCCAGCGCTGGCGCCTGTCCAACCAGATCAACGTGTTCAACGAGAGCCAGTTCCTCAAGGACGACACCGCCGGCGAATCCGGCCTGGCGCATACCTTCGGCCTGGATTTCTACCCGGCGCAGGGCTGGACCAGCGGCTTCACCCTGCAGCGCGGCGATCTGGTCAACAGCGCCGGCGGGCAAGTCGAGCGGCGCGCGATCAGCGTCAGCCTGGGCCGCACCTCGCCCGATACGGACTGGGCCTCCAAGGTGGAATGGCGGCGCGACACCGGTGCGGAGGAGCGCGAGCAGTGGGTGTCCACCAATCGCCTGACGCATCGCTTCAACGACAGCTGGCGCATCGCCGGTCGCCTGAACTACTCCGACACCGACGACAAGCTCGATCCGCTTGCCGGCGCCAGGTTCATCGAGGGCAACCTGGGCTTCGCCTGGCGTCCTTGGGACTCGGTGCGCTGGGCCGTGTTCGGCCGCTACACCTATCTGTACGACCTGGCCACGCTGGCGCAGATCGGCGGGCACGACTACGACCAGAAGACCCAGGTGCTCTCGCTGGAGGGTGTGTACAAGCCCGACCAGCGCTGGGAGTTCGCGGCCAAGGTCGCCCAGCGTGTGGGCAAGGCGCGCTACGGCCGCGGCACGGGCCAGTGGTTCGATTCGACCACGACCTTCTACGGCACCACCGTGCGCTACGACCTGGGCCAGCAATGGCATGCGATGGGCGAGTACCGCCTGCTCAAGGTCGAGGACGGCGGCAACCGCCAGGGCTGGCTGGCCGGCGTGGACCGCGACATCGGCAAGAACCTGCGGATCGGGCTGGGCTACAACTTTACCCAGTTCAGCGACGACCTGACCGACTTCGACTACGACCACAAGGGCTGGTTCATCAACCTGGTGGGGAGCTACTGATGCGCAAGCACTTCATCCATGGCTGGGCCGCGCGCGGCCTGGGGCTGGCGCTGGCCGCCGGCGCGGCGCTGGCGCCGATGCAGCAGGCGCAGGCCGCGGCCTACGCCACCGGCGGCACGGGCAAGTACCGCAACGAGATCCTCTGGCTGACCTGGGGCGGCGGTGTCAACGGCACCGATGGCGTGGCGCTGGCCAACGGCGCGCAGACCACGGCCACCCTGCAGGTGGCCAACGGCCAGCAGATCCAGGTGACCTGCACCCTGTCCAACCTCAACGGCGCGCTGAGCAGCTATCGCTCCGGCGATTACAGCGGCGATGGCCTGGAGGACATGTACAACATCGACGGCACCGGCGGCGCCAACAACCTGGTGGCGGGTCTGGCCACGGCGATGACCTCGACGGCCAGCTTCGATATCGACTGCTCGGCGACCCGCAACGGGGCGTCGTATCCGATTCCCGGCCTGGTCATCGCCGATGCCGAGTCGCTCGAATCCACCTTGGACGGCAACGGCGTCCCCAGCGAATACATCCGCGGCACGGCCGCGGGCAACTGGAACATCCTGGAGATGTTCGCCGGCAACGGCAATCCCTATACCGCCACCAAGACCACCAACGGCGGCAGCCAGACCATGGAGTTCGGTCCAGGCGGGCAGGGCGGCGGCACCAGTCCCGTGGCGCTCAGCTACCTGACCTTCACCACGCCGACCGCCACGCCGAGCATGTCCTTCGCCATGCGCGGCGGCGGTATCACCGCCATGTCCATCGGCCTGCTCGTGCCGCGTGCGGACTACGGCGATGCGCCCAGCAGCTATGGCACCGCCGCGCACCTGTTCTACGACTGGGTGCACGGCAACGACAGCGGCGTGTCGGCCAGCGGCACGAACATCAACGACGCGTCCTTCCGCCCTGGTGGCCTGTCGCCGCTGACCACCGATCACTTGGGCACGGTCGGCCCGGATGGCGAGCCCGGTACGTCGTCGTCCGACAACGCCTATGGCATTGCCGGCGCCAATGAGGAGAACGGCTGGCCCACCTCGCCGGCGATCAATGCCGGCAGCGGGAACACCGTGCTGACGCGCAGCATCGCCTGCAGCGGCACCGGCACGGTGGCCGGCTGGATCGACTTCGACGGCAACGGCAGCTTCGACAGCGACGAGCGCGCCACCGGCACATGCTCGGGTGCCAATGGCACGGCCAGCCTGAGCTGGACAGTGCCCAACGACATCCAGGCCGGCACGACCTGGGTCCGCCTGCGTTACGCGCAGAACGCCAGCGAGGTCGCCAGCCCGTCCGGCACGGCGACCAGCGGCGAGGTCGAGGACGCGCAGATCACCATCGCCCAGGCCAGTGCCAACCTGGTGGTCACCAAGACCAACACGCCCGCCGCGGGCGCCAACGATCAGGCCAACGACACGGTGGTCAAGGGATCGAGCCAGACCTACACCATCGTGGTTACCAACAACGGTCCGCAGCCGGCCAATGGCGCGATCGTGCGCGATCCGGCCAGCAGCGGCCTGACCTGCACCAGCGCCAGCTGCACCGGCACCACCAACGGTGCGGCCTGCCCGACCCAGGCCAGCGGCAGCGCGCTGTTGGGTGCCCTGCAAAGCTCCGGCGGGGCTGCGATTCCCACGCTGCCCAATACCGGCACGGTCACCCTGACGGTCACCTGCACCGTCAACTAAGATCACGCTGCGCCCCGCCCATCCGGGCGGGGTGCTTCTGTCAGCGGCCTTGCTTCGCGCTTCCCATCGCGATCGGGCATTTCCCGTGATTGAGCAAGGTCCCCAGGTTCGATGAAGTCTTCGTTCGTGTTCGTCCGTGTGGGGCTCGGCCTGGCGCTGCTTGCGGCCCTGGCCTCGGCCCAGGCCCAGGAAGTCACCAGCTGCCCGGCCGGTCTCGAGCAGACCCGCCTGTATGCCTACACGGGCAATGCGCCCGCCACGTTCACCGTGCCGGCGCGGGTGACCTCGGTGCGTCTGATCGCCGTCGGCGCCGACGGCGGCGAGCGCACGCCCAACCCGTATCAGGGCGGCGCCGGCGCGCGGGTCGAGGGCACGTTCGCGGTCGCGCCGGGCGATGTGATCACGCTGCTGGCGGGCCAGGCCCCGCCCGGCGCCAACGACCAGGAGTCCGGTGGCGGCGGCGCCTCGGGTGCGTATCTCAACGGCACGCTGGCACTGATCGCGGGCGCGGGCGGTGGCGACGACAACACCGGCAATGGCGGCGGCGGTCGCGCGGGCCTGGATGGCGGCAACGGCGGCTCTCCGGCCGGCGGCGACTGCGCGGCCGGCGGGCTGGGCGGCGTCAACGGCGCAGGGGGCCAGTTCGGTGAAGTCGCCGCCGATGGCAGCACCACCTGCCAGACCGGCGACGGTGGTGCCGGTGGCGGTGGCTTCAACAGTCCCGGGCAGGGCGTGACCTATGCGGGCGCGCACCAGGGTCCGCGGGGCGGCGGCCAGTGTTCGATCAACGGGGCTTCCGGGGGCGCCGGTGGCACGGGCGAACCGCAGGCCGGCGATCGCATCGGCGCTGCCGGCGGCTGGGGCGTGTGCGGCGGCGGTGGCGCGGACGATCGCGAGAGTGGCGGCGGCGGCGGGTACTCCGGCGGCGGCGGTGCGCCCGAGTCGGCCTATCCGGGCGGTGGCGGTTCCTATGTCGCGGCCAGTGCCACCTCGCCCACACGCGTGGCCGGCGCCGACGGCGGCGGCAGCGGGCGCAACGGATCGGTGCGGGTGTGCTATTCGCTGCGCGCCGAGCTGAGCGTGACCAAGACCAATACACCGTCGTCCGGTCCCAACGACCAGGCCGGCGACACGCTGACCCGTGGCGAGGCGACCAGCTACCGGATCGTGGTCAGTAATGCGGGGCCGGTCGCCGCCGATGGCGCGGTGCTCCGCGATCCGGCCGCGGCGGGCCTGACCTGCACCGCGGCCCGCTGCGGCAACGCCAGCGGCGGTGCGATCTGCCCGACCGGCAGCGATGCCGCGCTGCTGGCCGCACTGCAGTCCAACACCGGCCTGCAGCTGCAGACCTTGCCGGTGGGCGGCGTGCTGACCTTCACGGTCGACTGCACCGTCGACTGAGGGCCGCGGCGGCGCGCGCATGAGCGGTCACGGCGCCGTGTCATGCTGTGCGCCGTTTTCTACCCCGGCCCGCAGCCGCATGAAACTGGCGATCCTCTCCCGCAACACACGGCTGTATTCGACCAAGCGCCTGGTCGAGGCCGGACGCCAGCGCGGCCACACCGTGCGCGTGCTCGATCCGCTGCGCTGCTACATGCGCATCGACCGCGGCCGCTTCGACCTGCGCTACAAGGGCGCCACCCTGTCCGGTTTCGACGCGGTGATTCCGCGCATCGGCGCCTCGGTCACCCGCTACGCCACCGCGGTGCTGCGCCAGTTCGAGCTGATGGGCTGCCACACGCCCAACAGCTCCGATGCGATCCTGCGCGCGCGCGACAAGCTGCGTGCGCACCAGCTGCTGGCCGCCCACGGGATCGACCTGCCGGCCACCGTGTTCGGCGACAACCCGGACGACACCGCCGACCTGCTGGCGCTGCTGGGCCCGCCGCCGCACGTGATCAAGCTCAACGAGGGCGCGCAGGGCGCCGGGGTGATGCTGACCGAGAAGCCCTCGGCCTCGCGTTCGGTGATCGAGGCGCTGCGTGGGCTGTACGCCAGCTTCGTGGTGCAGGAGTTCGTCGAGGAGGCCAAGGGCGCGGACCTGCGCTGCTTCGTGGTCGGCGACCGGGTGGTGGCGGCGATGCGCCGGCAGGCGCCGGAGGGCGACTTCCGTTCCAACCTGCATCGTGGCGGCGAGGCGTTTCCGGCGATCGCCAGCGACGAAGAGGCGGCCGTGGCTGTGCGCGCGGCCCAGGTGCTGGGCCTGGGCGTGGCCGGCGTGGACCTGATCCGCTCGGCGCGCGGCCCGCTGGTGCTGGAGGTCAATTCCACGCCGGGCCTGGAAGGCATCGAGCAGGTGTCCGGGGTGGACATCGCCGGGGCGGTGGTGGAACTGGTGGCCGCCGCCGCGGTCCAACGCCCAGCCTCCCTCGCACGCCGCCCCGCCAGCCGAACGTGAACGGCCATGCAGGGAGGCTCACCGACGGTGTGACAGAATCGCCCCGTCCCGCGCGGAAGGCTGAACAGGCCGGCCCGCTGCGGCTTGGCCCGCACAGGAACAACCCAAGGATCCCCATGACTTTCCCATTCCCGATGCGCCGTGCTGGCGCCGTCCCGGCCGCCCGGCCGCAGGAGACCTGCTGACATGCGCATCCTCGTCATCGAAGACAACAGCGATATCGCCGCCAATCTGGGGGATTACCTCGAAGATCGCGGCCACACCGTGGATTTCGCCGCCGACGGCGTCACCGGCCTGCACCTGGCCGTGGTCCACGACTTCGACGCCATCGTGCTCGACCTCAACCTGCCGGGCATGGATGGCCTGGAGGTCTGCCGCAAGTTGCGCAACGAGGCGCGCAAGCAGACCCCGGTGCTGATGCTGACCGCCCGCGACAGCCTGGACAACAAGCTGGCCGGCTTCGACTCGGGCGCCGACGACTACCTGATCAAGCCCTTCGCCCTGCAGGAAGTGGAAGTGCGCCTCAACGCGCTCTCGCGCCGCGGCAAGGGCGTGCAGACCCGCGTGCTGGACGTGGGCGACCTGGAATACAACCTGGACACGCTGGAAGTGCGCCGCCAGGGCAAGCTGCTGCAGCTCAACCCGACCGCGCTGAAGATCCTGCAGGCGCTGATGGAGGCCTCGCCGGCGGTGGTCACCCGCCAGGAGCTGGAGACGCGCGTGTGGGGCGAGGAGCTGCCGGACTCGGACTCGCTGCGCGTGCACATCCATGGTCTGCGCGCGGTGGTCGACAAGCCGTTCGAAGTCCCGCTCATCCAGACCCGCCATGGCATCGGTTACCGCATCGCCGCTCCCGAAGCCTGAGGGCCCCGCGTCCGCGCGGCCGGCCGCGACGCGGGCGCGCAAGTTCCGCCGCCGGCTGCGCACCCGCATCGTCTGGTCCTTCGCCCTGCTGGGCCTGTGCCTGACGGTGCTGTTCGCCTATGCCTCGATCCTGGCCCGCCAGCGTGTGGAGAACCAGCTGGTCGAGGACGTGATGAACCGCAACATGGAAGCGTCCTGGCGCAGCTATGTGGCCAGCGGGGGGCGCAACCTGGACATCCCGGTCCAGCAGATGAAGGGCTTCGTCTATCGCCCGGACAAGCTGGACAGCCTGCGGCGCGATTTCCCCGAGTGGGAAAAACTCGACGACGGCATCCACCCCATGTCGGGCACCGATCCGGATGGCAAGCCGTTCGCCTACAAGGTCGGCGTGCGCAAGACGCCCAATGCCTGGTTCTTCATCGCCTACGACATGGGCCAGGTCGCGCTGGGCGAAGTGCAGTTCAAGCGCACGCTATATGCCACGGTGCTGCTGTTCACGCTGGTCTCGCTGCTGATCGGCTGGTGGGCGGCCTCGCGGGTGATGAGCCCGGTGTCCGAGCTGGCCAATCGCCTGCGCGCCTACCGCGGCAGCAGCAACCCCACCCAGCTGGGGCCGCTGTTCCCCGAAGACGAGGTAGGCGAACTGGCGCGCGCGCTGGACGACTACTCCAACCGCCTGACCGAAGTCGTGCAGCGCGATCGCGAGTTCAACGCCGACGTCAGCCACGAGCTGCGCACGCCGCTGGCGGTGATCCGCGGCGCGACCGAACTGCTGCTGGGCAAGCCCGACCTGGAGCCCAAGATCCAGGCGCGCCTGCTGCGCATCCAGCGCGCCGAGCAGGCGTGCTCGGACCTGATCGGCTCGCTGCTGCTGCTCTCGCGCAACGAGCGCGGGCAGGGCACCAGCAATGTGGCCAAGGTCGCCGAGCAGCTGCTGGACTCGCACCGCGCGCAGATCGGCGGCAAGCCGCTGGAGCTGATGCTGGAAGGCAACCAGGACCTGGTCATTGATGCGCCCGAGGCGGCGCTGTCGGTGGCGCTGGGCAACCTGGTCGGCAATGCGGTCAAGTACACCCAGGAGGGCACGGTGCGGGTGCGCGTGCTCAATGATGCGGTCGAGGTCATCGACTCCGGCCCCGGCCTGAGCGAGGAGGACGCGGCGCGGCTGTTCGACCGCGGCTATCGCGGCACGCACGCCGGGCACTCCCAGGGCGGCGGCATCGGCCTTTCCATCGTCAGCCGGCTGTGCGATCTCTACGGCTGGCAGGTCAGCGTGCGGCCTGGTGCCGAGCGCGGCGTGGTGGCCACGCTGCGGTTCCATCCGGCCTGAGGGCCGCGACGCTGGCTTTCCCGCGTCGTTCGGGGCACCTCCAACCAAGGAGGCCCGCACCCGCGGGCATGGTGGGTCAGAGCGAGATCCAGAAGCAGTCGTAGCTGCGGCGGATGCCCAGTACCGTCGAGGTGGGCGTGCCGTTGGACAGCGTCTGCTGCAGGCGCAGGCCGACCGGGCGCCGGCGCTGCGGCGGGGTGGCCTGCGGATAGAAGCCATCGGTGTTGGCATCGGTGATGGTGCCGTCGGCCTCGACCACCGGGTCGGGCGCCGGAAGCACAGGGGTGATGTCCAGCAGGGGCCGGCGCACGATGCCCTCCATGCGGTCGAGCAGGCGATTGGCCGACGCGTCGGAGATGCCGTTCCACTGGTACAGCGCCGCCAGGTCGTTGGCGTCCTTGGCGGCGATGGCCGCGCCGATGCGCTGGACCAGGTCGGACAGCTTGCGCGGGCAGCCCAGGTGGGTGCGCGCCGGCGCGTCGCCGGCCTCGCCGGCGATGGTCGGCAGCGGGCGCGGCACGCGGCTGGCCGCGCCCAGATCCTCGCAGCGGCGATCGGTGAACACGCTCACGCCGCCGGCGTCGGTGCAGCGATGGATCGCCTGGGCCCGCGTCGAAGGCGACCACGCCAGCGCGGTCAGCGCGAGGGCCAGGGGCAGCAGCAGGAGCGGGGCGGGCATGCGCATGAAGGGGCGCAGCCTACCCCAGCCAAGCTGAAGTCCATGACGCGATCCGGTAAGAGCCGGCATGCCGGCGATGGGCCTCACCCGTGAAGCCACCACCGCCGCGGGCCAGAGGACTGCCAAGGCACCGAGGAACAGAAGATCGGAAGCCGCTGCAAAACCCCTACCGTCGTTCCCGCGAACGCGGGAACCCATGGACGTTGCGCGACGCGCGGCCTGTCCGAACGTCCCTGGATCCCCGCGTTCGCGGGGATGACGAGCTTTGGGGTTGGCGCGCGCATCCGGTGGCGCTTTCCGGCGAGCGCGTGGGTTCCGGCGAGCGGCCAGGTTTACGGCGCGCACCGCACGCAGCGGCGAAACCTCCCTCGTCGTTCCCGCGAACGCGGGAACCCAGCGACTTCCCGCGCAAAGGCCAAACACCCCAGCCCGCGCTTCCGCGGGAGCACTGCGTTCCTAGGAAATGCTCAACCGCGCGTCCCTAGCGAATCCCCAACCGCTGCAGCACCGTCTGCGTGGGCTTGGCCAGATTGAGCGTGTAGAAGTGCAGCGACGGCGCGCCGCCGTCGATCAGGCGCTGGCACAGCTGGGCGACCACGTCGGCGCCGAAGTCCTTCACCGCCGCCGCGTCGTCGCCGTAGGCCGCCATGCGCTTGGCGATCCAGCGCGGGATCTCCGCGCCGCACTGTTCGGAGAAGCGCCGCAGCTGGGCGAAGTTGGCGATCGGCATGATCCCGGGAATGATCGGGATCTCCACGCCCAGCCTGCGCACCGCCTCGACGAAGCCGAAATAGGCATCGGCGTTGTAGAAGTACTGGGTGATGGCCGCGTCGGCGCCGGCGTCGACCTTGGCCTTGAAGTGCTTCAGGTCCGACAGCGCGTCGCTGGCCTGCGGATGGGTTTCCGGATAGGCGCCGACTTCCAGCTGGAACGCATCGCCGTGCTCGGCGCGGATGAAGGCGATCAACTCGGAGGCATAGCGCAGATCGCCGGCATGGCCCATGCCCGAGGGCAGGTCGCCGCGCAGGGCGACGATGCGCCGGCAGCCGATGGCACGGTAGAGCTTGAGCAGCTCGCGGATCTCCTCGCGGCTGCCGCCCACGCAGGACAGGTGCGGGGCGGCGTCGAAGCCGTGGTGCTGCTTGAGGTGGCGCACGGTCTCGGCGGTGTAGCTCAGGGTCGAGCCGCCGGCGCCGAAGGTGCACGAGACGTACTCCGGCGCGTAGCGCGCCAGCCGCTCGGCGGTGCGATTCAGCTGGGCCCGCTGCTCGTCGGTCTTGGGCGGGTAGAACTCGAAGCTGATCGGCGTCATGGCGGGGCGTTGGGCGGCGGGTGCGGCATCTTATCGCTTCATCGCGATGGATGCATGGAGAGAATCCGATGCGGCCAGCCGGGCGGCAGACGGGTGCTAAAGTCCCGCGCCTCCTTCCGCTGCCAGGGTGTCGCTGCATGACCGTGTCCACGTCCCTTTCCATCGGCACGCCGGGCCGCCCCTGGGGCGCGGCCGAGAAGGCGCAGTGGCGCGCCGCCCAGACCCGCAAGCGCGGCTATGCCGACGAGGTGCTGGCCCGGATCGAACCGCTGCGTGCGCGCTTCGACGTCGCGCCGTATGGCCATCTGGACTACGACGCGGACCAGTACGACCTGTTCGCCGTGCGCAGCCGCCCCTGGGACCCGGCGCTGCCGACGATGCTGGTCACCGGCGGCGTGCACGGCTACGAGACCAGCGGCGTGCAGGGCGCGCTGCAGTTCCTAGAGCACCACGCCGCCGCCTATGCTGGTCGCGCCAATCTGCTGGTGGTGCCGTGCTTGAGCCCGTGGGGCTACGAGCGCATCCACCGCTGGAACCCCGACGCGCTGGACCCCAACCGCAACTTTCGCGCGCACAGCCCGGCTGCCGAATCGGCTGCGCTGTTGGCGCTGATCGCGCCGCTGCGCGCCGGCATCGTGATGCACATCGACCTGCACGAGACCACCGACAGCGACGAGACCGAGTTCCGCCCGGCGCTGGCCGCGCGCGACGGCAAGCCCTATGTGCCGGGCACGATCCCCGACGGCTTCTATCTGTGCGCCGACAGCGCCGCGCCGGCGCCGGCCTTCCAGCAGGCGGTCAACGCCGCGGTGGCCAAGGTGACCCACATCGCGCCGGCCGATCCGGACGGCACGCTGATCGGCTCGCCGGCGGTCGCCCCGGGCGTGATCGAATACGACTGCAAGGCGCTGGGCCTGTGCGCGGGCATCACCGACGCGCCCTATCGCACCACCACCGAGGTCTATCCCGACAGCCCGCGCGCCACGCCGCAGCAGTGCAACGACGCGCAGGTGGCGGCGATCCGCGCGGCGATCGACTACGCGCTGGCGCAGCGGGGCTGAGGCGCGATGTCGATCGTGCTGACCCCGTTCGCGCGTGCGCGGCTGTTCCCGCGCACACCGCGCGGCAACACTATCCAGGACTGCACCGCGGAAGGCTTCGAGGCCTATCTCAACGCCCACACGCCGCTGCGCGTGCTCGACGGCTACGCGCCGTTCTGCAAGCTGCATGTGCACCGCAACTGGACCTCGACCCGCTGCCTGACCGTGCCGATCACCGCCGACAACTGGCATCTGCTGCGTTCGGCCTACGAGGCGCGCACCTCGGCCGAACTGCCGGTGCTGGTGCGCTGGTTCGAGGGCGTGCAGGCCCCGCGCGCCGAGTACCTGCTGCCGATCCTCTACAGCCGCGCGCAGCTGGCCAAAGAGGGTGAGGCCATCGACGCGGACTGGGGCGTGGTCGGCTGCCTGTACACCGCCGAGCCGGAGGAGATCCCGATGGCCCCGATCACCATGCTGCGCAACGCGCTGGGCGTGGAGGAGGGCGGCTCCGGCGTGCCGCTGGACCGCGAGGCGTATCGGCGCGCGGTGGCGTTCTGGGAGCGCAACGCGAACTGGCGGCCTTGAGGCGCGTCAAGACCATGCGTTCCTAGGCGACAGACCAAGCGGGAAGCGCCGGGGCACGATCAGCGACGCGCGCTAGCGTTCGAGCAGCCGCGCGTCGGCCCAGGCGATCACCGGCCGCAGGTCGCCTGCGGAGGTGTCCTGCGCCTCGGCCACCAGCTCCAGCGTGCGCACGCCGTCGATCGGCAGGTCGAGCGTGGCCGCCTGATGCGCGCCCAGCGGCGCGGTGGCGTGCAGCAGCCGGCCGTCGCCGTAGACGCGGAACACCACACGGTCTCGCACCGGCGCCGCGTCGTCCTGCAGTCCGACCCGCGCGCGGAAGCGCACGAAATCTCCGCGCGTGGCGACTTCCAGGCGCGAGTTGGCGTGGGCGCCGATGCCATATGGATAAGCCCTGCCGGCCACGCGCAGCGTCGCGCCGTCGGGGGTGAGGTCGGCGCGGGGCGTGCCGGCCGGCTGGTCGAACCGCGTGCTGTAGAGCGGCATGCCATCGGCGGCCACATGGACGCGCGCGGTCAGCTCGCTGAGCAAGGCGCCGCCGGCCTGCACCGGCGTGCCGCTGACCTTGAGCAGCGCGACCTCGCGCGAGGCGAGCGCGAACCGCAGGCTGCCGTGCGTCTGCGTCAGATCCTTGCGCTGCCACAGGTCGCGCGCGCTGAAGCCGGCCTCGGCCAGCTTCATCTGCGCCGGCGTGACCTGCGCCGTGGCCGGTGCATCGCCGCGGTTGAACAGCAGCACCGCGCGTTCGCCGCGCGTCGCCAGCGGCTTGACCAGCAGCTGCAGCCCATCGGTATCGGAGACCAGCACCGCCTGGTTGCCGGCCGGGTCCTGGTCGATCGCGATCACCTCGGGATTGGACAGCAGATCGATCAGCGGCTGCGGCGCGCTGCGCAGGTCGAAGCCCAGCAGCAGCGGCGCCGACAGCATCGCCCACAGCGAGAAATGCGTGCGCGCCTGCGCCAGATGCTGCGCGTCGAACTCGCCCAGCCCGATCGCCAGCATGTCCGGGTCGTTCCAGCGCCCGGGGCCGGCGTAGAGCTCGCGACGCGAGGCCGAATCGAAGTTGTGCAGCATGCTGGCCCAGGTGGGCTCGATATCCGGACTGGTGCGCCACAGGTTGCCGTGCGCGCCGCCCCAGTCGCGCACGCCGGCCTCGCCCCAGGGGCAGATCGACAGCACGAAATCGTCGTCCGCATTGAGGTCGGCCAGCAGCCGCCCGATGCGGGCGTAGCGCGTCTCCACCGCGTCGGCATCGGTGCGCTGCGCGTCGCCGCGCACGATCAGCGGCCGCAGCGGGCGATGGCCGCTCTGCCGCACCGGCTCGCCGTCGGCGCCGAAGTCCGCCAACCCGCAGGCATCGACCTTGAGGTAGTCGAAGCCCCAGTCCTGGAACATCGTCTTCAGGTCCGAGGCCTCGAAGCCCTGCAGCCCGATCTCGCGCTGCGCCACGCTGCCGACCGGCAGGTTGGGGCTGTGCCGGTCGAAGGCCTGCGAGCACGCGTTGCGGCCGGCATCGGTATACAGCCCGGCCTTGAAGCCGCGTGCGTGCAGCAGGTCGGTCCAGGCGCGGAAGCCGGTGCCGCCGTCGGCCTGCCTGGCGATGGGGAACATGCTCGTGCGGATTTCGATGCGCCCTTGCGCGTCGCGCCGCAGCCACCAGCCATCGTCGAGGTTGACGTAGCGATAGCCGGCCTGCTGCAGGCCGCGCTGCTGCAGGGCGTCGACCACCGACAGGATGCGCGCCTGATCGACCTCGGTGCGGAACGCGTTCCAGGGGTTGAAGCCCATCGGCGGCGTGGCCGCCGCGCCGTGCCCGTACACGCTGAAGCGCCCGCTCGGCTGCAGCGCATCGCTGGGCTGGCCGGCCGCGGCGGGCAAGGCGCACAGCGCGAGCAGGGAGGCCAGCAGCCGTCGATTCATCGCTTCATTCCTTCTGCGGGGCCGGCGGACTGCGGCGGGGCGGTCAGCGCGGCGCCGCGCCGGCCAGCTGCAGCGCGTAGAGCGCCGCGCCGTAGTGCGGGGGATGGATCGGCGTGCGCAGGACGAAGTCCGCGCTCGATCGGGCCAGCGCCGTCTGGAACGGCTGCATCAGCAGCGCGCCGGCACTGAAGGCGCCGCCGGAGTAGGACAGCGGCACCGGCTCGCCCGGTTCGAAGCCGAGCAGCACGCGCAGCGCCTGCGCGATCCGCGCCAGTTCCTCGCCGGCCTGCTGGAAGATCCCGATCGCCACCGCATCGCCCGCGTCGGCGGCTTGCGCCACCTGCACGGACAGGCGGGCGATGTCGCCGCGCGTGCCGACGCCCTCGCCATAGACATGCGCGCACAGGTCCAGGTCGTCGTCCAGGTCGAAGTGCGCGCGCAGGATCGCGTGCAGGGGGCCGCGCGGCAGGCGGCCATCGCTCATGCGCGAGAAGGCGTTGAGCCCCTGCGTGGCGATCCAGTGGGCCGACCCTTCGTCGCCGAACGCCTCGCCCCAGCCTCCTGCGCGCGCCGCGGCCGCGCCGCGCCGTCCATAGCCCATCGAGCCGGTGCCCGCGATGATGTTGATGCCATCGGCGCAGGCCAGCGAGCCGGCCCAGCCGCACACCATGTCGTTGTCGCAGGCGTAGCGCTGGTGCCCCAGCACCTGGCCGGGGATGAGGTCCAGCGCGGCGGTGGCGCGGCGGTCCTCGCCATAGGCCGGCAGGCCGAAGAACGCCTGCGCGATGTCCTCGCGGCCGCACTGCAGCGGTGCCAGCACGGTGGCGATGCCTTCCTCCAGGATGCGGCGCACGCCGTCCAGCCCGACCTGCGGGTGGTAGGCAGTGCCCAGCTGGGTCTGCGCCAGCAGCGTGCCGGCGCCATCGATCAGCGCGAAGCGCGTCTTGGTGCCGCCGCCATCGACGCCCAGATACAGCGCGTGTCCAGGCATCGGGCTCAGGATTCCAGCGCGTACAGCCGCACGCCCTGCACGACGCGGTTGACGATGCCGGCCGGGTTGGGATTGTCCGGCGTGACGCCGCGCACGCGTGCATGCAGGAAAGCGTAGATCTGCGCGGCGGCCACGTAGGGCCACAGCAGGTCCACGTCGGCGGCCTGGGCCAGGCCGGGCACGGCCAGCGTGTCGGCATCGTCGCTGCGCGGCCGGGCGGAGATCTCGATCACGCGCGCGGCCACGCCGTCGCGGCGCAGTTCGTCGATCAGGTCGTGGTCGTAGCGGCGGGTGTAGGGATCGTTCGACACGAACACCACCACCAGGGTCTTGGCGGTGACGAAGGTCTTGGGCCCATGGCGGAAGCCCAGCGGTGAGTCGTAGCAGGTCGCCACCGCGCCATTGGTCAGCTCGCCCAGCTTGAGGGTGGCCTCGCGCGCCAGGCCCTGGAACAGCCCGCTGCCCAGATACACGACGCGGTCGTGGCGGGCGTTGGCCAGGGCCTGCAGCAGCGGCAGCGCGTCCTGGATCACCGCCTCGGTCGCCTGCGCGATCGGCGCGATGCGCGCATCCAGCGCGCCGGCCGGCAGCAGCGCGGCCAGGGCGGCGTACATCATGCAGCTGAAGGAGGAGGTCATCGCGAAGCTGGTGTCGTGCGTCTCTTCCGGCAGCGTCACGGTCATCGCCTGCCTGACCGGCGCGGTGGCCAGCTTGCCCTGCGCGTTGCAGGTCACCACCAGATGGCGCACGTCGCGCACCAGCGATTCGGCCAGCTCGACCGCGGCGATGCTCTCCGGGCTGTTGCCCGAGCGGCCGAAGGAGATCAGCAGCAGCGGCTGCGCCGGGTCCAGATACAGCTGCGGCGCGCACACCAGATCGGTGGTCGGCACCGCGTCCACGCGCGCGGCCAGCGCACGGTCCAGCAGCGGCGCCAGGCACTGGCCGATATAGGCCGAGGTGCCCGCGCCGGTGAGGATCACGCGCGCGGCCGGGTCGTTGGCGATCGGCGCGGCGAAGGCCTGCAGCTGCGCATGCAGGTCGGCGATCAGCGCATGGGTGCGACGCAGCAGCCGCGGCTGCTGGGCGATCTCGCGCGCGGTCCAGATGGCGTGGCTGGCCTCCAGCTCGGCCTCGGGCACGCCGAGGAGCTCAGGAACGGTCTTGGTCATGGCATGCATGGTGATACTCATCGAGAACGGCACTGACGTGGGCCATGGCCAGGGACTGCGGGTCGAGCGTCGCGGTTCCGGTGCGGAGGGCGTGCAATGCGTGGGGAAGGAACTGGCTGACCAGCGAGATCGGCGGCGGGTCGCGCCGCAGGTTGTCGAACAGCTGCAGGCGCGCCTGTTCGATGCGCGCATCCGGCCAGTAGTAGCGGATGCGGTCGGACAGGCTGTACTGCAGGTCGATGTCCAGCGCATGGCCCTGGCCGTGGTAGTAGCGGCGCCAGTGGCCGGGTTCGGCGTGCAGGCGCTGCAGCACGACCTCGCGCAGGCGCGCCTGACGGGCCGGCGCGATCCACTCGCGCTCGATCGCATCCAGCGCCCACAGCGCCTCACGCAGGGCGAAGGTCAGGCCCGGGCCCACCTTGAGGATGGCGAAGTGATCGCGCACCAGCGCGGCCAGCGCATCGCGGGTCTGGTAGTCGGTGGAGTGCGCCTCGAACACCATGTTCGGCACGGTGGTGATCGACCGGCTCAGGGCCACGGCCTTGTCGGGCGCGTAGTCGATGACGCTGTGGTGGTCGAACTCCACGCCCGGCTGCACGACCGAGGCGACCACGCGCCGCCAGGCGGCCTCCAGGCCGGCCTCGACGAAGGCGACGCGATGGGCCTCGATGGTGGCCAGCGCCGCTTCCGGGGTGGTCACCGCCAGGCCCTCGATGGCTTCGGTGGCGCCGCCGGGGACCGGGACCTCGGTGCCGATCACGTAGACCGGCGCCTCGCCGCCGGCCTGCTGCCAGGCGGCCTCGGCCGCGCGCGCCAGGCGCACGGCGCGCCGCACGATCTGCGCCTCCGGCAGCGGCTCGGCATCGCCCGCGCAGGCCATCGAGCAGTCCAGGTGGATCTTGCGGAAGCCCGCCGCGACGTAGGCGGCGACCATCACCTCGGCTTTGTCCATCGCGGCCGAGGCCTCCAGCGTCGTCCACGGGTTCGGCCCCAGGTGATCGCCGCCCAGCGCGATGCGCGAGGCATCGAAACCCACGCGCCGGGCGATGCCGTGCACGAAGGCGACGAAGTCGGCCGGCGTCATGCCGGTATAGCCGCCGCCCTGGTTGACCTGGTTGCAGGTCGCCTCGAACAGCACCAGGTCCTGTCCGGTGCGCTGGGCGTGATGCAGCGCGGCTTCGATGACGAGAGGATGCGCCGAGCAGATCGAGGTCACGCCGACGGCGTGGCCCGAGGTGTGGCGTGCGATGAGGTCGAGCAGAACTTGCACGGGGGAATGATCCGGATCAGGAAAGAGGAGCGTCGGCCGGGCGCTCGGGTTCGAGCACCAGCAGCAGCGAGGCGATCAGGGCCAGCACCAGGCCGGCGGCCTTGAGCGGGCCGGGCACCACGCCGGCGAACAGCAGCGCCAGCGCGGCGGTGACCAGGGGCGCGCCGGCATTGCTCAAGGGCGCGACCACCATCGCCTTGCCGTAGCGGAAGGCGAACACCAGCGTTAGCGCGCCGATGGCGTTGAGCACCTGGATGCCGGCGGCCAGCCACGGGCCGGTCAGGCCGGTGTTGATCGGCTGGTCGAAGTCGGTCATCCACAGCGCGACCGGGGCCAGCAGCAGCGCGCCGAGGGTCATGTAGGCGAAGATGCTGTCGGCGCGCACGCTGTCGTTGGCCAGCTTCATGAAGAACGCCTGCACGCCCCAGGCCAGCATGATCAGCAGCGACTGCACGAACCAGCCCAGCCCCCCGCCCGCGCCGCGGCCGAAGGACAGGTCCAGCATCGGCAGCGCGACCAGCGCCAGCACGATGCCCAGCGTGCCCTGCCAGCCGGTGCGCTCGCGCAGCAGCACGAAGGACAGCACGATGGTCACCACCGGCGAGAGCGAGATGATCGGGAACACGAAGTACGCAGGCCCAATGGTCAGCGTATGAAACAGCAGCATCTGCCCGCCCGCGCCGAGCAGGCCGATGGTCAGGCCGTAGACGACGGCCCTGGGCGAGCGCTCCAGCTGCCAGCCGCCGCGCCACAGGATGTAAAGCGCCGGCGGCAGCATGGTCAGCGCCCACACCACATAGACCAGCGTGTCGGGGAATCCGTGCGCGGCCGACAGCGGCGACAGCGCGCCCCATACGCCCCACAGCACGACGGTGACCAGCGCATAGGCGAGCCAGGGGCGCCGACGCGGCGCGCTCGCGGCGAGCGTGGCGCTCATGCGGCGGTCTCCGGCGTGGCTTGCAGGAACAGAAAGCGCTCGAACGACGCCGGCAGCCTCGCCGTCGGCCCCTGGACCACGCCCAGCTCGCGTGCGTTGAACAGGTCGCGCACCTTCCAGCGGCCCGCGGCCAGCCCGCGCAGTTCCACCTGCCCGTCGAAGCGCGGCGCGTAGAAGGTGTAGTACTGCGCCCCGTCCTTGGCGATGACGTGGGTCTCGGGCCGGTCGAAGCCGATGTCGTAGAGCGTGCCCAGGTACTCGCCCTTGGGCAGCATGTGCGCCTTGTACAGGTCGACCCACTTGCGCCACAGCGCCTCGCGCTCGGGCGTCAGCACGAAGCCGCCCGGCGGCAGCGGCTCGGCCGGATGCTCGGTGTCCCTGGGCCAGGTGAACTTGGTCGAGATCACCGCGCCGATGCCGACGGTGGAGGCGAAGTCGTCGCGCTGGTCCGACAGTTCCACATGGTCGCCGGCATAGCTGCTGCGATGGCCCATCAGCGCCTTGATCGACTTGCCCTTGCTGCGCACCTGCCAGGAGGACAGCGGATCGGAGGCCGGGTATTGGTCGGTGGCCGGCAGGTTGTGGAAGGCGAACGCGGTCCCGCACGGGCACAGTTCCACCACCGCCTCGGGATTGGCCTCGTGCGCGGCGTGGTAGATGGCCTGCCAGAACCTGGCCAGGCCTTCGACCGAGTCCTCGGGCCGGGCGTGGCGGTGCGCCGGGTTGTAGCAGGGCGCCACCGCATTGAGGTGCTGGCCGTCCAGCTTGATGCCATCGAAACCCCAGTCGCCGATGATCTTCTTCACCAGCGCCACGTAGAAGTCGATCACCGGTTGATAGGCCGGGCACTGGGTCAGCGCATTCCACCAGGTCACGGTCTGGAAGGCGCCGGTCTTGTCCAGCAGCAGCATGTCGACGTGATCGTGCAGCACGTCGCTGCCCGGATCGGCGGCCAGCGGCGCCAGCCACAGGCGCGGGCGCATGCCGTGCTGGCGCACCTGCGCGGTGAAGGCGCGCATGTCCGCATCGCCGCGCGGGAACTTCTTCAGGTCGATCTTCCAGTCGCCCTCGTTGGTCTGCCAGCCATCGTCCAGCACCGCCCACTCGAAACCCAGCGCCTGCGCCTTGGGCAGCGTGTCGACGATCTGCTTGACGGTGAAGTCGCGCTCGTAGCCCCAGGCGCACCAGATCGGCGCGAAGGCCGAGTCCGGCGGACGCGGGCCTTCGATGCCCTCGGCCGCCATGAACTGCCGGTACTGCTGCAGCGGTGCGTAGAAGTCGCCGCGATGCACGGCCAGGAAGGTGCGCTCGGTGACCAGCTCGGCGCCGGGCGCCAGGGTGACCGGCTGCTGGCCCTCGATGGCGATCGAGGCGCCGGTCGCGGTGCGCTTGACCGGCATGGCCAGCGGCCGCGGCACCGGTTCGACATGACCGACCGCCAGGCCGACATCGCGGCGCCACAGGTTGGCCACCGGCGTGCCGCCGCCGTAATCGGAGGAATCCATCGCCAGGCTGTTGCGCTGGTCGAAGTCCTCGCCCAGCGGCTGCACCCAGTCGCGGCGATCGGTATGGGTGGACCCGGAGAAGCTCCAGAAGCCGCCCGGCGCCTCGCGCAGCGCGTGGGCGCTGCTGCGCCAGCCGATCACGCTCAGCGGCGTATCGCCCAGGTTGCGGTAGCGCACCTGCAGCAGGGCCAGGCCGGGCAGGGCCTCGAACCAGCTCACGGCGACCTGCTTCTCCACGCCCTGCGCGGCGCGGCCGGTGAACACCACCTGCCGGCCACGGCCGTGACGCGGGTCGTCCAGGTCGTGGGCCTGCTGGCCGCTCAGGCTGAAATCGCCGATCTGATCGCCGTCCAGCAGCAGGACCTCGCTGGGCTGCCAGTCGGTCAGCGGCTCGCCCCAGGCCGACAGGCGCGTATGCATGCGCTGGTCGAAGGCGATGCCCAGCACCGCATCGCCCGCCTGCGCGCCGGTAGGCGATGCGGCAGCCGCGGCGCGCGCCCAGGGCAGGGTGCTCCAGGTCATGCCGCCGGCCACGCTGCCAGCGATGAACTTCAGGGCGGTGCGGCGTCCAATCGGGGGCATGTGGGCTGATCCGGTGGCGATGCCAGGCATTCTGCGTGCGCAGGGCGCGTTGATGCAAGCGTTTTGTTGCGATATGGTTCCAATAAGTTTCGTTTGGTTACCGGAAGAGGGGCGTGCGATGCGTGGGAAGCGGCAGGGGCTCTTCGCCGGTGCGGCGGTGATTGTGCTGGGGTTGGCGGCCTGCTCGCCCTCGACGCAGCCCGCAGTGTCCGCGCCCGCCGAGGCTGGCGCGGCGCCGCCGGCGACCTACGCCATGGACGACTACGCCAGGGTGCGCAAGTTCGATGCGCATGTGCATGCCAACGGGACCGATCCGGTGTTCCTGCAGTTGGCGCGGTCGGACAACTTCGAACTGCTGTCGATCAACGTCGACTACCCGGACTTCCCCACGCTCGAGGCGCAGCATCGCGTTGCCCTGGCGCTGGCCCGGGAAGCGCCGCAGCGCTTCCATTGGGCGGCGTCCTTCACGATGAAGGGCTTCGGCACGCCCGGCTGGCTGGCGCGCACCAACCAGGGCCTGGACGCGGCGGTCGCCGAAGGCGCCCGCGCGGTGAAGGTGTGGAAGAACATCGGCATGGTCGAGCGCAACGCCAGGGGCGAGCTGATCACGCTCGACGACCCGGACCTGTCGCCGGTGGCCGATCACGTCCAGTCGCTCGGCGTGCCGCTGATCGCGCACCAGGCCGAGCCGTACAACTGCTGGCTGCCGCTGGACCAGATGACCACCGACAACGACCGCGAGTACTTCGCGCACCATCCGGACTACTACATGTATCTGCATCCGGAGATGCCCTCGCACGAGGCATTGATGGCCGCGCGCGACCGCTTCGTCGCCGCGCATCCGCGGCTGCGTTTCGTGGGCGCGCACATGGCCAGCCTGGAATACGACGTGGACGTGCTGGCCAAGTTCCTCGACACCCATCCCAACGCCACGGTCGATCTGGCGGCGCGCATGAGCCAGGTGCAGTACCAGTCGCTGCGCGACCCGGCCAAGGTGCGCGACTTCTTCGTCCGCTACCAGGGCCGGCTGCTGTACGGCACCGACCTGACCCAGGCGCCCGATGCCGACCCGGCCGCCTTCCGCGCCGAGGCGCACGCGATGTGGACTTCGGACTGGAAGTACCTGGCGACGGGCGAATCCCAGCGCATCGACATGCTCAAGGCCGATGTGCCGGGCCTGGCGCTGCCGCGCGCGGTGATCGACAGGATCTACTACGCCAATGCGGTGCGTGAGTTCGGTTTGGAGCGGCAGGTAGCCGCCAGGTAGTCCGAAGACCGCGTGGCGCTGCCTAGGGGTGGCGGGTTCACCGTGAGACCTTCATCGCCGCCATGGCCCCCCTGTAGAGCGGAGCTCGCTCCGCTGGGGCTTTCCGCTAGAACCGTCCGCCGGAAGCTTTCCCACGCACCGAACGCAGAGCAGCGGAGCGAGCTCCGCTCTACAGGTGGGCGTTTGAGGAGCCAGTGACCCGTGGTCAGGCGCGCACGACTTCGACGCCGAGGGCCTGGCAAGCGCCGGTGATGTCGTCCGGCGCGCCGGTGTCGGTGATCAGCGCGTTGAGCCCGGACACCGGGATGATCCGGTGCAGGCAGACCTTGCCGAACTTGGAGCTGTCGGTGATCGCCACCACCATACGCGCGGCCTCGACCATCTTGCGGTTGAGCATGGCCTCGGGCTCGTAGTGGGTGGTGATGCCACGCTCCAGGTCGAGCCCGTCGACGCCCAGGAACAGCTTGTCCACGTGCAGGGCGTCCAGTGCCTCGACGGTCAGGCCGCCGTAGAAGGCCATGTTCTTGCGGCGCAGCTCGCCGCCCAGCATCACGATGTTGATGTTCGACTTGGGCGCCAGCGAGGACAGCACGCCGAAGTCGTTGGTGACCACGGTGATCTCGATGTCCGGCAGCGCCTCGGCCAGCTGGATCGCAGTGGTGCCCGAGTCGATGGCGATGGTGTCGCCGGCCTGCACCAGCGCGGCGGCGCGCGCGCCGATGCGGCGCTTTTCGTCCAGGTGGGCGGTGCGTTTCGTTTCGTAGGGCGGTTCGGTGGCGGTGTGGCCGACCACGTTGCTGTCGATCGCGCCGCCGTAGGCGCGCGCCATGACGCCGCGTTCCTCAAGGTAGCGCAGGTCCTTGCGGACGGTCTGCATGCTCACGCCGAACCGCTTCGCCAGCGCGGTGACCTGGACGCTGCCGTGCTGGCGCACGAGCTCGCTGATCTGCAGGCGGCGCTGGCTGGTGTCGCGGGTGACGGGCGGCATGGAGACTCCTGGGGCAAACGCTCCAGAGTATACGGGCATTTCGTTAAATTTCGCTATTGATACAAAACGAAACATCATTTAGGCTCGGTTTCGTTGCTTCATCAGCCAGGCCCCCACCAGCCTTCCTCTCCAGGAGATCGCCGTGAACGCCGTCCCTCTGCAGCGCCGCCGTCTGTGTCATGGAATCGCCCTCGCCCTGTTGGTGCCGGCTACCGCCTGGTCCCAGGAGACCACCCCGGCGCCTGGACCGCAGGTCCAGCAGGAGGCCGCGCCGGCCGATGCGCAGGACGCCACCGATCTGCAGACCGTCCAGGTCAAGGGCGTGCGCGCCGCGCTGACCCGCTCCAACGATCTCAAGCGCGACGCGTCCACGGTGCAGGACTCGATCACCGCGCTGGAGCTGGGCAAGTTCCCGGACAACAACGTCGCCGATTCGCTCAGCCACATCACCGGCGTGTCGATCAGCCGCACCGCCGGCGGCGAGGGCCAGAAGGTCAGCGTGCGCGGCCTGGGGCCGGAGTACACCCTGACCACGTTCAACGGCCGCATCCTGGCCACCGACGGCGAAGGCCGCGACTTCGCCTACGACGTGCTGCCGGCCGATGTGATCAGCGGCGCCGACGTGATCAAGGGCGCCGAGGCCGCCAACACCGAGGGCGCGATCGGCGGCCTGGTGAATCTGCGCTCGGCCAGCCCGTTCGACCAGCCGGGCCAGCACGGCGTGGTGCGTATCGAGGGCGACCGCAACCAGATGTCCGACCTCAACGGGCACAAGTTCTCCGGCGTCTACAGCAACACCTTCGCCGACGACACCATGGGCGTGATCCTGGGCGTGGTCTCGGCGCGCCGCAAGGACCGCACCGACACCGCCGGCAACGACGGCGGCTGGACCCGCAACCCCGATCCGAACGATCCCTCCTGGGGCGGCAACGCCTGGGGCGGCAACATCGATCTCAACAACAACGGCGAGCTGGATCCGGACGAGTACGGCCTGATCGCGCCGGGCCAGTTCCGCGTCGGCTCGATCCTGGAGAACAAGAAGCGCACGGCCTTCTCCGGCAAGTTCGAATGGCGGCCCAGCGACAGCTTCAGGCTGACCGTCGACGGGCTGAAGACCAAGCTCGACTCGCCGCAGGTCGGCTACCAGCAGTCCTATTACCCGCTGTTCTCGCCGGGCCGCTGGTCGAATGTGACCGTGCAGAACGGCATTGTCACCGGCCTGACCCTGGACAATCCCGATCCGGAGCTGCGCCTCAATCCCGAACTGCTCAACAAGACCGAGTACCGCGTGGTCGATACCGCGCTCTACGGCGCCAACGCGCAGTGGAAGGTCACCGACGACTTCACCGTGACCGGCGATGTCTACCGCTCCACCTCGCGTCGTCATTCCGGCGGCCAGGACAGCTATGTGGTGCTGCGCCTCAACCAGCCCAACACCACCACCATCTCGCTCAATCCCTCCGGCATCCCCAACGTCACCACCTCGCTGACCGACGGTCGCGACTGGGCCAGCGGGCTGGCCAAGGGCGAGTTCGGCCCCAACGACTTCATCACCCACTACAACGAACTGGCCGGCGACAACATCGAGGACCGCATCACCGGCGGCACGGTCGGCGGCGACCTGTTCGTCGGCGCCGGGCATGTGGATCATCTGAAGTTCGGCGTGAGCCTGACCGATCGCCGCAAGTCGCGCGACCTGATCACCAACACGCTCACCGGCGGCGCCGACTACTACTCCGGCGACAACGCGATCAACGTCGGCGCGCTGGGCGGCGATCTGCTCTCGGTGTATTCGCTGCCCAACTTCATGAGCGGCGTGAAGTCGCGCTTCCCGCGCAGCTTCATCGCCTTCGACGTGCCGGCCTACGAGGCCGCGCTGGCCGCGTACAAGGGCACGCGCGCCGACGGCAGCGCCTACGACTACAGCAACGCCGCGCCGGCATGGAATCCGCTGGAGAGCTACCGCGTCAGCGAGAAGACCGCCTCGTTCTATGTGCAGGCCGACCTGTCCGGCGATCGCTGGGATGGCAACGTGGGCGTGCGCGTGGTCTCGACCAACACCACCTCGCAGGCCTGGGACGCCAAGATCACCAGCATCACCGAGAACGGGGCGTTCAACTACACCGCGACCTACGCCGATCCCACCAGCATCAGCCAGAAGGGCAGCTATACCTACGTGCTGCCGGCCGCCAACTTCGTCTGGCACTTCAGCGACGACCTGCAGCTGCGCCTGGGCGCGGCCAAGACCATGGCGCGGCCCTCGGTGGAGCAGCTGGCGCCGACCAGCACCACGCAGAGCGTGTCCTGGGGCGAGTTCACTCAGGTCTACGGCGGCAACGTCGACCTGAAGCCCTACAGCGCCAAGCAGGGCGATGCCTCGCTGGAGTGGTACTTCTCCGAGCACTCCATCGCCAACCTGGCGGTGTTCTACAAGCGCATCGACAACCAGATCACCACCAGCTGGGAGACCGGCCAGGACATCGGCGTGGGCGGCATCACCGATGCCAATGGCAATGTGGTCTCGCCGGGCCCGACGCTGTTCAACGTCATGCGCCCGATCAACGGCGATTACGCCAAGGTGCATGGCATCGAGGCGGGCCTGCAGCATTTCTGGGACAACGGCCTGGGCTTCCGCGCGCAGTACACGCGCAACTGGTCCGAGAGCTGGGTCGACGGCGAGAAGCGTCCGCTGGAGGGCATCGCGCCGTCGGTCTACTCGGTCAGCCTGATGTACGAGAAGGGGCCGTGGGACCTGGGCGTGACCGCCGACCACACCGACGGCTTCGTCAGTGCGGTCAACGTGCTGGGCGCCGGCTACAACGAGAAGGCCGATCCGATCACCTGGATGACCGCGCACATCACCTACAACATCAACGACATGTTCACCGTCTCGCTGGAAGGCAACAACCTGCTCGACGAGGAGCAGACCACCAGCATCAACGGCAACCCGCTGCTGCTCAACAGCTACTACCGCTACGGCCGCAGCCTGACCCTGGGCCTGACGATGCGGTTCTGATCGTCGCGCGCGCTGGCTCACGGAAAAGGCCTCGCGAGAGGCCTTTTCTATTGGTTCCTCCCTGTAGAGCGGAGCTCGCTCCGCTGGGGCTTTCCCCACGAACCGAATGGAGAGCAGCTGAGCAAGCTCCGCTCTACAAAGGGGGTCGCGACGTCATCGGAAGAAGGAGTTGCTCCCACAGAGGCGTGACGCGCTGTCCCAGCCAAGCGTCCACCAGTTTGGGCTGAGGAACCGAGGAGCGGCGTCCGGCCCGGTCGAGGCTGGGCGGCGAAACGGGCTTTTCGCACCCGCTCACTGCATCGATCGGTTCGCGCCTCGCACGTCGGCGAGGCATCTCTCAGTTGCGTTGCGCGTGCCGCGCTAGCCGCGCGTGCGCTCGGTCGTGCGGGGGCCGGGCTTCCACTGCTTCTGCAGCATCTGCAGGAAGCGCTCGGCCATCGGCGAGAGCGCCGCGTTGTTCCGGCGCACGATGCCGATGGTGCGCGAGACCACCGGGCTGTCGATCGGGCGCGTGACCAGGGTCGGGTGGTCGCCCTGCGGCGTGGCCATGCGCGGCAGCACCGACACGCCGATGCCGGCCTCGACCATGCCCAGCGAGGTCGACAGATGGGTGACCTCGTAGAACCAGCGCAGCTTCAGGTTCTCGCGTGCGAGCGCGCCGTCGAGCAGGGTACGGTTGCCGCTGGTGCGGTGCACGGTGATCAGCTGGTGCTTCTCCAGATCGCTCCAGGCGATCTTGCGCTTCTTGGCCAGCGGGTGATCGCGCCGGCAGGCGAGCACGAAGGGATCCTCCACCAGCACCTCGAAACTCAGGTTGGGATCGGAGGCGCCCATGAAGTTGATGCCGAACTCGACCTCGCCGCGCTCCACCGCCTGCAGGCCCTCGGTGGCCGGCACGTCCAGGATGCGGAAGCGCACGTTGGGGTGCTCGGCATGGAAGCGCGCCATCACGCTGGGTAGGAAGTAGAACGCCGCGGTGGGCAGGCAGGCGATGGTGATCTGGCGGCCGACGTGATCCCCGCGCTGGGCGAACAGCGAGCCGTCGAACTCTTCCAGCATGCGCCGCACCAGTGGCAGCAGGTTCTCGCCCACGGCCGTGGTGGACACGCTGCGCGTGGTGCGCTCGAGCAGCGGCGAGCCGATCGCCTGCTCGAGTTTCTGGATGCGCCGGCTCAGCGCGGGCTGTGAGACGTGCAGGGTCTCGGCCGCGCGGTGGAAGCTGCGCGACTCGGCCACCAGCAGAAAGGCGCGCAGGTCCAGGATCTCGCAATTCATGCTCATATCGGATCAATCCACCGAAAAATAGCAATTCACAGATCAATCGTGGCCATGCCAGGATCGCATCACACCGGATCATTAATCCGGAACTGGTATGAATCTACCACGCCCATGTCCAACGACCTGCTCAGCGTTCCCTGTGTCCTGATGCGCGGCGGCACCTCCAAGGGGCCGTTCTTCCTCGCCTCGGACCTGCCTGCCGATGCGGCCGAGCGCGACCGCCTGCTGCTGGAGGTGATGGGCTCGGGCCATCCGCTGCAGATCGACGGCATCGGTGGCGGCAACGCGCTGACCAGCAAGGTCGCGATCATCGATCGCGCCAGCCGCGCCGACGCCGATGTCGATTACCTGTTCGCCCAGGTGCGCGTGGACCAGCGCGTGGTCGATACCGCGCCCAACTGCGGCAACATGCTGGCGGCGGTGGGGCCGTATGCGATCGAGCGCGGCCTGGTGCCGGCGCGGCATCCGCGCACCCAGGTGCGCATCCACAACGTCAACACCGGCAAGGTGATCGTGGCCACGGTGGAGACGCCCAACGGCCAGGTGGCCTACCTGGGCGATACCCGCATCGCCGGCGCGCCCGGCACCGCCGCGCCGATCTCGCTGGCCTTCCTGGACGCCGCCGGCGCGCGCACCGGCAAGCTGCTGCCGAGCGGGCGCGCCAGCGAATGGATCGATGAGGTCGAGGTGAGCCTGGTCGATTGCGCCATGCCGCTGGTGCTGATCCGCGCCGAGGCGCTGGGCCTGCGCGGCGACGAGACGCCGGCCCGCCTCAACGCCGATGCCGCGCTGCTGGCGCGGATCGAGTCCATCCGCGTCGAGGCAGGGCGACGCATGGGCATCGCCGACGCCGCCGACCGCGTGATTCCCAAGCCGGTGCTGCTTGCTGCGCCGCAGCACGGCGGCCACCTGCAGGTCCGCTACTTCATGCCGCATCAGTGCCACACCGCGCTGGCCATCACCGGCGCGGTGGGGCTGGCCACGGCGGTGGTCACCGAGGGCACGCTGGCCCACACCATGGTGGGATATCTGCCGCTGCCGACCACGATTACCCTTGAGCATCCCAGTGGCAGCCTAGCCGTCGGGCTCAGCCGCGCCGCGGGCAGCGATGCGGTCGTCGCCAGCGTCGTGCGGACCGCGCGGCGCCTGTTCGAAGGCCGGGTGTTCGCCCCCTCGCCACGCACTTCCGTCGCTGCCGAATGGACCTCAGCGGCATGACCTGATTCGCCGGGTCCGACCCGGTCCCCGTTTCGCATCGCATACATCCTGGGAGGGATCGATGTACAAGCCACTCATGGCGGCCACCCTGGTCGCCGCCGCCCTCGTCCTGTCCGCCTGCGGCAAGGACGCCAGCCACGCCTCCGGCGCCGCGCCGGGCGCCGACGATGCGCCGGTGCGCATCAGCGTCGGCTCCTACAATCTCAACAACCTGCCGTTCTTCGTGGCCGATGCCCAGGGCTACTTCAAGGACGAAGGCCTCCAGGTCAAGACCGAGAACTTCGCCCAGGGCGGCTCGAAGGTGCTGCAGGCGCTGGTCGCCGGTTCGACCGATGTGGCGGTGGGCTTCTATGACCACACCATCCAGATGCAGGCCAAGCGCAAGGACGTCACCGCCTTCATCCTGCTCTCGCGCAACTCGGGCCTGGTGCTGGCCGGGCGCAACGACAGCACCTTCGATCCGACCAGGCCGCAGACGATCCAGGGCATGAAGGTCGGCATCACCGCGCCGGGTTCCTCGTCGGACTTCTTCGTCCGCCACTACCTAGCGCGCAACAAGATTCCCGAGACGGCCGTGTCGCTGATCGGCGTGGGCTCCGGCGCCGCTGCGGTGGCCGCGCTGGAACAGGGCAAGGTCGACCTGCTGGTCAACTACGATCCGGCCGCCACGCTGATCGCCGAACGCAAGGTCGGCAAGATCCTGATCGATGCGCGCAGCGACGCCGGCGCGCGCCAGGTCTACGGCGGGCTGTATCCGACCTCGGTGCTGTACGCGCAGTCGGCGTTTCTGCAGCAGCGGCCGCAGGCGGTGGAGAAGATCGTGCGGGCCGAGCAGCGCGCGCTGGCCTTCATCGCCGATCACAGCGGCGAGCAGATCGTGGCCGCGCTGCCGGACAGCTACGTCTCCGGCGACCGCGCCACCTACGCCAAGGCGGTGGAGAACGCGCGCGCCATCTTCACCCGCGACGGGCGCTTCGTGCCCGAGGACCTGACCACGCCGCTAGCCGTGCTGAGCGAGTTCAACGACGGCGTGGCCCAGGCCAAGGTGGACCTGTCCAAGACCTATACCAACGCGTTCGTCGATCGTGCCCTGGCCGCCGGAGGTGGCGCATCGGCCACCGCCGCGGCCAGGCAATAACCGGAGGATTCCCTGATGGCGCTCAACGCCAGTGTGCGCAGCCTCAATGGCGCACCCCAGTTCCATCCCGCCGAGACCATGGTCGCCATCGACAAGGTGACCATGTCCTTCGGCGACTTCACCGCGGTGCGCGAGGTCGACCTGCAGGTGGGCAACGGCGAGTTCGTCGCCATCGTCGGGCCGACCGGCTGCGGCAAGAGTACCGTGCTCAACGCGGTGGCCGGCCTGCTGACGCCGGCCAGCGGCGGCATCACGATCGATGGCGTGCCGGTCAAGGGCGTGCAGAAGTCGGTGGGCTACCTGTTCCAGCAGGACGCGCTGCTGCCGTGGAAGACCGCGCTGCAGAACGTGGAGCTCGGCCTGCGCTTCCGCGGCATGGCGGCCAAGGAGCGCGAGGAACGCGCGCGCGCCTGGCTGGCCAAGGTCGGCCTGTCCGGCTTCGAGCATCGGTATCCGCACCAGCTCTCCGGTGGCCAGCGCAAGCGCGTGCAGATGGCGCAGGCGCTGATCGTCGAGCCCAAGGTCATCCTGATGGACGAGCCTTTCTCCGCGCTCGACATCCATACCCGCCACCTGATGCAGAACGAACTGCTGCGGCTGTGGCAGGAAGACCGCCGCTCGGTCGTGCTGATCACCCACGACCTGGAAGAGGCCATCGCGCTGGGCGACCGCGTGGTGGTGCTCTCGGCGGGGCCGGCGAGCCGCGTGGTGCGCAGCTTCGATGTCGACCTGGAGCGCCCGCGCAACGTGGCCGAGATCAAGCTGGATCAACGATTCACCGACCTGTACCGCGACATCTGGGCCTGCCTGCGCGGCGAAGTGGAGAAGAGCTATGCACGCCAAGACTGACAAACTGATCCAGATCGTCCTGATCGTCGTGCTGTTCGGCGGCTGGGAAGCCGGCGTGGCCAGCGGGCTGATCGATCCGTTCTTCTTCCCGGCGCCGTCGGGCATCGCGCGGCAGATGTGGACCTGGCTGTCGGACACCTCGTTCTACCAGCACGTCTACATCACCCTGACCGAGACCGCGCTGGGCTACCTGATCGGCACCGCGCTAGGCGTGGCCGGCGGCGTGTGGCTGGGGCTGAGCCGGCGGTCGGCGCGGATCCTGGACCCGTTCATCAAGGGCTTCAACGCGATCCCGCGCGTGGTGCTGGCGCCGATCTTCGTGCTATGGCTGGGCCTGGGGCTGTGGTCGAAGGTGGCGCTGGCGGTGACGCTGGTGTTCTTCACCACTTTCTTCAACGCGATGCAGGGCGTGCGCGAGGTCAATCCCACCGTGCTGGCCAATGCACGCATCCTCGGCGCCGGGCGCGGCGATCTGTTGCGGCATGTGTACTTCCCGGCGGCGGCCAGCTGGATCCTGTCCTCGCTGCGCACCTCGGTGGGCTTTGCGGTGGTCGGCGCGATCATCGGCGAGTATCTGGGCGCCTCGGCGGGCCTGGGCTATCTGATTGCGCAGGCCGAAGGCAACTTCAACGCGGTCGGCGTGTTCGCCGGCATCATCATCCTGGCGGCCTTCGTGCTGATCATCGATGCCTTGCTCGACATCGTCGAGAACCGCGTGATCACCTGGCGTCCCAACGCCCAGCAGGGCGCGACCAGCTGATCGCACGCTTCACGGTGCCGGCGCTCTAGCCGGCACCGTGCTGGACCCATCCCCCCGCACCATCCCCGTGTGGCCGCCGACGCGCCTGCGTCGCCGTGCCCGAGAGAGAGCTTTCCCATGATGCGAATCCACGTGCTGCCCAAGGCAGCGCTGACGGTGGCGATCGGCCTGTTGCTGACCACCGGCCAGGCCGGCGCGCAGGCGCTGAGCCAGGCAGAACTGACCCGCCTGGTGCAGGCGCAGGCCTTGAAGATCGAGCAGCTGGAGGCGCGCCTGAAGGCGGTCGAAGGCAGTAGCAGCGCGAGCACCGCGGTGGTCGCTCCTGCGCCGGCAGCGGCGGACCCCGCGCTGGAAGCGCGCGTGGCCAAGGTCGAGGCCGCCCAGGCCAAGGCGCCCAAGGTCAGCTGGTCCAAGGGCGCGCCGCAATTCTCCAATGCCGATGGCAGCTTCACCTTCCGGCCGCGCGGTCGGTTGTTCGTGGACGCCTCCAGCACGGGCGGCTCGGACTTCGCCGACCGCAACATCTCCGGCACCGAGATCCGCTCGGTGCGCCTGGGCGCCGAGGGCAGCTACGGGCGGCTGGGCTATGTGGTGGAAGGCGACTTCGCCGACAACGAGGTGGCCTGGAAATCGGTCTATGCCAGCGTCGATCACCACCTGTTCGGCACCCAGGCCGAGCTGAGCATCGGCAACCGGCTCAACGACCGCGGCCTGGATGGTTCCAGCAGCACGACCAACACGCCGTTCGCCGATCGCAACGTGGTCGGCACGCTGATCCTGCCCCAGCGCGGCCTGTTCGGCGTGGGATTGACCGAGCGGGTGTTCGGGCAGGGCTGGCACGCCAGTCTGGCGGTGGCGGGCAACGACCTCAACAATGCCGGCGAGGACAACGACAGCCTGACCGTGGCCGCGCGCGCGCACTGGAACCCGCTGCTGAGCGAGACCGCCACGGTGCATCTGGGGGCGTGGGCCTTCCACGAGGACATTCCGGCCGGGGCCACCGGCGTGCTGCGCAGCTCGGCGATCTCGGGGCACTTCAACGATCTGGTCAAGATCGCGCCAGGCGCGCTGGCCGGTGCCGAGCGTGGCACGGCTTATGGCGTGGAAGCGGCCGGTTTCTTCGGGCCGGGCTGGGTGAGCGGCGAGTGGGGCACGCGCCGCATCGGCGGGGTGGGCAGTGCGGGCCGCTACGACGTGGATCATTCGGCCTGGACGGTGTCCGGCGGTGTGTTCCTGTTCGGGGCCAGCCCGGCCTATACGGCCAAGAGCGGCACCTGGGGCAAGGTCAAGGTGCAGGATCCGGTCACGTCCGGCGGGCGCGGGGCCTGGGAGCTGCGCGCGCGCTACGAGGATGTGGACTACGACGAGCTGCCCACGGGCGGCACCGGGCATGCCTGGACGGTGGGCACCAACTGGTATCTCAACGACTATGCGCGCGTCATGCTCGATGCGGTCTTCTGGCAGACCGACAACCGCAGTGGCGCCTATCGCGGGCAGGACGAGGGCTATACGTTCAACACGCGCTTCCAGGTGGCGTTCTGAGGCGGCGCGCTCTTGCTTCGATCGCGCGGGTCGCTCAGCGGGGCTTGCCGATCGGGGCGTAGCGGCCGCCTGTCAGGCGCAGCAGGTCGGCGGGGGCCAGTTCGACTTCCAGGCCGCGTCGTCCGGCGCTGACGTGCAGGCGGGGCAGGGCCTGTGCGCTGGCGTCGAGGAAGCTGCGCAGGCGCTTCTTTTGCGCCAGCGGGCTGATGCCGCCGACCAGGTAGCCGGTGGCGCGCTGCGCTTCGTCGACGCCGGCCATCTCGCAGCGCTTGCAGCCGGCGGCTTCCGCCAGGGCCTTGAGGTCAAGCTGCCCGGCCACGGGCACGATCGCCACCAGCAGTTCATGGGTCTCGCTGCTCGCCAGCAGGGTCTTGAATACCTGCGCGGGGTCCAGGCCCAGCTTCTCCACCGCCTCGCCGCCGTAGGAATCGGCCTTGGGATCGTGCGCGTAGCTGTGCACGGTGTGGGCGATCTTCTCGCGCTTGAGCAGGGCGATGGCGGGGGTCATGGGGGAATGTCGATGATGGTGCTGTTTTGAAGGGAACTCATCTTGGAGATCGCGCTCGAGCGTCCCGGCTCCGGAAGGGCGGCGGTCCGGCGGTGGCCCGCTTATCCCTCAATCAGGGCATCCTGCCCTGACTTAAGGCGCTCGGCCTTCTGCCTCGCTCGTCGCGCCACCGCCCGCCGGACCGCTGCCTCGCGCGTCACGCAGACGACTTCGGGTCGATAAGCGTTTTGGCTGGTTCGCGGAGCTTGGCCGTGACGGGTCGAGCGTGGATGCGGATGCGGTCAGGGACAAATAACTTAGAGCCGCCAACGAATTCTCTATCGTCGCTCCCGCGGCGCGCGTGTCGGCCTCTGCCTCATGTACCGCGTGCATAGCCTGCTTCCCGCTGTGCGCGGAGCGCCATCACGACCACGGTGTCGGTCACGTCCACATAGCGATACAACGCCAAGTACCCACGCGAGCCGCGGCCGATCACCAGTTCGCGGTTGTCTCCATGGGCCGGGCGGCCGATCAGGGGATTGCCTGTCAGCACGTCCAACGCGCTGACGATGTCCTCGGCCCTGTCTCCAGCGTGCTCGCTCTCGTGGTCGCGCAAGTAAGCGGCAATCCGCTCCAGATCCTCGATCACGCCGGGGCCGAGGCGAATACGCGTCACCTCAGTCTTCCAGCTTGCGCGCCACCGGCCGCTTCGCGGGCTTTCCTGCGACCCGGGCCCTGAAGTACGCGCGCGCCTCTTCCCAAGGGATGGTTTCGCCCGTTTCCAGGAACTCGGCCCAGCGCTGGTCGGCCTCCGCCAGGAAGTCCGCGCGCCGTTCCGCCTGGTCGGTCTTCTCGGCGATGGCTTCCAGGATGAAGTTGTGCGATGTAGTGCCCGCGGCTTCGGCCGCTTTCGCGATGCGGGCCTTGAGTGCGTCCGGCAGGCGGATGGTCGTGGTGCTCATGAGAGGGCTTCCGGCGGTGACCTTGCAGCAATGTAGCACAGACGTGCTACAGGCGACCCAGGCCGGGCGATCACGCTGCCCAGCCGCCAAACGCGAACGGGCGCCTCGCGGCGCCCGTTTGTGATCACGCGATGATCGCGGTGGCGATCAGTAGCGGTAGTGGTCCGGCTTGTACGGGCCTTCCACCGGCACGCCGAGGTAATCGGCCTGCTGCGCGGTGAGCTTGGTCAGCTTCACGCCGATCTTGTCCAGGTGCAGGCGCGCGACTTCCTCGTCCAGCTGCTTGGGCAGGCGGTAGACGGTCTTCTCGTACACGTCCTTGTTGGCCCACAGGTCGATCTGCGCCAGGGTCTGGTTGGCGAAGCTGTTGGACATCACGAAGCTCGGATGGCCGGTGGCGCAGCCCAGGTTGACCAGGCGGCCTTCGGCCAGCAGGAAGATGCTGTTGCCGTTGGCGAAGGTGAACTTGTCCACCTGCGGCTTGATGTTGGTCTTCACCGCGCCAGAGGCGTACAGCGCATCGACCTGGATCTCGTTGTCGAAGTGGCCGATGTTGCACACGATGGCCTGGTCCTTCATCGCCTTCATGTGTTCCAGGGTGATGATGTCCTTGTTGCCGGTGGTGGTGACGTAGATGTCGGCCTGGCCCAGGGTGTCTTCGACGGTGTTGACCTCGAAGCCTTCCATCGCCGCCTGCAGTGCGCAGATCGGGTCGATCTCGGTGACGATCACGCGGGCGCCGTAGGCGCGCAGCGAATGCGCCGAGCCCTTGCCCACATCGCCATAGCCGCAGACCACGGCGACCTTGCCGGCCAGCATCACGTCCATCGCGCGCTTCAGGCCATCGGCCAGCGACTCGCGGCAGCCGTAGAGGTTGTCGAACTTGGACTTGGTGACCGAGTCGTTGACGTTGATCGCCGGCACCAGCAGCTTGCCGGCCTCGGCGATCTGGTAGAGGCGGTGCACGCCGGTGGTGGTCTCCTCGGACACGCCCTTCCAGTCGGCAACCACGCGCGTCCAGTAGCCCGGGCGCTCGCTGGCCACACGCTTGAGCAGGTTCTTGATCACCTGCTCCTCGTGCGAGGAGGCCGGCTCGTCGACCCACTTGCTGCCGTTCTCCAGCTCGTAGCCCTTATGGATCAGCAGGGTCACGTCGCCGCCGTCGTCCACCACCAGCTCCGGGCCGGTCAGGGTGCCGTCGGGCAGGGTGAAGGTCAGCGCGTCCAGCGTGCAGTCCCAGTATTCCTCCAGCGTCTCGCCCTTCCAGGCGAACACCGGCGTACCGGTCGCGGCGATCGCGGCGGCGGCATGGTCCTGGGTCGAGAAGATGTTGCACGAGGCCCAGCGCACGTCGGCGCCGATGTCCTTGAGCGTCTCGATCAGCACCGCGGTCTGGATGGTCATGTGCAGCGACCCGGTCACGCGCACGCCCTTGAGCGGTGCGGTGGCCTGGTACTTGCGGCGGATCGACATCAGGCCCGGCATCTCGTGCTCGGCGATGTCCAGTTCCTTGCGGCCCCAGTCGGCCAGGGAGATATCGGCGACCTTGTAGTCGCCTTCGGTCGAGAAGGTCTTCAGTTGCGCATTCATGGAGTTGCTCCGGTCAAGGGCGGGCGTGGAAAGCTCGCGGTTGCCGGGCGCCGTTGCACAGGTGGATCGCCGAGCCTGGCCCGTGGCGCGTGCATGGCACGGCTTGGGTCGCAGCGCCCCTCGGCGAAGCCGGCAGTATATCGCCGTGCGTCGCGGCGGCGATGAACGCGGCCGCCTTTGCAGTAGGCTTGGCGTCCCTCCACGATCGGCATCTGGCGCGACCGCGATGAATTCACCTGCAACTTTGTCGGCATCGTCTGCGATCTTGGAATTCGCCGCGCCGGACCTGCCGCTGCGCGACGATGTGCGCCGGCTCGGCGCGCTGGTCGGCGACATGCTGGCCGAGCAGGTGTCCGACGAATTCCTTGCCCAGGTCGAGCGCATCCGCACCCGCGCCATCGCCCGCCGGCAGAAGGGCGAGGGCACGCAGGGCCTGGCCGCGATCCTGGCAGGCATGTCCGCCGAGGACGCCGAGGCGCTGATCCGCGCCTTCAGCGCCTATTTCCAGGTGGTCAACATCGCCGAACGCGTGCACCGCATCCGCCGCCGCCGCGACTACCAGCGCCAGGGCGATGCGCCGCAGCCGGAAGGGCTGCACGCCAGCCTGCTCAGGCTCAAGGAACAGGGCGTCGGCCTGGAGGAGGCCACCGCCTGGCTGGAGCGGCTGGATCTGGAGCCGGTGTTCACCGCCCACCCGACCGAGGCGGTGCGCCGCGCGCTGCTGGAGAAGGAGCAGCTGATGGTCGCCGCGCTGGTGGCCGGGCTGGACGGTGCGCAGACGCCGGGCGAGGCGGCCAGCGATGCCGCGCGCTTCCGCATGGCGCTCACCGCGGCCTGGCAGACCGCCGACTCCTCGCCGGTGCGGCCGACGGTGGCCGACGAGCGCGAGCACGTGGGCTTCTATCTGACCCAGGTGCTGTACCGCGTGGTGCCGGTGTTCTACGAATCGCTGGAGCACGCCTTCACCGAGGTCTACGGCAGCGCGCCGCCGCTGCCGCGCGTGCTGCGCTTCGGCACCTGGGTGGGCGGGGACATGGACGGCAACCCCAATGTCGATGCCACCACCATCGCCGACACGCTGCGCGCCCAGCGCGCGGTGGTGCTGGAACGTTATCTGAAGGAGCTGTGGCAGCTGGCGAGCCTGCTCAGCCAGTCGACCACGCTGGTGCCGGTGAGCGAGGCCCTGCGCGCGCGTCTGGCGCAGTACCAGGCGCAGCTGCCGCAGGCCGCCGCGCGGTCGCGCCCGCGCCATGGCGACATGCCGTACCGCCTGCTCAACGACCTGATGCGCGCCCGGCTGCGCGCGACTCTGGACGACGCGCCGGGCGCGTACGCCTCGCCGGAGGAGTTCGAGGCCGACATTCAGCTGATCCTGGACAGCCTGCAGGCGCACAAGGGCCTGCACGCGGGCTGGTTCGCGGTGCGCCGCCTGCTCTGGCGCGTGCGCACCTTCGGCTTCCACCTGGCGCGGCTGGACGTGCGCCAGGAATCCAGCGTGCACGGCCGCGCGGTCGCCGCCGCGCTGGGCCAGGGCGACTGGGACACGCTGGATGCGGCCGCGCGCGCCACGCTGCTGCGCCCGTACGCGGCCGGCACCGAAACGTTGCCGGCCAGCCAGGACGAGGGCAATCCGCGCCTGGACGCGGTGTTCGCCGCGCTAGGCGAAGCGCGCCGGCTGCACGGCGCCGACGCGCTGGGCGCCTACATCATTTCCATGGCGCACAGCCGCGCCGACGTGCTCACCGTGCTGGCCCTGGCGCGGCGCGGCGGGCTGGTGGATGACGGCGGCCAGGTGCCGCTGGACATCGCGCCGCTGTTCGAGACGGTGGACGATCTGCGCCATGGGCCGGAGGTGCTGCGCGACCTGGCCGCCGACCCGGTCTACCGCCAGCATCTGGCCGCGCGCGGCGATACGCAGATGGTGATGCTGGGCTATTCGGACAGCGGCAAGGACGGTGGCACGGCGGCCTCGCGCTGGGGTCTGCAGCGTGGCCAGGTCGAACTGCTCGAGGCCGCGCACGAGCTCGGCATCAAGCTGACCTTCTTCCACGGCCGCGGCGGCTCGATCAGCCGCGGTGGCGGCAAGACCACGCGCGCGGTCGACGCCTCGCCACGCGGCAGCGTCGACGGCCGCCTGCGCGTGACCGAACAGGGCGAGGTGATCCATCGCAAGTACGGCATCCGCGCGCTGGCGCTGCGCTCGCTGGAGCAGTCGCTGGGCGCGGTGCTGGTGTCGAGCATCCGCCCGCGCCCGCCCGAGCCGCGCGAGGCGCACTGGCGCACGCTGATGGACACCGTCGCGCGCGCCAGCACCGAGGCCTATCGCGACTTCGTCGGCGCCAAGGGCTTCATGGACTATTTCCGCACCGCCACGCCGATCGATGTGATCGAACGCATGACCCTGGGCTCGCGTCCCTCGCGCCGGCTGGGCCAGGACGCGGCGCTGAGCAATCTGCGCGCGATCCCGTGGGTGTTCGCCTGGAGCCAGGCGCGCGCCACCATCCCCGGCTGGTACGGCGTGGGCAGCGGCCTGGCCGCGGCGGTGGAGCAGTTCGGCGAGGAGGCGGTGCGCGAGATGGGCCGCGACTGGCCGTTCGTGCGCACCTTTCTGGACGACATCGCCATGGTGCTGGCCAAGGGCGATCTGGATATCGCGGCGCTGTTCTCCCAGCTCTCCGGCGATCTGCACGGGCAGTTCTTCCCGCGCATCCAGGCCGAGCACGAGCGCACCCGCCACTGGGTGCTCAGGCTGTCGGGCAACGACAGCCTGCTCCAGCACGACCAGCGCCTGGACCTGTCCATCCGCCTGCGCAACCCCTACGTCGATCCGATGAGCCTGCTGCAGGTGGACCTGCTCAAGCGCTGGCGCGCCGCCGACCGCGAGGACGACGCCCTCCTGCGCGCCCTGGTGGCCAGCGTCAACGGCGTCTCGCAGGGCTTGCAGAACACCGGCTGAGCCGCGCCGGTCGCGCCGGTCGCGCCGGTCGCAACAACTGCCCGTCATTCCCGCGAACGCGGGAATCCATGGACCTCCGCGCAGGTCGCGGGAATGCCTCGTGGGAGCCGCCATGGCGGCGTGGGGGGTTTACCGGTATAGCCCATCGCCGCCCGGGCGGCTCCCACAGGGGTAATGGTCAGGCGGCGAGGACGAAGCTCTGAGGCTGCTGAAGAATCGGCGGGAATGCTCCCACCAATTCAATGCCTCAGTTGAGCTCCGCCGGATCCGGCCCGCGCCGCTTGCCGGCATCCAGGCTGGCGATGGCGGCCATGTCGTCCAGGCTGAGCTTGAAGTCGAACACGTCGATGTTCTCCTTGATCCGCGCCGGGTTGGCCGACTTGGGGAACACGATGTTGCCCAGCTGGATGTGCCAACGCAGGATCACCTGCGCGGCGGTCTTGCCGTGGCGCGTGGCGATGTCCTTGAGGATGGCGTTCTCCAGCAGTTCTCCACCCTGGGCCAGCGGGCTCCAGGCCTCGGTCAGGATGCCGTGGGTCTGGCCGTAGTCGCGCAGCGATGTCTGCTGCAGCAGCGGATGCAGCTCGATCTGGTTGACCACTGGCAGCACGCCGGTCTCGGCGGCGATGTGCTCGATGTCCTCGACGCGGAAGTTGGACACGCCGATGGACTTGACCTTACCCGCGTCGCGCGCGGCGATCAGCGCTTTCCAGCTGTCGACGAACTTGCCCTTGGCCGGGCAGGGCCAGTGGATCAGGTACAGGTCGACATAGTCCAGCTGCAGCTTGCCCAGGCTGGTGTCCAGGGCCTTGAGCGCGCTGTCGTAGCCCTGGTCCTCGTTCCACAGCTTGGTGGTGATGAACAGCTCGTCGCGCGGCAGGCCGGAGGTGGCGATGGCCTGGCCGACGCCTTCCTCGTTCTTGTAGATGGCCGCCGTGTCGATGTGGCGATAGCCCAGCCGGAAGGCCTCGCTGACCACGTTGGCGGTCTCGTCGGCCGGGGTCTGCCACACGCCCAGGCCGAACTGGGGAATCGTGCGGCCGTCGAGCATTTCAAGGGCGGGGATCGTGTGCATGGAAGCCTCCTGTCGCGATAGACCTCGCAGTGTAGGCGGCACGACGTTGCCTCCATGCCAAGGCCGGCACGATGATGGCCACGATGCACCCCTTCACGAACTCGCGCTGATGCGCTCTGACTCATACGGTCCCACGCCGGCGTCCGGCCGCTGGCGCCGTGCGCTGACCTGGTGCCTGCTGCCGCCGCTGCTGGCCTGGGCGGTGCTGGCCAGCGTCTATCTGGACCACTGGCCGCACGTGTTGCGCGGTGTGCTGGCACTGGTATGGCTCTGGCTGGGGTGGAGGGTGCTGCGCGCGCGTCATCGCGCCAGTGGCGCGCGTTGGGCGGGTGCAGCGCTGCTGGCCTGGCTGGGGTTCCTCGCCGGCTGGTCGCTGCAGGCACCGCGGCAGGACCGTCTGTGGGCCGACGATGTCGCGCGCCTGCTGCAGGCGCAGGTGCAGGGCGATACGGTGGTGCTGGAGAACGTGCGCGACTTCCGCTGGCGCAGCGACACCGACTACGACGTGCGCTGGGAGACGCGCCGTTACGACCTGTCCCAGCTGCGTTCGGCCGATCTGGCGCTGTCGTACTGGATGGGGCCGGCCATCGCCCACACGCTGGTGTCCTTCGGCTTCGCCGATGGCCGGCATCTGGTGTTCTCGCTGGAGATCCGCAAGGAGCGCGGTGAGGCGTTCTCCGCGCTGGGCGGCTTCTTCCGCCAGTACGAGGAAACGCTGGTCGCCGCCGAGGAGGACGACATCCTGCGCGTGCGCACCAATGTGCGTGGCGAGGACATGTGGCTGTACCGGCTCAACCTGCCGCCGGCCGCGCTACGGCAGCTGTTCCTGGCCTATCTGGACAAGGCCGGCGCGCTGCGCGCGCGGCCGGCGTTCTACAATACCGTGATGAGCAACTGCACCACGGTGATCTTTCAGCTGGCCAGGCGCATCGATGCCCGCCTGCCGCTGGACTGGCGGCTGCTGCTGTCGGGGTACTTCGACCGCTACGTGGCCGACCACGGCGGGTTGATGCCGGGGATCGACTTCGCGACGCTGCGAGCGCGGGGGCATATCACGGCCAAGGCGCGGGCGGTGGGGGAGGGGGAGGATTTTTCGCGGGCGATTCGGGTGGGGGTGCCGGGGGAAGTGGGCCGTAGGGGCGCCGCGCGCTGATCGATGCGGAAGAGCTTAGGACTCGTCGTTTCCGCGAAAGCGGGACGCCAGCGGCTTGAGGGCTTCGACGCGAAAGTCCATGGGTTCCCGCTTTCGCGGGAACGACGAGGATTTCGAGCGGCCCAAGCGTCGTTGAGCCTGTATGCGGAAGTCGCTGGGTTCCCGCGTTCGCGGGAACGACGGCAGTGGGTTTTCGACGGCTTGTGGAGCGAGCGTGCTGGCAAGCCTCAGCCTAGGCTTGCCGCTTGCCGCTTGCCGCTTGCCGCTTGCCGCTTGCCGCCTCAGCCGTCCAGCTCGCTCCAACGGGCGTAGGCGCGTTCCAGTTCGGCCTGCAGGCCGGCTAGGGCCTCGTTCTCGGCGACGATGGTGGCGCTGTCCTGCTGGAAGAAGGCCGGGCCTGACATCGCCGCGGTGCGCGCCTCGATGTCGGCTTCCAGCTGCTCGATGCGGGCGGGCAGCTGCTCCAGTTCGCGCTGTTCCTTGAAGCTGAGCTTCTTCTTCGGCGCGGCAGCGGGCGTGGCCGCCGCGGCGGCGGCGTTGGCCGCGACCACCTGCTCGGTCACGCTGCGGTCGGTCTGCCGGGCCTGGCTGTCGAAGCCGGCCCGGCCGCGCGGGCGCTGGCGCAGCCAGTCGTTGTAGCCGCCGACGTAGTCGCCGACGCGGCCCTCGCCTTCCAGCACCAGCGTGCTGGTGACCACGTTGTCGATGAAGTCGCGGTCGTGGCTGACCAGCAGCAGCGTGCCCTTGTACTCGGCTAGCAGCTCTTCCAGCAGTTCCAGCGTTTCCACGTCCAGGTCGTTGGTCGGTTCGTCCATGACCAGCAGGTTGGAGGGCTGGGCGAACAGCTTGGCCAGCAGCAGGCGGTTGCGCTCGCCGCCGGACAGGCGGGTGATCGGCGCGCGCGCGCGTTCGGGCGAGAACAGGAAGTCCTGCAGGTAGCCGATGATGTGCTTGCGGCTGCCGTTGATCTCGACGAAGTCGGTGCCCTGGGCGACGTTCTCCAGCGCGTTGCGCGATTCGTCCAGCTGGCTGCGGTGCTGGTCGAAGTAGGCGATCTGTAGGTTGGTGCCCAGCTCGACCGTGCCCTGCTGCGGCGCCAGTTCGCCCAGCAGGATCTTCAGCAGCGTCGACTTGCCCGAGCCGTTGGGGCCGATGATGCCGACGCGGTCGCCGCGCATGATCGTCACCGCGACATCGTCCAGCAGCGTGCGCCCGGCGTAGGCCTGGGTGATGTGTTCGGCGCTGATGACCTTCTTGCCCGAAGCCTGCGCGTTGGAGGTCTCCATGCGCACGTTGCCCTGCAGGTCGCGGCGGGCGGCGCGTTCGCGGCGCATGGCCTTGAGCGCGGTGACGCGGCCCTCGTTGCGGGTGCGGCGGGCCTTGATGCCCTGGCGGATCCAGACTTCCTCCTGGGCCAGCAGCTTGTCGAAGCGCGCGTTCTCCTGCGCCTGCGCGTGCAGGCGCTCCTCGCGGCGGCGCAGGTAGTTGTCGTAGTCGCCCGGCCAGCTGGTGACCTGGCCGCGGTCGATCTCGACGATGCGCGTGGCCAGGTTGCGCAGGAAGCTGCGGTCGTGGGTGATGAAGATCAGGCTGCCTTCGAAGGACTTGAGGAAGCCTTCCAGCCAGTCGATGGCCTCGATGTCCAGGTGGTTGGTCGGCTCGTCCAGCAGCAGGATGTCCGGCTGGCGCACCAGCGCCTGGGCCAGCAGCACGCGGCGCTTCATGCCGCCGGACAGGCCGGCGAAGTCCGATTCGCCGTCCAGCTCCAGCCGGTCCAGCGTGGCCTGCACGCGGCGGTCCAGGTCCCAGGCGTTGTGGGCCTCGATCTGCGCTTGGGCGCGGCCCATGGCGTCCATGTCGCCCTCGTGCACGGCGTGGTGGTAGTCGGCCAGCATCCGGCCCAGCGCGCCCAGGCCCTGGGCGACCACGTCGAAGATGCTGCCGGCGGTGTCCGGCGGCACTTCCTGGGCCATGCGCGCGACCACCGTGCCCGACTGCAGGCGCACCTCGCCGTCGTCGGCCTGCAGCTCGCCGGCGATCAGCTTCATCAGCGTGGACTTGCCGGCGCCGTTGCGGCCGACGATGCATACGCGCTCGTGGGGTTCGATGGACAGCTCGACCTGTTCGAGCAGCAGCGGGCCGCCGACGCTGTAGTCGACGCGGGAAAGTTGCAGGAGGGACATGCGACCATTGTAGCCGGGCATCTGGCACGGGCAGCGGGCACGACGGCATGGCGGCGGTGAGGGAAGGGCGCGCGCTGTCGCGCTGGGTGGGAATCGGCGTGGCGGCCTGCGCGCTGGGATTCGCCGCGTTCTACGCACTGCTGTTCTGGCGCGACAACGCCGCGCCGGTGGCGAGCGACGCGGCGTCCGCGGCGCCGGCGCCGGGGATGTTCCTGTACGCGACCGAACGCTGCGAGGTCGACGGCGAGCGCCTGCGCGTGCAGGGCTGGGCCCTCCGCAAGGGCCAGGGCTGGCCGATCGGCGGCAACCGCGTGCTGCTGCGCCTGGCCGACGGCCGCCTGCGCGCGCTGGACACCGCCTGGCAGGCGCGGCCGCAGCTGGCGCCGCTGCTGAAGGCGCGCACCGGCGAGAAGCGCACCTATTACGCGCCCGGCTTCGCCGCCTCGCTGAACCTGGCCGTGGCCGGTGTCTCGCTGCGGGGCGCGCGGCTGTTCCTCGACTGGCGCGCCGGCGACACGCCTTCGCTGCTGCCGCTGGACTGCGCGGGGCTGTCGCCGTGAGCGCGCCGCGCCTGCGCTGGCACTGGCCGCTGCTGGGCCTGGCCTGGATGCTGGCCTCGATCGCCTCGATCCACGCCTTCGGCATCAGCTCGGCGCCGGTGGCCGACGACAGCTACTTCGCCAGCATGCTCGACACCTACACGCTGCGCGACTACCTGGTGCACCGCTATCACACCTGGACCGGGCGGCTGCCGATCGAGGCGCTGCTGGTGACCATCGTCCATGCGCCCGGCCTTTGGCGCGCCTGCAACGCGGTGGTGATGGCGCTGCTGTGCGTGGGCCTGGCGCGGCTGGCGCGGCCGGGCACACGCTGGTCGTGGCCGGGCGCCACGGGGGGGGTGTTCGCGCTGGTGATGCTGATGACGCCGCAGGCCATCTACGAGGCGTGCTGGTGGCTGACCGGCTCGCTCAACTATCTGTGGCCGGTGACGCTGGGCGTGTGGAGCCTGGTGCCGCTGGTCGAGGAAACCCCCCATCGCTGGCCGGCGCGGCTGGCCGCCTGCCTGGCCGCGGCGCTGGCGGCGTATTGCGACCAGCTGGCGCTGGTGCTGGTGCCGCTGACGCTCGGGCTGTGCCTGTGGCGCGCCCGGCAGCGCCGGGCGAGCGGCTGGGACTGGGCCCAGCTGGCGCTGCTGTGCGCCAACGCGGCCTTCGCCCTCAGCGCGCCGGGCAATGTTGAGCGGTTCCGCGAGGAGACCGGCATGCGCTTTCCCAACTTCGCCGACCTGGATGTGCTGGAGAAGCTGCGCATCGGCTTAGGGTTGATCGAGCGGGCGATGACCGACCCGCGCAACTACCTGTTCGGCACGGTCACCGCGCTGGCCCTGGTGCTGCTGTGGCGCGCGCCGCTGGCGCGCTGGCTTAAAGCGCTGCTGGGCGTGGTGCTGGCGGTGTCGCTGCTGCAGATGCTGCTGTTCGTGCCGCACGTGCCGGGCGATCCCCTGCAGCTGTCGCTGCCGCTGCGCCTGGATGGCGATGCGGTGTGGAACCCGTGGCTGTATGCGCTCAGCGCGTGGTCGGCCTTCACCGTGGGCTGCGTGGTGATCGCCGCGGCCTGCGGCTTCTGGCGCGATGGGCGCGAGGCTGCACGGATGCTGGGCCTGCTGCTGCTGGGCCTGGCCTCGCTGGGGATGATGGGCTTCTCGCCCACGGCCTATCTGTCCGGCCAGCGCATCGCCTTCCTGTGCCTGCTGGCGCTGGTGGTGGTCGGCCTGCGTCAGCTCGACCGCATCGGGCTGGACTACGGGCCGCGCGTGCGCGGCGGCCTGCTGGCGCTGATCGTGGTGCTGGCCAGCTGGCGGGTGACGATGGCCGCCTTCGTCTGAAGGCCCGTCAGCCGGGGTTGAACGCGTAGCGCACCCCGGGGAAGAACACCGGCGCGGCGAACACCACCGAGTCCAGCCGGTCCAGCGCGCCGCCGTGCCACTCGATCATCGTGCCCCAGGCCTTGGCGCCCAGGCTGCGCTTGGTCGCCGACAGCGCCAGCCCGCCCAGCAAACGGCCGGCGCCCGGGCAAGGGCGCCGGCCGTGCCCGGTCAGGCGTGGGCGGCCCGCTTCGGCGCGGCGGCCAGCGCGTGCACCTCGGCCGAGGCCGGGGTGAAGTCGCGCACCGCCGCCAGGAAGTCCCGGCCCCAGCGGTCCACGTCGTAGTACTCGACGATGTCGTTGAGCTGGCGCAGGCGGCCGGCGGCCTCGTCCTCGGGCATGCGCAGGGCCTGGGACAGGGCTGCGGTCAGGTCGGCCTGGTCGTGCGGATTGGTCAGCACCGCGCCCTTCAGCTCGGCCGCCGCGCCGGCGAACTCGCTCAGCACCAGCACGCCGTTGCCGCCCTCGATGCCCTGGGTGGCGACAAACTCCTTGGCCACCAGGTTCAGCCCGTCGCGCAACGGGGTGATCCACATCACCTGCGCGGCGGCGTAATGCGCCACCACCTCCTCGAACGGGAAGGCCTGGGCGAAGAAGCGCACCGGCGTCCAGTCCATCCGCGCGAAGCGGCCGTTGATGCGGCCGACCGCCTGTTCGATGGCGTTCTGCAGCTGGCGGTAGACCGTCATCTCCTTGGCCGCCGGCACGCAGATCATCAGCAGGGTGACCTTGTTGTGCAGCTGCGGGTGGGATTCGAGTAGGCGCTCGAACGCCTCCAGCTTGGCCAGCGTGCCCTTGGTGTAGTCCAGGCGTTCGACCGAGAGCACCAGCTTGCGCGCGCCGATCTCGCGGCGCAGCTTGAAGATGTTGTTGCGCACCTCCGGGTTGGCCAGCACCTGGTTGATGCGGCGCAGGTCGGTGCCGACCGGATGGGCGCCCAGCGCCACCTCGCGGCCGGCCACGCGCAGGCGGGTGGTCATCGTGTCCAGGCCCACCGCGCAGCCGTAGGTGAGAAAGCGCGGCGCGCAGCTCTCGGTGCGCAGGCGCTCCACCGGCGCCACCCCGCGCACCACGTCGACGAAGTTCTCCACCTGGCGCGGGATGTGGAAGCCCACGTAGTCGCAGGACAGCAGGCTGCCGATGATCTCGCGCCGCCACGGCACCACGTTGAACACGTCGGCCGAGGGGAAGTAGGTGTGGTGGAAGAAGGCGATCTTCAGGTCCGGGCGCATCTCGCGCAGGTAGGCCGGCACCATCCACAGGTTGTAGTCGTGGATCCACACCGTCGCCCCTTCGGCCGCCTCGGCCGCGGTGGCCTCGGCGAACTTGCGGTTGACCTTGAGGAACACCTTCCAGTCGTCCTCGCGGAAGCGCGCGCGCTCCCAGAACACGTGCAGCATCGGCCAGAAGGCCTCCTTGCTGAAGCGCTTGTAGAAGATGTCCACCTCGGTCTTGCTCAGCGGCACCCGCGCGGCGGTGAGGTTGGGATAGCGCTCATCGACCGAGGTATGGGTCTGGAACGGCCCGTGCTTGGGGTCGTCGATGCTCCAGGCCACCCAGGAGCCGGTCTGCCCGCCCTGGAAGAACCCCAGCAGCGAGGGAATGATGCCGTTGGGCGACTTGGGCTGGCGGCGCACCAGCTCGCCGTCCTCCACGACCTCCTCGTAGGGCAGGCGGTGGTAGACCATCAGCAGCTGCGCCTTGCCGGTCGGCGCGGTGCGCGCCACCGGCAGCCACGGGTCGTCCTTGTCGAGCAGCTTGAAGTGGGCGATGGCCTCCAAGATGCCGCCGCAGCCGGGCGCCTTGGCGTGCAGCACGTCGGACAGCGCGCCGGTGGCCTCGATCAGCGCGGCCTCCGAGTCGCCCACGCACACGCCGCGGAAGCCGGCCAGGTACATCGACAGATCGTTGAGCGTATCGCCGGCGACCAGCACGCGTTCGCTGGGCAGCTTGAGCTGCCGGGCCAGCGCCTTCAGCGTGCGGCCCTTGTCGGTGTCCGGCGGCAGGATGTCCAGGTAGCGGTCGGCCGAATACAGCACCGAGCAGCCCAGCGCATGCGCGGCCTCCTCCAGATCGGCGCGGATCGGCGCCAGCGTGTCCGGGTCGCAGTAGTAGGAGCAGCGGCGTTCCTGCGGCACGTCCTGGCGGACCAGGTCGGGGAAGGCGCGCATCGCGGCGGCCACGGTGTAGTCGCCGGGCCAGCGGCTGTCGATCTTGGACTGCAGCGGCTGCAGCGGCTGCAGCGTATGGCCGTCGACCACGGTGGCGCCGACGTCGCACACCACATAGTCGGGGCGGGGAATCGCGGGGTCGGTCAGCAGCGGCATCACCGCTTCCAGGCCGCGCCCGGTGATGAAGATCAGGCAGATCTCGGGGTGCTGGTCGACCAGGCGGTACAGGCGGTGGCGCTGCTCGGCGTCGCCGGCCAGGAAGGTGCCGTCCAGGTCGGTCGCCAGGATCAGGCGCGGATCGGGCCGGGCCTGGGTGGAGCGGGGTGAGGTGTTGCGGATGGGTGGGGTCAGATCAGTCAAAACGTTCCTCTTGAGGTTGCGATGGGGGTTCGGTTTCCGGCATCAGCTCCAGCGCGGTGGGCGTGGTGCGCAGCATCGGGCGGAAGGGCGCGGCGAAGGTGCGGTCGCGGTGGAAGCGCAGCCGGGCGAACAGATAGGCCGCCAGCGCGATCAGCATCACCGCGAAGTAGATCGGCAGCGCGGAGGGGCCCAGACGCTGCATCGCCCCGCCGGCCAGCGCCGGGCCGATGGCCGAGCCGACGCCGTTGACCAGCAGCAGGCTCGAACAGCCTGACAGCAGGTGCTCGCGCGGCAGGTAGTCGAGCATGTGCGCCACCGCGAACGGATACAGCGAGAAGCTCAGCCCGCCGAACAGGAAGAACAGCCCGAACAGCGCCCGCCGGTCGGCCTGGACCGCCGGCAGCAGCATGGCCAGGGCCACGCCCGCGGCGGCCAGCGCGGCCAGCGCCAGCGCCAGGCGGCGGTCGCGGCCATCGCTGATCCGGCCGATCGGCACCTGCAGCAGCGCGCCGCCGGCGATCGCGGCCAGCATGAACAGCGCCACGCCGCGCGTGTCCAGGCCGATGCGGCTGGCGTACACCGGCGACAGGCCCCAGAAGCCGCCCATCGCCAGGCCCGACAGCGCCGCGCCGACCGTGGCCGCCGGCGCCAGCGCATACAGCCGGCGCAGGCTGAAGCGCTGGATCGGCGGCACCTCGGGCTGCTGCAGGCGCGTGGCCGCCACCGGCATCACCGAGGCGCACAGCAGGATGGCGGTCAGCGAGAACAGGGTGGCCATCGCCATCCCGCCCCAGCCCAGCAGCACCTGGCCCAGCGCCAGCGCCGACAGGTTGACCATCATGTAGACCGAAAACACCCGGGCGCGGGTGCTCGCATTGGGCTCGGCGTTGAGCCAGCTCTCGATGACGGTGTACAGCCCGACCAGCGCCACGCCGGTGACCAGGCGCAGCAGGCCCCAGGCCCAGGGATCGAGCCAGATCGGGTGCAGCAGCACGGCGATGGCCGCCAGCGCGGCGAAGAAGGCGAAGGCGCGGATATGCCCGATGCGGCCGATCAGCGGCGGCCCGATGAAGGTGCCGAAGAAATACCCGGCGAAGTAGCAGGACATCACCAGGCCCAGCGTGCGATCGTCGAAGCCGGCCTGCGCGCCGCGGACCGCGAGCAGCGTGCCGAGCAGGCCGCTGCCGGTCAGCAGCAGGGCCACGCCCAGCAGCAGGGTGAACAGCCGCAGCATCAACGCGACCTTCTTGGGGAAGGGGAGTTGGTCACCTTCATCATCATAACATATTGATTAATTTGGGGAAAGTTGCGTAAGGTGCGCGACCCCCGAGCGCAGCGGCGTCCTGCGTCCGCGCGCCGGGGTGCCCGAAGCCATCCCTTGGCCGCATCCTCCGGGACGGGCATGCTGCATTGCAGCATGCTTCGCATCCTCGCCCACCCCGCATGAAAGGACCGTCGTGAGCCAAGAACTGATCTACCTGCTGCTGATCTTCGGGCTGCTGGTCATTCCGCGGTTCCTGCAGCAGTTCAAGCTGCCGGCGCCGCTGACCTGCCTGGCCTTCGGCGTGGTCGCCGCGCTGATCATCGGCAAGCCGGTCGAGGACGGGGTGGTGGCGCTGATGGCCTCGCTGGGCATCTCCTCGCTGTTCCTGTTCGCCGGTCTGGAGGTGGACCCCAAGGCGCTGCGCAAGGGCTGGAAGCAGCTGGTCATCCATCTGGTGGCGCGCTCGGCCAGCCTGGCCGTGGTGGCGTGGCTGGCCTGGCGCTATGCAGGGCTGTCCTGGCAAGCGGCCGCGCTGCTGGCGCTGGCCCTGCTGACGCCTTCCACCGGCTTCATCATCGACACGCTGGGCCGGCTGGGGCTGGACACCAAGGAGCAGTTCTGGGTGACCAACAAGGCCATCGCCGGCGAGCTGCTGGCGCTGGCGGCGCTGTTCGTGGTGCTGCAGTCGGCCAGCCCGCCGCTGGAGATGCTGGGCTCGACGCTGGCGCTGCTGGCCATGCTGGTCGGCCTGCCGCTGCTGTTCATCGCGCTGGGGCGCTGGGTGCTGCCGCATTCGCCGGGCGCGGAGTTCTCGCTGCTGGTGATGGTCGGCGTGATCGCGGCCTACGTGACCCATCTGATCGGTGTGCACGATCTGGTCGGCGCCTTCGTCACCGGTCTGGTGGCGCGCCTGCTGCGCCAGCGCATGCCGACGCTGGCCTCGCACGACAACCTGCACGCGGTGCGGCTGTTCGCCAGCTTCTTCGTGCCGTTCTATTTCTTCTATTCGGGCACCAAGGTGCCGGCCGGCGCCTTGAGCCTGGGGGCGCTGGGCGTGGGCCTGGCGCTGACCGCGGTGGTGCTGCCGCTGCGGGTGGGCCTGCTGGCGCTGCAGCGCAAGCTGACCTTCGGCGAGTCCTTCCGCACCGGCCTGCGCATCGGCACGGCGCTGGCGCCGACGCTGATCTTCACGCTGGTGCTGGCCGGGGTGCTGCGCGAGCGCTTCGCCATCCCCGATGCGCTGTTCGGCGGGCTGCTGCTGTATGCGACGCTGACCACGCTTCTGCCTTCGCTGGTGTTCCGCACGCCGTTCGACGTGGATCCGGTGGAAACGGCGCCGGAGCGTTACGCGCCGGCGGCCGGCGGGGCGGCGGCCACGCTGCTGGCGCCGGGGGCCTCGGAGTTCCACCAGGAGCGGGTGCGCGCGGCCGCGCCACCGGCGCAGGATTCCGGTCCGCTGCCCGAGGATGCCGATCGCACCGACCGGACCGCTTGATTCGGCGCCCTCCAGCCCCCACCGTTGGCGCCCGCAATCCGCTAACGCCAACCCTGTCATCGCCATGCCGATCTACGCCTACCAGTGCACCACCTGTGGCCACAGCTTCGACAAGCTGCAGAAGCTCTCCGACCCCGACCCGGACACCTGCCCGCAATGCGGCGCGCAGACCGTCAGGCGCCAGGTGACGGCGCCGGCGTTCCGCCTGGCCGGCGGCGGCTGGTACGAGACCGACTTCAAGAAGGACGGCGACAAGAAGCGCAACCTGGTCGAGGGGGCGGGCAGCAGCGCTTCCGGCAGCAGCGAGTCCAAGCCGGCGGCCAGCGAGGCCAAGCCAGCTACGCCATCCAGCGGCGATTGATCGATCGCCTGCTTGCTTTGCTGCAAGAGGTTCGTCCCTCGATCTTCCGGAGCCCGGCGAGCGCGCTCCGGCTCCGGAAGGGCAGCGGTCCGGCGGGCGGAGGCCGCTTCTCCCTTAGTCAGGGCATCCTGCCCTGACTTAAGGCGCTCGGCGTCCTGCCTCGCTAGGCGCGGCCCCCGCCCGCCGGCCCGGTGCCGCGCACGTTACGCAGATGGCCTCGGGCCGAAAGTCGAAGGAAGCCCTGTTCGATTGCCGTGCAGCCTCGACTCTGTCGGGCGCGGACCCAATCGCCGTGTGCGCCACTGTCTCTTCCGTTCACGCCGCCCCTCCTTGCAGAGCGGAGCTTGTGGCAATCCCCTCTTGGGGACTCCGCTGCGCTTCGTTCGGTTCGTGGGGAAGGCCCCAGCGGAGCAAGCTCCGCTCTACACGTGGAAGCCGCCGTTGGCCAAGACGGTCACAAGGGCGGCTCCGATCGAACGATGAGGCGCGGTTAACCGGAAAATCCGCCAGGGGCGGCGGGCCAAGCCGAGGAGCCGCGGCCGGCCAGGTCGAGCCTGCTTGGCGAAGTCCGCCTTACTGACCAGGCATTCGGCGAACGGCGGAGCGCAAAAAAAAGAGGCCGGGCGTCAGCCCGGCCTCTTTTGCGATGCCTGCCACGTTTGTCCGCGTGGCCGGATCGACCCTGAAACCGATCAGCGGGCGCCGAAGCGGGCGCGGCAGCCTTCATCGACCCAGATCTGATCGCCGCGCCAGGCCCAGGTGCTGCCCTCGATGCAGGGGCTGCTGGAGAGCTGCTTGACGATCACCGGGCGGCCATTGCGGCGGTCCCAGCCGCAGCTGGTGCGGCGGTTGTCGCTGCTCGAGCAGGTCACGGTGTAGTTGGGATTGGCGTTGCCCCAGCCCGGGTCGCCCGGGGGGCCGCCGCCCCAGCCGCCGCCGCGGCCTTCGGTGAACTCGCCGCGGCAGCCCTGGCTGACCCAGATGTTGCCGCCGCGCTGGCCCCAGCTGCGGCCCTCCACGCAGCGGCTGTCGGACAGCTGGCGCACCAGCACGGCGCGGCCGCGGAAGCCGGTGGCGCACTCGCGGGTGCGGTTGTCGGTGCTTTCGCAGCGCACGGTTCGGCCCGCGCCGGGGCGGTCGCCCCAGCCGCCGCGCACGGACACGAAGCGCCCCCGGCAGCCGCGGTCGACCCAGATCACGTCGCCGCGCGTGCCCCAGGTGCGGCCCTCGATACAGGGCGAGTCGGACAGCGCGCGGTCCAGCCGCACGCGGCCGCCAAAGCCGCGGCATTCGCGATAGCGGTTGTTCTGGCTCTCGCAGGTGACTGAATCCTGGGCGTGGGCCGGCGCGGCCGCATACACGCCCAAGGCAAACAGCAGCACCGCAAACAGTCGCAACATGGCACGGCTCCGGGTGGTCGAGTGGGCCGGACTATACACGCGGCCCCGCCGCCGTCCCGTCAGCCGGCGCGGGCCGCTGGGCCCGCATTTGCCGCGCCCCGGCGCGGGCCGCAAAATAGCCGGCTTTCCCGGCCGCGGCGTGCGGCCTGCCCGGAGTTTGCTCACATGCGTACCCACTTCTGCGGCCTGGTCGATGAGACCCTGATCGGCCAAACCGTCACTCTGGCCGGCTGGACCGACGTGGCCCGCAATCAGGGCGGGGTGTGCTTCATCGACCTGCGCGACCACGAGGGCATCGTTCAGGTCACCGTCGAGCTGGACAACGCCGAGGTGTTCGCCGTGGCCGCCTCGCTGGGCTATGAGGACGTGCTGCAGGTCGAGGGCGTGGTCCGCGCGCGCCACGCGGTCAACGACAAGCTCAAGACCGGCAAGGTCGAGGTGATCGCCTCGAAGATCACCGTGCTCAACAAGGCCGCGCCGCTGCCGTTCCACGCGCACGAGAACCCCGGCGAGGACACCCGCCTGAAGTACCGGTATCTCGATCTGCGCCGTCCGGAGATGCAGCGCATGCAGCGCACCCGCATCAGGCTGGTGCAGGCGCTGCGCCGTCATCTGGACGCGCGCGGCTTCCAGGACATCGAGACGCCGATCCTGACCAAGGCCACGCCGGAGGGCGCGCGCGACTTCCTGGTGCCGGCGCGCATGCACCCGGGCGAGTTCTACGCCCTGCCGCAGAGCCCGCAGCTGTTCAAGCAGATCCTGATGGTGGCCGGCTTCGACCGCTACTACCAGATCGCGCGCTGCTTCCGCGACGAGGCCCTGCGCGCCGACCGCCAGCTGGAGTTCACCCAGCTGGACATGGAGTTCGCCTTCGTGCGCGAGCGCGACGTGCAGGACTTCGTCGAGGAGATGATCCGCGCGATCTTCAAGGAGGTCGTGGACGTCGAGCTGGATGCGCAGTTCCCGCGCATGACCTGGGCCGAGGCGATGCGTCGCTACGGCTCGGACAAGCCGGACCTGCGCATCGACCTGGAGCTGGTCGACGTGGCCGAACTGGTCAAGGACAGTGACTTCGCCGTGTTCACCGGCCCGGCCAACGATGCCGACGGCCGCGTGGCCGCGCTGCGCATCCCGGGTGGCGCGGCGCTGTCGCGCAAGCAGATCGACGAGTACGCCGCGCACGCGGCCAAGTACGGCAGCAAGGGCCTGGCCTACATCAAGATCGGCGAAACCGGCGAGATCACCTCGCCGATCGCCAAGTTCTTCGCCGAGGACAAATTCGCCGCGCTCATCGCGCATGTCGGCGCGGGCAAGGGCGACCTGGTGTTCTTCGGCGCCGGTGCCTACGGCAAGGTCTCGGACTTCATGGGCGCCGTGCGCCTGAAGGCCGGCAAGGACTTCGGCCTGGTCCAGGACGGCTGGCGCCCGCTGTGGGTCACCGACTTCCCGATGTTCGAGTGGGACGAGGAGGCGCAGCGCTACGTCGCCCTGCATCATCCGTTCACCGCGCCGGCGGTGGATTCGATCGAGGACCTGCGCGCCCACGCCAGGACCGCGGTCTCGCGCGGCTACGACATGGTGCTCAACGGCAACGAGATCGGCGGCGGTTCGATCCGCATCCATCGCCCGGAGATGCAGAGCGCGGTGTTCGAACTGCTCGGCATCGGCGCCGATGAGGCGCGCGCCAAGTTCGGCTTCCTGCTCGACGCGCTCAACTACGGCGCCCCGCCGCACGGCGGCATCGCCTTCGGCATCGACCGTATCGCCGCGCTGATGGCCGGCACCGAGTCGATCCGCGACGTGATTCCGTTCCCCAAGACCACCGGTGCGCAGGACCTGATGACCGACGCGCCCTCGCCGATCCCGGACGCGCAGCTGGCCGAGGTGCACGTGCAGGTGCGGCCAAAGAGTGAGTGACCAGCGCTGAGGAGTGAGCAAGGGCGGGCGGCGCGATCCGCTTTCACTCGCTTCTCACTCCTCAACGCTCACTTCTGGCCCGATGCTGATCCGCCGCGCCACCCTCGACGACGCCCACACGCTCTCGGCGCTGGCCGAGCGCACCTTCGTGCAGACCTTCGGTCACCTGTATCCGCCGGGCGACCTGCGCGATTTCCTCGACGAGGCCTATGCGCTGGAGCGCATGCGGATCGTGCTGGCGCATCCGGACTACGCGATCTTCCTGGCCGAGCGCGATGGCCAGGCGATCGGGCACTCGGCCGCCGGCCCCTGCGGGCTGCCGCATCCGGGCGTGCAGCCCGGCGACGGCGAGCTCAAGCGTCTCTATCTGCTGCAGGGGCAGCAGAACGCCGGCGTCGGCACCCACCTGTTCCAGGCCACCCTCGACTGGCTGCTGCGCGAGGGGCCGCGCACGCTATGGGTCGGGGTGTGGTCCCAGAATTTCGGCGCGCAGCGCTTCTATGCGCGGCACGGGTTTCACAAGGTGGGCGAGTACCAGTTCGCCGTGGGCAACGTGCTGGACGACGAGTTCATCCTGCGTCGCCCGGCCTGAGCGCGCGGTTGAGCGCGGCCCGCGCTTGGGTCATGCTGCGCCCCATGTCCAAGGAGGAATCCGAAATGCACGGAAGGCGCGCGCTGTTGGCACTGTCCCTGGCCTGCGGGCTGTTGGCCGGCTGCGGGGGAGACAAGATGATGCGCTGTACGTCGGCCTCGGGCAGCTGGGCCATCGGCCGGGTGGCCGAGCAGGGCGTGCTGGACCGCATCCAGGCCGAGAGCCGGGCCAAGCGCCTGCGCACCCTCGGCGCCGGCGAGACCTCCTCCGACATCGGCATGGACCGGGTCACCGTCCACGTCGACGCGCAGGACCGGATCACCGCGGTGACCTGCGACTGAGCCGCCCCGACGCCCGCGATGCGCCGCGGGCGCCGTTGCCATCGGTGCTGGTGCTGCATGGCATCTGGAACGCGCCGCTGTGGATGCAGCCGCTGGCCTGGCGGCTGCGGCGGGCGGGCTTCGCCGCCGAGCCCTTCGGCTATCCCGGCGTCACCGGCGGTCCGCAGGTGGCCATCGCGCGCCTGGCCGCGCATCTGCGCCAGGCGCGCCCGACCCATCTGGTCGGGCATAGCCTCGGCGGGCTGATCGCGCTGGAGACCTTGCGCCGGCATCCGGGCCTGCCCGTGCCGCGCCTGGTCTGTCTGGGCTCGCCGCTGTCCGGCAGTGCGACCGCGCAGGTCCTCGCGCAGCGCGGCTGGGGCAGCGTGCTCGGCCGCAGCGCGCTGCTGCTGGACCGGGGCTGTCCGCCGTGGAGCGGCCCGACCGAGGTCGGCATGATCGCCGGCGATGTGCCGCGCGGCGTGGGCCGCCTGCTGGCCGGCGTGGACGAGACCTCCGACGGCACCGTGGCCCTGGCCGAGACCCGCCTGTCCGGCCTGGTCGATCACTGCTGCGTGCACGCCAGCCATACCGGCCTGCCGTTCTCGCCGCAGGCCGCGCGTCAGGTGGTGGCCTTCCTGCGGCACGGGCGGTTCCGGCGCTAGGGCCTGTCATTCCTCCCTGGGTAGGCCGCGTTGGCGCTGCAAGGCCGTCAGGTTTGCGTCGCGTGGCGCAGGCTTGACTGGCCGTCAGGCCAAGCCGCGCGGCGCGAAGATGGCGGCCTTGCAGCGCCAACCCGAAGGGCCGCCCTTGCGCGCACCCGGGGTCGCGTCATTGCTCGGTCGTGGACGGACGTCCACTCCCTCCCGCTTCCTTGCCCCGGGCACGCGCAAGGGCGGCGCGACCTGCCCGGGGAGGAATGACAGGCCCTAGTCCCCAGCAGCAGGGCGCGCGGCATGGGGTAAAATTGCCGCTTCGTCTCAAGTTCAGCCAACGGAAGTGTGTCATGGGTCGAGGCCCTTCGATCGAAGCCCGCAAGAACGCCATGGACGCCAAGCGCGGCAAGGTGTTCACCAAGATCATCCGCGAGATCAGCGTGGCCGCGCGCGGCCCCGGCGGCGGCGATCCGGCCAACAATCCCGCCCTGCGCACGGCCATGGACAAGGGCCTGGCGGCCAACATGACCAAGGACGTCATGGAGCGCGCGATCAAGAAGGCCACCGGTGAGCTGGAAGGCGTCGAGTACGAGACCATCCGCTACGAGGGCTACGCGCCCGGCGGCGTGGCCGTGATCGTGGACTGCCTGACCGACAACCGCGTGCGCACCGTGGCCGACGTGCGTCATGCCTTCGCCAAGTGCGGCGGCAACATGGGCACCGAGGGCTCGGTGGCCTTCATGTTCAAGAAGCTCGGCGTGCTGAGTTTCGACGGCGGCCTGGACGAGGACGCGCTGACCGAGGCGGCCATCGAGGCCGGCGCCGAAGACGTGGTGGTGTACCCGGAGGACGGCGCGATCGACGTGCTGACCACGCCGGAGGGGTTCGAGGAAGTCCGCCAGGCGCTCGCCGCCGCCGGCTTCACCCCCGGCTATGCCGAGGTCACCTTCCGCGCCGACAACGACGTGGCGGTGGACGGCGAGACCGCCCAGCAGGTGTCCAAGCTGCTGGCCATGCTCGAGGACCTGGACGACGTGCAGAACGTCTATTCCAACGCCGATCAGGCGGCGCTGGGCGAGGGAAGCTGAGCCCGTGCCGCCGGGGACGCTCACGGGCAGCGGGACTCGGGGATCGGGACGGGGAGCTCGCCACGGCGCATCGTCGCCGTCCGCCCGGGCGCCTGCAGGGCAGGCCCAGGGCGTGACGGACGAGGCCTCGGCCGCGGTGCCGCAGCTGCGCAGCCCAAGCCCGGGTTGCGTCCGCATCCTCGGCATCGACCCGGGTTCGCAGCGCACCGGCATCGGCATCATCGATGTGGATGCCGCCGGGCGCGCGGTGCATGTGTACAACGGGCCGCTGGTGCTGCTGGGCGAGGGCGGGTTCCCGCTGCGGCTCAAGCGCCTGCTGCTGGGGCTGGCCGAGCTGTTGGACGCCTGGCGGCCGCACGAGGTGGCGATCGAGCAGGTGTTTGTCGGCAAGAGCGCCGACTCGGCGCTCAAGCTGGGCCAGGCGCGTGGCGCGGCGATTAGCGCCGTGGTCCTGCGCGACCTGCCGGTGCACGAGTACGCGCCGAAGGAAATCAAGCTGGCGCTGGTCGGTCGGGGCAGCGCCGAGAAGGAACAGATCCAGCACATGGTCGCGATCATGCTCAACCTGAAAGGCAAGCTGCAGGCCGACGCCGCCGATGCGCTGGCGGTGGCCATCACCCATGCCCACGTGCGCGCCACCGCCGCGCGCATGGGCGTGGACGCGCGCGTGGCTTGGAGCCGGAAATGATCGGGCGCCTGCGCGGCATCCTCATCGCCAAGTCCCCGCCCTGGCTCCTGATCGAGGTCGGCGGCGGCGTCGGCTACGAGCTGGAGGCGCCGATGAGCACCATCTACGACCTGCCCGAGCTCGGCCGCGAGGTCACCCTGTTCACCCATTACGCGCAGAAGGAGGACAGCGTCTCGCTGTACGGCTTCCTGCGCGAGGGCGAGCGCCGGCTGTTCCGCGACGTGCAGAAGGTCACCGGTATCGGCGCCAAGATCGCGCTGGCCATCCTGTCCGGCGTCAGCGTGGACGAGTTCGCCCGGCTGGTGCAGGCCGGCGACGTCACCGCGCTCACCCGCATCCCCGGCATCGGCAAGAAGACCGCCGAGCGCATGGTGGTGGAGCTGCGCGACCGCGCCGCGGCGCTGACCGGCGGCGATGTGGCCACGCCGATGAGCGCGCCGGCCGACCCGCAGTCCGAGGCGGTCATCGCCCTGCAGCAGCTCGGCTACAAGCCGGCCGAGGCCCAGCGCATGGCCCGCGACGCGGCCGCCGCCGGCGACGACGCGGCGCAGATCATCCGCAAGGCGCTGCGTTCGGCCCTGCGCTGAAGCGTGCAGGACATCCTCACTTTTTCAGCAGTAGGCTAGCGCCGCATGTCTTCGCCCTCCGCCACGACCTCGACCAGCAACGCGCCCGCCCACCACGGCCATGGCAACCAGGGCATGCCCGGCCTGGTGCTGGGCGCCATTGGCGTGGTGTTCGGCGACATCGGCACCAGCCCGCTGTACACGCTCAAGGAAGCCTTCTCGCCGCACTTCGGCCTGGTCGGCAACCACGACACCATCCTGGGGATCCTGTCGCTGGTGTTCTGGGCGCTGGTGATCACCGTGACGGTCAAGTACGTCACCATCATCATGCGCGCCGACAACGACGGCGAGGGCGGGATCATGGCGCTGATGACCCTGGCCCAGCGCACCCTGCCCAAGGGCTCGCGCTCGGCCTACGTGGTCGGCATCCTCGGCATCTTCGGCGCCTCGCTGTTCTTCGGCGACGGCGTGATCACCCCGGCCATCTCGGTGCTCGGCGCGGTCGAGGGCCTGGAGGTGGCCGCGCCGGCGCTGGACCACTGGATCGTGCCGATCACGGTGGTGATCCTGATCCTGGTGTTCATGGCCCAGCGCTTCGGCACCGAGAAGGTGGGCAAGATCTTCGGGCCGATCACCACGGTGTGGTTCCTGTCCCTGGCGGCGATCGGCATCTACAACATCGTCGATGCGCCCGAGGTGCTCAAGGCCTTCAGCCCGTTCTGGGCGGTGAACTTTTTCATGACCCACGGCTGGCACTCGGTGCTGATCCTGGGCGCGGTGGTGCTGGCGGTGACCGGCGGCGAGGCGCTGTACGCGGACATGGGCCACTTCGGCGCCCAGCCGATCCGCTACGCCTGGTACATCCTGGTGCTGCCGTGCCTGATGCTCAACTACCTGGGCCAGGGCGCGCTGGTGCTGCAGGATCCGGCCGCGGTCAACAACCCGTTCTACGAGGCCGTGCCGGACTGGGCGCTATACCCGATGATCGTGCTGGCCACCATGGCGGCCATCATCGCCTCGCAGGCGGTCATCAGCGGCGCCTTCTCGGTGGCACGCCAAGCCATGCAGCTGGGCTACATCCCGCGCATGACGGTCAAGCACACCTCGCACGACACCATCGGCCAGATCTACGTGCCGGGCGTGAACTGGATGATGATGCTGGCGGTGCTGGCCGTGGTCCTGGCCTTCGGCAGCTCCACCGCGCTGGCCACCGCCTACGGCATCTCGGTGTCGGCCACGATGATGATCGACACCATGCTGCTGGCGCTGGTGGCGCGCGCGCTGTGGCCGAAGTGGCGCACCTGGGTGCTGCCGCTGTGCGTGGTGTTCTTCATCGTCGATGTGGGCTTCGTCATCGCCAACGGCGCCAAGTTCTTCGACGGCGCCTGGTTCCCGCTGGCGCTGGGCCTGGTGGTGTTCACCCTGCTGCGCACCTGGCGGCGCGGGCGCGAGCTGCTGGGCGCGGAGATCCGCAAGGACGGCATCGCGCTGGACAGCTTCCTGCCCGGGCTGATGCTGGCCCCGCCGGCGCGCGTGCCGGGCACGGCGGTGTTCCTGACCGCGCAGACCGGCATGGTGCCGCACGCGCTGCTGCACAACCTCAAGCACAACAAGGTGCTGCACGAGCGCAACGTCTTCCTGACCGTGTACACCCTGCCGCTGCCGTACGCGCCGGCCGACAAGCGCATGAAGGTCGAGGAGATCGGCGACGAGTTCTACCGCGTCATCGTCAAGTTCGGCTTCATGGAGACCCCGGACGTGCCGCTGGCGCTGATGCGCAGCTGCGATCAGGGCGGGCCGTACTTCGACCCGATGGACACCACCTTCTTCGCCAGCCGCGAGAACATCGTGGCCAGCGCCCACCGCGGCATGCCGGTCTGGCGCGACAAGCTGTTCGCGGCCATGCACCGCAACGCCGCCCCGGCCACCAACTTCTTCCGCATCCCCGGCAACCGCCTGGTGGAGCTGGGGGCGCAGGTGGAGATCTGAGGGCGAGGCGTAAGCGAAGCGCAGTGAGCACGCGCCAAAGCAGGCTCGCTTCCCCTCACGCCGCACTCCTGCCCGTACCATAGCCGCATGACCCAGGACCGCATCATCGCCGCCGACGCCACCCGTGAGGACGATGCCCTGGAGGCCTCGATCCGGCCCAAGCGCCTGGCCGATTACCTGGGCCAGCAGCCGGTGCGCGAGCAGCTGGACATCTACATCCAGGCCGCCAAGGGCCGTGGCGAGGCGCTGGACCATGTGCTGATCTTCGGGCCGCCGGGCCTGGGCAAGACCACGCTGAGCCACGTGATCGCCAACGAGCTGGGCGTCAGCCTGCGCACGACCTCTGGCCCGGTGATCGAGAAGGCCGGCGACCTGGCCGCGCTGCTGACCAACCTGCAGCCGCACGATGTGCTGTTCATCGACGAGATCCATCGCCTCTCGCCGGTGGTGGAGGAAGTGTTGTATCCGGCGATGGAGGATTTCCAGCTGGACATCATGATCGGCGAGGGCCCGGCCGCGCGTTCGATCAAGATCGACCTGCCGCCGTTCACCCTGATCGGCGCGACCACCCGCGCCGGCCTGCTGACCGCGCCGCTGCGCGACCGCTTCGGCATCGTCCAGCGCCTGCAGTTCTACGACACCGCCGAGCTGACCCGGATCGTGCGCCGCTCGTCGCAGATCATGGGCATTCCCTGCGAGCCCGAGGGCGCGGCCGAGATCGCGCGCCGCTCGCGCGGCACGCCGCGCATCGCCAACCGCCTGCTGCGGCGCGTGCGCGATTACGCGCAGGTCAGGGCCGGCGGCCAGATCAGCCGCGACACCGCCGATGCCGCCATGGCCATGCTCAAGGTCGATCCGGAAGGCTTCGACGAGCTAGATCGCCGCCTGCTGCACACCATCGTGGAGAGCTTCGACGGCGGGCCAGTCGGCGTGGAGTCGCTGGCCGCGGCCCTGTCCGAAGAGCGCGGCACGCTGGAAGACGTGATCGAGCCCTATCTGATCCAGCAGGGTTTCCTGGTGCGGACCGCACGCGGGCGCATGGCCACGGCCAAGGCCTATTCGCACCTGGGGCTGCAGCCCAAGCGTGACGCCGGGCTGCCGTTCCCGGACTCCGAGGCCTTGTTCTGATGCCGCATACGGCCCGCCGAATCCCGCGCCCCGCAGCGCTCCGGAGCACCCGATGACTGTTGAATCGCCCGCCCAGGCCGTCGCCGATGGGCAACCGTTCAGTATTCCGACAAGGGTCTACTGGGAAGATACCGACGCGGGCGGGGTGGTCTACCACGCGCAGTACGTGACCTTCCTCGAGCGCGCGCGCAGCGAATGGATGCGATCGCGCGGCCAGATGCAGGAACAGCTGCGCCGCGAGCACGATCTGGTGTTCGTGGTGCGCGGCATGCAGCTGGACTTCCTCAGGCCCGCGCGCCTGGACGACCTGCTCACCGTGACCGTGCAGGTGCGTCAGGTGCGGCGCGCCAGCATCGTGTTCGACCAGGCGATCTGGCGCGGGGAGGAACGGCTGCTGGCCGCGCAGGTGAAGATCGCCGCGGTGTCCGCGTCCGCGTTCCGCCCGGTCGGGCTGGACGAGGCGCTGTACCAGGAATTCAAGCTGTTGGAAGTCCCCGCCTGACCCCTTTGCCGCTCCCCCTTCTTTAAAGCGTAGAACCCCCGAGGAAACAACGGATGATTGGATTGCTCCTGGCGCTGCAGGACGCCGTGACCGAGACCCTGCCGCCGGAGGCTGCCGCCGCGGCTGCCCAGGCCACCGCGCAGGCCGCCCACAGCTCCATCAACTACTTCGAGCTGCTGCTCAAGGCCAGCCTGCCGGTCAAGGTGATCGTGCTGCTGCTGCTGACCGGCTCGCTGGTGAGCTGGATCATCATTTTCCGCAAGGCCGGCGTGTTCAAGCGCGCCAACCGCGATGCCGACGAGTTCGAGGGCCGGTTCTGGTCCGGCGCCGATCTGGGCAAGCTGTACGCGGCGGCCACCGATCGCGGCCGCGTGGTCACCGGCCTGGAGGCGATCTTCGAGTCGGGCTTCCGCGAGTTCGCCCGCCTGCGCGACAAGCGCCACACCGATGGGCGCGTGCAGCTGGAGGGCGCCCAGCGCGCCATGCGCACCGCCTACGTGCGCGAGATCGACGCGCTGGAGCGCAACCTGGAGCTGCTGGCCAACATCGGCTCGACCGCGCCCTACGTGGGTCTGGTCGGCACGGTGTTCGGCATCATGGTGACCATGCACGACATGCTCAACAGCGGTGAGCAGGCCGGCATCGCCGCGGTCGCGCCGGGCATTTCCGAGGCGCTGTTCGCCACGGCCATCGGCCTGTTCGTGGCCATCCCGGCGGTGTGGGCCTACAACCGCTTCACCACCCGCGTCGAGCGCATCTCGGTGCGCTATGAAACCTTCGCCGACGAGTTCAGCTCGATCCTGCAGCGCCAGACTGGCGAAGCCTGAGGGAGGCGTCCATGCAGTCGGCCATTTCGCGCAGCCGCAAGCGGCGCAAGCTGAAATCCGAGATCAACGTCGTGCCCTACATCGACGTGATGCTGGTGCTGCTGATCATCTTCATGGTGACCGCGCCGATGCTGACCCTGGCGGTCAACGTGGAGCTGCCCAAGTCGCACGCCAAGTCGGTGGAGAGCAAGAGCGATCCGATCATCATGACCGTGGACAAGGACGGCAACTACTTCCTCAAGGTCACCAAGGACGACAAGCTGCAGGCCTATTCGCCCGAGGAGATCTCCGCGTGCCTGAAGGCGATGGTGGCCGAGCAGGGCGAGGACAAGATCAGCGTGATGCTGGCCGCGCCCGGCGATGCGGACTACCAGAAGGTGATCACCGCCACCGCGCTGCTGTCCGAGTCCGGGGTCAAGAAGGTGGGGCTGGTCTCGCAACCCGGCGGCACGGGCGGCAATGCACGCTGAGGCCTCGCATCTGGATCGCCACGACCCGCGCGACCGCCCCGGCCCGGCGGTCGCCTTGGCCGTGGGCGTGCACGTGCTGCTGCTGGCCCTGATCATCGCCTCCTCCTATTTCCACTGGAACCAGGACCAGGCCGAGGCCGCCGCCGGCTCGCCCGCGATCGAGGCCTCGCTGGACCTGTCTGCCGCCGACATGCGCGCCGCGCAGCAGGCCGTGCGCGAGTCGGCCAAGGTCGAGCCCAAGCCCACTCCGCCCACGCCCATGCCGCAGCCGGTGGCCGACGAGGACACCGTGCCGCCGCCGCAGCCGGTGCCGGAGCCCAAGCCGCAGGATTCGCCGGTGCCGCGTCAGCAGCAGGCCCAGGAGCGCGTGCCCGATCCGCAGCAGGTCAACCAGGAAGAGGCCAGCCGCCTGGCCATCGCCCAGGAGAAGGCCGAGAAGGAGCAGGAAGCCAAGCGCCGCCAGGAGCAGATCGACCTGACCGAGCGCAAGAAGCAGGAAGAAGCCGAGCGCCTCCAGCGCCTGGCCGCGCAGCAGGAAGAGGACGACCGGCAGAAGAAGCTGGCCGCCATCCGCGCCCAGCGCGCCCAGGCCGACAAGCAGGCCCAGCTGGCCGAGCAGAAGCTGCGCCAGCTGGCCGACGCGCGCGCCCGTCAGGCCTCGCAGCAGCAGGCCACGCAGGCGTCCTCGTCGCAGGCCGCCGCGTCCAACCCCTCGCCGGGGCAGAACGGCACCGATCCGGGCCTGCTGGCCAAGTACCAGGCGGCCATCCAGAGCGCGGTCATGAACCAGTGGACGCGTCCGGACTCGGTGGCGGTGGGCACGCGCTGCAAGGTGCTGGTGACCCAGCTGCCCGGCGGCGAGGTGATCTCGGCCGAGGTACAGCCGGGCTGTCCGATGGACGCGGCCGGTCAGCGTTCGATCGAGGCGGCCGTGCTCAAGGCCCAGCCGCTGCCTTACCGCGGCTTCGAACCGGTGTTCAACCGCCGCCTGATCTTCAATTTCGAGGCGCAGGACCGCTGAGCGCGGCACGCCGGGCGGTGGTTCACACCGCCTTGGCGTTCATGATTGCGAAAATGTTCACCCGTCGGCTGCTATCCCTAGCCGATCTTTTCGCACAAGCCCAGCCTTCATGAAGAAACTCACGCGGTACTTCGCCCTTGTCGTGGCCCTGTTCCTGCCTGCAGCGGCCTTCGCCCAGAGCCAGGGCCTTGAGATCAACATCGTCGGTGGCAACCCTTCCGCGCTGCCGATCACCATCGTGCCGATGCCCTACCAGGGCTCGGGCGCCGCACCGACCACCGACGTCTCGCAGGTCGTCAGCGCCGACCTGGATCGCTCCGGCGCGTTCCGCACCCTGCCGGTGGCCAGCATCGTCGAGAAGCCGACCCGCGGCTCGGAGATCCAGTACCCGACCTGGCGCGCGCTCAAGCAGGATTACATTGTTGTCGGTCGCGTGCTGGACGGCGGCAACGGCGCCTACCGCGTCGAGTACGAACTGTTCGACGTGGCCAAGCAGGAGCGCCTGCTCGGCCTGGCCATGACCGGCCGCGCCAACGCCATGCGCGATGTCGCCCACCAGATGGCCGACGCCATCTACGAGAAGATCACCGGTATCCGCGGCGCCTTCTGGACCCGCATTGCCTACGTCACCCAGACCGGCCTGGGCGCCAATGCGCGCTATGCGCTGATGGTCGCCGACTCGGACGGCTTCAACCCGCAGACCATCGTGCGCTCGGCCGAGCCGCTGCTGTCGCCGGCCTGGAGCCCGGATGGCCGCAAGCTGGCCTATGTCAGCTTCGAGCGCGGCAACTCCTCGATCTACATCCAGGACATCACCACCGGCGCGCGCGAGCTGGTCGCCAGCTTCCGCGGCATCAACGGCGCGCCGGCGTTCTCGCCGGATGGCCGCAAGCTGGCCCTGACGCTCTCGCGCAGCGGCAATCCGGAGATCTACGTGATGGACCTCGGCAGCAAGGCGCTGACCCAGATCACCAACCAGTACGGCATCGACACCGAGCCGACCTGGAGCGCCGACGGCAGCTCGATCTACTTCACCTCCGACCGCGGCGGCCGTCCGCAGATCTACAAGGCCTCGGCCAGCGGCGGCGGCGCCACGCGCGTGACCTTCGAGGGCAACTACAACGCCACCCCGACCGTTTCCTACGACGACAAGAAGATCGCCGTGGCCCAGGGTTCGGGCAACACCTATCGCATCGCCATGATGGATTCCAGCACCGGTTCGCCGCGCTGGACCACGCTTTCGCCCGGTTCGCTCGATGAGTCGCCGAGCTTTGCCCCCAACGCCTCGATGATTCTGTACGCCGCACGCGAGGGCGGTCGGGGGGTGCTGTACGCCGTGTCCGCCGATGGCCGTGTCCGCCAGCGCCTGGTGCTGGCCCAGGGCGATGTGCGTGAGCCGGCATGGTCGCCGTATCGGAACCAGACCCCGCAAAAATAATGCGAAAGGGTCATTCCGCCGGTTTAACATTGCGTTAAACTAACCCGCGTTTTTGCATCCACCACCCCGGATCCGCGTAAGGAACCCAAATGAACACCACTCTCCGCGTCGTTGCTTTGTCCCTGATGTCCGTGGCCGTTCTGGCCGGTTGTAAGAAGAACACCAAGGCTCCGCCGCCGCCGCCGGCCGTCGAGCCGCCGCCGGCCATGACCCAGCCGACCACCAACGCCGGTGCCTACGGCCCGAGCGATCTGGATACCGACGCGTGCCTGCGCCAGCGCGTGGTGTACTTCGATCTGGACCAGGACGCCGTCAAGCCGGAGTTCCAGGCGATCATGGCCTGCCACGCCAAGTACCTCAACGATCGTCCGTCGGCCCGCATCAACCTGGAAGGCAACACCGACGAGCGCGGTTCGCGTGAGTACAACATGGGCCTGGGCGAGCGTCGCGGCAACGCGGTCTCCTCCGCCCTGCAGGCTGCCGGCGGTTCGTCCAGCCAGCTGTCGGTGGTGAGCTACGGCGAAGAGCGCCCGGTCTGCACCGAGTCGACCGAGGAGTGCTGGGCCAAGAACCGTCGCGTCGAGATCGTGTACACCGCGAAGTAATCGACGTTCGACCTCGGGCCACCGTTCGCGGTGGTCCAACGGGGCCGGTGACCGGGGCGGGGCAACAGGACACAACCTGTCTGCCCCGGTCGGCACCGGCCCTTTTCGTTGGATGGCCATGGTTCAATGCTCCGGCCGTCCGATCCGCAACCCTCGTTACGTGAGCGCCATGCGTCCCATCCGATTCCGTCTTCTCCTGCCGGCCCTGCTGCTGTCGCTGGGCGCCGCGCCCGCCGCCTTCGCGCAGAAGGCCAGCCTGGCCGACCGCGTCGCCGCGCTGGAAGTGCGTGCCAACAACACGCAGGCCAATACCGACCTGCTCAACCAGATCACCCAGCTGCGCCAGGACCTGGCCAGCCTGCGCGGCACCGTCGAGCAGCTGCAGAACGAGAACGAGCAGCTCAAGCAGCGCGCGCGCGACCAGTACCTCGACCTGGACGGCCGCATCGGCCGCCTGGAGAGCGGCGGTGGCGGCGGCGCGGCTGCCGGTGCTCAGCCTCCCGTGTCCGCGGCGCCCGCGGCCGGCGCCAAGGCTGCGCCGCCGGCGGCGGGGGCGCCCGCCGCGACCGCCGAGGCCCCGCCCGCGGTCCACGGCGACGCCGGCGCGATGGCCCAGGCGGGCGACGAGCGCACCGCCTACGGTGTGGCCTTCGACGCGCTGAAGAAGGGCGACTACGCCGACGCGGCCAACCTGTTCACCAGCTTCCTGCAGCTGTATCCCAGCGGTGTCTATGCGCCCAACGCGCTGTACTGGCTGGGCGAGAGCTATTACGTCACCCAGAACTACCAGATGGCCGCCGACCAGTTCCGCGCGCTGCTCTCGCGTTATCCCACCCATGACAAGGCGCCCGGCGCCCTGCTCAAGCTGGGGCTGGCGCAGTACGGACTGGGCAAGGTCAACGACGCGCAGACCACGCTGCAGCAGGTGATCCAGCAGTACCCCGGCAGCGACGTGGCCCGCACCGCCGACGATCGCCTGCATTCGATCCAGGTCGGGCAGATCCGCTGAGCCCGACGAGGTCCGCAAGGACCTTCCGCAATACCGCCACACGCACCACTCGAACGCCACCGCGAGGTCTGCGGTGGCGCCGCCGTTTTGAGAGAGCCTCCGCAATGAACGCCGCCGCCGCCGCCGTCCCCAGCCAGATCGAACAATCGCCGCAGGACCGGCTGAAGATCACCGAGATCTTCGTCTCGCTGCAAGGCGAGGCCGACGCCGCCGGCTGGCCGACCGTGTTCGTGCGCCTGACCGGCTGCCCGCTGCGCTGCCAGTACTGCGATACCGCGTATGCCTTCCACGGTGGTACCTGGTGGGAGATCAAGGACATCCTGGCCGAGGTCGCGCGCGCGGGCGTGCGCCATGTCTGCGTGACCGGCGGCGAGCCGCTGGCGCAGAAGCGCTGCATCGGCCTGCTGGCGCGGCTGTGCGATGCCGGATACGACGTCTCGCTGGAGACCTCCGGCGCGCTGGACGTCTCGCAGGTCGATCCGCGCGTGTCGCGCGTGGTCGACATCAAGACCCCCGGCTCGGCCGAGGAACACCGCAACCGCTGGGACAACCTGCCGCTGCTGACCGCGCGCGACCAGGTCAAGTTCGTGCTGTGCAGCCGCGCCGACTACGAGTGGGCGCGCGAGGTCGTGCGCGAGCACGCGCTGGACCGGCGCTGCGCCGTGCTGTTCTCGCCGTCCAAGGATCAGGTGAGCCCGCGCGCACTGGCCGACTGGATCGTCGAGGACCGCCTGCCGGTGCGCTTCCAGATGCAGCTGCACAAGCTGCTGTGGAACGACGAACCCGGCCGCTGAACCCGCGCGGGAAGTGCCGGCCCGGCGCCCGGGCGGTAGGCTATGCGTTCCCCGGCCTGTCTCGCCGGCAAGAAGAACACCCCACATGAACAATGCAGTCGTCCTCGTCTCCGGGGGCATGGATTCGGCCGTGGTCCTGGCCATCGCCCGCGAACACGGTTTCCGCACGCACGCGCTGAGCGTGCAATACGGCCAACGCCACACGTCCGAACTCGACGCCGCCGCGCGCGTGTCGCAGCAGCTCGGCGCCGCCGCGCACAAGACCGTCCACGTCGACCTGCGCAGCATCGGCGGCTCGGCGCTGACCGACGACATCGAGGTGCCGCAGGCCGGCGGCGAAGGCATCCCGGTCACCTACGTACCGGCACGCAACACCATCATGCTGTCCATCGCGCTGGGCTGGGCCGAGGTGCTCGGCGCGGCGGACATCTTCTGCGGCGTCAACGCCGTGGACTACTCCGGCTATCCGGACTGCCGGCCCGAATTCATCTCCGCCTTCCAGACCCTGGCTAACCTGGCGACCAAGGCGGGCGTGGAAGGCGCCGGCCTGCGCGTGCACGCGCCGCTGCAGTTCATGAGCAAGGCAGACATCGTGCGCGAGGGCGTGCGCCTGGGCGTGGACTTCGGCGCCACCGTGTCCTGCTACAACGCCGATGCCAGCGGCGCGGCCTGCGGGCGCTGCGACGCCTGCCGCCTGCGCGCGGCGGGCTTCGCCGACGCCGGCGTGCCCGATCCCACGCGCTACGCCTGAAGCGCGGGTCGCATCGCCAGCCCTTTCCGGTAGAATGACCGGCCCCGGCGCAACGCCGGGCCGCGTGTCCGGGCCGTTAGCTCAGTCGGTAGAGCAGAAGACTTTTAATCTTTTGGTCGAAGGTTCGAATCCTTCACGGCCCACCATCGCAGGATTTCAGGGTGTCCGGTAAGTTTTCAGCAATGCCGGAAAGGCCTTAAAAAGTACATGGTTTAGGTCTCAGTGAGTCTCGGACCGCCCTCCATGAGTCGGCGGTCTTCCGGTCGAGTAAGCGACTGCCCGCGTTGCAAAAAGACGAGCGCTCAGAATGAGCGCATTAACGCTGCCGCAGATTGCGGACTCCGCAGGAATAATGACCCGCGCCGCAGCGATGCGTACCGCCAGAACAACAGGTGGCTTGAACAATTGGTTCCGCCGAGCCTTGTCCACTTCTCAGCGCTGTACGGCAGCCCGCCAGTCCCACTTGGTTATGCAGATCTGCAGTGCCTCGGGAGTGCCGACGCTTTGAGAGGTTCAGTCACTGTCCTGCGAGTCCGCGAACATCTTTCCGCGAGGTGGATGCGTTAGGCTCATCCGACGGGGACAGACAATGGACGGTCTAATGTGCTCAAGGATGTTGCGACGCGCTGGATGGCGTCTTGCTGTCGTGGTCATGCTTGCCCTGGCCACCGGTGCGCACGCTGGCACGGTTCGGGAAAACCGCAAGGATTCCAGCTACACCGTGACGGGGCGGGATGGTCACCAGATCCTGGCCTCCATGAAGGCCTGGAGCGATCGGGCCAAGGCTCAGCTGGGAAAGGATGATGGGCCGGCAGAGGAAACACTCGCTGGCCTGACGCGTGCAAAGATGCGCCTGGATTATGTCCTGCGCGAGTCGTCAGGGGCTTGCCGCATCATCAGGAGTCAAGTGGGGATCGGTATCTCCGTCGCCTTGCCTGTCTGGACCCCGGATCCCAGGGCGTCGGTGGCGACGCGCGAATTCTGGCGTGATCTCCAGCAGCGAGTGCAGGTCCATGAAGAGCACCATGTGGCGATCGCACGCCGCTATGCACACCAGCTGGCAGACGCGGTCGAGCGCATCCAGGCCTCTTCGTGTTCAACCGCAGAGCGGCTGGCCAAGCAGAAGGGTACCGAGGTCGTCGCTCAGATGCAGAAGGCGCAGGCGGACTTCGACAAGGTTGATGGACACCTTAAGCTTTCATGGGCGAAGCCTGGTGCGGCGGTCGAACGCAGGCTGTCGAATTCGCGAGCGAGCAAATCCCTGCTGTGGGTCTTCTTCTTCGCCGCGTATGGCATCGGCGCACGCTATCTCTGGGCGCTGATGGCGCGCAGGCAGGCTGCGACCGAACGCACGCGGGTGGGCCCGAGGCTGCAAGACGACGTGGTCGCGGTCGCTTGCCTCTTCGCCACCGCAATCCTTCCGCCATTGGCCATGCTCTTGATCGAGCATGGGAGGGCGAGCGGGCCGGCGGTGCTGATTTTCATCCTGGCCTGGGGATGCTCGATCGTTCCGGCAGCCATCGTTGCAGGACGCATCATGGCCGGAGCCAAGCGGCGCTAGTGTTGGCGAACGGTCCGTCGCCACCATTGAGATTTTGCCGGCCGTGGCGTTGACAGCCATCGCGCCGCGGCGCGACGCTTGTCGCGTCCGCAAGCCATTGGCGCCCCTTCGATGATTTCCAAACTGCCGCGCTGGGTCTGGTCCGGTGCCTGGGTCATGGCCTTTACCGCGGGCATCGTCAATGTCGTGGCGCTGCTGGGGTTCGGCCATCAGGGCGTGAGCCATATGACCGGCATCACCTCGGAGATGGGCGCGCGCGCGGCGGTGCTGGATCTGCGGGGGCTGGCGCAGCTGGCCGGTGGCGCGTTCTTCTTCGTGGCCGGAAGCGCGCTCAGCGGGGCGCTGATCGGCGATATCGCCCTGCAGCTGGGGCGGCGCTATGGGCTGGTGCTGGTGCTGGAAGCCGGCCTGCTGCTGGCCTCGGTGCCGCTGATGACGCGTGCCTCGATGTGGGGCCTGTGGCTGGCGGCCTGCGCCTGCGGCCTGCAGAACGCGATGGCCACCACCTACAGCGGCGCGGTCGTGCGCACCACGCATGTCTCGGGCATGTTCACCGACCTGGGGCTGGCCATCGGCCATGGGCTGCGGCGCATGCCGCTGCCGTGGCGCCGGCTGTCGCTGTGCGTGACGGTGATCACCGGCTTCCTGGCCGGCGGCCTGGCCGGCGCGCTGGGCTTCCACCGCTGGTCGTATACGGTGCTGATCGCGCCGGCGCTGATCTGCCTGGCGCTGGCCTGCGTGTACGCGCTCTATGCGCGGCGCGTGGCGGAGCATGCCGCTTCCAAGGGCGTCGCCTAGGCCTATCCCGGCGCGGCCGAGGTCTTTACGCTTGCAGGCCCTTCGTCCCACGGCCGGTGCGCCTGTTCGCCCATGACCGATTCCCACGCACCCGCCGATGGCCTGCAGCTGCGTCGCGCCACTCCGCTGCCGCCGCTGGCGCACTTCGGCCTGATCGCGCTGGACATGGATTCGACGCTGATCACCATCGAATGCATCGACGAGATCGCCGCGGCGGTGGGCCTGAAGGCGCAGGTGGCCGCGATCACCGAGGCGACCATGCGCGGGGAGATCGCCGACTTCCGCGAGAGCCTGCTGCGCCGCGTGGCCCTGCTCAAGGGCGTGCCCGAGGGTGCGCTGCAGGAGGTCTACGACACACGCCTGCAGCTAACACCTGGTGCAGAGCAGCTGCTCGAGGCGTGCAAGGCCGCCGGGCTGAAGACGCTGCTGGTCTCCGGCGGTTTCACCTTCTTCGCCGAGCGCTTGCGCGCGCGGCTGGGGCTGGACTTCGTCCGCTCCAATCGGCTGGAGGTGGCCGACGGCGTGCTGACCGGGCGCGTGCTGGCCCAGGCTTGGGGCGATGTCTGCGATGGCGCGGTCAAGCGCGCGACGCTGCTGGACGTGGCCTCGCTGCTGGGCCTGGACCCGGCGCGCACGATCGCGGTGGGCGATGGCTCCAACGACATCCCGATGATGCAGGCCGCGGGCCTGTCCGTGGCCTTCCACGCCAAGCCGCGCGTGCGCGAGGTGGCGGAGGTGTCGATCGACACGGGTGGGCTGGAACGGCTGCTGGACGTCCTGGGATAGCGCAGTCGCGAGCCCGCTTCCGCGGTTGGCGCGGAAGCAGGCCCGGGTGCAGCGCCTACCCTCACGAGCGAGGGCAGGGCGCGGCGGAGCCGATCAGGCCAGACGGTCGGCGATGGTCTTGCGCAGGCTCTTGAGGTCTTCGGCGAAGATGCGGATGCCGTCGGCCAGCTTCTCCTTGGCCATCGGGTCGGCTTCGACGTCGGCCTTGAACTTGGCCGCATCCACCGGCGTGTGGCTGCCGCCTTCGGCCTTGGCGGGCGTCAGCTTGCGCGGCAGCTCGCCGTGGTCGGCATCGAGCTTGTCCAGCAGGTCTGGCGAGATGGTCAGGCGATCGCAGCCGGCCAGCGCTTCGATCTGCTCGGTCGAGCGGAACGAGGCGCCCATCACCACGGTCTTGATGCCGCGGCGCTTGAAGGTGTCGTAGACACCGCGCACGAACACCACGCCCTGGTCCTCATCGATGTTGGCCGGTGCCTGGCCGTGGGCCTTGTACCAGTCCAGGATGCGGCCCACGAACGGCGAGATCAGGAACGCATCGGCCTCGGCGCAGGCCAGGGCCTGGGTCGGGTTGAAGATCAGCGTGCAGTTGCAGTCGATGCCCTCGGCCTGCAGCTGGCGGCAGGCCTCCACGCCTTCCCAGGTCGAGGCGAGCTTGATCAGCACGCGGTCCTTGGGCACGCCGTTGTCGGCGTACATGGCGATGAACTTCTTCGCCTTGGCCACGCTGGCGGCGGTGTCGTAGGCCAGGTCGGCATCGACCTCGGTCGACACGCGGCCCTCGATCAGGCCGGAGAGCTTGGTGCCCACGCCCACGGTGAGGCGGTCGGCGACCTCGGCCACCAGTTCATCGGTGACCTCGCCCTGGCCGCGCGCCCAGGCGATCTGCTCGTCGATCAGGTCGGCATAGACCGGCAGGTCCAGCGCCTTCTTCACTAGGGTCGGGTTGGTGGTGCAGTCCACCGGCTTGAGGCGCTTGATCGCGTCGAAATCGCCGGTGTCGGCCACGACCACCGACAGGTCGCGCAGCTGCTGCAGTTTGCTTGGGGCACTCATGGGTCGTTCCGTCAGGTTGTAAGAGAGGAATGGGGAAAGGGTCTCACGCGCGCCGTTGCCGGATCGTCGATGCGCCGCGGCGCGGCGGTGCGGCGGCAGGCGCGGAAGGATCCAGCAGCGCGGGCGGCAGATCCTTGAAGACCTGCGCCAGCTGCATCAGGAAACCGGACATCGCCGAGCTCTTGCGCCACACCATGGCGATGCGCCGGCTGGGATGGGAGTCGCTGAAGCCCAGCAGATGGATGTTGTCCGAGCGCGCCACCGGCGGCTTGACCGCCAGCGTCGGCAGCAGGGTCACGCCGACGTCGGCGGCGACCATCTGGCGCAGGGTCTCCAGGCTGGTGGCGCGGAACTCGGACTTCTCGTTGGCGCCCGAGAGCCGGCACACCTCCAGCGCCTGCTCGCGCAGGCAGTGGCCATCCTCGAGCAGCAGCAGCTTCTGGTCGGACAGTTCGTCCAGGGTCAGCGAATCGCGCGCGGCCAGCGGATGCCCCTCGGGCACGGCCAGCACGAAGGGCTCCTCGAACAGGAACTCCACGTGCAGCTGGTCCTCGTCCACCGGCAGGGCCAGCAGGCCGGCGTCGAGCTTGCCCTCGCGCAGCCGCTGCAGCAGCACGTCGCTCTTCTCCTCCACCAGCAGCAGCTCCAGCTGCGGGAAACGCGTGCGGATGGACGGCACCACGTGCGGCAGCAGATACGGGCCGAGCGTGGGGAAGATGCCCAGCCGCACGGTGCCGGCCTCGGGGTCCTGGCTGCGCCGCGCCGATTCCTTCATCTGCTCGACCTCGGCCACGATCCGACGTGCGCGCTCGGCCGCGTCGCGACCGGCCGGGGTCAGCATGACCTTGCGCGGCGCACGCTCGACCAGCGACACGCCCAGCTCGTCCTCCAGCTTCTTGATCTGGGTGGACAGGGTGGGCTGGCTGACGAAGCTGGCCGCCGCGGCGCGGCCGAAATGCATGTGGTCGGCGAGGGCGACCAGGTACTTGAGGTCACGCAGGTTCACGGCTGGAGGACTTGTCTGACACGGCCATCGGCGCCGTCGATGCATTCAACGCCTTTTGCCTCGCCCGATCAATCGACGCAGGCTGAACCCCCGGCACAGGTTTGGGGACTTGAATGAGTTGATGGTGCCCGCGAGGTTCGCCGACGCCGCGATGGAAAAGGATTGACCGCGCCTCACGCTTCGGTAGGAGCCGCCACGGCGGCGATGTGGCTCGGCCGGAAACGCCTGAGCCGCGGTGGAGATTTAACGGAAAAGCCCCATCGCCGCCATGGCGGCTCCCACGATGACTGGGGCTGCACCTAACCGGTAAAGGCCTGCTGCGGAGGGATCAGGACTTCTTTTGAACGAAGCCTTATATCTCGACGCGCGAGGCAGCGGGCCGGCGGGCAGGGGCCGCGACTAGCGGGGCAGGAGCCGAGCGCCCGAGTCAGGGCAGGATGCCCTGATCGAGGGAAAGCGGCCCCTGCCCGCCGGACCGCTGCCCACCCGAAGCCGCAGCGCTCAGCCGCGGCGATCCCTCACCCCCGCAAAGCAAAAAAGCCCGCCGGGGTCACCGGCGGGCGTCATTCACACCTTATCGCGTGGGCCGGATCAGGCCGCCTTGGCGGCAGCTGGCTCCTGCGCGGCGGGGGCGCTGTGGCGGATCAGGTGGTCGAAGGCGCTCAGCGCGGCCTTGGAGCCTTCGCCCATGGCGATCACGATCTGCTTGTACGGCACCGTGGTGGCATCGCCGGCGGCGAACACCCCTGGCACGTTGGTCGCGCCGCGGTCGTCGACGATGATCTCCCCGCGCGGCGACAGCGCCACGGTGTCCTTGAGCCACTCGGTGTTGGGCAGCAGACCGATCTGCACGAAGATGCCTTCCAGCTCCAGCGTGTGCTTGGCCTCGTTGGTGCGGTCGGTGTAGGACAGACCGGTGACCTTGTTGCCATCGCCGTGCACCTCGGTGGAAAGCGCCGAGACGACGATGTCCACATTGGGCAGGCTGCGCAGCTTGCGCTGCAGGACCTCGTCGGCACGCAGCTTGTGATCGAACTCGATCAGCGTGACGTGCTTGACGATGCCGGCCAGGTCGATGGCCGCCTCGACGCCCGAGTTGCCACCGCCGATCACCGCCACGCGCTTGCCCTTGAACAGCGGGCCGTCGCAGTGCGGGCAATAGGCCACGCCCTTGTTGCGGTACTCGTTCTCGCCCGGCACGTTCATCTGCCGCCAGCGCGCGCCGGTGGACAGGATCACCGTCCTGCTCTTGAGCGAGGCACCGTTGGCCAGCTGCACCTCGATCAGGCCATCGGGCCCGGCGGGGATCAGTTTCTCGGCCCGCTGCAGGTTCATGATGTCCACCTCGTATTGACGCACATGCGCCTCGAGCGCGGCGGCCATCTTCGGCCCCTCGGTCTCCTGCACGGAGATGAAGTTCTCGATCGCCATGGTGTCCAGCACCTGGCCACCGAAGCGCTCGGCGGCCACGCCCGTGCGGATGCCCTTGCGCGCGGCGTAGATCGCCGCGGCCGAGCCCGCCGGGCCACCGCCGACCACGAGCACCTCGAACGGCGCCTTGGCCGAGATCTTCTTGGCGTCGCGCTTGGCCGCACCAGCGTCCAGACGCCCGACGATCTCTTCCAGGTTCATGCGACCCTGGCCGAAGGTTTCACCATTGAGGTACACGGTCGGCACCGACATCACCTGCCGCTGTTCCACCTCGTCGGGGAACACCGCGCCGTCGATGGCCACGTGCTGGATCCTGGGGTTGAGCACCGCCATCAGGTTCAGGGCCTGGACCACGTCCGGGCAGTTCTGGCAGCTCTGCGAGAAGTAGGTCTCGAACTTGTAGTCGCCTTCCAGCCCCTGCACCTGCTCGATGGTCTCCAGCGAGGCCTTGGACGGATAGCCGCCGACCTGCAGCAGCGCCAGCACCAGCGAGGTGAACTCATGGCCCATCGGCAGGCCGGCGAAGCGCAGGTGGATGTCCTGGCCAGGCGAGTTGAGGGCGAAGGAGGGTGTGTGCACGTCGGCATCGCGGTGCTCGACCAGCGAGACCTGGTCGGACAGCAGCACGATGTCGCTGAGCAGCTCGAGCATCTCCTTGGAGGTGGGCGAGTCGTCGACCGAGGCGATCAGCTCCACCGGGCGCGTCAGGCGCTCCAAGTAGGCCTTGAGTTGGGTCTTGAGGGTGTCGTCCAACATGGCGCTTCTCCTTGAAAGGGCGGCAAAGGACCGTCCGGCCCGGAGTGGGCAGACGAGGGGGTCAGGGGGGCAAACCGCAGACCGCGACGCAGGCGGGCTCCGGTTTGCCGCCTGCGCCGCCCCGCGTGAGGCGGGGCGGCGTGGCAGCAGCGGAACGGCTTAGATCTTGCCGACCAGGTCCAGCGACGGCGCCAGGGTCTTGGCGCCTTCCTTCCACTTGGCCGGGCAGACCTCACCCGGGTGCGAGGCCACGTACAGGGCAGCCTTGACCTTGCGCAGGGTGTCGCCGGCTTCGCGGCCGATGCCCTCGGCGGTGATTTCCACCGACTGGATCACGCCCTGCGGGTCGATGATGAAGGTGCCGCGGTCGGCCAGACCCGCCGGACGCAGCACGTCGAAGTTCTTCGAGATCTGGTGGGTCGGGTCGCCGATCATGGCGTACTTGATCTTGCCGATCGCCGCCGAGGTGTCGTGCCAGGCCTTGTGCGAGAAGTGCGTGTCGGTGGAGACCGAGTAGACCTCGACGCCCAGCTTCTGGAACTCGGCGTAATGGTCGGCCAGGTCTTCCAGCTCGGTCGGGCAGACGAAGGTGAAGTCGGCCGGGTAGAACACGACCACGGACCACTTGCCCTTCAGGTCGGCATCGGAGACTTCGATGAACTCGCCGTCCTTGTAGGCGGTGGCCTTGAACGGCAGGATTTCGGTGTTGATGACGGACATCGTTTTCTTCCTTTTTGCTGAGGGGGTGGAGGCGATAGGGGCATCCTACGCACCGCGAATCGATTTCTCAAATCGATGGATGGCATTGCATCGATAGTTTTGATCAATTGTTGGGCGAGTGCCTCATCCTAGGCCGCGCCACGTTTCAGTTCGGTCACGGCGCGCGGACGAACTCCCCAATCCGCGCCAGCAGCGCGGGATGCCGGCGGGGCGCGTACAGGTCGATCAGCGGCGCCAGATGGCCGCCGGGCAGCCACAGCACCTCGACCCGCCCGCCTGCCGCGCGCAGGCGTTCGGCCAGGTCCTCGGTCTGGCGCGGTTCGACCTCGGTGTCCTTGCGCCCGCTGACCAGCAGGAAGGGCGGCTCGTCGCCATCGACGAAGCCGATCGGCTGCGCCCGCGGCCAGCGCGACGGCGGCCCGAACACCTCGGTGAGCTCCCCGCTGATCTGGAAGTCGTACGGCCCGGCCAGCCCGATCACGCCGGCGATCGCCGAGCGGGGCACGCCCTGGTCGGCCAGATAGTGCGCATCGGTGCCCAGCAGGGCGGCGATCTGCGCCCCGGCCGAGTGGCCCGCGAGGAAGATCCGCGCCGGGTTGGCGCCGTAATCGACCGCATGGGCGCGCGCCCAGGCCACCGCGCGCGCGCCGTCCTCGACGAAGCCGGGAAAGACCGTGTCCGGCGCCAGCCGGTAGTCGGCGATCATCACCACCGCGCCGGTCGAGGCCAGCCGCCGGCCGACGAAGCGGTAATCGCTGCGGGACCCGTGCTGCCAGCTGCCGCCGTAGAAATAGACCAGCACCGGCGCGTCGTGGACCGCGGCGACGGGGCGATAGACGTCCAGCGAGAGCTGCCGCACCGGGTCGTAGACGGCTGTGGCGTCGGGCTGGCCCTGACCATGGTTGGCGATGCCGAAGGCCAGGCTCTGGCAGGCGCTCAGGGTCAGTGCGCTCAGCGCGCCCAGACCCATGCGCAGCAAACGGGAAGGCTTCAAGGCGTAGGGCTCCGGTAGGGACGATAGGAAAGGGCGCAGGGTGCAACGGCTACCATGGCGCGAATGAAAACGCAGTCACCCGAACGCCTGGACGCGCTGCTGCGGCAAGGTGCCGCACGGCTGGACAGCGACGCGGCGCGCTTCGAGGCCGAGCTGTTGCTGCTGCACGCCCTGGGCCGCGACCGCGCCTGGCTGTTCGCGCATGGCTCCGACCCGGTCGAACCCGCCGTGCGCGACGCCTACGCCGCGCTGCTGGCGCGACGTGCGGCCGGCGAGCCGATCGCCTACATCACCGGCCGGCGCGGCTTCTGGACGCTGGACCTGCGGGTCGGCCCCGCCACGCTGATCCCGCGCGCCGAGACCGAACGCCTGGTCGAACTGGCCCTGGACCGCCTGCCGGCCGACGCACCGGCACGGGTCGCGGACCTGGGCACCGGCAGCGGCGCCATCGCCCTGGCCATCGCCAGCGAGCGCCCGCTGGCGCAGGTGGTCGCCACCGACGCCAGCGCCGCCGCGCTCGAGATCGCCCAGGCCAACGCGCGCGAACACGGGCTGGGCCAGGTGCGCTTCGTCCACGGCGACTGGCTGGCGCCGCTGGCCGGCGAGCGCTTCGACCTGATTGCCAGCAACCCGCCCTACATCGAGGCCGGCGATGTCCACCTGACGCGCGGCGACCTGCGCTTCGAGCCGGCCGGCGCGCTGGCCTCGGGCGCCGATGGCCTGGACGACATCCGCCGCATCGTCGCCCAGGCGCCCGCGCACCTGCGGCCGGGCGGCTGGCTGCTGCTGGAGCATGGCTTCGATCAAGGCGAGGCGGTGTGCGCGCTGCTGCGTGAGGCGGGCTTCGACCAGGCGCGCACCGAACAGGATCTGGAGCACCGCGACCGCGTGAGCCTGGGTCGCTGGCCCGGCGAGTCGCAACAGGGCGTGGCGTAAACTGCCGATCGTTTTTCCCGACTTCCAGGCCGCCCATGCGCCAGCTCTATCCTGCCATCGAACCCTTCGACACCGGCGAACTCCAGGTCGACGCGCGTCATACGCTCTACTTCGAGCAGTGCGGCAATCCGCAGGGCAAGCCGGTGGTGATGCTGCACGGCGGGCCGGGCGGCGGCTGCAACGCGAAGATGCGCCAGTTCCACGATCCGGCCAAGTACCGCATCGTGCTGTTCGATCAGCGCGGCTCCGGCCGCTCGCGGCCGCACGCCGATCTGGTGGACAACACCACCTGGGACCTGGTGGCCGACATCGAGAAGCTGCGCGCGCACCTGGGCATCGAGACCTGGCAGGTGTTCGGCGGCAGCTGGGGCTCGACCCTGGCGCTGGCCTATGCGCAGACCCATCCGCAGCGCGTGACCGAGCTGGTGCTGCGCGGCATCTTCATGCTGCGCCGCTGGGAGCTGGAGTGGTTCTACCAGGAAGGCGCCAACCGCCTGTTCCCCGATGCCTGGCAGCACTACATCGCCGCGATCCCGGAAGTGGAGCGCGCCGATCTGATCTCGGCCTTCCACCGCCGGTTGACCAGCGACGATGCGGCCACGCGCCTGGCCGCCGCGCGCGCCTGGTCGGTGTGGGAAGGCGCGACCAGCTATCTGCGCGTGGACGAGGACTTCGTCAGCGGCCACGAGGATGCGGAGTTCGCGCTGGCCTTCGCCCGCATCGAGAACCACTACTTCGTCAACGGCGGCTTCTTCGAGGTCGAGGACCAGCTGCTGCGCGACGCGCACCGCATCGCCGACATCCCCGGCGTGATCGTGCACGGCCGCTACGATGTGGTCTGCCCGATCCAGAACGCGTGGGACCTGCACCAGGCCTGGCCGAAGGCGAGCCTGGAGATCACGCCGACCTCGGGCCACTCGGCCTTCGAGGAAGAGAACATCGACGCGCTGGTGCGCGCGACCGACCGCTTCGCCTGAGCCGGCCGCGCGCTCAGGTGAGCGCGTAGCCCAGCGGCATGGGCGGCACCGGCACGCGCGGGGAGAGGGTCGGATCGTCGGTCTCGTCGGTCCAGACCTCGAACTTCTCCAGCGTGTTGAAGCCGAAGCTGTTGCTGATCGCCGCATCGGCCGCATCGCGGCCGCGGGCGATCAGCACGCGGCCGATGCGCGGGGTGTTGTGGCGCGCGTCGAAGGTGTACCAGCGCCCGTCCAGATAGGCCTCGAACCAGGCCGAGAAATCCATCGGCGCATCCACCGGCGGGATGCCGATGTCGCCCAGATAACCGGTGCAGTAGCGCGCCGGGATGTTCATGCAGCGGCACAGCGCGATGGCCGAATGCGCGAAATCGCGGCACACGCCGCGGCCCTCCTGCAGCGCCTCGACCGCGCCCTTGGTGGCGCGCGCATGCTGATAGCCGAACTGGATCGCGTTGTGCACGTAGTCGCAGATCGCCTGCACGCGCGCCCAGCCCGGCGGCGTAGCGCCGAACAGGTCCCAGGCCATGGAGACCAGCTGGTCGGTCTCGCAGTAGCGGCTGCCGAGCAGGAACAGCAGGGTGTCGTCGGGCAGCTGGTCCACCGGCACCTCGCGCGCGCCTGGCGCGACGGGATCGGGCTGGCCGTCGTCCTGCACCACCGCATCGGCGTACAGGGTGAACAGCCCGGCCGGCGCGTGCAGGCGGGTGCAGGTATTGCCGAAGCTGTCGTGGTATTGGCGCATCGGCACGCCGGGCAGGGCGCGCAGCTCCTGGCCGATGACGATGTCGGTGCGGCGGCTGTCGTGGATGTTCAGCGTCACCAGCATCGAGGTGGGCTGCGGCAGCCGGAAGGCGATTTCGTAACCCAGGCGGATGAGCATGTGGGAGGGCGGTCGGGGGACAGCCCTCCATATAGCGGGATTTTCAGGGTTGTGGTGTGAAATCCGGCGCCAGACGGGTGAACAGGCGCGCCAGCCGCTGCGCCCAGGCGCGCTGGCCCTCGTCGGTGGCGATCAGGTCCTGGCGGATTTCCAGCTCCAGGTGCACCAGCCCGCGCGCCTCGCCGTGCACAGGGATGGCGTAGTCGGTGGCGTCGCTGACTGCGTAGGGTTCGTTGTCGCCGACGGTCAGCCCCTCGGCCTCGAGCAGCGGCTTGAGGGCGTGGGCCATGCGCGCGTCGCGCTGGTACAGCACGCCGGCGTGCCAGGGCCGCACGATGCCGGCGAACACCGGGGTGAAACTGTGCATGGCGATCAGGATCGTCGGCTGCCCGCGCGCGGCGCGCGCGTCGAGCTGGCCGCGGATCGCGTCGTGGTAGGGCTGGAAGATCTCCGCGGCCCGCTGCGCGCGCTGCTGCGGGTTGGCGGCGACGTTGGCGGCGATGTCGGTGCCGTCGCTGATCGCGGCGATCGAGCCGGGCGCGTCCAGCGGCCGGTTGCAGTCGATCACCAGGCGCGAATAGGTCTGCAGGATCGCGGTGGCGTCCAGCAGCGCGGCCAGCGCGCGGGTGGTGCCGGCGATGCCGATGTCCCAGCCGATGTGGCGGTCCAGCTCGGCCTGCGGCAGGCCCAGCTGGTCCAGCGCGGCCGGCACGGCCTGGCCGGCGTGGTCGGCGATGAGCAGGTAGGGCGAGGCGCCCTGCGCGCCGATCACGGTGAACGGCGACGGGTCCTGCGGCCCCAGCAGGGTCGGCTCAGCCACGTGGCGTGCCGTCCAGGTGGTGCTCGATCATCCACAGTCCGGCCCAGAGCTTGGCGTCGAGCTCATAGCCCTCGCCGAGCTTGCCCACCAGCCAGGCCGCGGCCTGCGCGCGCGGGATCTCGTGCACGGTGATGTTCTCGTCCTCGTCGCCGCCGCCGGGCCCGACGCGGCGTAGGCCGGTGGCGAGCACGAAGGCGATGCGCTCGTTGGTCGAGCCCGAGGACACCGGCCCGATCAGCAGCACCTCGGCGTGCTCAGCGGTCCAGCCGGTCTCTTCCTCCAGCTCGCGGATGGCCGAGACCTCGATCGACTCACCGGCGTGGATGTCGCCGACCAGGCCGGCCGGCATCTCGATGGTGTTGGCCTGCAGCGGCACGCGGAACTGCTCGACGAAGACGATCTTGTCCTCCGGCGTGACGGCGATGATGATCGCCGCCAGTCCGCCGGCATGGGCGCGCTCGGCGTATTCCCAGGTGCCGCGCCGGATCAGGCGCAGGTACTGGCCGTCGTACATCACTTCTGCGGGTTCGGTCTTGGAACTCATTGGGCCGGCTCGTAGGAGGGGAAATGGGGGGCGTCGTCGTGCGGTGGCGTCCACGGCTGTTCCAGCCCGGAGGCGGCGCGCAGGCGCCGGCGCAGGGTCGGCCCGAAGCGCAGCGCTTCGCACAGTGCGTCGAGCAATTGGCCATCGGCCGGCGCGCGCGCGAAGCCGGGCATGATCCCGTCCAGCGGCGCATCCAGCGCGATGGTGGTCAGCTGCCGCCACAGCAGCGCGTGTTCGCGCTGCTCGCGCAGGCGCAGGGCGACCTGGGCGGCGCCGCGCAGGCGCAGGAAGGCGACTTCGTCGCAGCGCGCCAGCAGCGCGTCCAGGCTGCCGAAGTGCGCCAGCAGGATCGCCGCGGTCTTGGCGCCGATGCCGCTGACGCCGGGGATGTTGTCGATGGCATCGCCGCACAGGGCCAGGTAGTCGGCGATCTGGTGGGCTTCCACGCCATGGCGCGCCTTGACCCCGGCCGCGCCCCAGCGCACACCGCGGGCGAAATCCCACTGCTCGTCGCCTTCGCCCAGCAGCTGGGAGAGGTCCTTGTCGGCCGAGACGATCACCCCGCGGAAGCCCAGCGGCCGCGCCGCGTGCAGGGCGCTGCCGATCAGGTCGTCGGCCTCGTACTCGGTGTGGGCCAGCACGTTGAAGCCCAGTGCCGCGCACAGCGCCTTGCAGTGCGCGAACTGGCGCCGCAGCTCGGGCGGCGCCGGCTCGCGGTTGCCCTTGTAGGCCGGATACAGGCCGTGGCGGAAGCAGCTGTCCAGCGCCTCGTCGAAGGCCACCGCGATATGCGTCGGGCGCTGGCGTTCGCCCAGCTCCAGCAGGAAGCGTGCGAAGCCATGCACGGCATTGGTCGGCCAGCCCTCGGCATCGCGGAACTGATCGGGCATCGAGTGCCAGGCCCGGAACACGTACAGGCTGGCATCGACCAGATACAGGTCCTTCAGCACGACCCACCTCCGCCGCCATGCCTGGCCCGGCAAGGCCGCACGCGGGCCGGGTGCGGACTAGGCACGTTCGCCGGTCCAGTCGGTGAGCAGCGCCGCCGCGTCCGGGCGCTCGCGCTCGGGGACCTCGATCGCGGCGGTGCCGATATGGATGAAGCCGGCGATGCGCTCGTCCGGGCCCAGGCCCAGTTCGGTGCACACCACCGGATCGCTGGCCGCCCAGCCGGTCAGCCATTGCGCGCCGAAGCCGAGCGCCTGCGCGGCCTGCAGCAGGGCGAAGCACACGCTGCCGGCGGTCAGCCATTGCTCCTCGAGCGGCACTTTGTGACCGGGCTGCAGGCGGGCGACCACGGTGATGATGACGGGCGCGTAAGAAAACCTGCCGCGCTCCTTCTCCAACGCCGCCTCGGAGGCCTGCGGATCCTTCTGCCGCGTGCGGGCTTCCAGCAGCCGGCTCATCGCCGCGCGGGCCTGGCCTTCGATGCGGATGAAGCGCCAGGGCACCAGCTTGCCGTGGTCGGGCACGCGGCTGGCGCTCTCCAGCATGCGCAACACCGTCGGCGTGTCCGGCCCGGGCGCATGAAGCTGCTTTGACGGGACTGAACGGCGCTGGTCGAGCGCTTGCAGCAGTTCTGGGGTCGGCATACGCTGAAGTTTAGCGGCTTGGCACGGTTTTTGAGTGTTAGACAGGTCGGCCGGCGCATGCGGCACCGGTCTCATGGTCATCCGGCCAGGAGATTCTCGAGCGACTTGACGGCACTGACGGGGGCGTGGGATCGGGGCATGTTGAACGGTTTCACCCAGGACAGCAGGCGCGACCGCAATGCGGCGCTGCTGGAGCACGTGCGGCTGTTGGCCGTCGTGCCGCTGGGCGAGATTTTCCAGTCGGTGATGGACGTATTGCCCGCGCGCCTGGATGAACAGGCCGGCAGCGGCGGCGCCTCGCAGATCGACCTGATCGAGGCCAAGCAGGAAGTCCGCCGCCGCCGCGAACACAGCCTCTCGCGCTTCCGCAGCCACCTGGTCAACGCCTGGCAACTGCTGGAACTGGGCCGGCCGCTGTCGGTGGAGTACAAGCTGGCCGAGGCCGACCTGGACCGCGACGGCGCCGCGCGCCTGAGCCTGCTCAGCTACCAGGACATGGAGGTGCGCCTGGCGATCCGGCGCATGGCCGACGCCATCGCCGCGCGCTGGCGGACCGAGCTGATGCGGGTGAACCGCTACGTCGGCCTGCTCGCCGGCGGGATCAAGCTCAGCGACGACACGCTGCCGTTCGGCCCGCATCACCTCGGCGCCGGCGTGTTCGACGCCTTCGAGGAGCTGACCCTGGCTCCGGCCGCGCGCCTGGAGATCATCCGCATCTGCGAGGACGAGCTGCAGTCGCGCCTGGGCGTGCTGTACGCCGGGCTGGAGCAGCGCCTGATGCAGGTGATCCAGGCCTCAGAGCGCGCGCTGCTGCAGCCGCGTTCGCGCCGGCGCATCCCCAGCGCGCGGCTGATCACCGAGGGTGAGGCCGATGGCGAGCAGGCGCCGGACTGGATCGCGCGCTTCTTCGCCCAGTGGCAGCCGCCGGACGCGGCCGGCGCCGCGCCGGCCGGCAACGAGCACGCCCGCGCGGTGCAGGAGATCCTGCCGGCGGACCTGCACGCGCTGCTGCAGCGCTCGCGCCAGCTCGAGCAGCAGGCCGGCCCGGACGCGCGGCGGGCGCTGTCCCAGCGCGAGCTGCTCTCGGTGCTCTCGCTGCTGCAGTCCATGCCGGAGGAGTCGCCCGCCGGCCCGCGCCCGGCGCGGCTCAAGGACCGGCTGAAGGACGACATCCGCGCCACCGGCGCCAAGCTGGGCATCGACCCGGCGCGGGTGCGGCTGGATCCGGTCGATGAGGACATGCTGGACCTGGTGGCGATGCTGTTCGAGGTGATGCTCGACGAATGCAACCTGCAGGGCCCGGTGCGCCAGGACATGCAGCAGCTGCTGGTGCCCTACGCCAAGGTCGCGCTGCTGAGCCCGGACCTGTTCCTGCGCGAGAACGACCCGCCGCGCCGCCTGCTCAACCTGCTGGCGGACGCGGCCGAATCGCTGGTCGGCGACGAGGCGGCCGAGAAGGCCCTGCGCGCGGAGTTCGACCGCACCGTGGACGCCATCCAGCAGGACTTCGCCGAGCACACCGAGGTGTTCGCCGGCTGGCTGCAGTCCTTCGGCACCGCCTTTGCCAGCTACAAGCGCCGGGTCGAGATCGCCGAGCGCCGCGCCACCGAGCTGCATCGCGCCCAGGAGCGCCGCGAGGAAGCGCGCCGCTTCGCCGACGGCGCCGCCGCCCCGCGGCTGCAGGGCCGCACGCTGCCGCCGGCGATCAGCGATTTCATGACCCGCTACTGGTCGCCCTATGTGGGCATGACCGTGCTGCGCGGGGAGAGCGGCGCGGACGATCTGGCCCAGGCGCTGGCGCTGGCCGATGCGCTGCTGGAGGAACTGGATCTGGCCCGCGTCCACGATCAGGCCCGGCCCTGGCTGGAGCAGCTGCAGCCGGCGCTGACCAAGCTGCTGGACAACCTGGGGCTGAGCCAGGCCGATGCGCAGGCCGCGCGCGCCGCGCTGCGCGATGCGCTGTCCGGCCAGGCCAGCAAGGATGCGGCGGCCCTGTCCGAGCTGCCGCCGCTGCCGCGTCCGCCGCTGATCGCCCAGCCCGAGGCGCCCGCGCCGGCGGCGTGGGAGGAGCCGCACGCGCTGGCCGAGGTCGACGAGGTCACCGCCGACTACTTCCGCCAGCTGCCGATGGGCACCTGGCTGGACTTCGTCTCGCGCAGCGGCAGCGTGCGCGCCGGCAAGCTGAGCTGGATCAGCCCGATCTCGGCGCGGCTGATGTTCGTGGACCGCAGCGGCAGCCGCATGTGCGTGGCCTCGCCCGACGAGCTGTCGGCGATGGCGCAGCTGGATCGCGTGCGCATGCACCGGCACGAGGACGCCTTCTACAGCGCCATGCAGGGCGCCATCGATCAGCTGGAAAACTGAGGCGCTAAGTCTTTGTTTTTGGAGGGACAGGCAGTGGGAGTTCCGTCACGGTTCATGGCCCGGGCTCACACTAGGATGACGCAGCGGTCGGGGACCGCATTCCCCCAGTCTGACCCCCACGGACACGATGCCCGTATGTCTTCTTACGCCGACTTCCAGCACGGACTGGGACGCAGTCCGCGTCTGCTCGAGCAGGCCCGGCGCACGGTACTGCCCGCGCTGACCAGCGCGTTCGGCGAGGCGCTGGGGCGGTTCGACGATGCCTTGTTCGACCGCGCCGAGCGCGCGGGCCCGGCGCAGATGGCCTTCCTGGACGGCATGCGCGAACTGCGCCGCCAGCGCGAACCCTCCGTCGCCCGCTTCCGCGATCACCTGGAAAAGGCCTGGCGCGCGCTGGAGGACGGCAAGCCGCTGTCGGTCGACACCGCCCTGACCGATGCCAACGTCACCGGCCTGAGCCTGCTGTCGGAGACCGAGCTGGAATCGCGCCTGGCCGCGCGCAACCTGGCCAGCGTGGTCGGCCGCGACTGCCGCCAGGTGCTGCAGCGCCTGGACCGGCGCCTGGCGATGATCGCCGGGATCGAGGAACTGGACGCCGAGCACAACCCGATCGGCGCCGAACACGTCGGCGTGGCCCTGCACGAGGCCTTCGCACCCTGCGACTTCGCCCTGGAAGTGCGCCTGACCGTGCTCAAGCTGGGCGAGCGCGAGCTGGTCCCGCAGCTGGGCCGCATCTACGACACGCTCGATCTGCTGCTGGCCCAGGCCGGGGTGATGCCCGAGCAACCCACCGCCGCGCGCAGGCCGGTGCCGCGTCCGGCCGCGCCGCCGCCGGCGGCGATCCCGGGCCTGGAATCGGTGGAGGTGCGCCAGGCCGCCAGCGAGGGCCAGAGCGCGGTCAACGACGACGACGCGCTGCCCGCATGGATGGCGCGCTTCACCGAGCGCCTGAGCTCGCCTGCGCAGCGCTGGCCCGGCGAGGGCCAGGGCGGCGACGGCTACGGCGCCTGGTCCGGGGCCGAGGCGCCGCTGGCGCCCGGCGCGCAGGGCGTGTTGCTCGAGGCCCTGCACCACCTGCTGCAGGAATCGCGCAGCCACCGCGTCGGCGACGCCGCCGCGGCGGGGCCTGGCGACGGCCGCGGCCAGGGCGTGGAAGGCATGGACAGCCGCTCGCTGTCCAAGCGCGAGATGCTCTCGGTGCTGTCCATGCTGCAGACCACGCCCAGCGACACGCTGCAGGAGGTGGCCACCGGTAGCAGCAGCGAATCGTTGGCCCAGCGCCTGAAGAGCGAGGTCATCCAGAACGCCTCGCGCCTGGGCATGGAGCCGGGCGCCACCCGCCTGTCGCCGGTGGACGAGGACGCCATCGACCTGGTCGGCATGCTGTTCGACGTGATGCTCGACGAGCGCGACCTGGAGACCCATTCGCGCGAGCTGATGGGCAAGCTGGTGGTGCCCTTCGTCAAGGTCGCGCTGCTGGACCGGCGCATGTTCGTGCAGAAGACCCATCCGGCGCGGCGCCTGCTCAACGTGCTGGCCGAGGCCTGCGAGGGCAATACCGGCGAGTCGCAGGCCGACCGCACGCTGCTGGCCAAGGTGGAGGAAGTGGTCGACCGGCTGGTGGCCGAGTTCAACGAGAACCTGGCGATCTTCCAGATGCTGGAGGAGGAGTTCCGCGACTTCCTCGGCCAGCACAAGCGCCGCATCGAGATCGCCGAGCGGCGTGCCACCGAGCTGCAGCGCGGCCAGGAGCGGCTGGAGGCGGCGCGGGCGCGCGCCGCGATCGAGCTGGCCAAGCGCCTGGAAAGCCGGCGCGTGCCGCAGACGATCGAGGATTTCCTGCGCCAGCCCTGGGCGCACCATCTGACCATGGCCCTGCTGCGCGAGGGCGAGGAAAGCCAGATGGCGGCCAGCGCGCTGGCCCTGGCCGATGGCGTGCTGCACGAGCTGGCCGAGGCCCAGGCGCAGGTGGTCGGCAAGCCGTGGCTGTCCGAATGGCGGCACGGGCTGATCAAGGTGTTCAGCAGCGTGGGCATGGGCGGCGAGGCCGCCGGCGCGGCGATCGACGCGCTGCACGACACGCTGCAGGCGGTGTCGGTCTCGCGCCCGGACCTGGAGCGCGCGCTGCCCGATCTGCCGCCGGTGGCCGAACCGGCCGCGCAGGCCGCCGCGGCCGCGGCGCAGTCGCCCAACCTGGCCCTGGTCGGCGGCACCGACGCGCTGGAGTTCGACAGCGCCGATGCCGAGCATTTCCGCGGGCTGCCGATCGGCACCTGGCTGGACTTCATCGACAAGGACAACAAGGTCCAGGCCGGCAAGCTGTCCTGGGTCAGCCCGATCTCGGCGCGGCTGCTGTTCGTCAACCGCCGCGGCGTGCGCTTCTGCGTGGCCTCGCCCGAAGAACTGGCGGTGATGGTGCGGCTGGGTCGTCTGCGCCGGCACCGGCACGAGGACGCCTTCGACAGCGCCATGCAGGGCGTGATCGACCGCCTGGACGGCGTGCTGCGCCAGCCCGGTCCGGGCTGAGGGCCGGCCACCGGCGACGCGGCGCTTTGCTAGCATCGCGGCTCCTTCGATGGCGGGCGCAACCGGGATGACGGTCGAGGTACGGGTGGTGCGGGAGACGGCAGCGGGCGAACGGCGCGTGGCCGCCGTCCCGGAGACCGTGAAGAAGCTCATCGCCGCCGGCGCCGCCGTGCAGGTCGACTCCGGCGCCGGGGCCGCGGCCGGCTTCCCCGACCAGGCCTATCGCGATGCCGGCGCGGCCGTGGTGGACGCCGGCGCGCCGATCGGCGGCGGGCTGGTGCTGTGTGTGCAGTGCCCGCCGGCGCCGGCCATCGCCAGCTGGCCGGCCGGCACCGTGCTGGTGGGCATCCTGCATCCGCAGGCCGATGCCGACCGCGCGCAGGCGCTGCAGCGCGCCGGCGTGCTGGCCTTCCCGCTGGAGCGGCTGCCGCGCACCACACGCGCCCAGGCCATGGACGTGCTCAGCTCGCAGGCCGGCATGGCCGGCTACAAGGCGGTGCTGATCGCGGCCGAGCTGACGCCGCGCTTCTTCCCGATGCTGACCACCGCGGCCGGCACCATCCGGCCCTCCAAGGTGCTGATCGTCGGCGCCGGCGTGGCCGGGCTGCAGGCGATCGCCACCGCGCGCCGGCTGGGCGCGCAGGTGGAAGGCTTCGACGTGCGTCCGGAGACGCGCGAGCAGATCGAATCGCTGGGCGGCAAGTTCCTCGACCTGGGCGTGAGCGCGGCCGGCGAGGGCGGCTATGCGCGCCAGCTCACCGAGGACGAGCGCGCCGAGCAGCAGCGCCGCCTGGCCGAACATCTCAAGAGCGTGGACACCCTGGTGTGCACCGCCGCGGTGCCCGGACGCCCGGCGCCGAAGATCGTCAGCGCCGCGATGGTGGAAGGCATGCGGCCGGGCAGCGTGATCGTCGACCTGGCGGCCGAGACCGGCGGCAACTGCGAACTGACCCAGCCCGGCCAGACCGTGACCACCGCCGGCGGCGTGACTGTCGCCGGGCCGCTCAACCTGGCCAGTCTGGGCGCGGTGCACGCCAGCGAAATGTATGCGCGCAACGTCTACAACTTCGTGGCGCTGTTCCTGAAGGGCGATGCCCTGTCGTTCGACTGGGACGACGAACTGCTGGCCAAGACGCGGTGGCAGGCCGAGGCCGTGCCGGCCTGAAGGCGGCCGGCACGTCCCTCACCTGTAGAGCGGAGCTTGCTCCGCTGCTCTTCGGTGAGATCAATCGGGGAAGCCCCAGCGGAGCGAGCTCCGCTCTACAAGTGGGAGCCTGCATGCCGGCGATGCGGCTTTACCGATAGACCGATCGCCGCCACTGGCCCGAAGGCCACGAAGACGGCGCACGCCCTCAATCCGGATCGTCTTCCGGCGACGGCGGGTGGGCGCGGACCCAGTCCTCGCGCTGCTGCGGTGTCATGGCGTCCCACTGGTCGCGCAGCTGCTTGCGCTGGGCCGGGGGCAGGGTGCGCATCCGGTCGAACAGGGCGCGGGCCTGGTCGCGCTGCTCGGGACTCATGCGCTCGTAGCGCTCCATGCCGCGCTTGGCCTGGTCGCGCTGCTGCGGGCTCATGCGCTGCCAGCGCTGGGCGTGGTCCATCATCCGGCCGCGCCGGGACGGGTCGTCGTTCCAGCGATCGCGCAGCTGCGAGACCAGCACGTCGCGCTGTTGCGCAGTGAGCTGGTCCCAGGCCGGCCAGTTCTGCTGCGGCCCCTGGTCGCCCGGCGGCGGCGGAGGCGGGGGCGGCGGACGACGGTCCTGCGCGGTGGCCGTGACGGAGCACAGCGCGAGCAGCAACAGCAGCAGGGGGGAAGCAAAGCGGCGCATGGGCGTTATTCCATCTTGGTGTCCGAGGCCCCCAGCCAGACGTACAGGTCCGGGTTCTGGTCCAGCACGTCGGCGGTGCTGACATAGGCGTCGGTGGCATCGGAAGGCAGGGTGGCCTGCACGGCCAGCACCTGGTGGGTGGCGCTGGACGAAACGGCCGGGGAAGAAGGCGGCATCAGCCGGGCGGCGGCGGCCACCGCCAGCACGGCCGCCAACGCACTGGCACCCAGCCAGGCGTAGCCGCGCGGCCGCCGCGCGCGGCTTGCGCCGTGGCGCGCATCGCGCAGCCGCGCCAGCGTCTGCGGCGACAGCGCCTGTAGCGAGGCGGCATGGCACTGGCGCATGCGGTGGTCGAAGTCGGACGGGGCGTTCATCGGAACTCCTCCAGTTGTTTCTGCAGAGCGTCGCGCGCACGCGACAGATGCGTCTTGACCGAGCCTTCCGAGCAGCCCATCGCACGCGCGGTCTGGGCCACGTCCAGCTCCTCCAGCACGCGCAGGGTGAAGGCCTCGCGCTGTCGGGCCGGCAGGCCGCGCAGGGCCTCCACCAGACGCGCATAGCCTTCGCGCTGGTCGTGGGTGTCGGCCGGGCCGGCGTGCGGATCGGCCCAGTCGATGAGCGACTCCTCGCTGCGCTCGCTGGCCGGCACCATCCAGCGCAGGCGGAAGCGCCCGCGGCGCTGCAGGTCGATCATGCGCCGGCGCAGGATGCTCCAGAACAGCGGCGTCCATTCGGCGGCGGGTTTGTCGGCGTAGGTCAGCATCTTGATCATCGCATCCTGGACCGCGTCCAGCGCGTCCTCACGGCTGCGCAGCCCGGCCTCGGCGAAGCGGAAGGCACGGGTGGAGATGCCGCCCAGGAACGCCTCCAGCGAGGCCGGGGGCACAGCGGGCGCAGGCGATTGGATGTCAGGTGGATCGGGGAGCAGGGGACTCACCAGCACGAGGATAGCCAACGCAGCACGGTTACCGGAGCAAACGCGCCGCGCACGGCGCGGTTGACCGGCGCGGCGGGCCCGGTCAGGTCGCGGTTATGATGCGCCCCGCCCCGGTCGGTGCCGGGCGCGGGTCCATGAGGAGCGCGGTTCCATGATCGACGGCTTCGTTGCGCTGTACATCTTCATGCTGGCGGCCATCGCCGGCCACGTCATCATCTCGCGCGTGCCGGTGATCCTGCACACGCCGCTGATGTCCGGTTCCAACTTCATCCACGGCATCGTGCTGATCGGCGCGATGGTGGTGCTGGGCCATGCCGATACCACGCTGGAGAAGGCGCTGGGCTTCGTCGCGGTGCTGCTGGGCGCGGGCAACGCCGCCGGCGGCTACGTGGTGACCGAGCGGATGCTGGACATGTTCAAGCCCAGCCGCAAACCCGGGGACGCGCCGTGAACCCGACCACCGTGGGCGTGCTGGACTGGGTGGTCAGCGCCAGCTATCTGGTGGCGGCCACGCTGTTCCTGCTGGGCCTGCAGCGCATGGCCTCGCCGGTGACCGCGCGCAGCGGCATCCGCTGGGCCGGCGCGGGCATGCTGCTGGCCACCGGCGCCACGTTCTTCCTGCCGGGCCTGCACAACCTGGCGCTGATCGTGCTGGCCATGGCGATCGGCGTCGGCGCGGCCTGGATCTCGGCCAAGAAGGTGGCCATCACCGACATGCCGCAGATGGTGGCGCTGTACAACGGCATGGGCGGCGGTTCGGCCGCGGCCATCGGCGCGGTGGAACTGCTGCGCTACGCCTTCATCGTCCATCGCGACACGTCCAACTGGAGCGAGGCCGCCGTGGCCCAGCTGGCCGCGCGTGCGCCCGGGGCTACCACCCTGGCGCTGGCGGTGATCGGCTCGGCAATCGGCGCGGTGTCGCTGTCCGGCTCGGTGATCGCCTGGGCCAAGCTGGACGGGCGCCTGGACCGGCGCGTGACCTTCCCTGGCCAGCAGATGTTCAACCTGGGCGTGGCGCTGGCGGTGGTCGCGCTGGGCGTGTGGGCGGCGGTGTCGCTGTCGCCGCTGGCGATCGTAGTCTTTTTCGTGGCCGCGCTGGCGCTGGGCGTGCTGATGACCCTGCCCATCGGCGGGGCGGACATGCCGGTGGTGATCTCGCTGTACAACGCCTTCACCGGCCTGGCGGTGTCCTTCGAGGGCTATGTGCTGGGCAACGAGGCGCTGATCATCGCCGGCATGATGGTCGGTGCGGCCGGCATCCTGCTGACCCGGCTGATGGCCAAGGCGATGAACCGCCCGGTCAGCGGCGTGCTGTTCTCCAACTTCGGCGGCGGCGGCGCGGCGGCCGAGATCAGCGGCACGCAGAAGCCGATCGAGGCCGGCGACGTGGCGGCGATGATGGCCTACGCCGAACGCGTGGTGATCGTGCCCGGCTACGGCATGGCCGTGGCCCAGGCCCAGCATAAGATCTGGGAGCTGGCCCAGCGCCTGATCGCGCGCGGGGTGAAGGTGAAGTTCGCCATCCACCCGGTCGCCGGGCGCATGCCCGGGCACATGAACGTGCTGCTGGCCGAGGCGGGCGTGCCCTACGACCTGATCGCCGACATGGACGACATCAACCCCGAGTTCCCCAACACCGACGTGTCGCTGGTGATCGGTGCCAACGACGTGGTCAACCCGGTCGCCAAGACCGATCCGGCCAGCCCGATCTACGGCATGCCGATCCTGGACGTGGTCGAGTCCCGCAACGTCATCGTGATCAAGCGCGGCAAGGGCACCGGCTTTGCCGGCATCGAGAACGCGCTGTTCTACGCCGACAACACGCGCATGCTCTACGGCGACGGCGCGGAGATGGCCAGCGCGCTGGTGAGCGAACTCAAGGCGCTCGACGGCGGCCACTGAGCCGCCGGCAGCATCGGCGCGCTGGCCGTCAGCGCGCCAGCACCGCCGCCACGATCACCGCCAGCGCCATCAGCGCCCAGTCCAGCGGCGTGGTGGCCAGCGTGATCAGGGTCCAGGCCAGGTGCGCGCCGAGCTTGCCGGCCGATTCCTGCGGCGTCACGCCCATCATCACGCCCACCTGCAGCACCACGATGCCCCAGTTGGCCCAGGCCACCGTCAGCAGGGTCAGCAGGCCGGCCCACAGCGTGCGCCACGCGCCGGGCGCCATGCCGCCGGCGCGTAGCAGCCAGGCCGCGGTCAGCGCCGGCAGCAGCGCCATCCAGCCGCACTGGCGGTCCAGCCAGGCGGCCAGGCCGATCCACATCAGCGATTGCAGCAGGGCCAGCAGCGCGAAGACGACCAGGGCGGTCAGCGGAGGGAAGCGAACGGACGGGGCGGGCATCGGCAACGGCGCGCAGGGCAATCGGACAAGCATACCTGTCCCGGCCGGCGCGATCGGCCGGCAACGCTGTGGCGCGCGGCGTGGCGCCGTGGCCGGGCGATGCGCCGGGTAGAATGCGCGCTTGCCTCGCGGCCCCGCGTCCCCATTTCTCCCCCATGTATTCCAGCAGCAGCGAACCGGTCCAGTTCGAGCGTGATTGCGCCGCCGTCATGGTGCCCGCCGGCGAGTCGGTGACGCTCCCGGCCGGCACCTACGGTTACATCACCCAGGCCCTGGGCGGCAGTTACACCGTCTTCGTCGAAGGCAACCTGTTCCGCATCGCGGGCAAGGACGCCGATGCGCTGGGCAAGGAGCCGCCCGAGCCGCTGCAACTGGACGACAACGCCAGCGACGAGCAGGTCGAGCAGCTGGTCTGGCGCCAGCTGCGCACCTGCTTCGACCCGGAAATCCCGTTCAACATCGTCGATCTGGGCCTGGTCTACGAGGTCGACCTGCGCCATCGCGACGGGGGCGAGCGCGAGGTGGGCGTCAAGATGACCCTGACTGCGCCCGGCTGCGGCATGGGCGAGATCCTGGTCGACGACGTGCGCAGCAAGCTGGAGATGATCCCCACCGTCACCGAAGCCGATGTCGAGCTGGTGTTCGACCCACCGTGGAACCGCACCATGATGTCCGAGGCCGCGCGCCTGGAAACCGGCATGCTGTAAGGCGCCACGCCGGGGCCTGCGCATTGGTTGCGTGTGGTCGCGTCGGGTGAATCGCCGCGCGCGCGGCGCTATCCTTGCCGGGTTTTGTCCTCCAGCAAGGTCGCGGTCCATGTCTTCGTCCCAGGCTTTCACCGTCCAGCCCTCCGCCGCCGCGCGCAGCGATGCCGATCGCCAGGCGATCCTCGCCGTACCGGGCTTCGGCAACCACTTCACCGACCACATGGTCGCCATCCGCTGGACGCGCGCCGACGGCTGGCACGACGCCCGGGTGCAGCCCTACGGTCCGCTGTCGCTGGATCCGGCCGCCTCGGTGCTGCACTACGGCCAGGAGATCTTCGAGGGCATCAAGGCCTATCGCCACGCCGATGGCTCGATCTGGACCTTCCGTCCGCAGGCCAACGGCGCGCGCCTGCAGCGCTCGGCCAAGCGCCTGGCGCTGCCGGAGCTGCCGGTGGAGCTGTTCGTCGAGTCGCTGCGCCAGCTGATCGCCGTCGACGGCGCCTGGGTGCCCTCGGCGCCGGAGACCAGCCTGTATTTCCGCCCCTTCATGATCGCCGACGAGGCCTTCCTGGGCGTGCGCGCGGCGCAGAAGGCGTCCTACTACGTCATCGCCAGCCCGGCCGGCCCGTACTTCACCAAGGGCGTGGCGCCGGTGTCGATCTGGCTGTCCACCGACTATGCGCGCGCCGGCAAGGGCGGCACGGGCGCGGCCAAGTGCGGCGGCAACTACGCCGCCTCGCTGCTGCCGCAGACCATCGCCCAGGCCCAGGGCTGCTCGCAGGTGCTGTTCCTGGACCCGGTCGAGGGCAAGTACGTCGAGGAACTGGGCGGCATGAACGTGTTCCTGGTCTTCGCCGACGGCCGCCTGGTCACCCCGGCGCTGTCCGGCAGCATCCTGGAAGGCATCACCCGCGAATCCATCCTGCAGCTGGCGCGCGACCGCGGCCTGCAGGTCGAGGAGCGCAAGGTCTCCATCGACGAGTGGAAGCAGGGCGTGGCCGACGGCACGATCTCCGAGGTCTTCGCCTGCGGCACCGCCGCGGTGGTCACCCCGATCGGCGAGCTGAAGGGCGAGGGCTTCTCCGTGGGCAGCCCGGACGCGCCGGCCGGCGAGGTCACCATGTCGCTGCGCAAGGAACTGACTGACATCCAGTACGGCCGCCTGCCGGACCGCCACGGCTGGCTGGTGCGCCTGGATGCCTGATCGCAGACCCTGACGCGCTGCAGCAAGCGGCCCCCGACGCCCGGCCTCGCGCCGGGCGTCGTCGTTTGCGGCGAGGGATGTCTCGCCGAGGTCGCGGAATGACGCGCTCAGGCCCTGAAAGGCCAAGACAGGACAGGTTTCGACCGCAACAGCTCGCATCCTGATGGTTTCAGTGGGTGTCTAGATGAGTTTTTTTCATGACGCACTCGGTCACAAAATGACATCGAGGCCATCTCGCGGCACGTTCGCCTCGGTTAGGTTTCGGTCAGGTTCGCCACAACGGCAAACCCGCCCGCCGGAGGTCACACGCGCTGCAGTCCACGCCAAACAGCCCCCGATGTGGCCGTGGGTCATCGCCGGTTCTTCTCCGCGCCAAGCGCGGTCTACTCAAGCGAAAAAGGAATTCACGATGTCCGATGTTGTGTCCAAGCGTCGTCTGCAGCTGCGTGCCCTGACCGCCGCAACCGCCATCGCGTTGTCCACGATGGTGTTGTCCCCGGCGATGGCCCAGGGTCGGGTCAACCTCAGCGGCCTGCAGTCGACCGAGCAGCAAGGATTCCAGCGCTTCATCGTCAAGTACCGCGACGGCAGCACCAAGGCGACCAGCGACGCGTCGCTGACCCAGTCGCTGAGCGGCATCGCGCGCGCCGTGCCCTCGGCGCAGGGCGCGGCCCTGGGGCTGCGGCACCTGCGCCGCACCGCGGTGGGTTCGGACGTGGTGGTGGCCAGCCGCAAGCTGGACCGCGCCGACGCCGAAACGCTGATGCGTCAGATCGCCGCCGATCCCGACGTGGATTACGTGGAGGTGGACAAGCTCAATCGCCCCACGCTGACGCCCAACGACACCCGCTTCGGCGACCAGTGGGACCTGGGCACCGGCACCGGCGGCATGTACGCCACCACGGCGTGGGACGTGACCAACGGCGCGGGCACGGTGGTGGCGGTGCTGGATACCGGCATCACCTCGCACTCGGACCTCAGCGCCAACATCCTGCCCGGCTATGACTTCATTACCGCCTACACGCTGCCGGGCGGCACCACCATCGGCAACGACGGCGACGGCCGCGATTCGGATCCCAGCGATCCGGGCGACTGGCTGGCCGCCGGCGAGTGCGGGACCGACTCGGCCGGCCGCCCGGTGCCGCAGTCTGCGCAGAACAGCAGCTGGCACGGCACTCACGTGGCCGGCACCATCGCCGCGGTCACCAACAACAGCAAGGGCGTGGCCGGTATCGCCTACGGCGCCAAGGTCGTGCCGGTGCGCGTGCTGGGCAAGTGCGGCGGCTTCGATTCAGACATCGCCGACGCGATCGTCTGGGCCTCCGGCGGCACGGTCAGCGGCGTACCCGCCAACCAGAATCCGGCCGAGGTGATCAATCTCAGCCTGGGCGGCAGCGGCGCCTGCGGCACGACCACGCAGACCGCGATCAACGGCGCCGTGTCGCGCGGCACCACGCTGGTGATCGCCGCCGGCAACGACAACACCAACGTCTCCAACGCCAGCCCGGCCAACTGCAACAACGTCGTCGCCGTGGGCGCGACCACCAGCAGCGGGGCGCGTGCCAGCTACTCCAACTACGGTTCGCTGGTGGACATCGCCGCGCCGGGCTCGGGCATCCTCTCCACCCTCAATTCCGGCACCACCTCGCCGGGTTCGGAGACCTACGCCTCCTACAGCGGCACCTCGATGGCCACCCCGCACGTGGCGGCCGTGGTGGCGCTGATGCAGTCGGTGGCCAACCCGGCGCTGACCCCGGCCCAGGTCGAGACGATCCTCAAGAACACCGCGCGGGCCTTCCCGTCCACGCCGTCGCAGCCGATCGGCGCCGGCATCCTGCAGGCGCGCGCGGCGGTGGATGCGGCCAAGGCGGGCGGTAGCAGTGGCGGCGGCGGTAGCAGCGGTTCGACGCTCACCAACGGTGTGGCGGTGACCGGGCTGTCGGCCAGCACCGGCAATTCGGTCAACTACACGCTCAACGTGCCGGCCGGCGCCACCAACCTGAAGTTCACCATCAGCGGTGGCTCGGGCGATGCGGACCTCTATGTGAGGTTCGGCAGTGCGCCGACCGATTCGACCTACGCCTGCCGGCCGTACAAGTCGGGTAATTCGGAGAGCTGCAGCTTCGCCTCGCCGCAGACCGGGACCTACTACGTGCGGGTCAAGGCCTACTCGACCTATTCGGGCGTGCAGCTGACCGGGAGCTACACCCCGTAATCCGTCACCAGGTTCGCAGGGTCGCGCAAGGATTGCGCGGGGTAAAGGACGCCCGCCCTGCGCCGTAAGGAAGCGCGTAACGAACAACCCGCCGGAGCAGGGATGCCCGGCGGGTTTTTTGTTGTTCTTCGCGGAAGTGGGTGAGTGCGTAAGTCAGTCGGTGACGCGCATGCGGGCGACAAGCGCACTTCGCTCGCCAGCCTCGATCCGGCCGCGCGCGGCTCCGCCAACGCTGGGATGGGAAAGGACTGACCGCGCCTCATGCTTCGGTGGAAGCCGCCATGGCGGCGATGAGGCTCGGCCGGGCAATGCTTGAGCAGCGCTGAAGCTTTGGTGGGAAAAGCCCATCGCCGCCATGGCGGCTCCCACGCTGACTGGGGTCCGCACCCAACCGGTAGAGGCCCTCTGCGGATGGATCGGGGCTTCTTTCGAACCGAAGCCTCAACACATGACGCGCGAGGCAGCGGGCCGGCGGGCAGGGGGCGCGCCTAGCGAGGCAGGAGCCGAGCGCCCGAATCAGGGCAGGATGCCCTGATTGAGGGATAAGCGGCCACTGCCCGCCGGACCGCTGCCCTTCCGAAGTAGGGCGCTCAGGCGATGTGCTCCCTCAATCTGGAGTAGATCTTTCAGGTTCCCGTGGTGGGAAGTCCGGCCGCGCGCGAGCCTCCGCTGACAGCTACGCCTGCCTCAGGCCGGTTCGAAGCGGTTGGCCGCCACGTTCTTGCGCACATGGCGCGGGTCCCAGATGCGGCCGTTCATGGCGATCCACACGCCTTCCGGCGCGGACTGCACCGCACCGACCGCGCAGCCGATGTTGAACTCGGCGTCCGAGCCGCGGAAGCCGGCCGGGTTGAGGGCGCCGGTGAGCACGATCACGCGGTCCTCCAGCGAGGCCAGCGCCTGTGCGGTCTGCACCATCGAGTCGGTGCCGTGGGTGATCAGCACATGCCGCGCGGACTGCGCGGCGATGGTGGCGCGCATCAACTCGCGGTCGGCGTCTGTGATGTGCAGCGAATCCTTGCGGATGATCGGGATCACCGTGAAGCGGAACGCGACGCCCAGCTCCTTGAGGATGCGACCGATCTGCGGCTCGCCGACCTGATAGTCGGACTTGTCGTCGAAGTAGATCTTGTCGATGGTGCCGCCGGTGGTGACGATGAGCAGATCGTCCATGGGCGAGGAAAGAGCGTTCACGGCGTGGGTCCAGGCAGGGATCGAAGGCGGACGATTTTAGCGTGCGTCGCCGCCGGTCTTCGGCTTGCGGCCCAGCCGCGCACGCAGCCCCGGCCAACTGGAGGTCAGCACGATGGCCAGCGCCAGCAGCAACTCGACCCAGCCGTACAGCCGCACTTCCGGATGCGACCAGGCCGTCATCACCCCGTGGCTGAACCAGCCAAGCGCCAGCACACCCGACCAGAACACCGCCAGTCGCGATCCCAGCCGCGCACCGATGGCCAGCACCAGCGGCGGGGCGGTGAACACCAGCAGCGTGGCCAGCACATGGCGATCGTCGCGGAACCACCAGCCGAACAGCGCCGACAGCGCCAGCAGCATCAGCGCCAGCAGCGGGCGCGGGGTGCGCACGCCGCTCATGGCGTGGCCTGCAGCCGACGCGCGATGTCGGCCAGGCGCCGGCCCAGCGCACGGGCCAGCGCGGCTTCTTCCTCGCTGGGCTGCGGATCGTCCTCGCCGCCGGCCACGTGGCTGGCGCCGTAAGGCGTGCCGCCGGTGCGCGTGGTGCTCAGCTGCGGCTCGGTGAACGGAATGCCGGCGATCAGGCAGCCGTGGTGCAGCAGCGGAATCTGCATGCTCAGCAGCGTCGCTTCCTGTCCGCCGTGCTGGCTCGCGGTGGAGGTGAACACCGCCGCCGGCTTGCCCACCAGCGTGCCGCTGGCCCATTCGGCGCCCAGCGAATCGAAGAAGAACTTCATCGGCGCGGCCATGTTGCCGAAGCGCGTCGGGCTGCCGATCGCCAGCCCGGCGCAGTCGGCCAGGTCCTGCTTGTCGACGTAGGGCGCCCCCGCGTCGGGGACCGGTGGCGCACTGCGCTCGGTCACCGCCGCCACCGGCGGCACGGTGCGCAGGCGCGCCGCCATGCCCTCGACCTCGCCGACGCCGCGTGCGATCTGCCGCGCCAGGCGCGCGACCGAACCGCCACGGCTGTAGTAGAGGACCAGGATCTCGGGCATCGGCGGGGCATCCACGCGGCAAGGGGGCGCCAGTATCGGCGCTGGCAGGCCGGCTTGTCGCGGCCGAGGATGGCCGCCACCACAGCCGCGCACGCCACTTCGGGTAGGCTTGGCCCCGATGTCACTGGCCTCCACCTTGCATCGCTGGAACGAGCACGTGCGCGACCGGGCGCGGCTGACGGCGTTCGCGCGCTTTCTGCTGGGGCGCTTCTGGGACGACCGCCTGTTCCAGACCGCGGCCGCGCTGGCCTATACGACCATGTTCGCGCTGGTGCCGCTGGCGATGGTGGTGTTCGGCGTGCTGGCCGCGTTCCCCGGTTTCCGTCAGTGGAGCGACACGCTCAGCGACTACGTGTTCTCCAACTTCGTGCCCAGCGCGGCGCGCTCGGCGCAGGGCTATCTGAAGGAGTTCGCCGCGGCGGCGCGCGATCTGACCGTGGCCGGCGTGATCGCGCTGGTGATCTCGCTGCTGATCACGCTCAACAGCGTCGAGGCCGCGTTCAACCGCATCTGGCGCGTATCGGGCACGCGCCCGCGGCTGGGGCGCTTCGTCATGTACTGGACGGTGCTGACGCTGGGCGCGCTGCTGTCGGCCGCTTCGCTGGCGATCACCGCCAAGGTGTTCGCGCTGCCCTTGTTCCGAACCGCCGAGGGGCGGCAGGTGGCCTCGCTGGCCCTGTCGCTGGCGCCGGTGCTGATCGAGCTGTGCGCCATCGCCGCGATCTACCGCGTGGTGCCGCATCGATCCATCCAGTGGCGCTACGCCTTCGCCGGCGCGCTGCTGGCCACGGTCGGGCTGGAGGCGATCAAGTGGGGCATGGGCCTGTATCTGGCCAGCTTCAATTCCTATACGCGCATCTATGGCGCGGTGGCGGTGGCGCCGATCCTGATGCTGTGGATCTATCTGAGCTGGAGTTCGATCCTGCTCGGCGCCTCGCTGGCCTCGTCGATGGCGGCCTTCCGCTACCAGCCGCAGGCGATGCGCCTGCCGGAGGGCTTCGAGATCTACGGCCTGCTGCGCCTGCTCGGGCGCTTCGTCGAGGCGCGGCGCCACGGCCATGGCCTGACCGACAACCAGATCATGAAGCTCGAGCCGATGCTGACCGACTCGCTGGTCCAGGAACTGATCGGCCATCTGGCGCGCATCAACCTGCTGCGCTGCGCGGACGACGGGCAATGGCTGTTGGCCCGCGATCTGGAAGACACCACGCTGGCCGAACTCTACGAGGCCTGCCAGCTGCGCATCCCCATCGCCGAGGTGACGCTGCCCTGCCAGGACGACGCGCTGGGCGTGGCCGCGCGCGAGGCGCTGGACCGCGTCCGCCTGCCCGTGCGCGAGCTGCTGCAGCATCCCGCCGGCACCCTCTACCGCAATCTGCCCGAGTCGCCCCGCTGATGACACCCTCCCGTTGCCGCGTTCTGCCCCTGTCCCTGGCCTGCACGGCGCTGCTCGTGCTGGCGGCCTGCCAGCGCGCGCAGGCGCCCGCCACCTCCGCACCCGCCGTCGCCGCGCCTGAAACGACGACCGCGCCGCCGTCCACGCCGCCCGCCGCCGACGGCCCGGTCGCGCTGAAGCTGACCGCCACCGACGGCAGCACGCTCGACCTGGCCACGCATCGCGGGCGCTGGGTGGTGGTGAACTTCTGGGCGACCTGGTGCCACCCCTGCCTGGCCGAGATGCCGGCCCTGTCCGAACTGGGCCAGCGGCGCCAGGACATCGACGTGGTCGGCCTGGCCTTCGACGACATCGCGCCGGATGCGCTGGTGGCCTTCCTCAAGCAGCACCCGGTGGCCTATCCGATCGCGCAGGTATCGATGGATCACCCGCCGGCCGCGTTCGAACCGCCGGCCGGGCTGCCCACGACCTATCTGCTCGATCCGCAGGGCCGAATCGCCAAGCGCTTCCTCGGGCCGATCACCCCGCAGGAGATCGAACAGGCCGTCGACGCCGGCACGGCGGCCAAGTCCTGAGCGCCATCGCCGCCCGGTTCCTGGTCAGCGGACGGGTGCAGGGCGTGTTCTTTCGCGCCTCCACCCGCGATCAGGCCCGTGCGCTGGGGCTGGACGGCTACGCGCGCAATCTGGCCGATGGCCGGGTCGAGGTGGTGGCGCGCGGCGAGCCCGCCGCCGTCGAGGCGCTGGCCGCATGGCTGGCGCACGGCCCCGCGCTGGCGCGGGTCGATGCGCTGGAACGCACCGCCTGGGCGGAGGCGGTCCCGCCGGGCTTCGGCATCGGCTGAAGGCCGCCGCCGCGGAGCTCAGCCGGTGCTCTGGCCCGGCAGCATGGCGGTGGCCAGACGGGCCAGGCCGCGACGCGGCGCTTCGGGGTCCAGCGACAGCTGCAGGGCCTGGGCCAGGCGCTGCGGGAAGGCCGCGTCGTTGTCCAGGAAGAAGGCCCGCGCGGCCTCGCCCAGCGCGGCGCAGGTCTCGGGGCTGAGCGCCAGCGCGCGTTCGACCACCGCCTCGATCGCCTCGGCCTCCACGCGGTAGCGCGTGCCCAGCGCCATCGCCCGCTGCGCCGAAGGCTGCAGCAGCAGGCCGCGCTCGGGGGTGACCAGCTCGTTCATCGGCTCGCCGTCGGTGGTGATGACCACCGCGCCGGTGCTCAGCGCCTCGACCAGGTAGTGGCCGAAGCCTTCAGCCTCCGACGGGCACAGGTGGAAGGCGTGCGCGTTCTGCAGTTCGCGCAGCTGCGCATCGTCCAGGTAGTCCAGGCGGTGGTTGATGTTGGGCGCCATGACCCGGGGCACATCGCGCGACTGCACCACGGTCAGGGTCGGCCACTCCGGGTGGCGCAGCCAGGCCTGGATCACCGCCTCGGTGCCCTTGGCGGTGCTGCGCCCGGCCACGTGCAGGAAGGCGCGGCGGCGCAGCACGCTGGCGTCGAAGCGGTCCTCGCTGGTGAAGCCGATGTAGCGCGTCTCGCAGCCCAGCGCGCCGAACACCCGCTCGGCGTGGCGGGTCTTGCACAGCACCCGCTCGAACCGCGGCAGCAGCGGCAGCCACTTGTCCAGCATCCACTCCGGATTGGGGACCAGCACGTTGCGCCGGGCGGCCGGCAGGCAGCCCCGGTAGACGCGCTCCAGGAAGATCTGGGTCTCGATGCGCCCGGTGGCCAGCGCCCCCAGTCGGGCGCGGGCCTGGCGCAGGTTGTTGCCCATGCGCGATCCGCCGAAGGCCAGCGCCTGGCTGCCGATCTGGGCGCTGGCCAGGGCCCGCGACATGATGACCAGGTCGCGGCGCAGCCCCACACCGTTGTCACGGGTGATCAGGCGGACGCGTGGTGGGAGGGGGGGCGGGGCGGAAGCAGGCGCGAAATGCAGCATGGGTGACGTCCGGCACGGGCACAGGTGCCGTGATGAACACATGATGAAAGGTTTAGTGCATTTCGTCACGCTGCGGGGGCAGCATTTGTCACCGTGTATTCAGTCGGTGCGAGCCGGCCGTCCCGGTCGGGACCCCGGCTGGCGCGTGACCGGCGTTACCGCTCGTCGCTGGTGTCCGGGATCGGCTCGATCAGGTGGTAGGACTCGGTCAGCAGCTTGCCGTGCAGGGGTTTCATGTCCAGCCGGGCCGGCGGGACGGTGGTATCCGGCAGGCGCGAGAGCAGGTCGCGGATCAGGGTGATGCGCCCGCGCCGCTGGTCGTTGAAGTCCACCAGGGTCCACGGCGCGTGGTGAGTATGGGTAGCGGCCAGCATCGCCTCGCGCGCCTCGGTATAGGCCGCGTACTGCTTGCGCGCCTCCAGATCCACCGGCGAGAGCTTCCAGCGCTTGAGCGGGTCCTCCAGCCGCTCGGCGAAGCGCGCCTCCTGCTGGGCCTGGTCTACGGTCAGCCAGTACTTGAACAGCAGGATGCCGTCGTCGATCAGCAGCCGTTCGAAGATCGGCACCTGCTGCAGGAAGGAGGTGTACTGGTCCGGCGTGCAGAAGCCCATGACCCGTTCCACGCCGGCGCGGTTGTACCAGCTGCGGTCCATCAGCACGATCTCGCCGCCGGCCGGCAGCTGCTGCACGTAGCGCTGGAAATACCACTGCGTGGCCTCGCGGTCGGACGGCTTGGGCAGCGCCACGACCTTGCACTGGCGCGGGTTGAGATGCTCGCGGATGGCATCGATGGCCCCGCCCTTGCCGGCGGTGTCGCGGCCTTCGAAGATCACCACCACGCGCTTGCCGGTCTGCAGCAGCCAGCGCGACAGGTTGACCAGCTGCAGCTGCAGCGGAGCGAGTGCTTCCTCGTAGTCCTTGCGCTTGAATTTCTTGCTCATGATGGGTCCTGGCGCGGGCGTGGCGGCCGAGCTTATTCCTTCAGCCGTGGCCGCAGGGTCGCCAGGTTGCAGGGCCGGGTGCGGGCGTCGAGCTGGGCCGAGACGATCTTCTCCCAGGCCGTGCGGCAGGCCGAGGTCGAGCCCGGCAGGCAGAACACGAAGGTCTGGTTGGCCAGCCCGGCGAAGGCGCGCGACTGCAGCGAGGAGGTGCCGATCTCCTCCACGCTGACCGCGCGGAACAGCTCGCCGAAGCCCGGCATCTGCTTGTCCAGCAGCGGCGCGATCGCCTCGGGCGTGGAATCGCGCCCGGTGAAGCCGGTGCCGCCGGTGATCAGCACGCCGTCCACTTCGTCATCGGCGATCCAGGCCGAGACGATGGCGCGCATGCGGTAGATGTCGTCCTTAACCAGCGTGCGCTCGTGCAGCAGGTGGCCGGCGTCGGTGGCCGCCTGGACCAGATAGTCGCCGGAGCTGTCGTTGGCCAGGGTGCGCGAGTCGGAGACGGTCAGCACGCACAGGCGCAGGGGAATCAAGGTATCTGCATGGCTCATCGCGCCAGCCTAAGCCCAGGGCGGTGAGGCTTCAACGAAGGCCGCGTCCAAACGAAAGGCGCCGGCCTCCCGAAGGAAGCCGGCGCCGGTGCGGACCGCAGCTGACGCTTACGGCTGGGTGCTGGCGTTGGCCGACCCGTTGGCCGAGCCGCCGACCGAGGCGTTCACGCCATTGCGCGAGGCGCTGCCGCTGGCGTTGCCGCTGGTGTTGCCGGAGGCGGCGGCGTTGCTGGTGCTGTTGCCCAGGCTGTTGCCCAGCGCGCCGCTGCCGTTGGCGTTGCCCGAGGCCGAGCCGTTGGCGCTGGTCGACGCGGCGCTGTCACCGGCCTGCGAGGCGGCGCTGCCGACCTGGCTGGCGGCGCCCTGCACGCCGCCCTGGGCGCGGGTCGCGGCGGCCTGCGCGCCATTGCGCACGCGGCCGGCGGTGTTGCGCACGCCCTGCACGGCCTGGCTGGCGCCGGCGCGGGCCGAGCCGGCGGCCTGCGCCGCGCTGGACTCGGCGGCGCTGGTCACGCCGCTGGTGTCGAGGCTGGCCGAGCCGGCCGCGTTGCCGGCGCCGTTGAGCGCACCGCTCAGGTCGCCGTTCGAGGCGCTGGCGGCGGCGTTGCCGGTGCCGCTGGCGTCACCGGTCAGCGACGCGGCCGAACCGACGGCACTGCCCAGCGCCTGCGCCTGGCCGCCGACCGACTGCGCCTGATCGCCCACCGACGCGACGGTGTCCGACGCGCGCTGCTGGGCGCGCTGGGTGGCGCGTTCGGCGCGGCTGCGGGTCTGCTGCAGGCGGTCGCCGGCCATGCCGCGGGTGTTGTCGATGGTGTTGCCGATGCCGTTCACGGGCGCACCGATGCCGCCGATCTGGCCGCCAAGGTTGCCGGCGCCGCCGATGGCGCCGCCCACCTGGCCGCCCAGGCCGCCCAGGATCTGAGCCGATGCACCGGTGCTGGCCAGCGCGATGATGGCGGCCGTGGCCCACGTCAGAGTGTTGTGACGCATGAGATGTCTCCCTCGTTGGCGCGGGAAATCCGCTGCCTTCAGGAAGCACTACGGCCCGCTGAGGAAGTTTCTTCCCGGCGTTCCTAACGTGTTGCCGCCTGTTCATCTGGCGTGCCCGGCACCAGCCCGCGGCCGTAGATCGGGTCCGGGCCCGGCTTGCCGAGGTCGCGCGCATGCGCCGCCAGGGCGGCGAGCAGGGCATCGGCATCCTCGTCCGGATGCGTGGCCAGGGCCTGCGCGGCGAGCGCGGCCACGCGCGGGGCGGCGAACGAGGTGCCGCGCATGCGTTCGAACTTGCCACCCGGCGCGGCGGCCTCCACCTGCGCGCCGACCGCCGCCAGATCCACCTGCGGGCCGCGCCCGGCCTCGGGCAGGACGCGATCGCGCGGATCGACCGCGGTCACGCCGATCACCTCCGGATAGGCCGAAGGAAACAGCGGCGCCGCCGCCGGCCCATCGTTGCCGACCGCGGCGACCACGACCATGCCGCGCCCGATGGCGGCGGCCACCGCCCGCTTGAGCAGCGCATTGTCCGGCCCGACCAGACTCAGATTGACCACGCGGACCTGCTGCCGCGCCAGCCAGGCCAGGGCCTGGGCGACGTCCAGCGCATTGCCGCCGGTGGGCGCGCCGCAATACACATCGGCGGCGAACAGCTGCACGCCGGGCTGCGCGTGCTGGCCATCGCCGACCAGCAGCGAGGCCACCGCGGTGCCGTGCAGGTCCGGATGCGGCTGGTCGTCGCAGCCCCAGCGCTGCACCTGCGCGCCTTTCAACGCGGGGTGGCCGGCGTCCACGCCGCTGTCGACCAGGCCGACGCGCCAGGGCGTGGCCGCCGCCCCCGCGGCGGGCGTCGCCGCAGCGCCGCTGGCCGCCTCGGCCGCGCCGCTGCTGGCATAGAGATGGTCGTAGTCGTAGCTGCCGGCCGGATCGAGTGCGCGCAACGCCTCGACCGCCCGCCGCGTGGACTGGCCGGTCGGCGCGCGCAGCGGCACGACCTCCAGGTCCAGCCCGTCGAGCCGGCGCGGCGCCTCGACGGTGAAGCCCGCCTGGCGCGCGCGTTCCAGCGCCTCGGGGGTCGGCGCCAGCGCCAGGACCTGGCTGCGGATCACCACGTTGTCGTTGGGGTCGGTATCGAGCACGTCGCGGTGCTCGCGCAGCAGCTGGCGCTGGCCGAGCTGGCGTGCCTGGGTGAGGGTGCGGTCGGCCAGGGTGGTGGCGTCGCGCATCAGCGGGTCCACGACCTGCCCCAGCGTCCGGGTGATCGGCGCGGCGGCCTGCGGCAGGGGCGGTAGCGGCTGCAGCTGGGCCAGGGCGACCGGCGCAAAGGCCAGCAGCGCCGCAAGGGCAGCCGTCTGCGCTAGGATCGCGCCGCCTTGGGATCGCCGTGGCAGGGGGAAAAATGTTGCGCGGGTCATGGAAGCAATCTGGCTTCCCAATCGTATATCAGGCATGAAGCAGGACGCGGCGAGCCCGTCTTTCCGCCAGGCGCTGTGCGAGCGGCTGCCCAAACTCCGCCGTTACGCACGCAATCTGGCCGGCACACCGCACGATGCGGACGACCTGTTGCAGGTCGCCGCCGAGCGCGCGCTGGCGCGCGCGGCGCAGTGGGATCCGGCCCAGCCGCTGGATCCCTGGCTGTATCGCATCGTGCGCAACGCCTGGATCGACGAGGTGCGCGCGCGCCGGCGCGGCCAGGAGGTGTTCGCCGATGCGGAGCTGGGCGAGCAGGTCGGCGAGGACGCGGTCGGGGCGCACGCGCTGCGCCTGTCGGTTGAGGCGGCGATGGCGCGCCTGCCGGAGGAACAGCGCAGCGCCATCGCGCTGGTGCTGGTGGAAGGCCTGGCCTACCGCGAGGCCGCGCAGGTGCTGGAGATTCCGATCGGCACCCTGACCAGCCGACTCGCGCGTGGGCGCGAGGCGTTGCAGGCCCTGCTGGGCGAACCTGGAGAAGCGACATGAACATCGACGACGCCACCCTGATGGCCTACCTGGACGAAGAACTGGACCCGCAGGACGCGGCGCAGGTCGATGCCGCCCTGGCGCGCGATCCGGAGCTGGCCGCGCGCGTGGCGCGGCAGCGGCGCCTGGATGCGCGTGTGCGCACCTCGCATGCGGCCGCGCTCGAAGAACCGGTGCCCGACGCGCTGGTGCAGTTCGTCCTGGGCCACGGCGCGGCATCGCCCGAGCCCGCGGCCGAGCCGACGGCGGCGCCGAGCAACGTGGTGGCGTTCCCGCCGCGCAAGCGCGCACGCACGCTGTGGACGCACCTGGGCGCGCTGGCGGCCGGCGTCGTGCTGGCGGTGATCGCGCTGCCCTGGCTGCGCGGCACCGGCGGCGCGGATTGGGTGCAGGGCGCCGATGGCCTGCAGGCGCGCGGCGCGCTGGCCGCCGCGCTGGACGATCAGCTCTCCGCCGACCGCGCGGGCAAGGTGCAGATCGCCCTGAGCTTCCGCGACCAGGACGGGCAGTACTGCCGTGCCTTCCGCGTCGAATCGGCCAGGACCGCGGGCCTGGCCTGCCGCGGCGCCCAGGGCTGGTCGCTGCCGGTGCTGGCGCGCGATGCCGAGCACGCGCAGGGCGAGCTCAGGCAGGCTGCCTCGCCGCTGCCGCCGGCGGTGCTCGATGCGGTGGATGCGCGTATCGACGGCGACGCGCTGGATGCCGGCGGGGAGCAGGCTGCGCGCAAGGCGGGCTGGCGCTGATTGCCGGGCAAGCTGGCGGAACACAAAGGCGTGCGAGACCTCGCATGCTGGAAGCATGCATTGCCCAGTCTGCTTTCTGCTTAAAGCCCCCGTAGCCCCACTACCGTCGTTCCCGCGAACGCGGGAACCCATGGACGTTGACGCGGGAAACTCGAAGGCACTGGGTTCCCGCGTTCGCGGGAACGACGGCTGTTGGTGTTCTGCCTCGGGCGGCCATCATCTGGTCCGATGCCCTGTGATCTGAAGCGTCACGTCCATGGATTCCCGCCTTCGCGGGAATGACGGACTGATGCATGTCCGCGAGTGCATGGATGGCGCGGGTTCTCCCCGCCGCGGCTCTTGGCCTTCAGCCTGTCGCGCCGTTCCTCGACCCGATACGCGTGTGCCGGAACGACGGCCTGATCCACCCAGCAGGCGCGTCGACGGCCTGCGCTTGGCTCAACTCTCAGCCAACCGCGCCAGTTCGTCGGCCTGATGCTCCTGCGCCAGCCGGCCGATCAGCTCGTCCAGGCCGCCTTCGATGATGTTGGGCAGGTCGTACAGGGTCAGGCCCTCGACGCGGTGGTCGGTGATGCGGCCCTGCGGGAAGTTGTAGGTGCGGATGCGCTGGCTGCGGTCGCCGCTGCCGACCTGCAGCTTGCGCGTCTGCGCCTCGGCCGCGGCCTGCCGGCTGCGTTCGGCGTCCAGCAGCTGGGCCTTGAGCCGCTTCATGGCCTTGTCGCGGTTGGCGTGCTGGCTGCGTTCGGTCTGCGATTCGACCACCACGCCGGTCGGCACGTGGGTGATGCGGATCGCCGAGTCGGTCTTGTTGACGTGCTGGCCGCCGGCGCCGGAGGAGCGGAAGGTGTCGACCTTCAGATCGGCCGGGTTGATCACGATCTCCTCGACCTCGTCGGCCTCGGGGATGATCGCCACCGTCGCGGCGGAGGTGTGGATGCGGCCCTGCGATTCGGTCGCCGGCACGCGCTGCACGCGATGGGTGCCCGATTCGAACTTCAGCCGGGAATAGGCGCCGCGGCCGACGATGCGCGCCACCACTTCCTTGTAGCCGCCGTGCTCGCCGGGGCTGTCGGATTCCACTTCCACCTTCCAGCCCTGGCGCTCGGCGTAGCGCGCGTACATGCGGAACAGGTCGCCGGCGAAGATCGCCGCCTCGTCGCCGCCGGTGCCGGCGCGCACCTCCAGGAACAGGTTGCCCTCGTCGCGCGGATCGCGCGGGACCAGCAGGGCCAGCAGTTCGTCCTCCAGCTCGGCCAGGCGCGTCTGCGCGGTGGCGATTTCCTCTTCGGCCAGCTCGCGCATCTCCGGGTCGGCGCGCAGCGCCTCGGCGGCGACCAGGTCGGCCTTGGCGCGCGCCTCGGCGTCCAGCGCGCTGGCCAGCGGCGCCAGCTGGGCGAACTCGCGCGAGAGATCGCGGAAGCGCGTGGTATCGGCGACGACGGACGGGTCTGCGAGCAGGCGTTCGAGTTCTTCGCGACGCTCGGCCAGCGCCTCCAGCTTACGGCGCAGGGTCGGCGTCATCGGGTAACGTGGCGTGGGAGTAGGGGGCCTTGGCCGGGAACAGCCGTTCGGCGGCGCGGGTGAGTTCGGTATCGCCGCGCAGCGCCGCTTCGCGCAGGGCGGCGGTCGGCGGGTGCAGCAGGCGATTGGTCAGGGTGTGGGCCAGCTGCTCCAGCACCTGGGCCGGATCGCGGCCGTTGGCCAGCTGCGCCTGGGCCTTCTCCAACGCGTCGCGGCGGGTGGTCTCGCCGTAGGCGCGCAGGCGCTTGAGCGGTTCCTGGCGCGGGGCGGCCTGCAGGGTCTCGACGAAGCGCGCCACCTGCAGGTCGATGATGGCCTCGGCCTCGTCGGCGGCCTGGCGGCGGCTGCGGCGGTTTTCCTCGACCGCGCGCTCCAGGTCGTCGACCGTATAGAGATAGGCGTCGGCCAGGTCGGCGACGCTGGCCTCGATGTCGCGCGGCACGGCCAGGTCGAACAGCATCATCGGCTTGTGCCGGCGTCGCGTCAGCGCCTGGGCGACCTGCGCGCGGCTGATCACCGGCTCGCGCGCGGCGGTGGCGGAGAACACCACGTCGGCCTCGGCCAGGTGGCGGTCCAGTTCGTCCAGGGGCAGGGCATAGCCGCCGTGCTGGCTGGCCAGCGCCTGGGCATGGGCCAGGGTGCGGTTGGCGATCAGCAGGCGCCGCACCTTGCCCTCGCTCAGGTGCCGGGCGGCCAGCTCGATGGTCTCGCCGGCGCCGACCAGCAGCACGGTCGAGTCGCTCAGGCGGGCGAAGGAGTTCTGCGCCAGCCGCACCGCGGTGGAGGCCACCGACACCGGGTTGGCGCCGACGCGGGTGTCGGTGCGCGCGCGCTTGGCCACGGCGAAGGCCTGCTGGAACAGCCGGTCAAGGCCGTTGCCCAGCGCCTGATGCTCGCGCGCCAGAGCCCAGGCGTCCTTCACCTGGCCCAGGATCTGCGGTTCGCCCAGCACCATGGAATCCAGCCCGGTGGCCACGCGGAACAGGTGGCGCACGGCCTCGGCATCGCGGTGGCGATACAGATACGTGTCCAGCCCCTCGCCATGCGCGGCCAGCCACTGCACCAGCGGCGTGGCGTCGTCGGCCACGGCGTAGAGCTCGGTCCGATTGCAGGTGGACAGCAGCGCGGCCTCGCTGACCTGCGGCAGGGCGCGCAGCGCGTCCAGCGCCGCCGGCAGCGCCTCGCCGGCAAACGCCACCCGTTCGCGCAGGGTGACCGGCGCGGTCTGGTGATTCAGTCCAAGGACCCACAACGTCATTTCGGGGCTTGCGCTAAGCTGCTGGCGTGTTGTTGCCCGCCATTTTACGGCCCGGTTCCCCCTAATGCCCGCAAAGATGCGTTTCGTCCCGCCGTTGCTGCTGTTCGTTGCCGGATTCGCATCCTCTGCCGCGGTGCTCGCCAAGGAGTCCGTCCCGTCAGGCGGGACGACCGGCGCGGTGCTCGAGCCGGTCATGGCCGGCGAATTCGCCCTGCAGGCCGGCAAGCTGCCCGAGGCCGCGCGCTGGTACCTGCAGGCCGCCCAGGCCGGCCACGACGTGGGCCTGGCCGAACTGGCCACCCGCATCGCCCTGCTGGCCAACGACGACGCGCGCGCCGCGCAGGCGCTGGCGCTGTGGCAGCAGCGCGCGCCCAGTTCGCTGGCCATGCGCGCGGCCCAGGCGACCGTGGCGCTGCGCGAGGGCCGCGAGCGCGTGGCCCGGCGCCAGCTCGAATCCCTGCTGCGCGACCAGGACCCGCAGGCCTGGCGCTACGCGCTGACCGTGCTGGGCAGCGGCGGCCGCGACCCGGCCCTGGCCGGGCGCCTGCTCGGCCAGCTGCTGGACGACAAGGCCCTGCCGAACGACCTGACCGCCTGGCTGGCCTTCGGCGGCCTGGCCCAGTCGCTGGACCAGCCGGCGCTGGCCGAACGCATCGTCGGCGAGGTGGTCAAGCGCTTCCCGGTCAATCCGCGCGTGGCCCTGCTGCATGCCAGCCAGCTGCGCCAGGCCGGCAAGCTCGACCAGGCCCGCCAGGTGCTGGCCGACCTGCAGGGCCAGGCCAACCTGGACCCGTCGGTGCGTCTGGGCGTGGCCGCTGAATACGACCACCTGGGCTCGCCCGCGCTGGCCGCCGCCGCCCTGGCCAAGGGGCCGCAGGACACGCGCAGCTTCGGTTTGCGCGCCTCGCTGCTGGCCAAGGCCCAGGACGACGCCGGCCTGGCCGCGCTGTACGACGAGGCCAAGGCCTCGGCCGAGGCGCAGGACCCGGCCCAGCGCCTGCTGCTGGGCCAGATCGCCGAATACCTCAAGCGCCCGCAGGACGCGCTGGGGTGGTACGAGGGCGTCGGCGCCGGCGAGCACGCGATCGAGGCGCGCCTGCGCGCGATCGGCACCCTCGACCAGCTCGGCCGCACCGACGAGGCCTTCGCCCGGGTCCATGCCATGCAGGCCGACGCGTCCATCGACGAATCCGCCCGCCGCGACGCCTACCTGCTGGAGGCCGAACTGCGCCAGAAGCACGACGACGATGCCGGCGAACTGGACGCCCTGGCCCGCGGCCTGGCCGCCTATCCCGACGACAACAACCTGCTCTACGCGCGCGGCCTGGCCTGGGAGCGGCGCGACCGCATCGACCGCGCCGAGGCCGACCTGCGCCGCGTGCTGGTCACCGACCCGACCAACACCGCCGCGCTCAACGCGCTGGGCTACACCCTGGCCGACCGCACCGACCGCTACAAGGAGGCGCTGGAGCTGATCGACCGCGCCCGCGCCGCGGCGCCGGACGAGGCGGCCATCATCGACAGCTACGGCTGGGTGCTCTATCGCCTGGGTCGCAAGGACGAGGCGCTGGTGCAGCTGCGCCGCGCCTACACACTGATGAAGGACCCGGAGATCGCCGCCCACCTGGGCCAGCTGCTCTGGGAGAAGGGCCAGCACGAGGAGGCGCGCAAGCTGTTCGACGAGGCGCGCCGGCTCGATCCGGACAACCGCTCGCTGCAGCGCGCGCTGGAGAAGACCGGCGCATGACCGCTCGCCTCCTGTCCGTGGCCGCGCTGTGCGGCGTCCTGCTGCTGGCCGGCTGCGCCAGCCCCGGCGTGCGTGGGCCGGCGCCGACCCCGGTCGATGCTGGTATCGCGGCCGATGCCCAGGCCGCGCGCGAGACCTGGCTGGCCGCCCACCGCGACTGGTCGATGACCGGGCGGGTGGCGATCCGCCGCGCCGACAAGGGCGGCAGCGGCCGCATCGACTGGACCCAGCGCGGCGACGCGTTCGATGTCGCGCTCGCCGCCCCGGTCACGCGCCAGACCTGGCGCCTGGTCGGCAGCCCCGGGCAGGTGCGGCTGGAGGGCGTCGACGGCGGCCCGCGCGAGGGTGCCGACGCCGGCCAGCTGCTGCTGGAGACCACCGGCTGGGAGATTCCCGTGCAGGCCCTGGCCTACTGGATCCGCGGCCAGGCCGCGCCGACGCTGGCGCCGGCCCGGCTCGCCTACGGTGCCGACGGGCAGCTGTCCCAGCTGCAGCAGGGTGGCTGGACCATCGACTTCACCGCCTGGCAGCCGCCGGCGGCGGACGGCACGCCGGCACTGCCGGCGCGGATCGAGGCCCAGCGCGGCGGCGCGCGCGTGCGCCTGATCGTCGACACCTGGCAACCGGCCGTCGCGACGCCATGAGCCAGCCCCCCGTGTCCGGCGGCTGGTCCTGGTGGCCGGCGCCGGCCAAGCTGAACCTGTGTCTGCGCATCACCGGCCGCCGCCCGGACGGCTACCACGAACTGCAGAGCGCCTTCCGGCTGCTCGAATGGGGCGACACGGTCGGCATCCGGCTGCGCCAGGACGGGGTAATCGCCCGCGTCGGCGACTCGGTGCCGGGCGTGGCGGAGGCCGACGACCTGCTAGTTCGTGCCGCCAAATTGCTGCAAAAACACGCCAACGTCGTGCTTGGTGCGGATATCCGCGTCGAAAAGCGTATTCCGGCCGGCGGTGGCTTCGGCGGCGGTTCGTCCGATGCCGCCACCGTCCTGCGCGTCCTGGACCACCTCTGGGGCACGGCCCTGGGCGAGGACGCGCTGGCCGCGCTGGGCCTGACGCTGGGCGCGGACGTGCCGATCTTCGTGCGCGGGCGCAACGCCTGGGCCGAAGGCGTCGGCGAGCGCCTGACCCCGATCGCGCTGCCGCCGGCCTGGTACGTGCTGGTCGACCCCGGCCTGCATGTCGCCACGCCGGTCCTGTTCGACTCCCCGGATTTGACGCGCAATGCCGCACCCGTGAAAATAGCGGACTTCCTTTCCGGATCCGTGCCCGACAACGTGTTCGAGCCGGTGCTGCGTCGTCGCGAACCTGCCATCGAGGCGGTCTTCGCCACGCTCTCGCGCATCGGGACGCCACGACTGACGGGGACGGGCAGCGGCTGTTTCGTGGAGTTCGCAAGCCTTCAGGCCGCCCAGGCCGGACTGGCCTTGCTGCCGAGCGAACTGCGCGGCTGGGTGGTGGCCGGGGCGGCGCGTTCGCCCCTGCTGGACGCCCTGGACGGGAGCGCACGCAAGGACTGATCCACTGGGGCGTCGCCAAGAGGCCTAAGGCACCGGGTTTTGATCCCGGCATTTCGTAGGTTCGAATCCTACCGCCCCAGCCAATGTCCTCATCGCATGCGCGCGCGGCCCGACCGGTTGCCTCATTGACCCGGGACGCGCAAGGCGAGTCCTCGGCCTGCACGCCACGCAGTCCGGCGCCCGCGCAGTGCCGTCCATCCCGTTTTCCTGCCGCTGTCCCACGAGATTCCCCATGCAAGACGATCGCAGCCTGCTGGTCTTTTCCGGCAACGCCAACAAGCCGCTGGCCCACAGCATCTGCCGCGAACTCGGCGTGCGTCCGGGCAAGGCGATGGTCTCGCGCTTCTCCGACGGCGAAGTGCAGGTGGAGATCGAGGAGAACGTGCGCCGGCAGGAGGTGTTCGTGATCCAGCCGACCTGCGCGCCCAGCGCCGAGAACCTGATGGAGCTGCTGGTGATCATCGACGCGCTCAAGCGCGCCAGCGCCGCCAGCGTCACCGCGGTGGTGCCGTACTTCGGCTACTCGCGTCAGGATCGTCGACTGCGCTCCTCGCGCGTGCCGATCACCGCCAAGGTCGCCGCCAAGATGTTCAGCGCGGTCAACGCCGACCGCGTGCTCACCGTCGATCTGCACGCCGACCAGATCCAGGGGTTCTTCGACATCCCGGTCGACAACGTCTACGCCTCGCCGCTGCTGCTGGCCGACATCTGGCGCGCCTACGGCACCGACAAGATGATGGTGGTCTCGCCGGACGTGGGCGGCGTGGTGCGCGCCCGCGCGGTCGCCAAGCGCCTGGACGATGCGGAGCTGGCGATCATCGACAAGCGCCGTCCGCGCGCCAACGTGTCCACGGTGATGAACATCATCGGCGACGTCGAGGGCAAGGAGTGCGTGATGGTCGACGACATCGTCGACACCGCCGGCACCCTGTGCGCCGCCGCCGCGGCGCTGAAGGACCGGGGTGCGACCAAGGTCGCCGCCTACTGCACCCATCCGGTGCTGTCCGGCCCGGCCGTGGACAACCTCAACAAGTCGGTGCTGGACGAGCTGGTGGTCACCGACACCATCCCGCTGTCGGATGCGGCCAAGGGCTGCAGCAAGATCCGCCAGCTGTCGGTGGCCAGCATGCTGGCCGAGACCATCCGCCGCATCGCCTTCGGCGAGTCGGTCAGCTCGCTGTACGTGGATTGAGGTCGGGATTGGGGATTGGGCATTGGCGATTCGCAGGGCGTTAGCGCGCTTGGCGAATCCCCAATCCCGAATGCCGAATCCCGGCCTTCCAACGGCTCTCCTGGTCGCGGGGGAGTCGCATCGCCACCGCGAGGTGGCTTACTCAAGCAAAGAAGTGAAAAACCCATGGCAACGACACATGAAATCAAGGTGGAGCGCCGCGAGGACGGGGGGAAGGGTGCGAGCCGCCGCCTGCGTCACGCCGGTAGCGTCCCCGCCATCGTCTACGGTGGCGACCTCAAGCCGGTCAGCATCCAGCTGAGCCACAACGACGTCTGGCTGGCCAGCCAGCACGACTGGTTCTACTCCTCGATCCTCTCGCTGAGCCTCAACGGCGACGTGCAGAAGGTGCTGCTGCGTGACATGCAGCGCCATCCGTACAAGCAGCAGATCATGCACCTGGACTTCCAGCGCGTGAACGACAAGGAGTCCATCCGCACCGCCGTGCCGCTGCACTTCCTGGGCCAGGACACCTCGCCGGCCGGCAAGGCCGCCGACGTCGTGGTCGCCCACGAGCTCAACGAAGTCGTGGTCGAGTGCCTGCCGGGCGACCTGCCCGAGTTCATCGAGCTGGACCTGTCCAACCTGGCCGTCGGCGACGTGATCCACCTCTCGCAGCTCAAGCTGCCCAAGGGCGTGGAACTGCCGGAGCTGAAGCTGGGCGCCGAGCACGACGTGGCCGTGGTCACCGCCAAGTACGTCAAGGTCGAGGACGAGTCCGCCGAGGGCGAGGCGTCGGCCGACGTGCCGGCCGCCAAGGTCGCCGACGACAGCGAAGCCAAGGACGCCGAGTAACCGGACGCGCCGGGGCGCGCCAGCGGCGCGTCCCGGCGGTTCGGCGAACCTTCGATGGAAGGCGTGCGTCTCATCGTCGGACTGGGAAATCCCGGAACCGAACACCTGCGGACCCGGCACAACGCCGGGTTCCGTTTTGTCGACACCCTCGCCATGCAGCTGGGCGCGCGCTTCGCCGTGGACGCCAAGCTGTTCGGCGAGACCGCCCAGGTCAGCCTTGGCGGGCAGACGGTGCGCCTGCTCAAGCCGGCCACCTACATGAATCTATCGGGCAAGTCGGTCGTGGCGGCCCTGCGCTTCTGGAAGCTCGAGCCCGAGCAGACGCTGCTGGTCCACGACGAACTGGACCTGCCGCCCGGCATCGCGCGCCTGAAGTTCGACGGCGGCCACGGCGGCCAGAACGGGCTGCGCGACATCATCAGACTGCTGGGCCACGCGCGCTTCGGCCGCCTGCGCATCGGCATCGGCCATCCCGGCCACAAGGACAAGGTCACCGGGTGGGTGCTGGGCCGACCGAGCGCGGACGACGAAATCCTGATCGGCCGAGCGATCGACGACGCGCTGGACGTGCTGCCCCTGGCAGTGGCCGGCGATTTCAACGAGGCGATGAAGCGGTTGCATACACAGGGCAAATAGGGAATGGGGAATGGGGAATGGAAAGGCGGCCACGCTCTTCGATTCCCTATTCCCGATTCTCCATTCCCGGATTACACACATGGGCATCAAATGCGGCATCGTCGGTCTGCCGAACGTCGGCAAGTCGACCCTCTTCAACGCGTTGACCAAGGCGGGCATCGCCGCGGCCAATTTCCCGTTCTGCACCATCGAGCCCAACGTGGGTGTGGTGCCGGTGCCGGATCCGCGCCTGGGCGCGCTGGCCGAGATCGTCAAGCCGCAGCGGGTCGTGCCCACGGCGGTGGAGTTCGTCGACATCGCCGGCCTGGTCGCCGGTGCGGCCAGCGGTGAGGGCCTGGGCAACAAGTTCCTGGCGCACATCCGTGAGGTCGATGCGATCACCCACGTGGTGCGCTGCTTCGAGCATGGCGACATCATCCACGTGAACAACAAGGTCGATCCGATCTCGGACATCGAGACCATCGACACCGAGCTGGCGCTGGCCGACCTGGACAGCGTGGAGAAGGCGCTCAATCGCGCCGAGCGCGGCGCCAAGGGCGGCGACAAGGAGATGATCGCGCGCAAGCCGGTGCTGGAGAAGCTGCGCAAGGCGCTGGACGACGGCAAGCCCGGTCGTGCGGCCGGCCTGGACGAGGAGGAGAAGGCGCTGGTGCGCGATCTGTTCCTGCTCACCCTCAAGCCGGTGATGTACATCGCCAACGTGCTGGAGGACGGCTTCGAGAACAACCCGCACCTGGACGCCGTGCGCGCCCGCGCCCAGGCCGAAGGCGCCCAGGTGGTGCCGGTGTCGGCGGCGATCGAGGAGGAGCTCTCGCAGCTGGAGGACGCCGACCGCGACGCCTTCCTGGCCGACCTGGGCCTGGAAGAGCCCGGCCTGAACCGCGTGATCCGCGCCGCCTACCAGCTGCTCGGCCTGCAGACCTACTTCACCGCCGGCGTGCAGGAAGTGCGCGCCTGGACGGTCAAGGCCGGCTCCACGGCGCCCAAGGCCGCGGCGGTGATCCACACCGACTTCGAGAAGGGCTTCATCCGCGCCGAGACCATCGCCTACGACGATTTCATCAAGTACAAGGGCGAGGCGGGGGCCAAGGAAGCCGGGCGCCTGCGCCTGGAAGGCAAGGAGTACAAGGTGCAGGAAGGCGACATCCTGCACTTCCGCTTCAACGTCTGAAGCCGGCCGCAGCCTGCCGGGTCGCTATTGCCAAGTCGTCACGAAAAGGCCGCGCATTGCGCGGCCTTTTCGTTGAATGCGCCCTGGGGGTCGCTGACAGGCCTCATGTCGTCGTTCCCCTGAGCGCGGGAACCCAGCAACCTTGGCGCAGTTAGCCAAGGGCGCTGGGCGCTGCGGACACGGCAGGCATCAGCCGTTCCCGGATCGCGCCGGACCGCTCAATCCGAGCGGCCCACCAGTTCACGCCCGATCAGCATGCGCCGGATCTCCGAGGTGCCCGCGCCGATCTCGTAGAGCTTGGCGTCGCGCCACAGCCGCCCGGTCGGGTACTCGTTGATGTAGCCGTTGCCGCCCAGCGCCTGGATCGCCTGTCCGGCCATCCAGGTGGCCTTCTCGGCGCTGTAGAGGATCGCCCCGGCCGCGTCCTTGCGCGTGCTGCGGCCGCGGTCGCAGGCCCGCGCCACCGCGTACACGTAGGCGCGGCAGGCGTTGAAGCCCACGTACATGTCGGCCAGCTTGCCCTGCATCAGCTCGAACTCGCCGATCGGCCGGCCGAACTGCCGCCGCTGGCGCACATAGGGCAGCACCGTGTCCAGGCACGCGGCCATGATCCCCAGCGGACCGCCGGAGAGCACGATGCGCTCGTAGTCCAGGCCGGACATCAGCACCTTCACGCCCTGGCCCAGGCCGCCCAGGATGTTCTCCTCGGGCACCTCGCAGTCCTCGAACACCAGCTCGCAGGTGTTCGACCCGCGCATGCCCAGCTTGTCCAGCTTCTGCGCGGTGGAAAAGCCCTTGAACCCGCGTTCGACGATGAACGCCGTGATGCCGCGCGCCCCGGCCGCCGCATCGGTCTTGGCGTACACCACCAGCGTATGCGCGTCGGGCCCGTTGGTGATCCACATCTTGGTGCCGTTGAGCAGGTAGCGATCGCCGCGCCGGTCCGCCCGCAGCTTCATGCCGACCACGTCCGAGCCGGCCCCGGCCTCGCTCATCGCCAGCGCGCCGATGTGCTCGCCGCTGACCAGCTTGGGCAGGTAGCGGGCCTTCTGCGCGGCGTCGCCGTTCTTGCGCAGCTGGTTGACGCACAGGTTGGAATGCGCGCCGTAGGACAGGCCGATGGCCGAGCACGCGCGCGAGATCTCCTCCATGGCCACCACATGCGCCAGATAGCCCAGCGCCGTGCCGCCGTACTCCTCCTCCACGGTCAGGCCGAGCAGGCCCATCTGCCCCAACTGCGGCCACAGCGCGTTGGGGAAGGCGTTGTCGCGGTCGGCCTGGTCGGCCAGCGGGGCGATCACCTCGCTGGAAAACGTGCGCACGGCGTCGCGGAGCTGGTCGATGTCCTCGCCAAGCTCGAAGCTGAAATCCTGTGTCATGAGTCTCCGAAGTCAGGCGCCACGCCACGATTCGACGCGCTGCGCACCATACAGGCTGAAGACGAGCGCCCGTGATGGCACGCCGCAGGGCAACATGGTGCTTCCCGTGGCGGCCATTGCCTGCCACAATGCGCGCCCCCGCGGCAGGCCGCCGCGGGGCTCGCCTGCGAAGGTGAGCATGCGCCCGCTCCAGGCGCACCGGTGAATCGGGCAGGATCCTCGCGCAGTCGTTGACAGCACATCGATCCCACGCCAGAATCACCGGCTGTTTCACCCCGGCCCGAAAGGCCGGACCCAAGCGTCATCCGGAGGGATACCCAAGCGGCCAACGGGGGCAGACTGTAAATCTGCTGGCTTACGCCTTCGGTGGTTCGAATCCACCTCCCTCCACCAAGAAGTTTGAGCAGTTGCGGTATCCCGGCGCGGGAGTAGTTCAACGGTAGAACCTCAGCCTTCCAAGCTGATGGTGCGGGTTCGATTCCCGTCTCCCGCTCCATTGAACTGCCGCTCCATCGTCGCCAGATGGTCCGCAGCTGCCACACGTTTCACGCTCACGTAGCTCAGTCGGTAGAGCACCTCCTTGGTAAGGAGGAGGTCGAAGGTTCGATTCCTTTCGTGAGCACCATCCAAGCAGTACGTTTCACCCTCTTATCTAACGATCCGAGAAGAAGCAGCCATGGCAAAGGGTAAGTTCGAGCGCACCAAGCCGCACGTGAACGTGGGCACGATTGGTCACGTTGACCATGGCAAGACGACGCTGACGGCGGCGCTGACCAAGGTGGGCGCGGAGCGTTTCGGCGGCGAGTTCAAGGCCTACGACGCGATCGACGCGGCGCCGGAAGAGAAGGCGCGCGGCATCACGATCTCCACGGCGCACGTGGAATACGAATCGCCGAGCCGCCACTACGCGCACGTGGACTGCCCGGGCCACGCCGACTACGTGAAGAACATGATCACCGGCGCCGCCCAGATGGACGGTGCGATCCTGGTGTGCTCGGCCGCTGACGGCCCGATGCCGCAGACCCGCGAGCACATCCTGCTCTCGCGCCAGGTGGGCGTGCCGTACATCGTCGTGTTCCTGAACAAGGCCGACATGGTGGACGACGCCGAGCTGCTGGAGCTGGTGGAGATGGAAGTCCGCGAGCTGCTGAGCAAGTACGAGTTCCCGGGCGACGACACCCCGATCATCCACGGTTCGGCCCGTCTGGCGCTGGAAGGCGACCAGTCGGAGATCGGCGTGCCGGCGATCCTGAAG